>JAPSLC010000003.1 GCA_031181345.1 Cupriavidus sp. | reverse complement strand
TCCGAAGCTCGACAGCCCGCGCGCCTATGCGCTGGGGCTCGAGCTTCGGATTGCCGCCCGCCTCGAAGTCCGCAATCATCTTCTTGCCGCCGCCGCTGTAGCCGGTCAGCGAGAACGCGGTGACGGGGTAGTCGGGCTGCATCACGCCGGCATCGACCAGCGGACGCACGGCCAGCACGAAGGCGCTGGCGTGGCAGCCCGGCACGGCGATGCGCTTGCTCGCGCGGATCTTCTCGCGCTGGCCGCGCACCAGCTCGGGCAGGCCGTAGGCCCAGTTGTCGGCGGTGCGGAACGCCGTGCTGGCGTCGATCACGCAGGTATTCGGGTTGGTCACCAGCGACACCGCCTCGCGCGAGGCCACGTCCGGCAGGCACAGGAAGGCCACGTCTGCGGCGTTCAGGAAGCGTGCTCGCTCGGCCGGATCCTTGCGCTTGTCTTCGGCGATGCGCAGCAGTTCGACATCGGAACGGCCGGACAGATAATCGAGCAGCCGAAGGCCGGTGGTGCCTTCCTGGCCGTCGACGAACACTTTGAATGCCATGGTGGACTCGCTAGGTAATACGGGTGAGGGATGCATTGTAGCGAGGATGCCCGGGCACCGCAGCGGCAAGGCGCCCCGGCGCCGGACGGACCCGTTACAGCGGGAAGTCGTAGTCGATCGACAGCGGCGCGTGATCGCTGAACTTCTCGTCCTTGTAGATCGAGCACGCCTTGGCCGTGTCGGCAATCTTCGGCGTGGCCAGGTGGTAGTCGATGCGCCAGCCGACGTTCTTTGCATAGGCCTGGCCGCGGTTGCTCCACCAGGTGTATTGCTCGGGCCGGGGGTCCAGCTTGCGGAACACGTCGACATAGCCGTGCACGTCGAACAGCTCGCCGATCCAGGCGCGCTCTTCGGGCAGGAAGCCGGAGTTCTTCAGATTGCCCTTCCAGTTCTTGATGTCGATTTCCTTGTGCGCGATGTTGACGTCGCCGCACAGCACGATCTCGCGCCCGCTTGCCTTGAGCTGCAGCAGATGGGGCAGGAAGGCCTCCATGAAGCGGTACTTGGCCAACTGCCGCTCTTCGGAACTGGAGCCCGACGGCACATAGACCGAAATCACCGCCAAGTGCGGATACTGCACTTCGACATAGCGGCCCTCGCTGTCGAACTCGGCGTTGCCGAAGCCCGTGACCACGCGCTCGGGCTTGTGGCGCGTGTACAGGCCGACGCCGCTGTAGCCCTTCTTCTCGGCGTAGTGGAAGTAGCCGTGATAGCCGTGCGGGGCCAGGAAGGCCTCGGTCATGTCGGCGGCCTGCGCCTTGAGCTCCTGCACGCAGACCATGTCGGCGTCCTGCTTGCCCATCCAGTCGAAGAAGCCTTTCTTGCTGGCTGAGCGGATGCCGTTGAGGTTGGCACTGATAATCCGTAACATCTCGGGAAATTTTGGAACAGAGAGAAAAGATGACGCAGCAAACCACGCCGGCGGCGGACGACCTCAGCCAGACTTTCATCCGCTTCGCGCTGGACGCAGGCGTGCTGTCCTTTGGCGAGTTCGTCACCAAGGCGGGACGCAAATCGCCGTATTTCTTCAACGCGGGGCTGTTCAACGAGGGCGCCACGCTGGGTCAGGTGGCGCAATTCTATGCGAAAACCCTGCTGGCCTCGGGTGTCGCATTCGACATGCTGTTCGGGCCGGCCTACAAGGGCATCACGCTGGCGTCGGCCACCGCGGTGGCCTTGGCCGGCATGGGCCGCAATGTCGGCTTCGCCTACAACCGCAAGGAAGCCAAGGACCACGGCGAGGGCGGCACGCTGGTCGGCGCCAGGCTGCAGGGCAAGGTGGTGATCGTCGACGACGTGATCTCGGCCGGCACCTCGGTGCGCGAATCGGTGCAGATGATCCGCGCCGCCGGCGCCGAACCGGCCGCGGTGCTGATCGCGCTGGACCGGATGGAGAGAAGCGGCACCGCCGAGCAGATCGGCGCGCATTCCGCGGTGCAGGACGTGCAGCGCGAATTCGGCGTGCCGGTGATCGCGATCGCCTCGCTGGCCGACCTGCTGGCGTATCTGGACGCCGGCAAGGACCCGGCGCTGTCCGCCTCGCGCGATGCGGTGGCGGCGTATCGTCAGCGCTACGGCGTCTGATTACTCGACCTTCAGCCTGTCCAGCCCCGGCGCGGACGCCGGATAGACCGGCTTGAGCCGCGCGAAGGTCTCGCGCAGGATCTCCGCGACCATCAGGTTGCGGTGCGTCTTCGAATCGGCGGGAATCACATGCCAGGGCGCGTCCGGCGTCGCTGTCGCGGCGATCGCGTCCTGGTAGGCGTCCATATACGCCTCCCAGTGCCGGCGCTCGGCCAGGTCGTTGGGGTCGAATTTCCAGTGCTTCTGCGGATCGGCGAGCCGCGCCTCCAGGCGCGCCTTCTGCTCGTCCTTCGAAATATGCAGGAAGCACTTGATCAGCGTGGTGCCAGTCTCGACCAGCAGGCTTTCGAAGTGGCGGATCTGCCGGTAGCGGCGCTCGCACTCGGCCGCGTCGATCCAGCCATGCACGCGCGTGATCAGCACGTCCTCGTAATGGCTGCGGTTGAACACCGCGATCTCGCCGGCGCGCGGCACCTGCGCATGGACGCGCCACAGGTAGTCGCGCGCCTTTTCCTCCGAGGTCGGCGCCTTGAAGCCGACCACGCGCAGGCCAAGCGGATCGAAGCTGCGGAACACGCCGCGCACGGTGCCGTCCTTGCCGCTGGTGTCCATGCCCTGCAGGATCACCAGCAGCTTGCGCGAGCCCTCGGCGTAGAAGATGTCCTGCTGCTCGTCCAGATGCGTCGACAGCTCGGTCAGGCGAGCGCGGTCGCTGGTCTTGTCCCCGCTGGAGAAGGGCTTGGCGCCCGCATCGAAGCGGTCCAGGCGAAAGCCCTTGCCATCGGCGATGCGGTAGGGGTGGAGCGGCGTGTCGGGCATGGGCGCTTCTCCGCGTTGGCGCCGGGGTTCCGGCAGGGTCGCTGGGGCAGGGGCGCGCATGGGCGCCTGTCCCAAGGTCGCTGGAATCAGCCGCGTGGCTGCAGCGCGTCCAGATCGATCGAGCCTTCGAATACCGTGGTCGCCGGGCCGGTCATCCGCACCGGGGTCCCGTCGCCATCCCAGGCAATGGTCAGGTCGCCGCCGTGCGCATGCACCTTGACCGGCGAGTCGAGCAGGCCGCGCCGGATGCCGGCGACCACCGCCGCGCAGGCGCCGGTGCCGCAAGCCAGCGTCTCGCCGGAGCCGCGCTCGAACACGCGCAGCCGGATCGTGTTGCGATCGACCACCTGCATGAAGCCGGCATTGACCCGCTTCGGGAACGCCGCATGGTGCTCGATCACCGGGCCGTCCTCGCGCACCGGGAAGCGCTCGGTGTCGTCGACCACCTGCACCGCATGCGGGTTGCCCATCGATACCGCGGAAATCCACACGGTGCGGCCATTGGTCTCGATGCCGTACAGCGTGTCGTCGCCCTCGGTGCGGGTGGGCAGCCCCTCCGGCAGGAACGGGATGCGCGCCGGCTCGAACTCCGGCGCGCCCATGTCCACGGTGACCTGGCCGTCGTCGTTCAGCGTCAGCGTGATGACGCCGTTCATCACCTCGACGCGGACCGAGCGCTTGTCGGTCAGGCCGTGATCGGCGACGAAACGCACGAAGCAGCGCGCGCCGTTGCCGCAGTGCTCGACCTCGCCGCCGTCGGCATTGAAGATCCGGTAGCGGAAGTCGACGTCGGGCCGGGTCGGCTTCTCGACGATCAGGATCTGGTCCGCGCCCACGCCGAAATGCCGGCTCGCCAGCGCGCGCCATTGCTCGGTGCTCAGGTTCAGGGTCTGGTGGATGCCGTCCAGCACGACGAAGTCGTTGCCGGCGCCGTGCATCTTGGTGAACTGGATTTTCATGGCGCGGGTCGGGAAAGGCCGGGACCGGTAAAGACCGGGGAAACCGGAAGGCCGCGGGCGGCCGGGTCAGCGTTCTTGGGTTTGCGGCCGCCAATATGTCGGCCGAACGTCAATATATCTCGGGTTCGCCCGGCGGGCGATGCTTGAAGCGTTTGTGCACCCAGTAGTACTCGGCGATGCGCGGGCGGATGCAGTCCTCGAAGAAGGCGTTCATCCGGCGCGTGTCGCCGGTCACGCTCTCGCCCGGGTAGCTGTCCCAGGCGGGCAGGATGCGCAGCACATAGCCGCGATAGTCGGGCAACTGCTCGGTGTACATCGGCACGACCTTGGCGCCGGTCAGCCGCGCCAGCCGCGACACCGACGTCAGCGTCAGCGCCTGCGCGCCGAAGAAGGGCACGAATTCCGAGTCGCGCTCGCCGAAGTCCATGTCGGAGATCAGCTGCAGCGCCTCGCCCTTCTTCAGGCAGCGGATGATGTCCCGCACGCTGTCGTTGCGCGCGATCATGTTGGCGCCGAAGCGGCCGCGCGCCTGCTTCAGGAAGCCATCGAACAGCGCGTTCTTCTGCTTGGTGTACAGCGACGCGCCCGAGCGGCCCACGTGATCGCGCAGATAGATCGTCAGCCGGATCGCGCCGGCCTCGACGCCGGACAGGTGCAGCGTGACCAGGATGTGCGGCTCGCCGTCGAGCGCGACCAGGTTGGCCTGGTCGTCGATCTGCACCCAGCGGCGCATCTGCGCCTCGCTGCCGGTCCAGAAGATGCCGCGTTCGGCGAAGCTGCGGAAGACCGAGCGGAACGACTGGCGCGACAGCTGGGCGATCTCGGCGTCGGACTTGTCCGGGAAGGCCAGGCGCAGGTTGGCGCGAACCACCTCGCGGCGCCCGCTGGGAAACAGGTACAGCAGGCTGCCGAGCCCTTCGCCGAAGCGGGCGACCAGGGGGTAGGGCAGCTTGCCGAGCACGGTGAGCAGACCGATGCCCAGCCAGGTGAAAAGACGGCTCATGGATGCGAAGTGGGGGAAGTCGGGTCCGTGGCGGCCGCCTCGGCCGCGCCAGGGCGCGATGCCGGCGTGGCGGGCGGCGTGGATGGCGTGGTCGGCGGGAGCGCCTCGGGCGGCCACGGCGGCGGCAATTCCGCGCCGGCCGGGTGCTTGTAGCGGTTGTAGCCCCACAGGTACTGGGTCGGTGCCAGCCGTACCAGCTCCTCGACCACGCCGTTGATCACGGCGGCGGCGGCGGCCGGATCCTCCGGCAGCGGCTCTTCAATCACGCGGAGAAAGGCGCGATAGCCGCCGCCCCGGGGCAAACGGATCGAAGCGACGATCGCCAACGGCGCGCCGCTCGATTTCTGCAGGCGCTGTACCAGCGTCATGGTGTAGGCGGGACGGCCGAAGAACGGCGCCCACGTGCCTTCGCCGCCGATCGGCACCTGGTCGGGCAGGATGCCGATGGCCTCCTTGCGCTTGAGGGCCTTGACCAGCAGCCGCACGCCGCGGGGGTTGGCCGGCGCGCTGGTCATGTTCTGGCGGTTGCGCATCCGTTCGACCCAGTCGCGCAGCCACGGCTGATGCGGCGGCTTGAACAGCACCGTGACGGGCCGGCGCATCGCATACGATTGCGGCAACACCTCGAAGCAGCCCAGGTGCGGCGTCAGCACGATCACGCCCCGCCCCTGCTCCTGCAGCCGGTCCAGCGCCGGCCAGACCACCTCGTTGAAGTCGTACAGCTTCGCCTTGATGGTGTGCCGGGTCCAGAAATAGGGCATCTCCAGGATCATGCGTCCCATCGAGCGGGCGGCCTCGTTCACCATCTCGTCGGTGGCGTCGGGAAAGGCGTGGCGGAAGTTTTCCGTCAGGCGCCGCCCGTAGCGGCCCGGCCACTTCGCGGCCAGCAGGCCCAGCGCGCCACCGATGGCCTGCAACCAGGCCAGCGGCAGACGGGAAATCAGCCAGAACAGGAAAGTCATCGGATCTGTCACACGGCTTGGGGCGGAAGCTCCGCACCCGCCGGGTGCTTGTAACGGTTGTAGCCCCACAGGTATTGGGTCGGCGCTTCGGCGACCAGCGATTCGACCGTGCGGTTGAGCACGGTGGCGGCCTCGACGGGATCGTCCGGCAGCCTGTCTTCCAGCACGCGCATATGGGCGATATAGGTGGCCCCTTGCGCGGTGCGCTCGGCGAAGACCATTGCGATCGGCGCGCCCGTCAGTTGCTGCAGGCGCTGCACCAGCGTCATGGTGTACGCGGGCTTGCCGAAGAACGGCGCCCAGACCCCTTCGCCGCCCTTGGGCACCTGGTCGGGCAGGATGCCGATCGACTCGCCGCGCTTGAGCGCCTTGACCAGCGTGCGCACGCCCCGCGGCGTGGCCGTCGCCATCACCAGATTGGGGCGGGTGCGCATCCGCTCGATCCAGTCGCGCAGCCAGGGCTGGTGCGGCGGCTTGTACAGCGCGGTCACCTTGTGCCGCAGCGCGTACGCCTGCGGCAGCACCTCGAAGCAACCCAGATGCGGGACCAGCATGATCAGCCCGTTGCCCTTGCCGAGCAGCCGGTCGAGTTCCTCCCACGTGTGCTCGGAGAACCCGGCAAGCCTCGCCTTCAGCGTCTTGCGGCTCCAGAAGTACGGCATCTCCATCACCATCCGGCCGGTGGAGCGGGCCGCCTCGGCCAGCATCTCGTCGGTGGCGTCCGGATAGGCCTGGCGGAAATTCTCGGCGAGTCGCCTGCCGTAGCGGCCCGGCAGGCGCGCGGCCAGCAGGCCGAGCACGCCGCCAATGGCTTGCAGCCATGCCAGCGGCAGGCGGGCAATCAGCCAGAACAGGAAGGTCATGGAGTCCCAACAAGGGGCCGGCCCCGGGCCGGCGTGGTTCATTCTTCCGCGGTTATTGTTTCGCGGCCGCCGCCGACTGCCTCGGCGAGCGCCGATGGCCTCGGCACACCGTTGCGGCGGCGCGTGTGCCGCGCCGCGCAGGCGCGTATAATACCGCGCATCGCCGAGTTAACTGACAACTTGCGGGGCGATACCGTCTCATCAGGACGTGCTGAAAATACCGCTAAAGCGTCGCCGCCCGAACTGAACATGGTTGGCACGCAATAGCTAACCTGGAGAAAAAGTTCGTGGCAAACGACTTCCTCTTTACTTCGGAATCCGTCTCCGAAGGCCATCCCGACAAGGTCGCCGACCAGATTTCCGACGCCGTTCTGGACGCCATCCTGGCCCAGGACAAGTACGCGCGCGTCGCCGCCGAAACCCTGTGCAATACCGGGCTGGTGGTATTGGCCGGGGAAATCACCACCACGGCCAACGTCGACTATATCCAGGTCGCGCGCGAAACCATCAAGCGGATCGGCTACGACAACACCGATTACGGCATCGATTACAAGGGCTGCGCGGTGCTGGTCGCCTACGACAAGCAATCGCCCGATATTGCCCAGGGTGTCGACCGCGCCTCGGACGATTATCTGAACCAGGGCGCCGGCGACCAGGGCCTGATGTTCGGCTATGCCTGCGACGAGACCCCGGAACTGATGCCGTTCCCGATCTATTACTCGCACCGCCTGGTCGAGCGCCAGTCGCAGCTGCGCCGCGACGGCCGCCTGCCCTGGCTGCGCCCGGACGCCAAGTCGCAGGTCACCGTGCGCTATGTCGACGGCCGTCCGCACAGCGTCGATACCGTGGTGCTGTCGACCCAGCACGCGCCGGACATCACCCAGGCGCAGATCCGCGAGGCGGTGATCGAGGAGATCATCAAGCCGGTGCTGCCGCCCGAGATGCTCAAGGACACCAAATACCTGGTGAACCCGACCGGCCGCTTCGTCATCGGCGGCCCGCAGGGCGACTGCGGCCTGACCGGCCGCAAGATCATCGTCGACACCTATGGCGGCGCGGCGCCGCACGGCGGCGGCGCGTTCTCGGGCAAGGACCCGTCCAAGGTCGACCGCTCGGCGGCCTATGCGGCCCGCTATGTGGCCAAGAACGTGGTGGCCGCGGGCCTGGCGCGCCAGTGCCAGGTGCAGGTCAGCTACGCGATCGGCGTGGCGCGCCCGATCAACGTGACGGTCTACACCGAAGGCACCGGCAAGATCTCCGACGAGGCGATCGCCAAACTGGTGATGGAGCACTTCGACCTGCGGCCCAAGGGCATCGTGCAGATGCTGGACCTGCTGCGTCCGATCTACGAAAAGACCGCCGCCTACGGCCACTTCGGCCGCGAGGAGCCGGAATTCTCGTGGGAAGCCACCGACAAGGCCGCGGCACTGCGCGCGGCGGCCGGACTGTAATTTGCCTGGGTGCCGGGGGAGGGGAAGACCACCCCCTCTCCCCGGCCCTCTCCCCCTGAGGGGGAGAGGGAGCAAGACCTCCGCTCTCCCCATGAGGCGTAGGGAGCAAGACCTCCCCTCTCCCGCTTGCGGGAAAGGGGCCGGGGGAGAAGGCAGCGGCGGCCGACGCCACCGCCGCCTTCACTCTCACCCCACCTCCACTTACCCCACCTTCACTTCGATCCGCCGCGGCTGCGCTTCGGCCTGCTTCGGAATCCGCAGATTCAGCACGCCGTCCTTCAGCACCGCCGAGATCGCGCTGCTGTCGAGCTCGCGGCTCAGCGTGAAGACGCGCTTGTAGCGCGCGATCTGCACCTCGGCATAGACCGGCTCCAGCCCTTCGGGCATCTCCTGGCGAATCTCGCCCTCGATAGTCAGGCTGTCGCGGTCGGCGCGCACCTGCAGCGTGTCGCGCGATACGCCGGGCAGGTCGGCCAGCAGCGTGATGCCGGTCGGATCCTCGGTCACGTCCACGCGCGGCAACAGCGTCGCGTTGGCATTGGCGTTGTTGTCGTTCCCGCTGACGTTCGCATTGACGTTCCGGTCCTGGTCGGTCCGGGTGACGGCTTGGTCGTTCATGATCAACCTCCTGCTCGGTGCAAACATCGGTCAGTTCACGGTGATCCGGCGCGGCTGGGCCGATTCCTGGCGAGCGATCGAGATCCGCAGCAGCCCGTCGCGATAGGTGGCATCGATCCTGGCGGTATCGGCGTCCTCCGGCAGCGAAATGACGCGCCGGAAGCTGCCGCTGAAGCGCTCGCGCACATAGACGTTGGTGTCCTTGCCGAGGCTCGACGCGCCCGCGGCGGTCTGACCCTGCGGGCCCTGTTGTCCGGCTTGCTGATTTGCCGACGGGTCTGTCGTCTGCCCGCCGGGCTGCTCCGCGCGCCCGCTCTGCGTGCTGCGCTGGCCCGCGATGGTCAGCACGCCGCGGTCGACGCTGACCTCGAGCGTGGACGGATCGATACCGGGCGCGAACGCATAGACCTCGACGCTGGCCGGGGTCATGCCGATATTGACGGCCGGAAAGGCGCCGCGCGCGACCGCGCGGATGCTGCTCGGCGTCGAGAGGAACTGATGCAGCTCGCGCTGCAGCCGATCGAACTCGGCAAACAGGCTGCCCGGAGAACTCAGCAACGATGCGTACATGGCATTACCTCCTTGCTCCTTGCTACTTTTTGCGACTCGTGCATTCGGGCCGGCGCGGCCGGCCTCCGCGTGCCGGACCGGGCCGGCGCGCGTTCGACACGAATGTAGTGTCGGACGTCGTCGCTTCAAGAGGGGGGGAAAGCGGGGCGAAACGGCGGCGCGCAAAGAGCGCCGCGGCGCGGCGGTAGAATCGCGCCATCAGGCGTGGCACACGCCAGCATGCCGAGGAATCCCATGTCCATTCAAACCGCTGTCCCCGCCGCGCCTTCGACCGGCGCCGCACCGTCCGCCGCGTCCGCCGCCGTGGGCGGGCTCGACCTGATCCGTCCGCAGCCCTATACCGACTGGGCGCCGCAGCTGCGCGCCGAGACGGCCGCGGGCCTGCGCCGCGAGCTCGAGCAGGGTGCCGTGCTGTATTTCCCCGAGCTGCATTTCCGCTTCGAGCCGGGCGAGGAGCGCTTCCTCGACAGCCGCTGGTCCGACGGCAAGTCCAAGAACATCAACCTGCGCGCCAACGACACCGCCGTGCGCGGCGCCGTCGGCAGCCCCAGGGACCTCGCCGATCTGTATGCGCTGATCCGGCGCTATGCCGAATACAGCGAGCGGCTGGTGCTGTCGCTGTTTCCCGAATACGGGCCGCATCTGGAGCGCGCCGGCACCTCGCTGCGGCCGAGCGAGATCGCCGGGCGTCCGGTCAGCTGGCGCAAGGACGATACGCGCCTGCACGTGGACTCGTTCCCGTCCAATCCGATGCTGGGCAAGCGCCTGCTGCGCGTATTCCACAACATCGATCCGCAGGCGCCGCGCGTGTGGCGCGTCGGCGAGCCGTTCGCCGATTTCGCCCAGCGTTTCGTGCCGCGCACCAAGGGCATGTGGCCGGGGCAGGCCTGGCTGATGAAGCAACTGCATATCACCAAGCGCGAACGCTCGGAATACGACCACCGCATGCTGCAACTGCACGACATGGCCAAGGCGGACCTGGACTACCAGGCGACGGTGCCGCAGCAGGAATTCCACTTCCCGCCCGGCTCCACCTGGATCGTCTTCAGCGATCAGGTGCTGCACGCTGCCATGCGCGGCCGCGCGATGATGGAGCAGACCTACTACCTCGATCCGCGCGCGATCTCGGACCACACCCACTCGCCGGAAGCGGTGCTGGCGCGGATGCTCGGCAAGCCGATGCTCAAGTCGTAATACCCGCCGCAAGGGCAGGGCGCGCGTCCGCACGCCCTGCCTCTTCCCTCGCTTTCCTCCGGGCTTCTCCGGCTTCTGCGTTCCCCTCCTTTCCCCTTCGCAAAGCGCCTACACTGGGCAGCATAGACCGCGTTCGCGCCCCGTCCGCCGGCCATCTCCGGCAGCCTGACGCGCGAAGCAAGCGGCGCGCCGACTTGCCATCGTGCGAGGGGACAAATGGACACCAGTTTCGATTACATCGTGATCGGGGGCGGCGCGGCGGCGTGCGCGCTGGCCGGCAGGCTGGCCGACAGCGGCAGTGAATCGATCGCACTGCTGGAGGCGGCCTGGCATGACGATGACGCGCCGGACTGGGGGCCTTATCTGCGCGGCGCGCCGTCCGACTACGACGGCTGGGCCGAGGCCGGCTGCGACGGCTGGTCCTGGGACGATGTCCTGCCTTGCTTTCGCCGCGCCGAATGCAATACGCGCGTGATGGGCCGCGACGACGATCCCTGGCATGGCGGCAACGGTCCGCTGCATGTCGGCGATCCCCCTGCACCCTCGCCGCTGGCCCGCTACTTCGTCGAGTCCGCCGCCCACGCCGGCCATCCCCGCAATGACGACTTCAACGGCCCCCTGCAGGAGGGCGTCGGCTGGTTCCAGAGCGCGCGCCACCGCGGCGAGCCGTGGAGCGCGGCGCGTGCCTATCTGCATCGCGGCGTCGGCGGCAATCTCCAGGTCCTGCACGGCGTGCAGGCGCAGCGCATCCTGTTCGAAGGACGGCGCGCGGCGGGCGTGCAGGCCCTGCGCCACGGCCGCCTCGTCCAGCTGCGCGCGCGGCGCGAAGTGGTGCTGGCCGCCGGTGCGATCGGCTCGCCGCAACTGCTGATGGTCTCCGGCATCGGGCCGGCCGATCATCTGCGCGAGCACGGCATCGGTGTCGTGCAGCATCTGCCTGGCGTGGGCCTGAACCTGCAGCAACCGGTCGGCATGCTGCTGCACAAGCGCGGCCCGACGCCCCCCTCGCTGCGGCAATCGTTCGGACCGCGCTGGGTCGGCGCCCAATCGACGATCGGCATGTCGATCGGCAGGTCCTTCGCCGCGGCATGGCACTGGCTGCGGCATGGCGTCGGTCTCGGCCGGCGTCGCGGCGCGCTGGCGCAGGCCGAGCCCATCAGCGCGGGCGCACTGCTGAAGAGCCAGCCCGAGCTTTCGGAGCCGGATCTGCAACTGCGCTTTGTCGTCGGCCCTGGCCATGCGCGCGGCGATGGCGCCGGGCACGGCCAGAGCTACGGTTGCCGCGTGCTGCTGCTGCGTCCGCGCAGCCGCGGACAGTTGCGGCTGGCCGGCAGCGATCCGCAGCGCCGGCCGCTGATCGAGGCCGGCTTGCTCGGCGATGCCCAGGACGTGCGCGATCTGATCGCAGGCGTGGCGCTGGTGCGGCGTATCCTCGCGCAGCCGCCGCTGGCCGCGTTCGGCGGCAAGGCGCTGTACTGCGGCGGAGTGCGCGCCGATCCCGGCGATGACGCCGCCATCGACGCGCTGGTCCGCGCCCATGCCGAGGCGGCCGAGCGGCCGGCCGGCACCTGCCGGATGGGCATCGATGCGCTGTCGGTGGTCGATCCGCAATTGCGCGTGCGTGGGGTCGAGGCGCTGCGCGTGGCCGATGCGTCGATCATGCCGACCCTGGCGGGCGGCGATGCCGATGCGCCGGCGATCATGATCGGCGAGCGCGCGCACGACCTGATCCGCCACGGCCCGCGGGTGCGGCTGCGCGCGCTGGAGACCTTGCTGGCGCGTGCCTGAGCGAGCGGCCACCGCCGGCGGACGCGTGCCGCGTCAGACCGGCCAGGCCCGCTCGATCAGCTTGCCCAGTTGCGCCGCGCTGCCGTCCAGCGTGCCGAACACGCGCCCATGCTGCCGCTCGAGCCGGCTGGCGACGAAGCGCTCGGCGCTGTCGGCATCGGCATGCGCCAGCATCAGCGCCGCCTGCGCGGTCAGCACCAGGCCCTGCGCGAAGCGGCGCGCGCAGGTTTCCTGGTCTTCCGGCGCGGCGCGCAGCATCGCCTGCAGCGAAGCCAGTTCGGCGCGCACCGCGGCATGCCCGCCGGCGCGCTGGCCGAGGTCCTGCAGCAGCCGCAGCGCCTCGTCGGGACTGCGCTGGATCGCGCGCAGCACGTCCAGGCACATGATGTTGCCCGACCCTTCCCAGATCGAATTGACCGGCGCCTCGCGGTAGAGCCGCGCCATCGGCCCTTCCTCGACGTAGCCGTTGCCGCCCCAGACCTCCATCGCCTCGCCGGTCGCCTCGATCGCGCGCTTGCAGATCCAGAACTTGGCTGCGGGCGTCACGATGCGCTTCCATGCCCCGGCCAGCGGGTCGGTGGCCGCATGCTCGAACGCATGCGCGAGCTCCATCATCAGCAGCGTCGCCGCCTCGCTCTCGAGCGCGAGATCGGCCAGCACGTTGCGCATCAGCGGCTGATCGGCGAGCCGCTTGCCGAAGGCGCTGCGATGGCGCGCATGGTGGATCGACTGCACCAGCGCGGTCCGCAGCAGCGCGGCGCTGCCGATCACGCAATCGAGCCGGGTGTTGGTGGCCATCTCGATGATGGTCGGAATGCCGCGTCCCTCCTCGCCGATCAGGATGCCGCTGGCACCGCGGAATTCGACCTCGCTGCTGGCGTTGGAGCGATTGCCGAGCTTGTCCTTGAGCCGCTGGATCTGGATCGCGTTGCGGCTGCCGTCGTCGCGAAAGCGCGGCACGAAGAAGCACGACAGCGGCCCGTCCTCGCCGCCCATGCGGGCGACTACCAGGTGCGCGTCGCACATCGGCGCGGAGAAAAACCACTTGTGGCCCGTCAGCGCGTACTCTGCGCCGCGGCCCTCGCCGCGCACCGGGCGCGCCACCGTGGTGTTGGCGCGCACGTCGGAGCCGCCCTGCTTCTCGGTCATGCCCATGCCGATCATCGCCGCGCGCTTGTCGCGCCAGGGCACATCTTCGGGGTCGTGCGCGGTGGCGTAGAGCCGCGGCGCCAGCTCGCTGAACAGCGCCGCCTCCTTCTGCAGCACCGGGATGCTGGCGAAGGTCATCGTCGCCGGACACAGCGAGCCCGATTCGAGTTGCGCCTGCAGGAAGTAGCCGGCGGTGCGCGCGGCCCAGGCGCCGGGACGCGGCTGCGCAAACGGCAACGCGTGCAGCTGGCGGCTGCGCAGCAGCGACAGCAGCGCGTGCCAGCTCGGATCGAAGCGGACCTGGTCGATCCGTTCGCCGGTGCGGCTGTGCGTGTGCAATTCGGGCGGATGGCGATTGGCCTGGTCCGCCCAGGCCTGGACCTCGGGCTGGCCCAGCGTCGCGCCGAACTCGCGCAGCTCGCCGGCATGCCAGCCGCCGCCGAGGCGCTCGAGCGCGGCGCCGAGCGCGGTATCGATGGCGAACGGATTGTGGTGCGCCAGATCGGGGACCTGGTTGAAGACGCGGTGGGTGGCGGCGTCGCTGGTGCTCATGGTGTCTCCTGTGGCGGACGGTCTGTCTCTGCCCCGCCTTTGCCATTGCGGTTGCCATTGCAATCGTCGGCGGCCCGGCACGCATTTCGCACGCTGCATGCCGGACACGCTGTCTGCATGGTAGAGCAACGCGCGAGGCCCTGGCTCGGGGTGACGCAGGCGCCCCGGGCGTCACGCCGAGGGGCCGATCCGATACCGCAGCGCACCACAGTGCGAATGAAACAAGGCTGGCGCCGCCAGTTCCCTTGTGCTTAAATTGGCCCCGTTGGATGAAACAGGGGTGCCGTACGGATTGGCCGTGCGGCTGAGAGAGTCCCTTCGAACCCGATCCGGTTAGTACCGGCGTGGGAAGTTTCACTGAAGACCGCAGTTCCAGCCGGCGCGCATTCCAGCCGCGCCAGCATGGTCCCCGAGGGACATGCTCACAGGACTCCTGGTTTCGTCCATCCCCCAAAGAGAGAGGACGATATCCATGGCCCGCAATAACGCCGCCCCCGCCGCATCCTTCGAATCGCTCGCCAGCGATCTCGACCAGAAGTTCGCCTACCCCGCATCGAGCAAGACCTATCTGACCGGCAGCCGTCCGGACATCCGCGTGCCGATGCGCACCATCCTGCAGACCGCCACGCGTACCGAGCACGGCGAGATGCCGAACCCGCCGATCCCGGTCTACGACACCTCGGGCCCGTACAGCGACCCCGACGTGCGCATCGACCTGAAGGCCGGTCTGCCGCCGGTACGGGCCAAATGGATCGAGGAACGCGGCGATACCGAGGTGCTGCCGGGCCTGTCGTCCGAGTACGGCCAGGCGCGGGCCAACGACCCGGCTACCGCGCACCTGCGTTTCGCGCAGCTGACCAATCCGCGCCGCGCCAAGGCCGGCGCCAATGTCACGCAGATGCACTACGCGCGCCGGGGCATCGTCACGCCGGAAATGGAGTACATCGCGCTGCGCGAATCGCTGAACCTGCAGGCGCTGTACGACAAGCCCGAGTACAAGGCGCTGCTGCGCCAGCATCCGGGCAATGCGCTCGGCGCCGGCCTGCCGCTGCGTCCGGAGGACATCACGCCGGAATTCGTGCGCCAGGAAGTGGCCGCGGGCCGCGCGATCATCCCCGCCAACATCAACCACACGGAACTCGAGCCGATGATCATCGGCCGCAATTTCCGCGTGAAGATCAACGGCAACCTAGGCAATTCGGCGGTGACCTCGTCGCTGGCCGAGGAGGTCGAGAAGATGGTCTGGTCGATCCGCTGGGGCGCCGACACCATCATGGACCTGTCCACCGGCAAGCATATCCATGAGACGCGGGAATGGATCCTGCGCAATTCGCCGGTGCCGATCGGCACGGTGCCGATTTACCAGGCGCTGGACAAGACCGGCGGCATCGCCGAGGACCTGACCTGGGAGATGTTCCGCGACACGCTGATCGAGCAGGCCGAGCAGGGCGTGGACTACTTCACGATCCACGCCGGCGTGCTGCTGCGCTATGTGCCGCTGACCGCGGATCGCGTGACCGGCATCGTCTCGCGCGGCGGCTCGATCATGGCGAAGTGGTGCCTGGCCCACCACAAGGAAAACTTCCTGTACACGCACTTCGACGAGATCTGCGAAATCATGAAGGCCTATGACGTGTCGTTCAGCCTCGGCGACGGCCTGCGTCCAGGCTGCATCGCCGACTCGAACGACGAGGCGCAGTTCGGCGAGCTGCGCACGCTGGGCGAGCTGACCGCCAAGGCGTGGAAGCACGACGTCCAGGTGATGATCGAGGGCCCGGGCCACGTGCCGCTGCAGCGCATCCAGGCCAATATGGACGAGGAGCTCAAGCACTGCTACGAGGCCCCGTTCTACACGCTCGGACCGCTGGTTACCGACATCGCTCCCGGCTACGACCACATCACCAGCGGCATCGGCGCGGCCAATATCGGCTGGATGGGCACGGCGATGCTGTGCTACGTCACGCCGAAGGAGCATCTGGGCCTGCCCGACAAGGAAGACGTGCGCGAGGGCATCATCACCTACAAGATCGCCGCGCATGCCGCCGATCTGGCCAAGGGCTGGCCCGGCGCGCAGCTGCGCGACAACGCGCTGTCGAAGGCGCGCTTCGAGTTCCGCTGGGAGGACCAGTTCAACCTGGGCCTCGATCCGGAACGCGCGCGCTCCTTCCACGATGCGACGCTGCCGGCCGAAGGCGCCAAGATCGCGCACTTCTGCTCGATGTGCGGTCCGAAGTTCTGCTCGATGAAGATCACGCAGGACGTGCGCGACTACGCCGCGTCGCTGAAGTCCGAGGAGGTCGCGCAGGCGGAACGCGGCATGCAGGAAAAGTCGATCGAGTTCGTCAGCAAGGGCGGCAAGATCTACTCGTAAGCGTGCGTTTGTCGTTCCCGCAACGCGGGAACCCAGCGGCTTGATTCGGCCGAACGGGAATCGAGACGCTGGGCCCCCGCCTTCGGGGGGCGACGAAGCGCGTTCCTTGCGAATCGATGTTCCCGGCCCGCCACGGCCGGGCTGGCACAATACACCCCATGAAACAGCAGTTTGACGTCGCCATTCTCGGCGCCGGCCTGGCCGGACGCCTGGCCGCCTGGCGCCTGGTCCGCGGTGGCCTGCGCGTGGCCCTGGTCGAACGCGCCGGTCCCGACGGCGCGGGCGCGGCCGCCCATGTCGCCGCCGCGATGCTGGCGCCGCTGGCCGAATCGGCCATCAGCGAGCGCCGCATCGTCGAGCTGGGCATCGCCAGCGTGGACCTGTGGCGCGCATGGGTGGCCGAGCTGAACGCCGAACAAGACGACGAGCAGGCCGACGAGGCCGCGGCGGTCGATCCGGTCTTCTTCCAGCAGGACGGCACGCTGGTGGTCTGGCACGCCCACGACCGCGGCGAGATGCCCTTGTTTACCAGCCGTATTCGCGCCGTGTCGCCGCCCGAACTGGTGGCCGAACGGCTGCGGCGGGTCGACGCGGCCGGCATCGCATCGCTCGAACCCGCGCTGGCCGGGCGCTTCCAGCAAGGGCTGCTGCTCGAGGGCGAGGGCCAGCTGGACAACCGCGGCACCCTGCGCGCGCTGCTGGCCTGCGCGGTCTCCGCCGGCGTGCATTGCGTCTGGGAAGCGGGCGAGATCGACGAGCGCGACCTGCCGCGGCTGGGCATCGACGCGCGTGTCGTGCTCGATTGCCGCGGCCTGGGCGCGCGTGCCGCGTGGCCCGCCGAGGGCGCCATCGGCGGCGCGGGCGGCATGCCGGGCCTGCGCGGCCTGCGCGGCGAGGTGGTGCGGGTGTTCGCGCCCGAGGTCTCGCTGCATCGCCCGGTGCGGCTGCTGCATCCGCGCTATCCGATCTATATCGCGCCCAAGCCCAACCATCTGTACGTGATCGGCGCCACCGAGCTGGAAAGCGAGGACGACTCGCCGATGAGCGTGCGCTCCGCGCTGGAACTGCTGTCGGCCGCCTATTCGCTGCATCCGGCCTTCGGCGAGGCCCGCGTGCTGGAGCTCAACGTGCAGCGCCGGCCGACGCGTCCCGATCATCTGCCCGCGGTGCGGGTCGACGAGCAGGCGCGCGTGGTGCGCCTCAATGGCCTGTACCGGCACGGCTTCCTGATCGCGCCGGCGGTGGTCGAGGCCGCCTGCGAAGTCGTGCGCGCACTGGCCGACGGCGACCCCGCCGCGCATGCGGTGCCGGCCTCGGCCCGCTGGCCCGGCATGATCGCGCCCGTGCATGGCAATGCGGTGCTGCATTGATGTCCGCATCGATGCCATCCCGCGCCGCTGAATCCGACGCCACCGCCCAAGGCGCTCGTTCGTCGAGCGTCGCCTTGCCCGGTTCGTCCCAACCGATGACACACGCGCTGAACACCATGGAAATCCTGCTCAATGGCAAGCCGCTGGCGCTGAACGCGCCGGCCACGCTGGCCGACGCGGTGGCCGCGGCGCAGATCCCGCCACCCTTCGCCGCCGCGCTCAACGGCCGCTTCGTGCCGCGCGCCGCCCATGCGGATACGCCGCTGTCCGCCGGCGACCGCATCGATCTCGTGCAACCCGTTACCGGAGGCTGATCCCATGACCTTCCCGACCCAGGATGCCGTGCGCGATCCCTTCGTGCTCTACGGCGAATCGTTTTCTTCCCGCCTGCTGCTGGGCACCGCGCGCTATCCGTCGCCGGCGACGCTGCAGTCCGCGGTCGACGCCGCACGGCCGGCCATGCTGACGGTGGCGCTGCGCCGCCAGGGCGCGGTCGGCGACGGCGAGGGCGGCCAGGCCTTCTGGCAGATGCTCAAGTCGATGCAGGTGCCGGTGCTGCCCAATACCGCCGGATGCATGGCGGCGCAGGAGGCGATCACCACCGCGATGATGGCGCGCGAGGTGTTCGAGACCGACTGGATCAAGCTGGAACTGGTCGGCGACGACTACACGCTGCAGCCCGACACGCTGAACCTGCCGGCGGTGGCCGAGACGCTGATCAAGGAAGGCTTCAAGGTGCTGCCGTATTGCACCGAGGACCTGGTGCTGTGCCGGCGCCTCCTCGACGCCGGCTGCCAGGCGCTGATGCCGTGGGCCGCGCCGATCGGCACCGGCAAGGGCGCGGTCAATCCGCACGCGATGCGGGTGCTGCGCGATCGCCTGCCCGACACGCCGCTGATCGTCGACGCGGGCCTGGGCCTGCCGTCGCATGCGGCGCAGGTGCTCGAATGGGGCTACGACGGCGTGCTGCTCAACACCGCGGTGGCGCAGGCCGCCTATCCGATCGAGATGGCGCGCGCCTTCGCCCGTGCGGTCGAGGCGGGGCGCCTGGCCTATCTGGCCGGACCGATGCCCGAGCGCGAGATCGCGCAGGCCAGCACGCCGGTGGTCGGCATGCCGTTCTGGCACGCACAGGAGCACGCATGACGCGCCAACCGACGCCGATGCCGGTCGATACGGCGCTGCAATCCGCACTGGTCGCGCGCCATGGCGAAACCTTCGGCCTGGCCGACCGCGGCTGGCGCGCCTGGCGGCTGCAGGACACGCTGACCGCCGATGCCGCCGAAACGCTGGGCCAGGCGGATCTGTTGCTGGCCGACGGCGAGGTTGATGCCGCCACGATCGAACGCGTCGCCGCGCGCGGCGCGATGCTGATCCAGACGGAGCGCGAGGGCGGCCAGTGGATCGACACGGTGCGCTCGCCGATGGGGACCTGGGTGTTTGCAACGCCGGCCGACGCCAACGACGATGCCGCGCAATCGCCGTCCTTCGTCGCGACGCTGCTGGCCACGCTGGCGCTGCATTTCCCCGCGCACGATGCGCTGTGCCTGGCGCGCGCCTGGCAACCCGGCACGCTGGACTGGCCCGCCGAGTTCGCCCGCTTCCCGCGGGTGCGGCATGCCGCGCTGGTCGCGCCCGAACAATCGGTCGAACCCTTCGTGCCATGCCCCGCGCGCCTTGGCCTCTACGCCGTGGTGCCGACCGCCGACTGGATCGAACGGCTGGTGCCGCTCGACGTCCCGACTGTGCAACTGCGCTTCAAGTCCGACGACGCGGCCGCGGTGCGCGAGCAGATCGCCCGCGCCGCGGTGGCCGCGCGCGGCAGCCGCAGCCGGCTGTTCATCAACGACCATTGGCGCGCCGCACTGGACTATCACGCCGCCAACGGCAACGACAGCGCGGCCAGCGGCATCTACGGCATCCACCTGGGCCAGGAAGACCTGGACGAAGCCGACCTCGACGCGCTGCGCGCCTCCGGCCTGCGGCTGGGCGTTTCCACGCATGGCTACGCCGAGATGCTGCGCGTCGCCCCGCTGCGCCCCAGCTATCTGGCGCTCGGCGCCATCTTTCCGACCACCACCAAGGTCATGCCGACCCAGCCGCAAGGTCTGGGACGCTTTTACGCCTATGCCCGCCTGATGCGCGAGCAGGTGCCGGCGCTGGTCGGCATCGGCGGCGTCGACGCCGGCAATCTGCCGCAGGTGCTGGAAGCGGGCGTCGGCAGCGCGGCCGTGGTGCGCGCGATCACCGAGGCGGCCGACGTGCCGGCGGCGGTGGCGCGGCTGATGGCGGCGTTCGGGCAGGCGGGCTGACGCGCAGGGCGGCGTCGTATGTCCCTGGCGAGTTCGTCTCCGGGGGATGCACCACCGCGGACGTCATCTGATTAGATCTTGCCGTGGAAATAAACCAGGACGAGAATCCTCGGGGGTGAATCAATCAGACCTGCCACGCTTGATTAGATCTGGTGCTATTCTTCAATCATGGTTGAAGTTACCCGATACCAGATAATCAAGCGCCTGCAAACCGGACTGCACCGGGGGGCGCCGTTCGACCTGGCCACGCTGCGCGAATTTGGGGTGTCGCCACAGCTCGCGGCGCGGTATGCCGACGGCGGCTGGCTGCTTCGCCTTGCACAAGGTGTTTATGCCTTTCCCAACGACGACTTCGGCGTCGATGGCTCTCTGCGTTTCCTGCAGCAGCAAGTGCCCGGCCTCCACGTAGGCGGCAAAACGGCTCTCGCCTGGCAGGGAATGCGACACAACCTGGGCAGCGGCCAGGCGCTCGTGCTGTGGGGCGATACCCGCTATTCCCTTCCAGAGTGGTTCACACATCGGCATCCGGCGCGCTATGTTCATGCCCGCTTGTTCGATTGGTCAGACTCGGCGCTGGCAGAGCGGACGCTGATCACGCCGCCCGGCATGTCCACGGGAGTGCGCGTGTCGGTCCCAGAGCGGGCAGCACTTGAGATGCTTTACGAGGTAGGTGTTAAGCAAAGTCTGGAGGAGGCGCGTAACGTCTTCGACGTTTTACGTTCCCCTCGCAAGGACCTGCTCGGACAATTGTTATCGTGCTGCACCAGCGTCAAGGCCGTTCGGCTTTTTTTGACGTGGGCTCGAGAGACCGAACTGGTCGACGTCGATGCCCTGCTGGCACAGTACCCGGTACGCTCAGGCAGCAACAAGCGATGGATCAGCCGTCTCGACGACGGCACGTTGCTCTGCCTGAAGCCCCATGGATAACGCCTACGCCGATACTGTCCGTCTCCTGCTTGCCGTCGCTCCTACCGTCTTTGCCGGCGACCTGTTCGCCATGAAGGGCGGCACCGCCATCAACCTGTTCGTTCGCGATATGCCGCGCCTGTCCGTGGACATCGACGTGGTATATGTTCCGCGCGACGTGCAAAGAGAGGAAGCGTTATGCGCCATCCAGCATGAGCTCGCTGCCATCGCGCAGCGCGTCGCAGCGCTTGGTCTGCGCACAAGACTGATCGGCGCACGCGATCAGCGCGAGTCCAAGCTCGTCGTCGGCAACGACGTCAGTCAGGTGAAGGTCGAGGTCAATCTGGTATTTCGTGGCACCGTGCTCCCAGTCGAGCAACGCGCGTTGAGCACGAAGACGGCAGACCTTTTCGGCGTCGAATTCGAGGTGCCGATTCTCGCTCCCGACGAGCTCTACGCCGGCAAGCTCGTGGCTGCGCTGGACAGGCAGCATCCCCGCGACCTGTTCGACGTATGGCAACTGTACGAATCGGGTGGGATCACGGACGGCATGGTGGAATGCTTCGTGGCCTATCTCGCAGGCCACAATCGTCCCGTCCACGAGGTGCTTTTCGGAAACGACAAGGAGATCGAGGCCGAGTATGACCGTGCCTTTGTCGGCATGACAGAGGTCGACTGCCCCTTGAGCACACTGATCGATACCCGCAAGCGGGTGAAGCACGAACTGCCAAGGCGGCTCGGCAAGCGGCACAAGGAATTCCTGCTAGGACTGTCCCGGGCGGCACCGGACTGGTCGCTGCTCCAGTGCGGGCATGTCGGCGAGCTGCCGGCATTGCGATGGAAGCTCGGGAACTTGAAAACTTTTCGCCAGCGGCGCCCTGCCGAATTTGCGAGGCAAGTCGAACTGCTCGAAGCGCGATTCGCCGAGCAAGGAAGTTGGATCGACGCAGGGCCACGGTAAAGGCCTCGGTCTGGCTTGCTATCGATCGGCTCCGCCCCCCGCCCCCCGTGCCAGCAACGTATACAAATGCGAGCGCGAAATCCCCAGCGCCTGCGCGGCGCGTTTCTTGTTGCCGCCGTGGTCGGCGATGGCCTTGAGCGCCGCTTCATAGGCCAGTTCCCGCAGCGCGCCGGGACGGGAAGGCGGCGTGGTCGCAATGGCCGTCGGTGTCTCGCCACGCAGCTCGTCCTCCCCCTCGTGTTCGGCATAGCTTCGCGCGAGCGGGTGCGGCGCCGCGTCGGGCGCCAATGCTGCTGCCGCGCTCTCGTCGCCGCGGGCGAAGTCGGTCACCCGCAGGCGGCCGCCGTCGCAGAAGACCAGCGCTTCCTCGATCTTCTGCCGTAGTTGACGGATATTCCCGGGCCACGGGCGTTCGGCCAGATGGCGGGGGACTGCGCTGTCGATGGTCGGCACCGGCACATTGTTGCGTTGGCAGAAGCCCTGCACGAAATGCTGCAGCAGGGCCGGGATATCTTCGCGGCGCTGGCGCAGCGCCGGGATGCGCAGCACCACGCCGCTGAGGCGGTAGTACAGGTCGAGGCGAAAGCGGCCGGCGTCGATCAGCGCCTGGATGTCGCGATTGGTCGCCGCCACCAGCCGGAAGTCGATGCGGCGCGCCTGGCGGCTGCCGATGCGTTCGACCAGGTGATCCTCCAGCACGCGCAGCAGCTTGACCTGCATCTCCATCGGAATATCGGCGACCTCGTCCAGAAACAGCGTGCCGCCGGCCGCCTGTTCCAGCTTGCCGGACTGACCCTGGCGGCGGCTGCCGGTGAAGGCCCCGGCCGCGTGGCCAAACAGCTCGGATTCGATCAGCGTGGCCGGCAACGCCGCGAGGTTCAGGCTGACCAGCGGCTTGCCGTCCCGGGTTTCGCCGCCATCGCGCTGGCTCGCCTCGTGGATCGCGCGTGCGACGAGCTCCTTGCCGGTGCCGCTTTCGCCCAGGATCAGCACCGGCACGTCGAGCCGCGCGACCGTCTCGATCTCCCGCCGCAACCGCTGCATCGGCGCGCTGTCGCCGATCAGGCGGCCTGGACCGCCGCGCAGATCGTCCAGCGCGCGCCGGTAGTGGGCAACCTGCGAGCGCAATTCGCTGACCTCCTTGTGCATTCGGGCGATCGCCTCGGGTTCCTTGAACAGGACCTGGCCGATCGCGCCGACCACCTCGCCGTGCTCGACGATGGGAATGCGGTTGACCACGCGGGTGACGCCATTCATCCGCTGCAGCTGACCGATCTCGGCCTTGCCGGTGGCCGCGACCTGCGGCAGCCGCGAGTTGGGAATCACGCGCTCGGCCGGCTGGCCGATGCCCTCGCCGGTGCGCAGCCCGAGAAAACGTTCGTGCACCGGGCTGATATAGCGCATGCGGCCGTCGCGGTCGGCCACGGTGATCGCCTGGTACGGGTTGGTGATGAAGTGTTCGAGGATGGCGCCGGCGAAGGGCACGGCGCCGAGGAAATCGAACAGCGCCGTGGCGGCGCCGGGACGATGCAGCAGCACCAGCGTCGTCGTACCGTCGGCCAGTGCCACTGCGATATGGCGCGTTGCCTCGGTGCCAGGCGCGGTCACCTCGAACAGGTGGGGGCGAATAGCGCGATCGTGGTCCGTGCGGCCGTTTGCCGCCGGGATATCGGCGGTGGGGACTTCTGCCAATGCGGCCACCGCGGCGCGGGCCAGCGCCGCGTCGCTGGCGATGCCGGTTGCCGCAATCACCTGCCCGTCGCGGTCGATCACCAGCGCGCCAAGGGGGTCCGGCGGGGGGCTCGATGTCCCTGCGTGTGTCTTCAGTGACGACAAAACCTGTCTCCTGTGCGGACACAATCGTGTCCTGTTGTGTCGTTATCGCGGACACATTAACAGCCACGGATCTCCCGTACAAGGTTTGTCCCAACTAAATCAACGACTTGCGGCGGCGATCCCGCCTGGCACGGTTGCTGCGCTGTTTGTCCCCACAGCAACGAGCAACAGGAGACAACGCGTGTCGTGGCAACCCGAAATCGATGAACTGGCCTACCGCCGCCAGCTGGCGGCCCAACTGGGCGGGCCGGACAAGGTCCAGCGGCACAAGGACGCCGGCAAGCTGACGGTGCGCGAGCGCATCGATGCGCTGGCCGACCCCGGCTCCTTCCATGAGGTCGGCAGCCTGACCGGCAGCGGCCAGTACGACAGCAACGGCCGGCTGGTCGGCTTCACGCCGGCCAATCTGGTGATGGGACGGGCCCGCGTCGATGGCCGCCCGGTGGTGCTGGTCGGCGACGACTTCACCGTGCGCGGCGGCGCCAACGACGGCGCGGTCGGCGACAAGCTGGTCCACGCCGAGAAGATGGCGCGCGACCTGCGGTTGCCGATGGTGCGGCTGGTCGACGGCACCGGCGGCGGCGGATCGGTGCGCAATATCGAGACCAAGGGCCATACGCTGATCCCAACCATGAAGGTGTGGCAGCACGTGGTCGAGAACATGTCGGTGGTGCCGGTGGTGTCGCTGGCGCTGGGCTCGGTGGCCGGCATGGGCGCGGCACGGGTCGCGGCCAGCCACTACTCGCTGATGGTCAAGGAGACCTCGCAGCTGTTCAACGCCGGCCCGCCGGTGGTCGCGCGCATCGGCCAGCACCTGACCAAGAACGAGCTGGGCGGCAGCCATATCCACACGCGCAACGGCGTGGTCGACGACGAGGTGGCGAGCGAGGAAGAAGCCTTCGCGCGCGCCCGCCAGTTCCTGTCCTATCTGCCGACCTCGGTGTTCGAGCTGCCGCCGCGGGCGGAGCCGGCCGACGATCCGGCGCGGCGCGACGAATGGCTGCTGTCGGCGATCCCGCGCGACGGCCGCGCGGTCTACAAGATCCGCCCGATCGTGCAGACGCTGGTCGACTCGGGCTCCTTCTTCGAGATCGGCCGACATTGGGGCCGGGCCATCGTCACGGGACTGGCGCGCGTCGACGGCTGGCCGGTCGCCGTGGTGGCCAGCGACCCGTACTACTACGGCGGCGGCTGGGACAGCGCCACCGCCGAAAAATTCACGCGCTTCGTCGACATGGCCGAGGCCTTCCATCTGCCGGTGATCAACCTGGTCGACATCGCGGGCTTCCAGATCGGCTTGGAAGCCGAGAAAGCCGGAACGATGCGCTACGGCGTGCGGGCACTGGCCGCGGTCTATCAGGCCACGGTGCCGTGGTGCTCGGTGATCCTGCGGCGCGCCTATGGCGTGGCCGCTGCCGCGCACCAGCACATGGGCCGCTTCAACTTTCGCTATGCCTGGCCTTCGGGCAACTGGGGCTCGCTGCCGATCGAGGGCGGGCTCGAGGTCGCGTACAAGGCCGAGATCGAAGGCGCCGACGATCCGGTGCAGAAGCGTGCCGAGATCGAGCAGCGCGTGCGCAGCCTGACCTCGCCGTTCCGCAGCGCCGAGGCCTTCGTCATCGAGGACATCATCGATCCGCGCGACACGCGGGCGCTGCTGTGCGAGTTCGCCAACCTGGCCGCGCCGCTGCGCGAGGCGGGCGTGCGCAAGTTCGGCATCCGGCCATGAGGAAGGGCTGCCGCGAAGGATCGGCAAGGACAGCGACCACGACAACCACGACCAACAACAACGACAGCCAACATCAAGGAGACCATCATGAAACGTACCCATCGACCGATGCGCCGCGCCACGCTGGCGCTGGCCGCCATCAGTGCCATGGCCGCCGCGGCGGCCATCGTGCCCGGCACTGCGGCCGCGCAGGAGAACTGGCCGAGCAAGCCGGTCACCATCATCGTGCCGTTCCCGGCCGGCGGCATGACCGACGTGCTGGCGCGCCGCATCGCCAAGGACATCGCCGTCGATCTGAAGCAGCCGGTCGTGGTCGAGAACCGCGCCGGTGCCAGCGGGCAGATCGGCACCGAGATGGTGGCGCGCGCCAAGCCCGACGGCTACACGCTGCTGGTCTCGGCGACGCACCATGTGATCAATCCCGCGGTGCGCGGCACGCTGCCGTACGACGCGGCGAAGGACTTCACGCCGATCGCGCTGCTGGCGACGACGCCCAACGTGCTGGTCGTCAACAACAACATCCCGGCCTCGACGCTGCCCGAATTCATCGCCTATGCAAAGAAGCAGAAGGAGGGGCTGTCGTTCGGCTCGTCGAGTATCGGCGGCGCGACCCATATGTCGGGCGAGCTGCTGAAGCTGATGACCCAGGCGCCGATGGTCCATATCCCCTACAAGGGCGCCACGCCGGCGATGGCCGACCTGCTCGGCGGGCAGATCCCGGCGCTGTTCCACGACGCGATGACGATGGCGCCGTACGTCAAGGACGGCAAGGTCAAGGCAATCGGCATGACCTCGGCCAAGCGCAGCGACGCGCTGCCGAATGTGCCGACCATCGCCGAGCAGGGCGTGGCCGGCTACGAGGCGACCACCTGGATCGGCTTCTACGGGCCGGCCAATCTGCCCAAGCCGATCGTCGACCGGCTGAACCGCGAGGCGGTCAAGAGCATGAATGCGCCGGACTCGAAGGCGAGCCTCGCGCAGTCGGCCACGACGCCGGGCACGATGTCGGCCGATCAGTTCGGCGGCTTCGTGCAGGCCGAGCTCGCCAAGTGGAAGCGCGTGGCCAGCGAAGCCAAGGTCAAGGTGGAATGACGCGATGACGGATCTTCATGCCAATCCGGCGGCGCCGGCCGACGACGGCAGCGCGCTGCTGTCGCTGCTGTCGCCGCGCTCGGTCGCCGTGCTCGGCGCCTCCGACAACACGGTCAAGGCCGGCGGCCGGCCGATCGACTACATGCGCCGGCACGGCTTTGCCGGCGCAATCTATCCGGTCAATCCGAATCGCGCGACGATCCAGGGGCTGGCCGCCTACCCGTCGCTGGACGCGTTGCCGGCCTCGCCCGACCTGGTCGTGATCAGCGTGCCCGGTACGGAGGTCGAGCAGGCGATCGACCGCTGCCTGGCGATCGGCGCGCGCGGCGCGGTGATCTATTCCTCGGGCTTCGCCGAATTGGGCGAGGCGGGCGCGGCGCAGCAGCGGCGGCTGGTCGAACGTGCCCGCGCCGGGGGGCTGCGGCTGTTCGGCCCGAACACGCAGGGCCTGGCCAATTTCGCCAGCGGCGCGATCGCGCATTTCTCGACGATGATCAATGAGGAGGCAGGCCAGGACGGTCCGGTCGCCATCGTCAGCCAGAGCGGCGCAGGGTCGGCCATTGTCTATGGCGGACTGCGCCGCAAGGGCATCGGCGTGCGCTATATGGTCGCCACCGGCAACGAGGCCGACGTCAGCGCCGCCGAGGTCGTGCGCGCGGTGCTGCACGACGAGCAGGTTCGCGTGGTGCTGCTCTATATCGAGTCGCTGCGCGATCCACAGGTGCTGGCGCAGGCCGCTCGGCTGGCGCACGAGCGCGACGTGCCGATCCTCGCCGTCAAGGCGGGCCGCACGCGCGCCGGCCAGCTGACGGCAAGCTCGCACACCGGCGCGCTGGCCGGCGAGGACGCGCTCGCCGATGCCTTCCTGCGCCGGCATGGCATCGTGCGCGTGGCGGACTTCCGCGAGCTGGCCGAGTACTGCCAGGTCTTCGTCGGCGGCCAGCGGCCGCGCGGCGATGGCGTGGTGGCGATCAGCAATTCCGGCGCGACCTGCGTGCTGGCGGCCGACGCGGCCGAGGACGAGGGGCTGCGCCTGGTCGAGTTCGACGCGGCCGGCACCGAGGCGCTGCGCGCCGTGCTGCCAAGCTACGTCAGCGCGCGCAACCCGATCGACATGACCACGGCCCTGCTGGGTCAGCCGCAGATCTTCGGCCGCACGCTCGACGCGGTGGCCGAACGCGGGGCTGCCGACATGATTCACGTCGGCTTCCCGATCGGCGGCGAGGGTTACGACTTCGACGACTTCTCGGCGCAGACCGGGCGCTTTGCCTCGGCCAGCGGCGTGCCGGTCGTGGTCAGCGCCAATCAGGAGTGGGTCGCGCAGGCCTTCCGCCAGCATGGCGTGCCGGTGTTCGACAGCGAGCGCGCGGCGATGCGCGCGCTGGGGCTGCTGTCGCGCTATGTGCAGGGGCGTGCCGCGGTGCTGGCGGCGCCGGCGGTGTCGGCTTTGATTAGCCATGCAACGGCATCATCAACCGCCACCCTCGACGAAGTGCAAAGCCTGGCCCAGCTGGCGGCGGCCGGCTTGCCGGCGGTCGCCCATCGCCTGTGCCGCGACCGCGAGCAGGTGCGGCGTGCCGTCGCCGAGCTGGGTTTGCCGGTGGTCGCCAAGGGCGTGTCGGCGTCGATCACGCACAAGTCCGAGTACGGGCTGGTGTGCCTCGGCCTCGACAGCGAGGCACGCGTGCTGGCCGCCTTCGACGAGCTTGATGCCAGGCTGGCCACGCTGGCGGCCGAGCAGGGCGTCGAGCATGGCGGCGTGCTGATCGCGCGTCAGCACAAGGGAGCGTTCGAACTCGCGATCGGCGCGCATCGGGATCCGGTCTACGGGCCGGTCGTGATGATCGGGCAGGGCGGCGTGCTGGTCGAGGCGCTGGACGACGTGCAGTTCCTGCCCGCGCCGTTCTCGGCCGCGCAGGCGCGCGAGGCCATCGGCCGCCTGCATATCGCCCGCGCGTTCGGCGCGGTGCGGGGCATGCCGGCGGTCGATGCCGAGCGGCTCGCGGCGATGCTGGTCGCGCTGGGCGACTGGTTCGCCGGCAGCGAGGCCGGCCGTGCGGCAGAGTCGGTCGATGCCAATCCGGTGATCGTGGCGCGCGGCGATGCCGCTCCGGTGATCGTCGATGCCGTGGTGGTGCGGCGCGTTGCCGATGGCGAGGTGCCGCGATGACGCCCAAATTGCAGATCCGTCCGTTGCGCCGTGTGCTGGTCGCCAACCGCGGCGCGGTGGCCGCGCGCATCCTGCGCGCGCTGAACGCGCAGGGCATCGAGTCGATCGCGGTCTATTCCGACGCCGATGCCGAGCTGCCCTACCTGCAGCAGGCCACGGTGCGCGTGCGTCTGGGCGAGGGGCCGCCGCTGCAGAGCTATCTGAACCAGGACGCGCTGCTGCAGATCGCGCGCGAGCATGGAGCCGACGGCGTGCATCCGGGCTACGGCTTCCTGTCGGAGAACGCCGGCTTTGCCGAGCGCGTCGAGGCGGCGGGCCTGTGTTTCATCGGTCCGTCGTCGTGCTGGATTCGCCGGCTCGGTCACAAGACCGAGGCGCGCGCGCTGATGGCGACCCACGGCATGCCGATGACGCCGAGCAGCGCCGTGCTGCCCGACGACCCGGAGGTCGTCGCCAAGGCCGCCGCACGCATCGGCTATCCGGTGCTGATCAAGCCGGCGGGCGGCGGCGGCGGCATCGGCATGCTGCCGGCGCGCGACGAGAGCGAACTGGCCGCGGCATGGCAGCGCGCGCGCTCGGTCGCGCAGCGCAGCTTCGGCCAGGCCGAGCTGTATCTGGAGAAGCTGATCGAGCGGCCGCGCCATATCGAGTTCCAGGTGCTGGCCGACCGCTACGGCGGCGTGCGCGTGCTGGGCGAGCGCGACTGCTCGGTGCAGCGACGCCACCAGAAGGTCATCGAGGAGGCGCGCGCGCCTGACGTGCCGGCCGACGAGATCGACGCGATGGCCAGGCGCCTGGCCACGCTGCTGGCGACGCTCGGCTACGACGTGATCGGCACCGTCGAGATGCTGTACACGCCCGCGACCGGCTTCGTCTTCCTCGAGCTCAATACGCGCTTGCAGGTCGAGCATGCGGTCACCGAGCAGGTGACCGGCATCGACATCGTCGCGGCGCAGCTGCGGCTGGCGCGCGGCGAGCCGATCGAGGCGGTGTTGCCCGCGCCGGTGCGGCTGCGCGGCCATGCGATCGAGGCGCGCGTCTATGCCGAGGACCCGGTGCGCTTCCTGCCGTCGCCCGGGCCGCTGACCGTGTATCGGCCGCCGGTGGACGAGGGCGTACGGGTCGAGACCGGCTATGCCGAGGGCGGCCGTGTCACGCCTTACTACGACCCGATGCTGGCCAAGGTGATCGCCACCGGTGCCGATCGCGCGCAGGCGATTGCGCGGCTGCGCGCGGCGCTGGACGCCTTCGCCATCGAGGGCGTCAAAACCAATATCCCTTTCATCCAGCGGGTGCTGGCAGACGACGAATTCATCGCCGGACGCATCGATACGGGCCTCGCGCAGCGCGTGCTGTCCGGCGGAACGATGACCACCGGCGCGACGCCGGCACCCGCATCCCCCCTGACATCCTGATCCCGGAGTTCCCCATGAAGCAAATCGAAGCGGCCGTCGCCGGCCATGTCTGCGCCGTCGAGGTGCAAGTTGGCGCTACCATTGCGCCCGGCGATGCCGTGATGACCATCGAGTCGATGAAGATGGAAATCCCGCTCGAGTCCGAGCAGGCCGGCGTCGTCAAGGCCATCCTGGTGCAACCCGGCGATGCGGTCGCCGAGGGCCAGGTCGTGATCGAACTCGAGTAAGGAAGTGGTTTTGGAAAGCAGTGCGCAAATCGTCCCGCAGGTCGGCCCCCAGATCGTTCCGGTTGCCCCGGGCACGGCCGAAAAGCCCTATTTCGGCATCGACGTCCCGCTGATGCGGCATCTGGGCCTGCAGCCCGTCCATATCGAGGAGGGGCTGTGCCAGACGCGGCTGCCGGCGAATCCCGCGCTGGTCAACAGCCGTGGCGATGTGCATGGCGGCACGCTGATGGCGGTGCTGGACTTCACGCTCAGCGGCGCGGCGCGCTCGCATGCGCCGCTGGAGACCGGCGTGATCACGATCGACATGTCGACCCACTTCCTGGCCGCCGCGCGCGGCGAGCTGACCTTCGAAGCCCGCTGCATGCGGCGCGGCGCGCGCATCGCGTTCTGCGACGGCGAGGTCAAGGACGCGGCGGGGAACGTGGTGTGCGTGGCGCGGGCGGCGTTCAAGCTGGTGCCGTTGGCGGCCGGGGGGAATTGAGGGCAGAGGTTGGCCGCATTGGCTGGCCGGGCGCCCTTTGCCCTCTCCCCCACCCCTCTCCCCCACCCCTCTCCCGCAAGCGGGAGAGGGGAGTGAGGTTTCCGTGAGGGCGTCGACCTTGCTGACGCTATCGCCGGTGATCTCCCTTCGACCGCCCGGGGGAGAAGGGATGAGGTTTTCGAGAGGGCGTCGATCTTGCTGACGTTATCGCTGGTTTGCCCCCCTCGCCCGCTTGCGGGAGAGGGGCCGGGGGAGAGGGCCATCCAGCGTCCGCAAAACCGCCATCACCCCAACACCCGCGGCGCGAAGCCGTGGTTCAGCGGGCCGTTGCCGGCCCCGAGCCGCAGGTCCGCGCCCGCTGCAATGGCCTTGGCGACAAAGTCCAGCGCAGTGCCGACCGCCTGTTCCAGCGCGTCGCCGCGCGCCAGTTGCGAGGCGATCGCGGCGGCCAGCGTGCAGCCGGTGCCGTGCAGGTTGCGGGTATCGATGCGCGGATGGCTGAACACGCGCACGCTGCCGTCGGCGCTCATCAGCAGGTCGTCCAGGCTGTCTTGCGCGCCCGCCTCGGCCAGATGGCCGCCCTTGAGCAGCACCGCCTGGCAGCCAAGTTCGATCAGCTGCTGCGCGGCGCGCTCCATGTCGGCACGGCGCGTGACCGGCCGGCCCAGCAGGTAGGAGGCCTCGGGCAGGTTGGGCGTGACCAGCAGCGCGCGGGGGAACAGCAGCCGCACCATCGCCTGCGCGGTGGCGTCGTCCGACAGCGTCGCGCCGGAGGTGGCGACCATCACCGGATCGACCACCAGCTTGCGCAGGCCGTGGCGGTCGGCCGCGGCGGCCACCGCCTCGACGATCGCCGCCGTCCCCAGCATGCCGGTCTTGGCGGCGTCGATGCCGATATCGGTGGCGACCGCGTCGATCTGCGCCGCCACCATCTGCGCCGGGATCGCGTGCACGCCCGTCACGCCGAGCGTGTTCTGGGCCGTGATCGCGGTGATCGCGCTCATGCCGTAGCAGCCGAGCGCGGCGAAGGTCTTCAGGTCGGCCTGGATGCCGGCGCCGCCACCGGAGTCGGAGCCGGCGATGGTCAGGGTACGCGGGGGAAGGGCGGTCATAGCGAGTCGAAAGGCGAGGTCCGGGAACGGCCGGCGACGGGTTGCCGAGCGGATCCGGAACTGCCGAAAAGAATTCGGAGAGCGGCACACCGTCGCCGCGCAGGGCAGGTACAATACCGCCACTCCGAGGAGCGTTGCAACGGACGGCGCGCGGGCCCAACCCCGCATTCTGCCATCCGCCAGGCTCGGAATGTCTTCAACGGCGCTCGCTGAACCGTGGTTCGCACGGTGGCGAGTCGACCTATCCGCACGCTGCGTCAAGCCTTTCGGCCCGCAGCCGTCCAGGATCCCGTCCCCCTTTCGTCACCGGCGTCCCACTCTTCGACGGAGTGAAACATGAACGCTGTGACCGATCTGAAGAACGATTTCGTGGTGGCCGACATCGGCCTGGCCGACTGGGGCCGCAAGGAAATCGCCATCGCCGAAACCGAAATGCCCGGCCTGATGGCGATCCGCGAGGAATTCGCCGCCAGCCAGCCGCTCAAGGGCGCCCGCATCGCCGGCTCCCTGCACATGACGATCCAGACCGCGGTGCTGATCGAGACGCTGAAGGCGCTCGGCGCCGACGTGCGCTGGGCCTCGTGCAACATCTTCTCGACCCAGGACCACGCCGCCGCCGCGATTGCCGCCTCGGGCACGCCGGTGTTCGCCTTCAAGGGCGAATCGCTGAAGGAATACTGGGACTTCACCCACCGCATCTTCGACTGGGCCGACGGCGGCACGCCGAACATGATCCTGGACGACGGCGGCGATGCCACGCTGCTGCTGCACCTGGGCGCGCGCGCCGAGCGCGATCCGTCGGTGATCGCCAACCCCGGCAGCGAGGAAGAGACCTACCTGTTCGCCGCGATCAAGGAAAAGCTGGCCCAGGATCCGGGCTGGTACAGCCGCAACCTGGAAGCGATCCGCGGCGTCACCGAGGAAACCACTACCGGCGTGCATCGCCTGTACCAGATGGCCCAGAAGGGCGAACTGCGCTTCCCGGCGATCAACGTCAATGACTCGGTCACCAAGAGCAAGTTCGACAACCTGTACGGCTGCCGCGAATCGCTGGTGGACGGCATCAAGCGCGCCACCGACGTGATGATCGCGGGCAAGGTCGCGGTGGTGTGCGGCTACGGCGATGTGGGCAAGGGCAGCGCACAGGCGCTGCGCGCGCTGTCGGCGCAGGTGTGGGTCACCGAGGTCGACCCGATCTGCGCGCTGCAGGCCGCGATGGAAGGCTATCGCGTGGTGACGATGGAATACGCGGCCGACAAGGCCGACATCTTCGTGACCTGCACCGGCAACTACCATGTGATCACCCACGACCACATGGCGAAGATGAAGGACCAGGCGATCGTCTGCAATATCGGCCACTTCGACAACGAGATCGATATCGCCTCGCTGGAGAAGTACCAGTGGGACGAGATCAAGCCGCAGGTCGACCACGTGATCTTCCCCGACGGCAAGAAGCTGATCATCCTGGCCAAGGGCCGTCTGGTGAATCTGGGCTGCGCGACCGGCCACCCGTCGTACGTGATGAGCAGCTCGTTCGCCAACCAGACGCTGGCGCAGATCGAGCTGTGGCAGGAGCGCGATAGCGGCAAGTATCCGGTCGGCGTCTACACGCTGCCCAAGCACCTGGACGAGAAGGTCGCGCGCCTGCAGCTCAAGAAGCTCAACGCGCAGCTGACCGAGCTGACCGACCAGCAGGCCGCGTATATCGGCGTGTCGAAGGAAGGCCCGTACAAGGCGGATCACTACCGGTATTGAACACGGCAGATCCGTGCCGGAGCCGGTCGACCTGTCGACGGCGTGCTCCCTCTCCCGCGTGCGGGAGAGGGTTGGGGAGAGGGCAAGGGCGGCTGCCTTGCCCATGACGGTGGTATCAGGGCCGTCCTGCCCTCTCCCCCGACCCCTCTCCCGCGTGCGGGAGAGGGGAGCAACCCCCGGCTCGGGATGCCGACTTGCTAAACCCGACACTCAAGGAGTAGCCATGAGATTGCTGGCGGTATGGATCATCAACGCCCTGACGCTGTTCGCGATCAGCGCGGTGGTCGACGGCATCGAAGTACGGGGTTTCGGCTCGGCGATGATCGCGGCGGCGGTGCTGGCCATCATCAACACGCTGATCCGGCCGATCCTGGTGCTGCTGACGCTGCCGGTCACGCTGCTGACGCTGGGCCTGTTCATCTTCGTGATCAACGCGCTGCTGTTCCTGTTCGTCGGCAATCTGCTGTCGGGCTTCGTCGTGTCGGGCTTCTGGACCGCGCTGCTCGGTTCTCTGCTGTACAGCGTGATCTCGACCCTGCTGGCCGGCCTGCTGCTGCGTGATCGCGAAGTGGCCTGACGCCGGGCGCTCTCCTTCCCGCGCCGCCTCGACGGCGGCGCCACCCATCATGCAAGACCGCTACTACAGCTTCGAGTTTTTCCCGCCCAAGACGCCCGAGGGCCGGGAAAAGCTGCGCAATACCCGCGCACAGCTGGCCCCGCTGGGGCCCAAATACATCTCGGTGACGTTCGGCGCCGGCGGCACCACGCAGCAGGGCACGCTCGACGCCGTGCTGGAAATCCAGCGTGACGGCATCGACGCCGCGCCGCACCTGTCCTGCGTCGGCTCGACCCGCGAGGGCATCCGCGAGATCCTGCGCACCTACCGCGACAACGGCATCCGCCATATCGTCGCGCTGCGCGGCGACATGCCGTCGGGCATGGGGGAGATCGGCGAATTCCGCTACGCCAACGAGCTGGTCGAGTTCATCCGCGCCGAAACCGGCGACTGGTTCCAGATCGAGGTGGCCGCCTATCCCGAGTACCACCCGCAGGCGCGCTCGCCGCGGCACGATCTCGAGAACTTCGTGCGCAAGGTCAAGGCCGGCGCCGATTCGGCGATCACGCAGTACTTCTTCAACGCCGACGCCTACTTCCGCTTCGTCGACGATGTGCGCGCGCTCGGCGTGGATGTGCCGATCGTGCCGGGCATCATGCCGATCACCAACTACTCGCAGCTGATGCGCTTCTCGGAGATGTGCGGCGCCGAGGTGCCGCGCTGGGTCGCCAAGCGGCTGGAGAGCTTCAGCGACGACCGCGAGGCGATCCGCGCCTTCGGACTCGACGTGGTGACCGCGCTGTGCGAACGCCTGCTCGCCGGCGGCGTGCCGGGGCTGCATTTCTACACGCTGAACGCCGCCGGCGCGACCAAGGCGATCTGGCAGCGGCTGAAGCTGCAAGGCTGAAGGGCTGAAGGGCTGAAGGGCTGAAGGGCATTAGGGCTGCAAGGCCCCAGCCGCGATGGCGGCCATGCGGTGCGCGGCGCCGATGGCATACTGTGCCGCATGGTTACCGCCACGTTCCGCTTCTACGAGGAGCTGAACGATTTCCTTCCCCCGGCGATGCGCGGACGGGACTGGTCCTGTCCGTGCGCCCGCGCGGCCACGGTCAAGCACATGATCGAGGCGCTCGGGGTGCCGCACACCGAGGTCGAGCTGATCCTGGTCAATGGCCAGTCGTGCGGCTTCGACCGGGTGCTCGCCGACGGCGACCGGGTTTCGGTCTACCCGACCTTCGAGGCGCTCGACATCACGCCGCTGCTGCGGGTACGGCCGGCCCCGCTGCGAGTCACTCGCTTCGTCGCCGACGCCCATCTGGGCGGGCTGGCCGCCCTGCTGCGGCTGACCGGCTACGACACTCTCTACGACAACCACTTCGACGATCGCGAGATCGAGGCCATCGCGGCGCGCGAGGGCCGCATCGTGCTGACGCGCGACCGCGAGCTGCTCAAGCGCAGCAGCATCACGCACGGCTGCTACGTGCGCGCGCTCAAGCCGCAGGCGCAGTTGCGCGAGATCTTCGCGCGCCTGGACCTGCGCCGGCAGGCGCGGCCGTTCTCGCTGTGCCTGAGCTGCAATGTGCCGCTGCGCGCCGCCTCCAGGGACGAGGTGGCCGCCCGCGTGCCGCCGGCCGTGCTGGAGCGGCACGAGCGATTCTCGACCTGCGAGGCCTGCCGCCGCGTGTTCTGGGAGGGCTCGCACTGGCGCCGGATGCGGGCGCTGGTCGATTCGCTGATGCTGCCGGAGGTGACGATTGACGCGGCGGACGACGCGGCGCAACGCTGACCACGCCCCAGCCGCCCCCACGTCGTTCCCGAGAAGGCGGGAACCCAGCGTCTTTCAAAGTCCCTGGGTCCCCGCGTTCGCCGGGACGACGTAGGCCTCAGAACCGCCCGGCCTCGGTCACCATCCAGTCCATCGGAATGTCGTGCGCGGCCGGCGCCAGCGCAATCCGGCAGCTTTCGTAGCCGATGCCGATCGCCACCGGCTTGCCCGGCAGCGCCGCCAGCGTGCGGTCGTAGAAGCCGCCGCCGTAGCCCAGGCGGAACTTCTCTGCGCTGAAACCGACACAGGGAATCAGCAGCGCGTCGGGCGTCACCGCGGCCGTGCCGTCGGGCACCGGGATGCCGTAGCGGCCTTCGCGCATCGGCGTGTCGGGCGTCCAGCGATGGAAGTCCAGCGGCACGCCGGGGCGGCTGACTGCCGGCAGCGCGGCGTCGCGCCCCGCGGCGCCCGCCAGCCAGCGTGCCACCAGGCCGCGTGCGTCGAATTCCTGCTGGATCGGCCAGTAGAACCCCAGGCAACGCACCGGCAGCCAGTCGAGCAGCGCGGCCAGCTCGGCCTCGATGCGCGCGTCCAGCTGCGCCCGCTGCGGCAGGCTGGCGCGGCGCTCCAGCAGCGCGGCGCGCAGCGTCCGGCGCTCCGCCGCGGGATCGGCGGCGGGATCGCCGGACGCCACGGACGGCTGCGGGGACGAGGGCGGGGGATCGATCGGACCGGTCGGTGCGTTGGCCATGAGCGGGAGAAATACGTGCCGAAGCGGGGTGTTAGTCCCGAATCGGCCGGTGAGAAGTGCGTGTGATAATGTCCGCGGACTATTGGTTTTCAAGCGGTTCGGCAGCCACATGGAGGGCCGGCCGGGCCGCCACAACAAGGAAAGACAGGATGCGCAAGGGAGTATATCGGCAGCGTGCGGGGCAGTTCGCATTGACCGCGATCGCCACCGCATTGAGCTGGACGCTGCTGGCAACGCCGGCCGCCGCGCAGAAGCGCACGGTATCGTCGAACGGGCAGGGGGCCGCGTCGACCATGATCCCGAGCAATCCGGACGACGCCTTCCGGGCGCTGCGCGATGCCGCCCGCAAGAACGACGTGGCGCGTGCCTATGCGATCTCGGCCACGCTGGTCGACTATCCGGTGCCGTCGTACGTCGAATACTTCCGCATCAAGCCGCAGCTGTTCGACGCGAGTGGGCTCGCGCGCATCGACGCGCCGGACGACGAGGTGCGCGCCTTCCTGCAGCGCTACCAGGGCGAGGCGATCGCCGACCGCATGCGCAACGACTGGCTGCTGGTGCTGGGCAAGCGCCGGGACTGGGCCAACTTCGACGCGCAGTATCCGCAGTTCGTGCTCAAGGACGACACGCAGGTCGAGTGCTATGCGCTGCTGTCGCGCGCGCTGAAGGGGCAGAACGTCGCCGTCGAGGCGCGCGCGCTGCTGACCGAGCCGAAGAACTATGGCGAGGCCTGCGTCGACCTGATCGGCTATCTGTACCAGAGCCGCCAGATCACGCGCTCGGACGTCGCCTTCCAGGCCCGCACGGCGCTGGAGCAGAACTACACCACGCTGGCCGGGCGCATCGCCGCCACCGTGCCGGACGGCGCCGTCGACGGCGATACGCTGGCCACGGTGGTCAGGATGGCGCGCAACGACCCGGCGCAGGCCGCCGCCTACCTGACCGCCAGTTCGGGCAGCCTGTCGCGCGACGAGCAGGGCGCGGGCTGGGGCGTGGTCGGCCAGTTCGCCGCCAAGAAGCTGTTGCCCGATGCGCCGGGCTACTTCCGCCGCCAGGTCGAGCTGGGCGGCAACCAGTGGCTGTCGACCGAGACGCAGGAGTGGCGCGTGCGCGCCGCGCTGCGCCAGGGCGACTGGAAGCTGGTGCGCCTGGCGATCGAATCGATGCGCCCCGAATTGCGGACCAAGGACCCGGCCTGGACCTACTGGCTGGGCCGCGCGCTGGCCGAGGCGGGCCGCAACGACGAGGCCCGCCAGCAGTACCAGTCGATCGCCAGCGGCTTCAACTTCTACGGGCAGCTCGCCAGCGAGGAGCTGGGCCAGCGCATCACGCTGCCGGCGCGTACCCAGGTCAGCGATGCCGAGGCCATGGGGATGCGCACACGCCCCGGCTTCCAGCGCGCCAAGGCGTTCTACGACATGGACCTGCGCTTCGAGGGCAACCGCGAGTGGAACTGGGAGCTGCGCGGCATGAGCGACCGCGAGCTGCTGGCGGCGGCCGAGTACGCGCGCCGCATCTCGCTGCTGGACCGCACCGTCAACACCGCCGACCGCACGCAGGCCCAGCACGACTTCTCGCTGCGCTTCCTGATGCCGTTCCGCGACATCATGCAGCGCGCCACCGACGAGGCTGGCCTCGACATGGCCTGGGCCTACGGCATCATCCGGCAGGAGTCGCGCTTCATCATGAATGCGCGCTCGTCCGCCGGCGCGCACGGCCTGATGCAGGTGATGCCGGCCACGGCCAAGTACGTTGCGCGCAAGATCGGCATGACGGACTTCTCGCCGTCGATGATGAGCGATCCCAACGTCAACATCCTGCTGGGCACCAGCTACATGAGCATGGTGCTGACCGATCTGGACAGCTCGCAGACGCTCGCCTCGGCGGCCTACAACGCGGGCCCGGGCCGGCCCAAGAGCTGGCGCACCAGCCTGTCGCGGCCGGTGGAGGGCGCGATCTTCGCCGAGACCATTCCGTTCAGCGAGACGCGCACCTACGTCAAGAACGTGCTCTCCAACGCCACGTACTATGCTGCATTGATGCACGGACATCCGCAGTCGCTGAAGGCGCGGTTGGGCACCGTGGTGCCGTCGCAGGTCACCACCACCAGCCTGCCCTGAGGCCGCGCCTTCGCAGGATGTCCGCCGCTGCGTTCGCGCGGGGTTGAAAGCCCGCTCGAACGCAGGGTCGAAACCCGCCGCGGCAGCCGTGCCGCGGCCACCGTGCCACGGAGGACATCATGCTGACGAGCAATGTGCTGGTGATCGGCGGTTCCGGCTTTATCGGCAGTCATCTGGTCGCGCGCCTGTCGGGCCTGGCCAACCACAGCAACGCGCCGCTGGAACACGCGACCGTGGTCATCCCGCCGATGGACCCGGAGCGCATCGTGGTGGCGACCCGCAACGAGGACAATGCGCGCGACCTGCTGGCGCTGCCGCGGGTCGAGGTCGTGGTGCTCGATGTCGCCGACGAGGCGGCGCTCGACAGCGCGATCGGATCGCTGGGCATCGAGGGCATCGTCGTCAATCTGGTCGGGGTGCTGCACGGCGGGCGCGGCGACCCTTATGGGCCGGGTTTTGCCGCCGCCCATGTCGAGCTCCCGCGCCGGCTGATCGAGTCGATGCGGCGCACCGGCGTTCGCCGGCTGCTGCATATGAGCGCGCTCGGTGCCGACAGTGCCGGCCCGTCGATGTATCTGCGCAGCAAGGGCGACGGCGAGCGCGCGGTGCGCGAGAGCGGGCTGGACTGGACGGTCTTCCGCCCATCGGTGGTGTTCGGACCCGATGACCATTTCCTCAATCTGTTCGCCAGCATGCAGCGGCTTGCGCCGGTGGTGCCGCTGGCCTGCGCGCAGGCACGCTTCCAGCCGGTCTACGTGCAGGACGTCGCGCAGGCGATGGTCAATGCGATGGCGACCCCGGCCACCATCGGCCGCTGCTACGAGCTCGGCGGCCCGCAGGTCTATACGCTCGAGGAACTGGTGCGCTTCGCCGGCGAAGCGTCCGGCCATCCGCGGCCGGTGCTGCCGCTGCCCGATGCGCTGGCGCGCCTGCAGGCCGCCGTGCTTGAACATATGCCGGGCGCCTTGCTGTCCCGCGACAACCTCGATTCGATGCGGCTGGACAACGTGCTGACCGGCCCCATGGCGCCGGAGCTCGGTGTGCATCCGACCAGCCTGGAGGCGGTGATGACCGAGGCGCTGTCGGGCGGCAGGGAGACGCGGCTGGAGGCGCAGCGGTCGAGCGTGCATCGGCGGTGAAGAATGGGTTGGCGCTGGCGGCTGATTCGCGTGCTGCTGCGGCCCCGATCCCATTGCTATGTGACCCATATTGACACCGCTTGCGAGCCCAATTCGTTTGGCCGGGCCCTGGGCCGCTGGCTACAATGTTCGGCCTGAAGCGCAGCGTGGCCCGCCGTGTAGTCATCTCCCGCATGCCACCCACCGTGCGCTCCCCGCTCTCTCCCTCTCCAAGGACTCGCAAATGAAGCTCGTCATCGGCAACAAGAACTATTCCTCCTGGTCGTTGCGTCCATGGCTGGTGATGGCGCATGCCGGCATTCCGTTCGAGGAAGTGCCGGTGCGCCTGTTCACGCCGAGCTTCGCCGAGGAGATCGGGCGCTATGCGCCGGCCAACAAGGTGCCGGCGCTGATCGACGGCGATATCGTGGTCTGGGACTCGCTGGCGGTCGTCGAATACCTGGCCGAGCGCTTCCCCGACAAGCAGCTGTGGCCGCAGGACCCGGCCGCGCGCGCGTTCGCGCGTTCGATCTGCGCCGAGATGCATGCCGGCTTCGGCAATCTGCGCAGCCAGCTGCCGATGAACCTGAGCGCGATGCTGCCCGGCATGGGCTGGAACGTCGCGGTGCAGCGCGACATCGACCGCATCGTGCAGTTGTGGCAGCAGGCGCGCGACCGCTTCGGCAAGGGCGGCCCCTTCCTGTTCGGCGAATTCTCGATCGCCGACGCCTACTACGCGCCGGTCGTTTGCCGCTTCGCGACCTATGGCATTCACCTGCCCGAGCACGCCAAGGCCTATGCCGACCTCGTGCTCGAACTGCCGGCCCTGCAGCGCTGGATCGCCGCGGCGCGCGAGGAGCGCGACTTCCTCGCGCCGGACGAGCCGTATCGCGTCGCCCCGGATCGCGACGATGCGACCGTGATCCATCACTGAAGAGCTGGACCGAGGAAGGAGCTTCATGCAGATCTACGCCGTGGGCGGCGCCATCCGCGACCAGCTGCTGGGCACGCCCAGCCAGGACCGCGACTACGTGGTCGTCGGCGCGACCCCGGCGCAGATGGAGGCGGCCGGCTTCAAGCCGGTCGGCAAGGACTTCCCGGTCTTCCTGCATCCGCGCACCCGCGAGGAATACGCGCTCGCGCGCACCGAACGCAAGACGGCCGCGGGCTACAAGGGTTTCGCGTTTTATTGCTCGCCCGATGTCACGCTGGAGGACGACCTGATCCGGCGCGACCTGACCATCAACGCGATGGCGCAGGCGGTCGACGAGCAGGGCGAGCTGGTCGGCCCGGTGATCGACCCGCACGGCGGCCAGCGCGATCTGGCAGACAAGGTCTTCCGCCACGTGTCGCCGGCCTTCGCCGAAGACCCGGTACGCATCCTGCGGCTGGCCCGCTTCGCGGCGCGCTTGCCCGACTTCACCGTGGCCCCGGAAACGCTGGCGCTGATGCGGTCGATGGTGGACGGCGGCGAGGTCGATGCGCTGGTGGCCGAACGGGTCTGGCAGGAGTTGGCGCGCGGACTGATGGAAGCGCGCCCGTCGCGGATGTTCGAGGTCCTGCGCGAGTGCGGCGCGCTGGCGCGGCTGATGCCGGAGCTCGACCGGCTGTGGGGCGTGCCGCAGCGCGCCGAGTATCACCCCGAGATCGATACCGGCGTCCACGTGATGATGGTCGTCGATACCGCCGCCGCGATGCAGGCGCCGCTGACGGTGCGCTTCGCTGCGCTGGTCCATGACCTGGGCAAGGGCACCACGCCTGCCGACGTGCTTCCCCGCCATATCGGCCACGAACAGCGCAGCGTGGCGCTGCTCGAAGCCGTATGCAAACGGCTGCGCGTGCCAACCGATTGCCGGGACCTCGCCGTGCTGGTCGCGCGCGAGCACGGCAATATCCATCGTTCCAGCGAATTCAGCGCCGCCGCGGTGACGCGGCTGCTCGAGCGCTGCGACGCGCTGCGCAAGCCCGAACGCTTCGCGCAAGCGCTGCAGGCCTGCGAGGCCGATGCCCGCGGCCGGCTCGGTTTCGAGCAGCGCGATTATCCGCAGCCGGCGCGCCTGCTGGCCGCACGCGACGCCGCCGCCGGCGTCGATGCCGGCGCGATCGCGCGCGAATGCGCGGGGCAGGTCGAACTGATCCGCGAGCGCGTGCACCAGGCGCGCGTCGCCGCGGTGGCGCGCGCGCTGGAACAGACGGGCGGCTAAGGCGCGGCCAGGGCAGCGATCAAGTTGGCGGCGGCCAGGCGGCGCAAGCGAGAGCAAGCGGTCGCCGCAAACCGAAAGTCGTCGCTCGACTTGCCGGACAGAATGGCGCCTCGCTCGAATGCGGTGGCGCATTGGCCAAGCCAGCGTGCCAAACACAGCGCATCCGAGCGACTGATCGCCGACCGCTTGCGCCGCAGTCCGTCATCGCTTGATGACGGTGCCTGCCCGGCACGGCAGCCAAGCGTCGGCCTTGTTCCCTCCAGCTCTGCACGCCATGCCCGATCTGATCGCCTCGCCCTTGTCCCCCTATACCACTGCGGCTGCACCAAACGATTCCGTCGCCGCGGATCCCAATCCGGCGCTCCCTACGCCCCCGCCTTGCGCCGATGGCCAGCTTCCCGCCGACGACCACGTCCCGTCCGATAGCGGCTGGCACCGCCTGCCGGCCGAATTGCTGATCCATATCGCCAGCTTTTTGCCATGGCAGGCCCTCGATGCACTGGGCCGGACGCATCACCGGACACGCGACGCCCTGGTACCAGCCACGGTGGCGAGCCGCCTTGGCTGGCGCATCGCCAGTGTGTCGAGTCGCTCATTGCTGGCGCGCACGCTCGGCGAACTGCGCCATCCCGCGCTTTCCGATGCGCAACGCGCCCAAGGCCTCGGTGCGCTGACAGAACGCCTGCCGAGCCTGCACCGCGACATGCTGTCGGCAGCCCGGGACGCCTTGCTCGGGTCGATTGCAGCGCTTCCGGCGCCGTTGCGAGCCGGGCCGCTGCTCAGCCTGATGCAAGGCCTGATGCGGGCCCTGGCGCACCGCCGCGAGCCCATCGTCCTTGACGATGGCGCGTGGCCGCTGCTCGCCGCGGTGCGCGCCTTGCCGCCGGCGCAGCATGCCGCGCCGCTGATCGCCTGCCTGCAAATCGACTCGCTGGCGGCCCAGGCGCTGCCCACCGTCGGCAAGTGGATCGATACCGCGCTTCGCTTGCCGATTCCAGACCGCGGCGCCGTGCTGGCACAGGTTCTGCGACGCTTTTCCTTCGCGAGCGCATCGCGCACCGATGAACGCGTGCAGCGGTACTTGAAGGTTTGCGCCGAACTGCGAATGCCCGACGGCACACCCTCATGGAAGGAACAGGCCGAGCTGCTGGCCGCGTTCGCCACTGCGCTGGACCGTCATTGGGCGCGCGCGCATACCGACCACGATGCGCATGCATTGTGGGGCGATCTGCTCGATGCCGCGAACCGGTTGCCGGCCGAATTCGCGCTGGACGTGATGCTGGCGCTGGCCGGTCGGGGCGCGATGTGCCGGGGCGAGGGCGCAACGGAGCCGGTCGGCCTGCTATGGCAGGCCGGTCAACGATTCGCGGACGATCCCACCGCATACGCGCGCTGGCTGGCGACACTGGCTACCAATGGCGCAGGGGCGCAATCGGACGACATGTGGGATCGGCTGAACGAGGCGGCGCGGACGTTGCCGCCGACAGAGCAGGCCGGGGTGCTCGCCACGCTGGCAAGCCGCGTTCGCATGGGGGGCCATGCGTCCGATCTGCCGGATCGCTGGCGCAGACTTTTCGAGCAGATCGTCGCCACATTGCCGGCGGCTGCCCGTACCGAGCCACTGGCCGCGCTGGCGGACGCCTTGGTCGGCGAAGGGGCGCGGATGGAGGACACACGCTGGCAGGACCTGGAGTCGGCGCTGCCTTCGCTCGCGCCGGCATCGCAGGTCAGGATACTGCTCGCCTGCATCGACGAGAGCACCGCCGAGCGATTCTGGGACCAGTGCCGCAGTCGGATCATCCGGTTGCCGGTGGAGGACAGGGGACCAGCGCTGGTCAACCTTGCCGACCGGCTGGTCCACCTGCGCGCGGCGGCGCACCGGGCCGATGCATGGTCGGATATCGCCGCGTCGCTGCCAGCCTTGAGGCCGGAGCAGCGGCGGGCGCTTTGGCAGATGCTGGTGCGGCGGTTGAACAGCGCGTTCCTGCCGGACCTTCAAGCGCGGCAGCGCGCTCTGGACACCTTGGCGGGATTGCTAGCCGAACTGGCTCCCATTGCTCGCCAGCAATGCTTGCTGACTGCGGCCTGGCAAGCCGACGTGGATCGTTGCCAATGGATCCTGACGCAGCTGTACCTGCTGCCCGCCGCATTGCAGGCGGACGTATTGGTTCGTGTGGCGGCTTGCGCCGGAGCCGACCGGTGGCTGGGGTGGAATCCCGAACAACGCGTTCGGGTATGGATCGATCTGCTCGACGCGGTGCGGCAGTTGCCGACCCACTATCGCGGGGCGCCGCTGCACCAGTTGGCGCAATTGCTCGCCGACTTGCCGCCAGGGACGATGCGCCACCGGGCGCGCCAGCATTTCCGTGCGCTGCTGCGCGGCGTGTCGCCGCTCGACATACCGGCCGGGTTCGAGCCGTTCAATCCGTTGTCGGAATCGGCCATGGTTCGCCGTGCATTGAAACGGCCACGATTCCCCGAACCCAAACTTGCCGTCTCGCCGAAGCGCGAGCGGATCGACGAGACCTGGCCCTGAGCCGTTCAGCGAGGCACCATGCTGCAACACCCCCAGACCGGGGCAGCGGCACCGCCGGGACCTTCTGCCGTCGTGTGGCGGGCCGTCATAGCAGCCGGCCGACCACCAGCGCGATCAGCGACAGCAACACCGTCGACGCGAACGGCAGCACCCACTCGCGGCCGAACAGCCGGAACCGCACGTCGCCCGGCAGGCGGCCCAGTCCGATCTTTTGCAGCCACGGCAGCGCGGACGACAGGATGATCACGGAAAGGAAGATGGTCAGTGTCCAGCGCAGCATCGTGGGATCCGTGGCTACAGGGTGTGGCTGCGGTCGCCCGCGGCAAAGCCGATCGGCACGCTGTCGCCCAGGCCGCGCGTCAGCGCCATCGCCTTGAACAGCTCGCCCATTTCGGCTTCCGACAGCAGCTTCTGCACCGCGTTGGCGGCCGGCAGGAAGCTGCGCGCGTCGTTCGGGTCCAGCGTCATCAGCAGCTCGGTGATGCCGGCATTCATCAGCAGGCGCGCCTGCGACGCAAAGCCCGCCACTTCCAGGCCCGCATCCACCGCGGCCTGCGCGATGCCGCTGAAGTTCACGTGGGCGGTGATGTCCTGCAGCCCCGGATAGAGAAACGGATCGGGGTGGGCGTGATGGCGGTAGTGGCACATCAGCGTGCCGCCGGTGCGCTGCGGGTGGTAGTACTCGCTGGCCGGGAATCCGTAGTCGATCAGCAGCGCGGCGCCGCGCGACAGCATCGCGCCGAGCGAGCGGACGAAGCCCTCGGCTTCCGCGTGCGTTTCGGTGACCAGGTCGTGGTCGCCGGGAATTGCGGAGACGGCGGCGGGGACTTCGGCTGCATCCAGCGGCCGGTCGGCAAAGCGGAACTGCGCGTCCGGGGCGTCGTTGATGCCATCGGCCCGTGCCACTCCGCGCTCATGCCAGAGGCCGCCGACCCTCGCGTAGAGGCGCACCGGCATCGCGTCGAGGACCTCGTTGCCGATCGCCACGCCTTCGAAGCGCGCGGGCAGGGCGTCGAGCCACTGCACCCGTGCGGCCAGATGCGGGGCGCGCGCGGCCAGCGTGGCCTGCTGGCGGCCGCGCAGCTCGCCGGATAGTTCGACGATCCAGTAGCGCGAGGGCAGCCGGCCCTCGGTCTCGAGCGCCAGCAGCAGGTCGGCTGCCAGCCGGCCCGTGCCGGCGCCGAATTCCATCACCTCGTCCAGGCCCAGCTCAAGCCATTGAGCCAGCTGGCGCGCCAGCGTGCGGGCGAAGAACGGGGTCAGCTCGGGGGCGGTGATGAAGTCGCTGCCGTCGCGCACGTCGCGGCCGAACTTGGCCGCGCCGCCGCTGTAGTACCCGAGCCCGGGGGTGTAGAGGGCCATTGCCATATAGCGGTCGAAGCCGAGCCAGCCTTGCGCGGCGTCGATCGCCTCGCCGATGCGCGCGGCCAATGCCGTGGAGGCATCGAGCGCGTCCGCGGAGGGAAGGGGTAAACTACCGGTTTTCTGCATCCCGCGATTGTAGCAATGCCAGATTTCACTTCTTCCGACGCCGCGCCCGCTTCGTCGAGGGCATCGACGCAGGCCGCCGCGCCCGGCAACGGCCGTGGCATTGCGCTGGTGACGGGCGGCGCCCGCCGCATCGGCCGCGCCATCGCGCTGGAGCTGGCGGCGCGCGGCTGGGATGTCGCGGTCCACTGCCATCGCTCGCGCGACGAGGCCGAGGAAGTCGCCGGACAGATCCGCGCGCTCGGCCGCCGCGCCGCGGTGCTGCAGGCGGACCTGGCCGACGAGGCGGCCACCGGCGGGTTGATCGCCGCCTGCACCGCCGCGCTCGGCACGCCGACCTGCCTGGTCAACAACGCCTCGCTGTTCCAGTACGACGTCGCGACCAGCTTTTCCTACGGCTCGCTCGACACCCATATGCGCACCAATGTCGCCGCGCCGCTGCTGCTGTCGCGCGAGTTGCACCGGGCCCTGCCGGACGATGCGCGCGGCGTGGTGATCAATCTGCTGGATCAGAAGCTCGACAACCTGAACCCGGACTTCCTGTCGTACACGCTGTCCAAGGCCGCGCTGCAGACGGCCACGATGCAGCTGGCCCAGGCGCTGGCGCCGCGCCTGCGCGTGGTCGGCGTGGCGCCGGGCATCACGCTGGTGTCGGGCGACCAGTCCGGCGGCGGCTTCAAGCGCGCGCACCGGATGACGCCGCTGGGCCAGTCCTCGACGCCCGACGATATCGCCCAGGCCGTGGCCTATCTTGCCGAGGCGCGCGCGGTCACCGGCACCACGCTGTATGTGGACGGCGGCCAGCATCTGATGCCGCTGGCGCGCGACGTGATGTTCCTGACCGAATGACTTCCCTGGAGCCGGCGCCGCCTGTACCATCGGCGGCCTTTGCCGATTCCCGGCTCCCTTCTCTCTCCCCCTTCTCTCCCACGCCGCCATGTCCGCCGCTCTTTCCCATCCCAGCCTGCAAGACTGCCGCCGCATGTTCCTGCGCAACTACGAAGTGCAGATCAACATCGGCGTGCACGAGTTCGAGAAGAAGGGCGAACAGCGCGTGCTGATCAATATCGACCTGTACGTGCCGCTGGCGGAAAGCACGCCGCACGACGACAAGCTGCACGAGGTCGTCGACTACGACTTCATGCGCAATACCGTCGCCGAGCGGATGGCGCTGGGCCATGTCCACCTGCAGGAAACGCTGTGCGACGACGTCGCCCGCGCGATGCTGCGCCATCCGAAGGTGCGCGCGGTCCGGGTGTCGACCGAGAAGCCGGACGTGTATCCGGACTGCGATTCGGTCGGGGTGGAGGTGTTTCATATCAAGGCGGCGTAAGGCCCGACGACGCGGCCGGATATACCGGCTCTCGAAACGAGGGAGGTTGTCCTATTGCTCTCCGGCGTCTTTCCCATATCATTTGCCGAGAAGTCCCACTCTTAGCAGATTGGTGAGCCATGCGACCCTCGAAGGCATTTCAAGCGCATCGCGCTGCGATCCGAAACATCATCGAGAGCCATCACGGCTCCAACCCTCGGGTGTTTGGCAGCGTGCTGCATGGATCGGATACGGCGGCAAGCGATCTCGATATCCTGATCGACCCTACGCCGGAGACCAGCTTGCTCGACATTGGGGCCATGCGGCTCGAGTTGCGTCGCCTGCTGGGCGTCCCCGTAGACGTCGTGACGCCCAACGCCTTGCCGGAGCAGTTCCGGGATGAAGTCGTCAATGAAGCGGTCCCGGTATGAGCCGAGACCGGCGCAGGCTGATTGAATATCTCGGCCATATGCTTGAGGCCGTGAAGCAGGTGGACTTGTATGTGGCTGGCATGGAGGAATCAGAGTTTCTGCGCAATCGCCTGGTGCAGGACGGGGTAATCCGGAACATCGAAATCGTTGTTTCAAGGTAGATCTTCAAGCGGTATGGCTGACGGTGAAACGCGATCTTCCTGCGATTGCCGCGCAGATCACTCCGTTGCTTGCCGCGCTTCGCCAGCAAGAAGGGGCTGAACCAACCGGCTAGGCCTGTCCGGCCGCCCAGAGTCGCGCCGCTCCCGTTTCCAGCCCCCTCCCCTGATACCCGCTAAAATGGCGTTCTTTGCCGTAAGGCCGGCGCGCGCAGTGCCGGCGATAGCCCTCCCGCCATGACCGAAACCACCCATTCCAAGAACTTCTACCGCCTCGAGACCTATCTGCAGTCGCAGACGGGCCGCGCCATCGGCGACTTCAAGATGATCGAGGACGGCGATACGGTGCTGGTCTGCCTGTCGGGCGGCAAGGACTCGTACACGATGCTGTCGGTGCTGATGGCGCTGCAGAAGCGCGCGCCGATCGACTTCAAGCTGATCGCGATGAATCTCGATCAGAAGCAGCCGGGCTTCCCCGAGGACGTGCTGCCGCGCTACCTGGATGGCATCGGCGTGCAGTACGTGATCGTCGAGGCCGACACCTATTCGATCGTCAAGGAGAAGGTGCCCGAGGGCAAGACGACGTGCTCGCTGTGTTCGCGGCTGCGCCGGGGCGTGATCTACCGGACCGCCAAGGAGCTCGGCGCCAACAAGATCGCGCTCGGCCACCATCGCGACGACATCGTCCAGACCTTCTTTCTGAACATGTTCTTCGGCGGCAAGATGAAGGCGATGCCGCCGAAGCTGGCCACCGACGACGGCCAGCACATCGTGATCCGCCCGCTGGCCTATTGCTCGGAGAAGGACATCGCCGCCTATGCGCGCGCGATGCAATTCCCGATCATCCCCTGCAATCTGTGCGGCTCGCAGGAGAACCTGCAGCGCAAGAAGGTCAAGGAGATGCTGCTCGAGTGGGAGCGCCAGAATCCGGGCCGTATCGACAATATCTTCTCGGCGCTGAAAAACGTGGTGCCGTCGCACCTGGCCGATACCGGGCTGTTCGACTTCAACGGCCTGGCGACCGGGCTGGCCAAGGTCGACGAGGCCTCGCTGTTCGGCGATTCGACCTTTTCGCAGCAGCCGCTGGTGTTCGCCGGCGGCAGCGCCGAGAACCGGATGGAGTTCGTGCGCTTCGAGAAGCCGGCGTCGCCCACCGCGGCCACTGCCTCGGCCGCCGAATAACGCAGCGGGCGTTCCCCGCCCGCTTTCCTTCCGCTTCCCTATTCAGCTCGCCGCGCGCGACGGCGCCAATGCCGGCTGCCGCGGCGCCTCGCGCATCAGCGACTGCGTATCCTCGATCCACTTCTGGAAGCGCTCGACCGCGTGGCGCTTCTGCTCCGGCGTGGTCATGTTGGCGATCTGCGCCGCCACCGTCAGTCCCGCTTCGGTATTGGCCTCGTAGCTGACGCGGCGCTCGCGGGTCGGCGGCGCCTGCCACTGGTCGCCAAAGCGCTGCAGCAGCGTGATCACACGCGCCTTGGGCGGGTGTTCGGCCTGGACCTGGCGGGCCAGCGCCAGCCAGGCCTGCTGACGTTTCATCCGTTCGGCGAAGCGCGCTTCCGCGTTGTCGACCACCGGGCGGAGCGCGGCGCGGATCGCGTCCTGCTGCTCGCGCGAGAAGCGTCCGTAGATCAGCGTGGCCCACTCCATCACCTTGTCGTAGCGGGCCTCGAGCCGATCTTCGGGGCTGCCGCGCAGGAATTTCTTGCGGTACTTCGCGTTGCCGTCGGCGAACTTGCGCTCCATCCGCTTGAGCTGTTCCGGCGTCAGTGTCAACAGCAGATCGGCGACATCCGGGATCGCATGGTCGAAGGCGACGCGGGCCATCCGTTGCGTGTCGTCGCGTACGCGTTCGAGCTGCGCCTCGGTGACCGGCCCCTGGACTTCGCTCTTGGTGCGTTGCAGCAAGGCCGCGATCTCGGGCAACTGCTCGCGCCGATGCCAGGCAAAGAAACGCGCGATGGCGTCCCGGGTTTGCGGCTCCTGGTCGTCGGAAACGTCGACATAGTTGTCGATCCACCAGTAGGCGAGGTGGTCGCCCTGCTGGTAACCGAGCTTCATCGCATTGCAGGCGGTCAGCAACACCAGCATCCCCGCCGCCATCAGTTCGCGCCACCGCACATTGTGAATTTGCGCAACAGCCGTCAAGCGGCGGATACCCCCCATGCTAGAATCGCCGGACGCGTCGACGGCCGCTGGCCGCCGCCCGCCAGGCAAGGTCTGACAACGGTTTGCGGACGATGGCGGGGTGCCGGCGACGGCCTGCGCATGAGCCTGTCCATGGCGGGGTGAGGCCGATTTCCAGCCCATCGCGAGCCAGTTGCGCCAACGCCCGGCTGTCACGTCGGGGCGGGTCGCGCGTCTTTCCGATCCGGATCTCAATTCGGGCGCACTCACTTAGGAACCTCCTCGTGAACATCGTCATTCTCGCCGCCGGCATGGGCAAACGGATGCATTCCGATTTGCCGAAGGTGCTGCATCCGCTGGCCGGCCGGCCGCTGCTTGCTCATGTGATCGATACCGCGCGTACATTGTCGCCGACGCGGCTGGTGGTGGTCGTGGGCCATGGCGCCGAGCGGGTGCAGGCCGCGGTCGCCGCGCCCGATGTCGCCTTCGCGCTGCAGGCGCAGCAGCTCGGTACCGGCCACGCGGTGATGCAGGCGCTGCCGCTGCTCGATCCGGCCCAACCGACGCTGGTGCTGTACGGCGACGTGCCGCTGACCCGGGCCGACACGCTGGCCCGGCTGGTCGAAGCCGCCGGGCAGGACCGCTTCGGCATCCTGACCGTCGAGATGGCCGATCCGACCGGCTACGGCCGCATCGTGCGCGACGCCGCCGGCAGCATCGCTCGCATCGTCGAGCAGAAGGACGCCAGCGAGGCCGAACGCGCGATCCGCGAAATCAATACCGGCATCGTGGTCTGCCCGACCGCGAAGCTGACCGAGTGGCTGTCCACGCTGCGCAACGATAACGCGCAAGGTGAGTACTACCTCACCGATACCGTCGAGCGCGCCGTCGCCGATGGCGTCGAGGTGGTGTCCGCCCAGCCGGGCGCCCTGTGGGAGACGCTGGGCGTCAACAGCAAGGTGCAACTGGCCGAACTCGAGCGCCTGCACCAGCGCAACCAGGCGATGCGCCTGCTGGAAGCCGGCGTGACCGTGCTCGACCCGGCCCGGATCGATATCCGGGGCGAACTGACATGTGGCCGAGACGTCACGATCGACGTGGGGTGCGTGTTCGAAGGACGGGTTCACCTGGAAGACGGCGTGCAGATCGGTCCTCACTGTGTGATCCGCGACAGCCGTATCGGTTCCGGGGCACGGGTGCTGGCGTTCTGCCATCTGGAGCAGGCCCAGGTCGGCGCCGACGGCCGGGTCGGACCCTATGCCCGTCTGCGTCCGGGCACCGAGCTGGGCGAGGACGTCCATATCGGCAACTTCGTCGAGGTCAAGAACAGTCAGATCGCCGCGCACAGCAAGGCGAATCATCTGGCCTACGTCGGCGATGCCACGGTGGGCTCGCGCGTCAATATCGGCGCGGGCACCATCACCTGCAATTACGACGGCGTCAACAAGCACCGCACGGTGATCGAGGACGACGTGTTCATCGGCTCGGACTCGCAGCTGGTCGCGCCGGTCACGGTGCGGCGCGGCGCCACGCTGGGCGCCGGCACCACGCTGACCAAGGAAGCCCCGGCGGATCAGCTGACGCTGTCGCGCGCCAAGCAGATGACCATCCCCGGCTGGCAGCGGCCGCTCAAGCAGCCCAAGCAGGGCACGAAGTAAGATAGGCGCACCGCGCTGGCCGGCGCGCAAGGCCCGGGGCGGGCGGCATAAGCGCCCAGCCATCCAGGACATCGAACAAAGCATCAACGCAGGCGGTCACGAGCCGCGGCACCCAGGGAGAGCAACATGTGTGGCATCGTCGGCGCGGTTTCGACGCGCAATATCGTTCCGGTTCTGATCGAAGGCCTGCGCCGCCTGGAATACCGCGGCTATGACTCGTGCGGTGTGGCGGTGGTCCGCGAGGACACGCTCGAGCGCGCCCGCACCGTGTCGCGCGTGGCGGACCTGGACGAGCAGACGCGCGGCTCCGGCCTGTCCGGCATGATCGGCGTGGCCCACACGCGCTGGGCGACGCACGGCAAGCCCGACACCATCAACGCGCACCCGCACTTCTCCGGCGAGACCATCGCGCTGGTGCACAACGGCATCATCGAGAACTACGAGCCGCTGCGCGACGAACTGCGTGCGGCCGGCTACGGCTTCGATTCGCAGACCGACACCGAAGTGGTCGCCCATCTGGTGCACCAGGCCTACACCTATCCGAGCAGCGCCACGCGCGGCAACCTGTTTGCCTCGGTGCGTGCGATCACCAAGCGCCTGCACGGCGCCTATGCGATTGCCGTGGTGGCCAAGGACCAGCCCGATTGCGTGGTTGGCGCGCGCGCCGGCTCGCCGCTGGTCGCGGCGCTGGGCGAGGGCGAGGCCTTCCTCGCCTCGGACGCGCTGGCCGTCGCCGGGACCGCCAACCGCGTGATCTACCTGGAAGAGGGCGACGTGGTCGAGGTGCGGCGCGACGCGATCACGATCCACGACCTCAACGACGAGCCGGTCGAGCGCGAAGTGCGCGTGGTCGAAGCCCATGCGGCGGCCGTCGATCTCGGCCCGTACCGGCATTTCATGCAGAAGGAAATCTTCGAGCAGCCGCGCGCGCTGGCCGACACGCTCGAGGGCATCGAAAGCATCGAGCCGAGCCAGTTCGGCGAACGCGCCGCCGCGGTGTTCTCCAATATCGACAGCGTGCTGATCCTGGCCTGCGGCACCAGCTACTACTCGGGCTGCACCGCCAAGTACTGGCTCGAGGCGATCGCCCGCATCCCTACGCAGGTCGAGGTCGCCAGCGAATACCGCTACCGCGTGACGGTGCCCAATCCGCGCCAACTGGTGGTCGTGATCTCGCAATCGGGCGAGACCGCCGACACGCTGGCCGCGCTGCGCCATGCCAAGGGCCTGGGCCACGAGCACACGCTGTGCATCTGCAACGTCGCCAGCAGCGCGATGGTCCGCGAAACCGAGCTGCGCTTCATCACGCGCGCCGGCACCGAGATCGGCGTCGCCTCGACCAAGGCCTTCACCACGCAGTTGGCCGCGCTGTACATGCTGACGCTGGCGCTGGCCAAGCTGCGCGACACGCTGTCGGAGGAAAGCCAGACCAAGGCGCTGGCCAACCTGCGCCACCTGCCCGCCGCGCTGCACGGCGTGCTGGCGCTCGAGCCGCAGATCATCGCCTGGTCGGAGGACTTCGCCCGCCGCGAGAACGCGCTGTTCCTCGGCCGCGGCCTGCACTACCCGATCGCGCTGGAAGGCGCGCTGAAGCTGAAGGAAATCTCGTACATCCACGCCGAGGCCTATCCGGCCGGCGAGCTCAAGCACGGCCCGCTCGCGCTGGTCACCGAGGCGATGCCAGTCGTCACGGTGGCGCCGAACGATGCACTGCTGGAGAAGCTCAAGTCGAACATCCAGGAAGTGCGCGCCCGCGGCGGCCGGCTCTATGTGTTCGCCGACGCGGACACCCACATCACCTCGACGGACGGCATCCAGGTGATCCGCCTGCCCGAGCACTACGGCGACCTGTCGCCGATCCTGCATGTGGTGCCGCTGCAATTGCTGGCGTACCACACCGCCTGCGCGCGCGGTACCGACGTCGACAAGCCGCGCAATCTGGCGAAGTCGGTGACGGTGGAATAAGGTCGAATCGACAAGGGGATCGCTTCCCTGAAAGGGCGCTGCGGCGAGGTACTGGCCGCAGCGCTTTTTTTTTTCATCAGCCCTTCAGTCCATCCGTTTCGGAAACCTCAGGCTGAAGCGCGTTTTCCCCTGCTCAGAGCGCACCGCAATATCCCCACCATGCGCCAGCATGATGGCCTTGGTAATCGACAGCCCCAGGCCGACGCTGTCCGATTCCGGCCGCGTCCGCGACTTATCCCCCCGCGAGAAGCGGTCGAAGATCGAAGGCAGCAAGGCCGGGTCGATCTCGGCGCCATCGTTCTCCACCGCGACCTCGACGTGTTCGCCGGCGTCGGTCACGTCGACGACGATGCTGCCGCCCGGCGGCGTATACCGCAGCGCGTTCGAAATCAGATTGCTCAGCGCGCGCCGCAGCATCAGCCGGTCGCCCTGGATGCGGCCGTCTCCCTGCAGTTCCAACCGTACCGCCTTGTCCTCGGCCAGCGCCTCGTAGAAGTCGAACAGCGCGCGCACCTCGTCGGCGATGCGGATCGCCTCGGTGTTCGGCAGGTCGAGCCCGTGTTCCATCTTGGCCAGATAGAGCATGTCGGACACCATCCGCGCGAGTCGCTGCAGTTCCTCGGCGTTCGAGGCGAGGATGTCGCGGTAGTTGCCGGCCTCGCGGGGCTGCGACAGGGCGACCTGGGTCTGCGTCATCAGATTGGTGATCGGCGTGCGCAGCTCGTGCGCCAGGTCCGAGGAAAACTCGGACAGCCGGCGGAAATCGTCCTGCAGCCGGGCCAGCATCGCATTCAGGTTCGCCGCCAGATCGGCCATTTCGACCGGTACCGCTTCGACGGGCATCCGTTCGGACAGCTTGCTGCCCGTCACGGTCTGCGCACGCGAGGCCATGGTGCGCAACGGCGACAGTCCACGGCGCGCCGCCCACCAGCCGAGCACGCCGCTGGCCAGCGCGGCGAGCGCGATATAGGACACCAGCGACTGGCGGAACGCATGAATGAAGTGGTCGTGGATCTCGGTGTCCATGCCGACCAGGATGCGCAATGGCTCGCCTGTGCCGGGGGCGCGCACCGTACCTAGCATGCCGCGATACAGCTGTGCGTTCTGCCGCCATTCGAGCGCATCGTCGTCCATGCCGTCCGCAAGGGGCCGCGTCGCCGCTGCGAGCGCCGCGCCGAAATCGACGCCGGGGCTCGCAAACAGCGGCTCGACTGTCCCGCCCTGAATGTGGATGAGCAGGCCGCCGTGGTGCTTCTGCGCATCGGCCAGTCGTGCGGCGATGCCATCGGACGGGCCCGCCGTCACGATCCGTTCGACCATCCGCAGATTGTCGCCAAGCAGCGCGTAATCCTGATCGGCAAAGTGGCGGTCCATCGCCGAGAAGATCAGCCACCCCAGGCCGAGCAGCACGCAGGCGGAGCTCAAGGAAAACAGCGCGGTCAGCCGCGCCGTCAGAGAGAGGCGCGGCATCAATCGCCGTCCTCCGGATTCTCGAGCACATAGCCCATGCCGCGCACCGTCTGGATCAGCTTGATGTCGAAGTCGTCGTCGATCTTGGCGCGCAGGCGGCGGATGGCGACGTCGATCACATTGCTGTCGCTGTCGAAGTTCATGTCCCAGACCTGCGAGGCGATCAGCGAGCGCGGTAGCACCTCGCCGCGCCGGCGCGCCAGCAGTTCCAGCAGCGAGAACTCCTTGTTGGTCAGCACGATGCGGCGGCCGGCCCGGGTGGCGCGGCGACGGGCCAGGTCGAGCACGAGATCGGCGATCTGGATGCGGTCCAGTGCGACCTGGGTGGCGCCGCGGCGCAGCAGCGTGCGCACGCGGGCCAGCAGCTCGGCAAAGGCAAAGGGTTTGACCAGATAGTCGTCGGCGCCGAGCTCCAGGCCCTTGACGCGATCGGCCACACTGTCGCGAGCCGTCAGGAACAGCACCGGGACCCGGTTGTCGGCGGCACGCAGCGTCTGCACGATGCGCCAGCCGTCCACGTCCGGCAGCATCACATCGAGCACGATCAGGTCGTACGGCTCGGTCATGGCCAGATGCTGGCCGTCCAGGCCGTTGGCGGCCAGGTCCACCACGAACCCCGCCTCGGTCAGGCCCTGCCGCAGGTATTCCCCGGTCTTGGTCTCGTCTTCGACTACCAGCAATTTCATCCGCGCTTCCCGCTTGCTACGTTCTGCTTCCGCTTCCCAGTTTCCGCGTCCCGCTTTGGCTCTGCGCTTCGCGCCCCGCCCGCCATCGGCACCAGGCGCAACCGTCGCGATAGTGTAGGGCGCGGCGGCCCTACATGACGCCAACATTACCGGAATGTAATGTCGGGGTAATTGGGCGGTTACTGCACGGTCCTTATCCTGCCGAGGCCATCGACGATCCATCCACGATCCACGATCCACGATCCACGACAGACCTCAGACCACAAAGGACTGCCTCCATGCCCCGCATTGCCCCCACCACCCTGGCCCTGCCGCCCCATCTGTCCCGCCGGCGCTTCGTGCAAGGGCTGGTCGCGGGCGGCGTGCTCGGTGCGCTGTCCGGCGTGCCGGGCGCCGCATGGGCGCAGAATGCGGACCGTCCGCAGCGGGCAGGCAGCGGCAGCGCGCCGGTGCTGACCGGCACCGAGTTCGACCTGTTCATCGAGGAGGCGGCGGTCAACTTCACCGGCAAGCCGGCCATCGCCCACACGATCAACGGCATGCTGCCGGGGCCGACGCTGCGCTGGCGCAAGGGCGATACCGTGACCATCCGCGTCACCAACCGCCTGCGCGAGCCGACCTCGATCCACTGGCACGGCATCATCCTGCCGTTCGAGATGGACGGCGTGCCGGGCATCAGCTTCCCGGGCATCGCGCCGGGCGAGACCTTCACCTACCGCTTCAAGGTCGTGCAAAGCGGCAGCTACTGGTACCACTCGCATTCCGGCTTCCAGGAGATGACCGGCGTCTACGGCGGCCTGATCATCGACGGCGACGATGACCGCATCCGGGCGGATCGCGACCATACCGTGCTGCTGTCCGACTGGACCGACGAGGACGGCATGCGCGCGCTGTCCAAGCTCAAGACCCAGAGCGACTACTACAACTACAACCAGCCCACCGTCGTCGACTTCTTCCGCGATGTCGCCAACGACGGCGTCAAGGCCGCCGTCGACAAGCGCCGCATGTGGAACCAGATGCGGATGAGCCCGACCGATCTGGCCGATCTGTCCTCGCATACGCTGACCTACCTGACCAATGGCGTGACGCCGGCCGGCAACTGGACTGGCCTGTTCAAGCCGGGCGACAAGGTCCGGCTGCGCTTCATCAACGGCAGCGGCAATACCTTCTATGACGTGCGCATTCCCGGGCTGAAGCTCAAGGTCGTGCAGGTCGACGGCCAGAACATCGAGCCGGTGACGGTCGACGAATTCCGCTTCGGCCCCGGCGAGACCTGCGATGTCCTGGTGGAGCCGCGCGACGAGGCCTACACGATCTTCTCGCAGTCGATGGACCGCACCGGCTATGCGCGCGGCACGCTGGCGACGCGCGCGGGGCTGCAGGCGGCCGTGCCCCCGCTCGACAAGGCCCAATGGCTGACCATGACCGACATGATGGGCGACATGGGAGCGATGGGAAGCATGGGCCATGGCGGCGCTCACGACCACGGCGCCATGCACGCCATGCACGGCACGCACGGCATGCATGGCATGCACAACATGCAGCACGGCGGCATGGCGATGGACCACAGCCAGCACGCCAAGCCCGCGATGCCGGCCGACAGCTCGCTCAAGGTCCCCAGCCGGACCGCCCGCCATGCGCGCACGGAATACGGCCCGAGCACCGATATGCGGGTCGATATGGCGCGCACCAATCTGGACGATCCCGGCATCGGCCTGCGCGACAACGGACGCCGCGTGCTGACGCTGGCCGACATGCGCACGGTCGGCGGGCCGATGGACGAGCGCGGACCGGGCCGCGAGGTCGAGCTGCACCTGACCGGCAATATGGAGCGCTACACCTGGTCCTTCGACGGCCTGGAGTTCGGCAAGTCGACCCCGGTGTATTTCCGCCACGGCGAGCGGCTTCGCGTGATCCTGCACAACGACACGATGATGACCCACCCGATGCACCTGCACGGCATGTGGAGCGAGCTGGAGGCGCCGGACGGTTCCTTCCAGGCGCGCCGCCACACGATTCCGGTGCAGCCGGCGCAGCGCATCAGCTTCCTCGTCACGGCCGATGCGCTCGGACGGTGGGCCTGGCATTGCCATCTGATGATGCATATGGACGCAGGCATGTTCCGCGAAGTGCTGGTGGCCTGACGGGCCCGAGCTTCCATCCTAATTCCAAGACGCACGGGGCCCGAGCCATGCCATCGAAAACACTTCTTGCCTTCCTGCTGGCGTCCGCTGGCACCAGCGCCGCGTGGGGACAGCAGCCGCACCAGCACGATCACGGTGACCATCATCAGCATCGTCAGCATCATCAGCACCAGCAGCACCGGCAGCATCAGCACCACGAACACCATCACCAACCGGCCCCCGCAAAACCCGCGGCCGGCCAGACCGCCGAACCTGCTGCCAAGCCCGCCGACACGCACGGCGCCGACCACGGCATGGACCATGGCACGGCACAGCCGATGGACCACGGCACCGGGCAAGGCACACCACACGGCAGCGCCCCGCCGCCGACGATGGACCACGGCGACATGAAGATGCAGGGCGGCAGCGCTCCGCCCGATGCGCGCGATCCGCACGCGTATTCCGGCGGCCATCGCCTCGGCGTCGGCCAGTACGCGCTCGGTCCACATCGACAACTGCATATGGCCGACGAGCATCTGTTCGGCTCGGTGCTGGTGGACCGCCTCGAGTGGGCGCGCGGCAGCGAAACGAACGCTGCCGCGTACGAGGCCCAGGCGTGGTTCGGCGGGACCTACGACCGGCTGGTGATCAAGGCCGAGGGCGAGGTCGAACGCGGCAAGGTCCACGAGGCCCGCACCGAGCTGCTGTGGGGCCACGCCATCGCCAGCTATTGGGACACCCAGCTCGGTATCCGCAACGACGCCGGCCACGGCCGCCCCGCGCGCAACTGGCTCGCGTTCGGCGTGCAAGGTCTGGCACCCTACTGGTTCGAGCTGGACGCGACAGGCTACCTCGGCACCGAAGGGCGCACGGCGCTGCGGCTGTCCGCGGAGTACGAGTTGCTGATCACGCAGCGCCTGATCCTGCAGCCGCGCGTCGAGGCCAATTTCTACGGCAAGAACGACCGCGAGGTCGGCGTCGGCAGCGGCCTGTCCAACGGTGCGGTCGGCGTGCGGCTACGCTACGAGTTCAGCCGCCAGTTCGCGCCATACATCGGCGTCGAGCGCTACCAGACGTTCGGCAATACGGCCGACATGGTGCGCGCCTCGGGGGGCCGCAGCGGCGAGACGCGTTTCGTCGCCGGCGTGCGTGTCTGGTTTTGAGCCATACCTTCGACATCGCTGACTTCCGGGAGGGCGTCCCATGCGCGCTATCCGTACGACCATCCATACCCTGTCGCTGGGCGCGGCCCTGCTGATCGGCCAGACCGCGTTCGCGCATCCCAGGCTGCTGTCGTCGACGCCTGCCGACAACGCCCAGGTGCCGGCGCCGGAACGGATCGAGCTGCGGTTTTCCGAGGGGCTGGTGAAGCAGTTTTCCAGCGCCAATCTGCTGATGACCGGCATGCCCGGCATGGCGGACCATGGGCCGATGAAGATCGCGGCCACCGTGTCCCAGGGCGACGACGCGAAGACGATGATCGTCACGCCGGCAAAGCCGCTGGTGCCCGGCAGCTACCGTCTCGAATGGCGTGCCGTCTCGTCGGACACGCATCCGGTCGGCGGCAGGATCTCGTTCCAGGTGAAGTAGATCCATGCCGCCGGACTGGCAGACCGTGCTGGTGCGGTTCGCGCTGTACCTGGACCTGATGCTGGTGTTTGGGCTGCCGTTTTTCGCCTTGCATGCATTGCGCGGCGACGAGCGGCGACCCCCCTTCGCCGCTTCCACGCTGCACGTGGCGGCCGGCGGCGCGATAGTCGGCCTGGTGCTGTCTGTTGGCAGTCTCGGGATGATGGCCAAGGCGCTGTCGGGTGTCGCGGAATACTCTGGACTGGATGCGGAGACTATCGGCTTGGTGGTGACCGCGACCGACTTCGGCCTTGCCTGGTGCGTGCGCATGGTGGCGCTGCTTGCGGTGCTGCTCGCCATCCCGGTTTGCAGCGGGCGGCGCAAGCATTGCCTTGGCATCGTCACCGTCGCCGGCGCCGTGGCGCTGTCCACACTGGCGTGGGCCGGCCACGGCGCCATGGACGAGGGCGCCCGACGCTACCTCCATCTCGGCGCCGATATCGCGCACCTGCTTGCCGCCGGCACCTGGATCGGCGCGCTGCTGGCCTTCGTCTGGATGGCCGTTCGTGCGCGCCGAGCCACGCCGGAAAACCTCGCCATGCTGAGCCGCACCGCCAGCGGTTTCGCCTTCGTCGGCACGCTCATCGTTGCCATGCTGGTGCTGACTGGCGTCATCAACTACTGGCTGATCGTCGGCCCGTCACTGGCCGGCATCGCATCGACCGCGTATGGCCTGCTGCTGCTGGCGAAGCTCGGGTTGTTCGGCGCGATGCTCGGCTTCGCGGCGCTGAATCGCTATCGGCTCAGCCCCCGCCTTGCCGCCGCCTTGGCGTCCGGCGATTCCGGACGGGCCGCCAGCGCGCTGCGCCGAAGCTTGTGGCTGGAAACCGGCTGCGCCGCCGCCATCCTGGCGCTGGTCGCATGGCTCGGCACGCTGTCGCCGGTACCGCTGTGAAGCGGGCGGGTGTTCCAGGCAAGGACCCGTTTGCAGCATTGACAATGCATCGTGCAGATTCTGCGACATCGACTGCCTTTCCCAAGCGCATGACGGCTACGCTGCGCACTTTAGGTCTCCCCACGCCGGCATCACACCCGATCTCCGTGCTGGCACGCTCGATGCATCCATTCTGGTCCGGACGTCATGTCCGCACATCCGGAGACCATCATGACTCAGCAACAGCAAGGCCAAGGCCAAAAGAGCGGCAGCAAGCAGCAGCAGCAACAGCAACAAAGCAAGGGCGGCCAGCAGCAGCAAGGCGGCCAACAGCGCGAGCGCAAGCAGCAGCAACAGAAGTAAGCGGCGCGATGCGCAGGTGTAGCGGCAGATGCCGGCATGGTGTCTGCCGCTTGTTTTTTTGTGTCCGGAAAGCCCGAAGAACCACCTCGGTGGTCGATGTCGCGTCATTCGCTGCGGGACCGGAAGCGCTTACTCCCCGGCCTGGTACGCGTGGGCCTGTATTCGAAAGCAGGACGCCATGAACGCTGACGGCGGCGACGAGCCCCGCCAACAGCCGTCGCCGCAGCAGGGCGCGATCGGCCAGCATCGGGTTCATCAGATGCGCGTTATCGCCCATCGGGTCGCCGCGCACCCCCTTGCCGTACACGTCGGCCGTTCCAGCGCAATGTGATACGCCCTCCAGATCCTGGACGAACCAGTAGCCGTTGACGTAGGGCGCCAACGCAGGGCAAGGGGCGATCACCTGGAACATGGGGTCATCCGGGAGGCGGGGGATGCGACGAACGAGGTCTCGCGCTATCCATCCCGCCGAACATACCAGAAGCCGGTTCGGCACGCCGCTGATGCCCGCGCGCGAATCGATGCGTGCAACGGAGCTGGCCTATCGCGCCGCCACGCTGGTGCCCTGCAGATGCGGCAGGATCACGGCCTTCCAGCGCGCGTAACCCGCGCCGTTCAGATGCACGCCGTCATAGGTGTACGCGCGGTCCAGGTTGCCGTCCCGGTCCGCCAGCGCGCGGCCCACGTCGATCCACTCGACCCGGTCGTCCTTGGCCGCCAGCTCGGCCAGCAGGGCATTGAACTGCGCGACGCGGCCATTGTCGCGGCCGGTGTCGCGAATCTGGCGGTTGACCGGCAGGGTGCTCTGCACATAGATGCGCGTGCCGGGCGACACACGCTTGACCGTGTCGACGATCTGCCGATAGCGGTCGAACACCTCGCGCTCGTCGAAGGCGCCGAGGTCATTGATGCCGGCCATCAGGAACAGCCTGGATGGCTTCGTCTTGGCCACCGATTCGATGCGATCGAGGATCCGTGCGGTCGAATCGCCGCCGATGCCGCGATTGACCACATCGCCATGGCCGAGAAATTCGCCCCATTCCCCGGCCTCGGTGATCGAGTCGCCGACGAAGACGATCTTGCCGGCGGGCAGCGCGGCATCGAGCGAGCGCAGGTGCTGCAGCCGTCCGGCGCTGTAGCCGGAGCCGTCGTCGCGGTGCTTGAGCTTGAAGGCGAGATAGCTGATGCCGCCAAGGCGGTGAATCGCCATCACCGTGGCGCTGACGAACGCGAGGTTCAGCAACAGCGACGCCACCAATAGCAGTCTGATCGGACGCATGACCGATTCTCCCGATAGGCGGAGGTCGGGGCGGCCGGTCTCCCTTTGGCTCCGGGCGGCCGCGGCCAGGGAAAGCTCCGCGGCACCGATCTTCAGGCCGCTCGCGGTCCCTCGTCCGTGCGTCAGCAAACGCTTCTCATTTTCTCGGCAAGTTACTTTCCATGCCGGCGGAGCGCAGGCGATCGACACGCCCAGCGTCCCAAGTTCGTGCGGCGCACAATTTTATACATCTGATTCATATAGATGAGTTGGTTGACCTTTATGATTTGGGCACCTATGATCCGATGCACGCACCAACCCACAGAGGAGACACAGCGATGATTCACGTCGTACTGCACGACGCCAAGGACACGGTGGCCGTGGCCGTGGTGGAAGGGATCGAGGCCGGCACCGAACTCAACGCCTGGATCATGGACGAGGACCGCACCATCACGGTGACCGCGCGCCAGCCGATTCCGATCGGCCACAAGGTGGCGCTGCGCGACATGGCGCCGAACGACACGGTCTACAAGTACGGCGTCGACATCGGCAAGGTGGTCGCGCCGATCAAGGCCGGCGAGCACGCCCACGTGCACAACATCAAGACCAAGCGCTGGTAAGCGGCGCCGCCCGGCGCGGCGCGCGGGCAGGTCCTTCGCTCCCCGCCATTCCCGCCATCGCAGCCATCGCAGCCCTGCAGCGATCCAGGTCATGCAGGCGAATTCAGCAATCCGAGAACCGAACACCACGCCATGTCCATCATCGATCAAAACACCACTTTCTGGGGCTACCGCCGCGACAACGGCCGGGTCGGCGTCCGCAACCACGTCATCATCCTGCCGCTGGACGACCTGTCCAATGCCGCCGCGGAAGCGGTCGCGCATGCCATCAAGGGCACGATGGCGATCCCCCATCCCTATGGCCGCCTGCAGTTCGGCCCGGACCTGGAGCTGCATTTCCGCACGCTGATCGGTGCCGGCAGCAATCCCAACGTCGCCGCCGTGGTGGTGATCGGCATCGAGGACGGCTGGACCAAGCGCGTGGTCGACGGCATCGCCAGGACCGGCAAGCCGGTGGTCGGCTTCGGCATCGAGGGCCACGGCGACCACGAGACCATCAAGCGCGCGTCCAAGGCCGCCAAGGAATTCGTGCAGTACGCCACCGCGCTGCATCGCGTCGAATGCCCGATCGCCGACCTGTGGGTGTCGACCAAGTGCGGCGAGTCGGATACGACGTCGGGCTGCGGCGCCAATCCGACCGTCGGCAATGCCTTCGACAAGCTGCATCCGCTCGGCACCACGCTGGTGTTCGGCGAGACCTCCGAGCTGACCGGCGGCGAGCATATCGTCGCGGCGCGCTGCGCCAACGACGAGGTGCGCCACCAGTTCATGGCGATGTTCGAGCGCTACCAGGGCATGATCGACCGCTGGAAGACCACCGATCTGTCGGAGTCGCAGCCCACCAAGGGCAATATCGCCGGCGGCCTGACCACGATCGAAGAGAAGGCGCTCGGCAACATCCAGAAGATCGGCAAGAAATGCACCGTCGACGGCGTGCTCGACAAGGCCGAGGAGCCGACCCATCCGGGGCTGTGGTTCATGGATTCGTCGTCGGCCGCGGCCGAGATGGTGACGCTGTGCGCGGCGTCCGGCTTCGTCGTGCACTTCTTCCCGACCGGGCAGGGCAACGTGATCGGCAATCCGATCGTGCCGGTGATCAAGCTGTGCGCGAATCCGCGCACCGTGCGCCTGATGAGCGAGCACATGGACGTGGATTGCTCCGGCCTGCTGCAGCGCGAGCTGAATCTGGACCAGACCGGCGACAAGCTGCTCGAATGCATGCTGGCCACCGCCAACGGCCGCTGGACCGCTGCCGAGGCGCTGGGCCACCGCGAGTTCGTGCTGACCCGCATCCACGAGTCGGCCTGATGAAGCGGATCTGCATCAGCGAGTTCATGGACCCGGACGCGGTGGCCGCGCTGACGCCCGGGTTCGAACTGCGCTACGAGCCCGACTGGGTCGATCGGCGCGCCGAGCTGCTGGCGGCGCTGCCCGCGGCCGACGCGCTGATCGTGCGCAACCGCACGCAGGTCGATGCGGCGCTGCTCGACAGCGCGCCGCGCCTGCGGGTGGTGGGGCGGCTCGGCGTCGGCCTGGACAACATCGATGTCGCATCGTGCAAGGCGCGCGGCATCCGCGTGATCCCGGCCACCGGCGCCAATGCGCGCTCGGTCGCCGAGTACGTCGTCACCACGGTGGCGATGCTGCTGCGCGGCGCCTATCAGAGCAGCGGCGAGGTGATGCAGGGCAAGTGGCCGCGCGCGCGCCTGTCGGAGGGGCGCGAGGCCCTGGGCAAGACGCTGGGCCTGATCGGCTTTGGCGATATCGGCCGGCAGACCGCGGCGCTGGCGCAGGCCTTCGGCATGCGTGTGGTCGCCCATGATCCGATGCTGCGCGACGACGATCCGGTCTGGCAACGCAGCGAGGTCGCGCCGCGCGGCCTCGACGCCTTGCTGGCCGAAGCCGATGCGGTCAGCCTGCACGTGCCGCTGGTGCCGGCGACCCGGCATCTGCTCGACGCGCGGCGACTCGGCTCGATGCGCCCCGGGGCGGTGCTGATCAATACGGCGCGCGGCGGCGTGGTCGACGAGGCCGCGCTGGCCGCGGCGCTGCGCGAGGGCCATCTGGGCGGCGCCGCGCTCGACGTGTTCGAGCGCGAGCCGCTGCCGGCAGGCTCGCCGCTGGAGGGCGTGCCGAATCTGGTGCTGACGCCGCATATCGGCGGGGTCACGCGCGAAGCCAATGCGCGCGTGTCGCTGCTGATCGCGCAGCAGGTGCGGCAGGCGCTGGAGGAGGCATCGACATGAGCGCCGCCGATATCAACGCCGCCAACGCGAACGTCGCCAACCCGAACGCCGCCGACACCGGCGCGGTCGATGCCGCGCGCCTGACGCAATTGGCCGAGGCCGCGCTGCGCCGCGCCGGCGCCAGCGCGTTGCAGGCCGAAGCCACCGCCGCGGCGCTGGTGCGCGCTGATGCGGCTGGCCTGGCCTCGCACGGCGTGTCGCGGGTGCCGATGTATGTCGCGCATCTGCGGCGCGATCGTGTCGACGGCGCGGCCGTGCCCGTGCTGCGGACGCCGAACGGACTGGATGAACAAGGCGCGCAGAAACGCGCCGCGCTGCTGGTCGACGCCCGATGCGGCTTCGCCTTCCCGGCCTGTGCGCTGGCGATCGAGCATGCGATCGCCCGCGCGCGCGAGCTTGGCGTCAGCGTGGCCGCCGTCACCAACAGCCATCACTTCGGCGCGGCCGCCTCGCATCTGGAGCCCGTCGCCGCCGCCGGCATGATCGGCATCGCGCTGGGCAACTCGCCGGCCGCGATGCCGGCCTGGGGCGGGCGCAAGCCGCTGTTCGGCACCAATCCGATCGCCGCGGTGTTTCCGCGTCGCGGCGCGGCGCCGGTGGTGATCGACCTGTCGCTGTCCGAGGTCGCGCGCGGCAAGATCATGGTCGCCGCCAAGGCCGGCAAGCCGATTCCGCTGGGCTGGGCGCTCGACGAAGCCGGCGAACCGACCACCGACGCGGCGGCCGCGCTGCGCGGCTCGATGCTGCCGGCGGGCGGCGTCAAGGGCGCGATGCTGGCGCTGCTGGTCGAGCTGCTGGTGGTGTCGCTGGCCGGAGCGCAGTTCGGCGCCGAGGCCGATTCCTTCTTCGAGGATGCGGGCGGCCGGCCGCGCATCGGCCAGGTCTTCCTGGTACTGGACCCTGCCGCGTTCAGCGGCGAACAGGTCTATCACGATCGCGTCGAGGCGCTGCTGGCGGCGATGTTGGCCGACCCGGGCACGCGCCTGCCCGGCGCGCGTCGCGAGGCATCGCAACAACGCGCCAGCCGCGAGGGCATCGTCGTGCCCGCCGCGCTGCTGGCCGAACTGGAGGCGCTGGCCGGGGAGGGTAGCCCCGCATAACAAGCGTCAGCTCACGCCGGCCCGGGCAGCGTCGTCCATACGACACCGCAGGGCCCGCCCCAAGGCTGCCCAGATACGCCGAGGTCCGCAAAGTACGGATGGCGGCAAACAAAGGAGACAAACCATGCATCGCCTGTTGATTCGCTCCATGCTGCGGCATGTGGCCGCGTTGTCCGTTGCATTGTCCGCCGTCACCGCTGTCACCGCGGCCGCACCGGCGGCGGCCCAGGGTCCCGCCGACTATCCGGGCAAGCCGATCCGCTATGTGGTGCCGTTCGCGCCCGGCGGCCTGACCGACATCATGGCGCGCATGGTCGGCCATCAGCTGTCGGAGGAGTGGGGCAAGCCGATCGTCATCGACAACAAGCCGGGCGGCAACGCCAACATCGGCGCCGACCAGGTGGCCAAGGCACCGGCGGACGGCTATACCTGGCTGGCTGTCACGCTGACGCACGCGTCCAACGTCACGCTGTTTCCGAAGCTGCCGTTCAACATGCAGAAGGACCTGGTGCCGGTGGCGCGTATCGCCTCGTCGCCGATGACCGTGGTGGTGCCGGCCAATTCGCCGATCCAGTCGATGAAGGACCTGGTCGAGGCGGCACGCAAGGGCAAGCTCAACGCGGGCTCGAGCGGCAACGGCACGCCGCCGCACCTGACGCTTGCACTGTTCGAGAGCCTGACCGGCACCAAATTGACGCATGTGCCCTACAAAGGTGGTGCGCCGTCGATGACGGACCTGATCGGTGGGCAGATCGACGTGGTGTTCTCCAACTTCCCCGAGTCGCTGGCCTACGTCAAGGGCGGCAAGCTGCGCGCGCTGGCGGTGACCACGCGCGAGCGCCATCCGCTGCTGCCGGATGTGCCGACGGTCGGCGAAGTCGGTTTTTCCGATCTGCTGGTCGAGAACTGGACGGGTTTGATGATGCCGGCCGGCACGCCCAAGCCGGTGATCGACAAGGTCGGCACGGCGGTGGCGAAGATGGTCGAGGTCAAGTCGGTGCGCGAGCGCATCGTGGCCGCCGGCTTCTCGCCGGCCCCGCAGGCGAGCGCGCCCTTTACCGACTACTTCCAGGGCGAGGTCGCGCGCTGGGCCAAGCTGATCGACCAGAAGGGCATCCGCGCCGAGTAGGCGACGCCAGCATTGGACCGAAAGGCACGAGGCGATCTTCACGGCGGTAGGGCGGGGGTACGAGCAGTCATCCATGTTACATAGACGTTCCGTTCCGGCGCCGCTGCGCGGTCAGCGGCGGCGCGGGAACAGGCATCGTGCCAATCCATCCGTCCAGGGAGATCGTTGAAGGTGGGCGCAGAATTCGAAGCAGGCGCGGCAATCGGCGGCGTGCTGTACAAGGACGTCAAGCGGGCCATCCTGGCCGCGCTGGCCGCGGGCGAGTGGAAGCCGGGCGAGGCGATCCCGGCCGAACGCAAGCTGGTGGAGCGCTTCGGCGTGTCGATCGGCACGCTGCGCAAGGCGATCGACGAACTGGTGGCGGAGAACATCATGATCCGCCATCAGGGGCGCGGCACCTTCGTCGCGACGCATCGGCAGGAGGATCATTTCTTCCGCTTCTTCCGCGTGGTGCGCGAGGACGGGCATCGCGCCTTTCCCAGCGTGCGGCTGGCCAGGTTCCGGCGCGGCAAGGCCAGCAAGGAAGAGGCGCTGGCGCTGGGCATCGCACCGGGCGAGCGCGTCTTCCATTTCATCAACGTGCTGTCGCTCGACGGCAGGCCGGTGATGACCGACGCGATCACGGTGCCCGAGGCCCTGTTCGACGGGCTGACCGAGACCATGCTGCGCGAGCGGCCCAACACGCTCTACAACTTCTATCAGGACGCCTTCGGCATCAACGTGATCCGTACCGAGGAGCGGCTGCGCGCGGTGCTGGCCGACGAGGACGACCATCGGCTGCTGGAGGTGCCGGTGGGCGGCCCGCTGCTGCAGATCACGCGGATCGCCTCGTCCTATCACGACCGGCGCGTCGAGCGCCGCGTCTCGCGGCTCGACACCACCGCGCACGAGTTCGCGATCTCGCAGCCGTAGCAGGCGTTCTTTCGCGGTCGTTCTGTCGCGCTCAACCCGCGCGGCGTTTCCCTGCCTTCTTCGTCGCGCATTCGATGCAGCGGCCGCGCAGCGTCAGCTCGTGCTGCTCGACCACGAAACCGGGCGGCGTGATCTCTTCCAGGTGCCCGGGGCACCCTTCCAGCGGAAACACGCGGTCGCAGGCCAGGCACTGGAAGTAGTGCTTGTGCACGACCGCGTCGGCCGGCGCGGCGACCTCGTAGCGGTCGGCCTGGCCCGGCAGCGGCACCGCCACCAGGCCGCCTTCCTGCAGCATGGCGCGGATATTGCGGTAGACCGTCGCGAGTCCGAGCGTCGGCACCGTGCGCTGCGCGGCGGCCAGGATCTCGGCAGGGCTCAGCGGCCGGGCGGCCTCGCGCAGCGCGCCCAGCACGGCCTCGCGTTGACGGGTCATGCGTTCCATAGCTAGAATGATAATGAAAATTCGTTCTCAATAAGGCGCGCCGTCGCTCGGCAGCGTCACCGCAGACCGTATTGTCGCCGCTTATTGTCGTTGCTTGCGGCTCCGCTTGCCGTCCCGCGCACGCGGCCGGGCACGGCGGTCGCGGTCGTCGCGCCTTCTTTCACCCTTGGTCCATATGTCCACGCCGATTTCATCGCCCGCGCGGCTGCCCGCGCGCCGGCCTGCGCGACCCTTGCGCGCCGTCCATCCGCTGTCGCCGCTCGCCGCCGCTGTGTTCGCCGTCGCGGCGCTCGCCGATCCGGCCGAGGCCGCGGAGCGCGAGGAAGCGGTGCTGCCCGAGGTCGCGGTGGTCACCTCCGGCGCCGCAACGTACAACCCCGACGAGGCCAGCGGCGCAACCCGCACCGACACGCCGCTGCGCGAGGTACCGCAGGCCGTGCGCGTGGTGCCGCGCGCGATGATCGACGATATCGGCGCGACCCGGCTCGAGCAGACCTTCGACTACGTCAGCGGCATCGCGCGCCAGGACAGCTTCGGCGGACTGTGGGACAACTTCGCGGTGCGCGGCTTCGCCGGCAACGAGAACACGGGCACCGGCTACCTGGTCAACGGCTTCGTCGCCAATCGCGGCTTCACGGCGCCGCGCGACGTCGCGACCATCGAGCGCGTCGAGGTGCTGAAGGGCCCGACCTCGTCGCTGTATGGCAGCGGCGAGCCGGGCGGCACGCTGAACCTCGTCACCAAGCAGCCGCAATTCAAGCCGGCGCAGAACTATGAGATGGAAGTCGGCAATCGCGACCGCTATCGCGTCGCGGCCGATGTCACCGGACCGCTGGGCGAGAACGTCGCCGGCCGGCTGATCGCGGTGGGCGATCATCAGGGCAGCCAGCGCGCCTTCGTCGACAGCCAGCGCTATCTGCTGGCGCCCTCGCTGACGTGGACCCTCGGTGCCGATACGGTGATCCAGTACGCCGGCGAATGGCAGCGCTTCTCGGTGCCGCTGGACCGCGGCATCGTCGCCGTCGACGGTCGTCTCGATGCGGTCGGCCGCAAGACTTTTCTCGGCGAACCGTCCGATGGCGACATCCGCCTCGACAGCCAGTCGCATCAGCTCGGCGTCGAGCATCAGTTCTCGCCCAGCTGGAAGGGCCGGCTGTCGCTGGCCTATCGCGGCGGCTCGCTGGAAGGCTATTCGACCGAGCCTTCCGCGCTGGCCGCCGACGATCGCACGCTGCGGCGCCAGCGCCGATACCGCGACTATCAGTCCGACGACACCGCGCTGCAGGCGGACCTGACCGGCCGCTTCGACACCGGACCGCTGTCGCACACGCTGCTGGTCGGCCTCGACGCCTACCGCTTCAGCAGCAGCCAGGTGCAGCTGCGCGGCAACCCGACCGCCGCGACGCCGTACCCGATCGATATCTACGAGCCCGTCTACGGATCGACGCCGCCGCCGCTGTTGCCGAACACCGATACGCACGAGCGCCAGACCAATGTCGGCCTGTACGCGCAGGACCAGATCGCCGTCGGCGAGCGCTGGCGCGTGCTTGGCGGGCTGCGGGTCGACTCGTATCGGCAGACGCTCGACAACCGCCTGCGCGGCACGCGCGTCGAGCAGGACCAGACCGCGGTGTCGCCCCGCCTGGGAATCGCCTATCTGGCCAGCAACAACGTCACGCTGTTCGCCAATGCCAGCCGCTCCTTCCGCCCCAATCCCGGCAGCAACGCCGCCGGCGAGCCGTTCACGCCGGAGCGCGGCCGCGCCGTCGAAGCGGGGCTCAAGTTCGAGACCGACGATCGCCGCCTCGGCGCAACGCTGAGCGCGTTCACGATCCACAAGCGCAATGTGCTGACCGCCGATCCGTCCGATCCGTCGTTCTCGACCACCGCTGGCGAGGCGCGCAGCCGCGGCCTGGAGCTCGACGTGGCCGGCCGCGTCGGCCAGCATTGGCGCGTGTCGGGCAGCGTCGCGCTGACCGATGCCGAGATCACCGCCGACACACGGCTGCCTGCAGGCACGCCGCTGCGCAATATCCCCCGCACCAGCGCCAGCGCGCTGGCGGTCTACGAGGATGCGGCGCCGTGGGGCCAGCGCTATGGCGTCGGCGCGGGCGTGCGCTACGTCGGCAAACGCTCCGGCGATACTGGCGACAGCTTCACGCTGCCGTCCTATACGCTGGTCGATCTGCTCGCCTACTGGCAGGTCAGCAAGCAGGCCCGGCTGACGTTGAACGTCCACAACCTGTTCGACCGCGACTACTACGCCAGCTCCTACAGCGCGCTGTGGATCGCCCCCGGGGCTGGGCGCACGATCCGCCTCGGGCTGCGGCTGAGCTATTGAAGCGATGCGACGATCCGCCGCGATGCCGCCGCCCGATTCGATGCCGCCCGGTTCACCGCGTTCGCCCCGCCGCAGGCGCCTGCTGGGCGCGGGTGCTGCGGCGCTGCTGTCGCCCGTACTGGCGCAAGGTACCGGCGCGAAGACCGCCGCCGACCGCATCGTGCGCGTCATCGGACCGTGGGAGCTGTCGAGCCTCGATCCGCTGCGCGGCGGCTATCTGTTCGCGCGCATGCAGGTCGCCGAGACGCTGGTCGACTATGACGAGCAGGCGCGGCCCGTCGCCGGGCTGGCGTCGCGCTGGCAGTTGTCCGGCGACGGGCTGGCATGGCGCCTTGCGCTGCGCGATGGCGCGCGCTTTCATGATGGCTCGCCGGTGCGGGCAGGCGATGTCGTGCAGGCGCTGCGGCGCGCCCTGCATCCGGCCGGCGTGCTCGGCCGGGCGCCAATCGCCGCGATCGAAGCGGAGTCCGGTGCGGTGGTGCGGATTGGTCTGCGCCAGCCGTTCCCCGCGCTGCCGGCGCTGCTGTCGCACAGCAGCACGCAAATCCTGGCACCCGCCTCCTTTGGCGCCGACGGCGCGGTGCGCGCGATCGTCGGCTCGGGGCCGTACCGGATCGTCACGCTGGAGCCGCCGCAGCGCTTCTCGGTGGCGGCCTTCGATGGCTGGCAGGGGCCGGCGCCCGCGGTGCGACGCGCCAGCTATCTGGCGGTCGGCCGCGCCGAGATGCGCGCGCTGATGGCCGAGGCCGGCCAGGCCGAACTGGCCTACGGGCTCGACCCGGGCAGCGTGGCGCGGCTGCGGCGTGGCGACGCGGTGCGCGTGCACCAGCAGCCGATCCCGCGCACCACCGCGCTCAAGCTCAATGCCGGCCATCCGCTGCTCGCGGACCCGCGCGCGCGGCAGGCGCTGTCGCTGGCGCTGGATCGGCGCGGCATCGCGCAGGCGGTGTTGCGCGAGCCGTCGCTGGCCGCCACGCAACTGTTCCCGCCGGCGCTGGCCGGCTGGCATCGTGGCGATTTGCCGCCGCTCGCGCACGACCCCGTACGCGCCCGCGCCTTGCTGGCCGAACTCGGCTGGCGGCCCGGCACCGACGGCGTGCTCTCGCGCGACGGCCAGCGCTTCGCGCTGACGCTGCAGACCTTCCCCGATCGCCCCGAGTTGCCGGTGGTCGCCGCGGCGATCCAGGAGCAGTTGCGACTGATCGGCGTGCAGGTCCGCGTGGCGGTCGGCAACTCCAGCGAGATTCCGCTGGGCCATCGCGACGGCACGCTCGAGATGGGCCTGATCGCGCGCAACTATGGCGCGGTGCCGGATGCGTTCGGCGCCGTCGCGCAGGACTTCGGCGCGGCCCAGGGCGGTGATTGGGGCGCGATGGGCTGGTCGTCGCCGACGCTGACGCGCGCCCTCGCGGCGATGTCGTCGACCGCCGATGCCGCCCGTACGCAGGGGCTGCGCGAGCAGATTGCCGGCGCGCTGCACGAGGGCCTGCCGCTGGTGCCGGTGCTCTGGTACCAGCAGACGCTTGCGGCCAGCCCGCATCTGGCCGGCGTGTCGATCGACCCGTTCGAACGCAGCTACCGGCTCACCGAATTGCAGTGGACCCGATGACGACCCGATGACGCCACCGAACCCCCAGGCCACTCACCTTGCCGCCGCACGCCTCGGCGAATCCGTCTCGGCCTCGCACGATGCCTTGCGCCCCCGGCACGCCAGCCCTGTGGCCCGGCTGATTGCGCGCGTGCTGCTCCAGCGCGGCCTGCAGGCCGCCGTCGTCGCCGCGCTGGTCGGCAGCCTCAGTTTCCTGATGATGCGGCTGCTGCCGGGCGACATGGCGTTCCGCATCGCCGCCGGCCGCTATGGCTACGACATGGTGACCGCGCAGGCCGCCGACGCGGTGCGCGCCGAACTGGCGCTCGGCGGCCCCTGGCTCGACGGCCTGCTGTCATGGTGGTCGCGGCTGCTGCATCTGGATCTCGGCACCTCGACCGTGACCGGCGCGCCAGTTGCCGCCGAGATCGCGCATCAGCTCGGCCACACGCTGTGGCTGGCGCTGGCCGCGCTGATGGTGTCGACGCTGATCGCGCTGCCGCTGGGCTTTGCCGCCGGCCGGCACGCCGGCGGCCACACCGATCGGGCCACGCTGGCGCTGTCGGTGCTGCTGCGTGCGCTGCCGCCGTTCGTGCTGGGCATCCTGCTGGTGCTCGCCTTCGCGGTCGAGCTCGACTGGCTGCCCGCGGGCGGCCACGGCGAGCACGGCAGCTGGATCGCGCCGGCGCTGACGCTGGGGCTGGGCCTTGCCGCCACCGCGATGCGCGTGGCGCGCGATGCGATGGCCGGCGTGGTGGCCGCGCCGTACTGGCTGTTCGCGCGCACCAAGGGCCTGTCGGACCGGGTCGCGATGGCGCGGCACGGCGTGCGCAATGCCGCGGTGCCGGTGGTCGCCTATCTCGGCGTGCAGCTGGTCTATCTGCTCGAGGGCGTGGTGGTGGTCGAGACGCTGTTCGCCTGGCCCGGCATCGGCCACGCGCTGGTGCACGCGATCTTCGGCCGCGATGTGCCGATGATCCAGGGCACCGCGCTGACGATGGGCCTGCTGTTCGTGGCGCTGAACGCCGCGGTCGACCTGGCCTGCATGGCGATCGATCCGCGACTGCGGGCGAGGGTGGCGCGATGAACCCGATGCCAAGCCTGAGCGCCGCGGGCGTATCGGCGATGGCCACGCCGCGCCGCCGGATCGCGCTCGTACTGATCGTGCTGCTGGCCCTGTTCGCCATCGTCGGCCCCTGGGCGGCGCCGCGCGAGCCCTTCGAGCAGGATCTGTACGGCGTGCTGCAGGCACCGACGATGGCCGAGCCGCTCGGCACCGACCATCTGGGCCGCAGTGTGCTGGCCCGCACCGCGCATGCCACGCGGCTGTCGCTGGGCCTGGCGCTGCTGTGCGTGCTGTCGGCCCTGCTGCCGGGCACGCTGCTTGGCCTGCTTGCCGCATGGCGCGGCGGCTGGGTCGATCGCGCCGCGGGCGCGCTGGCCGATGCGGTGCTGGCGCTGCCCGGGCTGCTGCTGGTGCTGCTGCTGTCCGCGCTGGCGCCGGGCGCGATGTGGCCGCTGTATCTGGGGCTGTCGCTGGTGCTGTGGGTCGAGTATTTCCGCGTCGCGCGTGCCAGCGCGCAGATCGTGCTGCAGAGCCACCACGTCGAGGCCGCGCGCCTGCTCGGCTTCGGCCCGCTCTATATCGCCCGCCGGCATCTGCTCCCCGAACTGGCGCCGACGCTCGGCACGCTGAGCAGCTTCGGCCTCGGTGCGGCGGTGCTGGCGTTGGCCGCGATGGGCTTCGTCGGCATGGGCGTGCAGCCGCCGAAGGCCGAGCTCGGCCTGATGATGACCGAGCTGCTGCCGTATGCGGCGGACGCGCCGTGGGCCATTGCCAGCCCGATCGCGGTGCTGGCGCTGGCGATCCTGGCGTTGGCGCTGCTCAGCGATCGCACGCGTGCCGGGGTGTCGCGATGAATGCGCCGAACGACCCGCATCATGATCTCGGGATCGACGGCCTGCACGGCGACCGCGCCGGCCGCCTGCTATCCGCGCAAGACCTGTCGGTCGCCAGCGCCGACGGCGTGCTGCTGCAGCCGGTGTCGTTCGAACTGCAGGCGGGCCGTGCGCTGACGCTGCTGGGCGAGACCGGTTCGGGCAAGAGCCTGCTGGCCCATGCCGTGATGGGCTCGCTGCCATCGGGACTGCGCGCGAGCGGCCGTCTCGCCGGCCATGGCTGGCGTTGCGAGGCCGACGATATGCGCGCGCGTCGGCCGCTATGGGGCCGCGAGCTGGCGCTGCTGCCGCAGGAGCCGTGGTTTGCGCTGGACCCGCTGATGCGCGTCGATGCGCAGCTGGCCGAGACCTATCGCTGGGTCGCCGGGGAATCGCGACAGAACGCCGCGGATCGCGCGGCGCAAACATTGCGCGCAGTAGGGCTGGGACATGCCGCGCGTGCCTGGCCGACCGCCTTGTCCGGCGGCATGGCGCAGCGCGCGGCCTTCGCGATCACCCGCGCCGGCGATGCGCCGATCCTGATCGTCGACGAACCGACCAAGGGCCTGGACCGGATCTGGCGCGACGATCTGGTGGCGCGCCTGCGCGCGGCGCTCGAGCAGGGCTGCGCGGTGCTGACCATCACGCACGATATCGGCGTGGCGCGGGCGCTGGGCGGCGACACCATGGTGATGCTCGATGGCCGCGTCGTCGAGCGCGGTCAGACCCACGCGGTGCTGAGCGCCCCGTCGCACCATTACACGCGCGCGCTGATCGCCGCCGAGCCGGCCGCATGGCCGGCGCGGGCGATGCCGGCGACCGGCGGCGAAGTGTTGCGCGCCAGGGGCCTGAGCAAGCGTTTCGGCGATCATCTGCTGTTCGACGGCCTCGATCTGACGCTGCATGCTGGCGAACGGGTGGCCATCACCGGACCCAGCGGCAGCGGCAAGTCGACGCTGGGCAATGTGCTGCTCGGTCTCGCACGGGCCGATCGCGGCAGCGTGCGCCGCGCCGACGGCATCGCGCGGGTTCGCTACCAGAAGCTGTACCAGGATCCGGCCGGCGCCTTCGCGCCGCAAATTCCGCTGGGCCGCGCACTGCAGGACCTGATCGCGCGGCACCGAATCGAACGCGCACCGCTGCGGCCGTGGATGGAACGGCTCGGGCTATCCGCCGAGCTGCTGGAGCGTCTGCCGAGCTCGGTATCGGGCGGCGAACTGCAGCGCTTCGCCCTGCTGCGCGCGCTGCTGCTGCGGCCCGCCTTCCTGTTCGCCGACGAGCCAACCTCGCGGCTCGATCCGGTCACGCAGCGCAATACCATCGACCTCATCGTCGAGGCGGCGCAGGAATCGGACTGCGCGCTGATGCTGGTCACGCACGATCCCGATCTCGCCGCCAACGTGGCGGCGCGCACGCTGGCGTTCTGATGAACGCGGCGCCGGCTGATGTCGTTGCCGCGAAAGCGGGAATCCAGCGTCTTTGAAAGCCACCGGGTCCCCGCCTTCGCGGGACGACAGGCATGGTCAGCAGGCATGGCCGAACGTCAATCGAAGATCTCGTGCCAGATGCTCTTCTTGCGATAGTGCTTCTGCTCGCGGTAGCGGTCGTCGTCGCGGTAGCCGCGCTCATGGCCGCGGTCGTAGCCGCGCGGATCGACCGGCCGTTGCGGTGCCGCCGCCTGAGGCGCCTGGGCGAGCGGCGCCTGTTCGGCCGAGGCGCGCTCCAGGATCTTGTCGAGCTCGCCGCGATCGAGCCACACGCCGCGGCATTTCGGGCAGTAGTCGATCTCGACGCCCTGGCGCTCGGCCATCACCAGCGTGGTCTCGGGACAGACGGGACATTGCATCGCAGCTCTCCTTGATTGCGTGTTCAACGGCTGTCAGACCGTCGCGAGCCGGCTTGGTTCGGAGGAAAAGTGAATCGTGCGCCGTTTTATAGGCGATTTGCCAGTGGCAAGTGCGGCGGCGGCCGCGCAGGCGCGATGCCAAGCGGCACAAATCGCGGTGAGACATTTTCCGAAAGTTACTATTGCTTTAGTTGGCAGCAGCTTTGCGGAAGCGGCCGCGCAAGCCGGTGGATAGATTCGTTCCTCATTGTCCGCCACGCCATCGACCGCCATGCCGAAGCCCTCCATCGTTCCCGCCCCGCACACCGCCGTCGGCATTGCCACCCTCGATTACAACAATCGCGTCAACAAGAAGGCGTTGCAGCGCGCGCTCGATACCAACTTCGACGCCGAGATTCGCGCCATCCTCGCGCGCCCCCGGGGCGAGGTGCGGCTGGCTGACGGCAGTACCTTCCGAATCGCCTATGTGAACGCCAGAGGGGCAAGCCGTCTTGCCATGACGCGTCAGCTGCCGGAATCGGCAAGCCGGCTGGAACGTGTCTTTCACGCTGTCCTCGACAACCTGGGGGAGATCGGCCAGATCCGCCGCAAGGTCGAGGACGTCGCCCACAAGGGCCAGGCCCTTGCACGCCAATTGGAGGCCAACGTTCCGGCCATCGTCGAGGGCCTGTGGAACCAGGAGCTGTCGCTTCAGCTTCAGGCGGAGAACGGCCGGTTCGACAGCCATCAGGTGGACGCATGGCTCTGCAGTCCCCGGCGCAACGGCATCGTTCAGCAGCAATGTGTCGCGGCGCTCGATCGAATCAGCAAGCGAAACGGCGAGACGAGACTGACTGCCACGTTTTCGCTGGGCAAGCACACGCAGCGCATCGAATTTCTGGTTTCCGGCAAAGGGTCGCCCGCGCAGCGCGAGCGTGCGGAGCGGGATCTCGCCCGCATGGAGCGCCTGCTGCGGGGCGGGTATGCGGAGCAATTCGGCGTGTTCCGTTCCGCGAGAGAGATGATGACGATGTTCAAGACGGTCACCGTGATCGAGGAAGGCAGGCTGCAACTCGCGGAAATGGCGCGTGACCTGGTGCCTCGGCCGCATGAAATTGGCGAGGACGGCCGGTTTGTTGAGCCCGAGGGCAATGGACCGGAACGGGCGCGCTATCTGTCCGTGCCGGCCAACGGGGCGCCGCTTGCGCCGGACACGGCCAGGGCCATCGACATGGCGCTGTGGTTGTGCTCCGGACGGGTTCTGATCGAAGCGCGACGATGCGCCAGTGTGCTGGGTCGCAGCGCACCGGAGGGCCTGGACGCAGCCGCATCGCGAGATCTGCTCGAACGCCACACGGCGCAAACCTTTGTCGTGGCCGACCGTGCGATCGCCGCATCGCTGCGCGATCACCGGCGGAGCGCCTTTTGTGCGCAGTTCAAGAACGACCTTGGCGCCTCGGAGAAGGACGTCCGATTGATCGAGACGCACGCTGCCGAATTGGGCCACGGCACGGGCTTCAGCAACGAGGATGTCGGCGATCGCCATGTCAAGCCGCACGGTCTTGCCACAGGCGGCAAGCGGGTGGTCGTCTTCGACAGAAAACTTTCACCGTCGGAACAGGCCATCCGTGCGCTGAGCTTCGGCAGAAGCGACGTACGCGCCAACGACATGCCGGTGTCGTCCACCGGGATCGCGGCTGGCCAGCATGGGCACGCGCCCCGCATGCTGTACAAGGTGGCCATCGAAGAATATCCCGCTTGTCTGCGCTTCGCGGTGGGACTGAGAGAGACGAGCATGTCCGGCTTGCTGGCCGACATGTCGTATCGAAACCTCGATCAGCTGGCGAGCGATCTGTACCAGACGGTCCATGACGACCGGATGCATCAGATCGCCCGGGAGATCCGGCAGAAGATCGACCATCAGGTGACGAAGATGCGCGCCGAGATGCGCGCCGATTTGCAGGGAACCGTGGTGACGCGAGCACACCTGCAGGAGTTCGCTAGCGCTCTGCCGGCTGGCATGTCGGCGCAGGACCGCGCGATACGCCAGGCTGCCTTCGAGCGCGGAAGGCGGTGTTTCGAAACAGCGGAAGGGCCCATCGATCCCGAGCACCGGGCTCGTCTGTTGCGTTTGTACGATAGCGGCGTGGCCGGCCATCCTCCCGCTGGCGACGACCTGGCGTGCGGAGCGACGGCGGTGCTCGCCCATGAGGCCGGCAAGCATGATCGCGCGGCCATTGCGCAATCGCTGGGCCGGCACCCGGACCCGAACCTGCGGCAGACGATGACGTTCGCCCTGCATGATGCCTTTGAAGCCGGGCTGTTGCCTCCTTCGCTGGCGCAGGCATGGCAACTGCATGAGCCCTGCCAACGCGTGCTGCACCGGCCGGCGGACGCCGTTGCGCTGGCCGACGCCCTGGTCGGCTTCGCGCAGGCCAGCCACGACTGGGCGCGTGCAAGCGCCGAGTACCTGGACGCCAGGGACGCCTGCGACGCATGGCGACGCCTGGCGACGGGCAGCGAGGTGCGTGACGAAATGAACCACACCAAGGCGTTCCAGGCCGCGCATGCCGCCGAAGGACGCGCCATGCAGCGATGCACGGAACAACAGCGCCGCGTGGAGGCCATCAGGGGGCGCATCGTCAATCTGGCCATGGCGTCGGGCATGTCGCGCAGCGAGGTCGACCATATCGCGACGGCACTGGATGGCGAGGCACACGTGCCGCAAGCCGAGCCGGACGGGAACGGCTCTCTGCCTCGGGAGGAACTGCACCGGCGCCACGCGGCGATGCGCGAAGCCGTGCAGGTGGCCACCGAGCGGGTCCGGGACATCGACGCGCTGGTGGACCAACGTGAAAAGGAACTGCGTGCGCGTACGGATCTGATCGTGATCGGCCGGTCGACGCTGGGCGAATTCGACCGCTTGCACCGGCAAGACCTGGACTACGGCCGGGTCGCCGAGGGCGCGGTCGCGGCGCGCAATCGCTCGGTGTATCCGGCGGTCCATGCCGAGCGGCCTGCGCGCGCCCCTGCCTTCGAGGACGCCGCTGCGGGGCCGGGGGCAATTCCGCAACCCTCCGCGCCTGTTGAACAGGCGGCGGGCGGCGTGCCCGTTACGGTGGCGAGCGGGCTTGGCCGGACGGTCTCCGACAGTGTCATTGCCGCCCGGCAACACGATGCCGGCGTGGTGCCACTGGACGAGGATCGGCAAGGTCAATCGTCGAAGCGCAGGCATACGGATTCCCGGATCGAATGGGTACGACCGTAGCAGCCATGCCGGCGCGCTGGACCATGCCCGCATTCCGTCGCGTTCGACGCGGCCCACACTACAGGGGGATGGCATGACGATCAGTGACTTGTCGCTCGATTCCTTCACGCAGTTCGCCCGTGTCACGGGAACCCATGACGGCGCCCGGCAGCTGTGCCAGGCCGGTACCTTTCGCTTCAAGAGCCAGTGCTATCGCTTCCTTTACCGCGCGGAAGGCCCGGCCGTGGTGCGGGACGGGCCTGCCGTCGCAATGAAGGACTTTTTCGCGCATCGGCTGTTGAACGGCACCGTGTTCTCGCACTCGTCACGGCTCACCTTCCATCTGCGCTCGAGCCGGGAAGCAGTGCTCCAATGCATGGTCAAGGTGCTCGACGACTGGATGGCGACGCAGCCGGACGAGCGTTGCATGGAGGCGACCCGCCGCATCCTGTCCTGCCACGAGCGGCACGACACCGTGCTCGATCTTCGCCATCTGGGCATGACGAGCGTTCCGCTGGTGCTCGGCTGGATGGGGCAGCTCACGGCGCTGCGTCTGAGCGGCAATGCCCTGACCGCGGTGCCGCCGGTGGTGGAGAGATTGACCGGGCTGCGCGTGCTCGAGCTTGCCGACAACCGCATCGGCGAACTGCCACCGTGGATCGCAGGGTTGAAAGCGCTGCAGGTGCTGTCGTTGAGCGGAAACCGGCTCACTGCCTGGCCGCGATGCATCGACAGGCTGCCCCGGCTCGCCTTCGTCTGGCTGGAGGACAATCGCATTACCGAACTGTGGCCGGGGTCCCCGTTCTACCCGGCACATTTCGAGGTCTTCCTGCGCGGCAACCCGCTGTCGAACAATGCCCTGTTCGACGCGGTGCTCGGCATGGATGTGTGTCGCCGCTCGCCGCTCCATCACGAGGCCTTCGAAGGGAATCCCCCTGGTACGACCGACTATCTATGGCCGGCTGGCCGCTCGCAGCTTGGCCGGCTCGCGGTGCTGATCCACGGCGCGCCAGGCAATGCGGGGCCGGCATTGCCTGACGCGGCAAGCACGCGGCAACTTGGCGTCGAACTTCAGGAAGATTGCGAGCGCTTGTTCGCCGATATGCGGGCATCGCTGGCGAAGCTGGAACGAACCCGCACGCCGCCGATCGTGTTTCCGCGTTGGCCCCACATCATGGCGTACCGGCTCGATCTTGTGCGGCGCCTTCTTGTCACCGACGCGGACTTGTATCGCCTGCATGCGCCGGAGCTCCGTGCGGCGGCGCGGTTTTCGGCCGAACTGCTGTTGGACAGGCTGGACGATCTCGAACTGGCGCTCGCGCAATCGCTGGTCGCGCGCAGCGATGTTCCGGTACGCGTCGTCGCCACACTGGGCCAGAGCGTGCTGCGGATGGCGTTGCTCAACGAAACCGTGCGACATGTCTGGTCCACGGACGAGCCGTCGCCAGCCCTGGAACTCCGGGTCCAATACGACATGGCGTTTGCGCTTGACCTGCCCATCGAAGTCCGGCCCTACTTCTCCCGGGGCTGGTACGGAAACGAACACTACGGGACGGTATGGGCGCAATGTGTGCGGGACGGTGTGCTGGCCCGCGAATCCGCGCAGGACTTCCGGCGGCTCGATGACTTCATGGCGGATTGGAAACCCTGGCAGGCCCTGATCCGACGTGTCCGCAGCGCAGCCGTGGCCCGTGCCCAAAGGACCGTGCGCGAACGGCTGGCGCAGGCCGATGCCGGGGGCGCCGAGTCGGCGCAGGGAGAGGACGCCGCCAACGCGCAGCGCGCTGCCATCATGGCCGAGGCTGAGCGGGGCTTCCGCGACTTCTGCCGCGATGGCTTCCGTGCCTACCGCCGAGGTGGCGAACAGGGCTTCGCGGCCTGGTGCCGGGAAGGCGGGCCGAATGCTGGCCCCGCACCGACAACCGTCGCAGGCGCCTGACAGCGATCGGGATCTTCAAGCGCGTCTTGACGATTCCGACAGAAATACTCGTTTCCGGAAATGCGCTCCATCGGCGAAAGTTCGCGCTGATCAATGATGTTCGGCCGCAGGCACGGCATCCGCCGTGTCCCGGTCCGAAGCAGGAGCGAGCAATGTCAGCGCAATCGAGTTCCCCTATCGTTCACCTGGATGGCCGGCCCGCCTCGGCTGAAGCATTGGCCCCGATCGCCTTCGCCGGCTATGCCCACTTCACCGCCATGCAGGTCCGCAGCGGCCGCATTCGCGGTCTGGACCTGCATCTGTCTCGGCTGCGATCGGCTTCGATGGCGCTGTTCGGCACGGCGCTGTCCGACGAGCAGGTGCGGCAGCATCTGCGGACCGCCTTGCAGGCGGCCTTGCAGCCGGATGCGGCCGATCTCTCGTTGACGGCGACGGTGTATTCGCCGGAAGGGGAATTCACGGCGCGCGGCGCGGGGGCGCCCCGATTGCTGATCCGGACCGGGCCGCCTTCGTCGGGCCCCACGGGTCCGCTGGCGCTCGATACGGTCGAGCACAAGCGAATCCTCCCCGGCATCAAGCACGTCGGCGAAATCGCCAAGACGTACTACCTGCGCCAGGCGGCCGCGCAAGGCTTCGACGATGCGGCTTTTGTGGACCGTCAGGGGCGGCTCAGCGAGGGCACCATCTGGAACCTCGCTTTCTGGGATGGCGAGGCGGTGGTGTGGCCCGCGGCCGAGATGTTGACCGGCACCACGATGGGCATCCTTCGGCGTCAGCTGGACCGCCTCGGCACGCCTCAGCGCACGCGCGAGATCAGGCTCGCCGCCCTGCCTGCGTTCTCGGGCGCCGTGGTGATGAACTCATGGACGCCCGGCGTGCCGGTCCGGCGCATCGGCTCGGTGCCGATTCCCGCTGCGCCGGATTTTCTGGCGCTGCTGCATCGCGCCTACGAAGCCGAGCCCGCGGTGGCGCCGTGATGCGCCTCACCGCTTCGGTCATTGCTCGGGCTTATTGCTTGGGAATACCCGCCAGCGTGGCCGCTGCCGACCACCGCTTGATCTCGTCGAGCTGGAACTTGCGCAGCACCTCGGCGCCGCCGGCGAAGATCTGGCCGTTGGTGCGCCCGATGAACTCCGCGGCCTCCTTGCCGTTGAAGATCTCCACCGCGGCCTGGCTCAGCTTGTCGACGATCGGCTTGGGCGTATGGGCCGGCGCGAACAGCGAGACCCAGTTGATCATGTAGTAGTCCTTGAAGCCCAGCTCCTGCAGCGTCGGCACATTGGGCTGCACGTCCAGCCGCTTGTCGCCGGTGACCGCCAGGATCCGCGTCTTGCCGGTCTGCGCCAGCGCCGCCGCGGCGGTGTAGTCTGACAGCGCGAAGTCGACCTGGCCGCCGGCGAGGTCGGCCACCGCCGGTGCCGCGCCCTTGTACGGAATCGCCACGGCCTTGACGCCGGCCTGCTTCAGGAACAGCTCGGTCGCGATCTGGTACGAGGCCGAGCCGGAGCCGTAGCTGAGCTTCCCGGGCCTCGCCTTCCCGTCGCGGATCAGGTCCTGCACGGTGTGGTACGGCGAACTGGCCGGCACCGACAGCACCATCGCGCCGTAATAGAGCCGCGCCACCGGCGCGAAGTCCTTGACCGGGTCGTAGGGCAGCGATTTGAACTGCACCGCGTTGGTCGCCATCGGCGAATTGCTGGCGACGAACAGCGTGTAGCCGTCGGGCTCGGCGCGCGCCACCGCCTGCGCGGCGATGAAGCTGTTGGCGCCGGGCCGGTTCTCGACCACGAAGGGCTGGCCGAAGCGCGCCTCCAGCTTCTGGGCGAGGAAGCGTGCGGTGCTGTCCGAACCGGTGCCCGGCGGGAACGACACCACGATCTTGACCGGCTTGCCGGGATAGCCGGCGGCATCGGCGGCCGCATTGCCGGCAACCGCCGGCGAGGGCGACATCATCGCCAGCGCGACCGTCGATCCGGCGGCCAGCGAAGCCAGCCGTGCAACCTTCCACATGTCCATCCACTGATAACGCATCGTCCTGTCTCCTTGCGGTCGGTGTGATCCCGTCCTGTCGAACCAGGCCACAGCCTAAGCGCGCACCGGCGGCCGGGGCAATTGTCGCGGGGACATATCGCTTATGCGCATGCCGTATGAAGTCCTCGGCGAGCTCCCCTCTCCCCGTCCCTCTCCCCATGAGGGGGAGAGGGAGCAAACCATCCGGACAGCACGAGCAAGAGCGAGATCAGGAGCATTCGCCGCAGATCGGCGCCGAACCGGATTTTTGTTATGCCGCCGCCGCGATGGGCGCCCCGGCCCTGCGTCGCTAAGCTGCCCTGCATCTTGGCAGTGAACGTAGCGGTGAACGAACCGACAGGAGGGGAAGTGGACACGGCCAGCCAAATCGTGATTCGACCGGCGCAGCCCGATGGGGATCTCGCGCCATTGCGAGCGCAGGTACGCTCTTTTCTCGCCGAGACCGTCGGCGATCGCCCGCCGCAGAAGCGCGCGCAGAGCTGGTCCGGCTATGACCCGGCGTTCAGCCTCGCGCTGGGCGCCAGGGGGTGGATCGGCATGACGTGGCCCAAGGCGTTCGGCGGACAGGAGCGCTCGATGCTGGAGCGCTATGTCGTGCTGGAGGAGCTGCTGGCGGCAGGGGCGCCGGTGGGCGGCCATTGGGTCGCGGAGCGGCAGAGCGGTCCGCTGCTGATGCGCTACGCGGACCCGGAGGTCGCGCGCGAGATCGTGCCCCGCATCACGCGCGGCGAGCTGCGCTTCTGCATCGGCATGAGCGAACCCGATTCGGGCTCGGACCTGGCGTCGATCCGCACCCGGGCCGATCGCGTCGATGGCGGCTGGGTCGTCAACGGCACCAAGCTGTGGACCTCGAACGCGCATCGCTCGCACTACATGATCGCGCTGGTGCGCACCGACCGCAGCGCCGACGACAAGCACAAGGGCCTGTCGCAGTTGCTGATCGACATGCAGTCGGAAGGCCTGCAGGTGCGGCCGATCCGCAATCTGGCAGGCGAAGAGCACTTCAACGAGGTGGTGTTCGACAACGTCTTCGTGCCCGACCGGATGGTCATCGGCGAGCCGGGGCAGGGCTGGGCCCAGGTCACCGCCGAGCTGACCTTCGAGCGCAGCGGCCCGGAGCGCTACCTGAGCAGCTATGCGCTGCTGGCCGAGATGGTCGACCACGCCGATGCCGACGACGCGCGGCACGCGGTCGAGCTCGGCTATCTGGTGGCCGAGCTGAGCAATCTGCGGCAGATGTCGCGCGGCATCGCGGCGATGCTTCATCGCGGCGAGAACCCGCAGCTGGCGGCGGCCAACGTCAAGGACCTGGGCGCGCTGTTCGAGCAGCGCATTCCCGAGGTCGCGCACCAGCTGTTCGGCCACGAGCTGCGTTCCGATGGCTCGCCGTTCGTCGCCACCCACTGCCACCTGACGCAAACCGTGCCCTCGTTCTCCCTGCGGGGCGGCACGCGCGAAATCCTGCGGGGAATCATTGCCAGGGGGCTGGGGGTCCGATGAACCAACGCGAACAGGAACAGGGGCTCGAACTCGAACTCGAGCAGATGCTGGCCGACAGTGCGCAACGGCTGTTCGGCAACGAAGTCACCACCGCGCAGCTGGAAGCTGCCGAGCGCGGCGAATGGCAGTCGCAGCTGTGGCGGACCGTCGAGGACAGCGGCCTGACGCGGCTGTTTGCCGGCGAAGACGACGGCGGCGCCGCTGCCGGCTGGCAGCAGGGCCTGCCCGCGCTGCTGGCGGCGAGCCGCACGCTGGCGCCGATTCCCTTTATCGACACCGCGGTATGCGGATGGGTGCTGGCGCAACTGGGCATCGCGATGCCCGATGGACCGATGGCATTGGCCGTGCACGTTGGCGGCGCCGAAGCGGAACGGCCGGTGGCCCGCTCCAGCGCCGAAGGCTGGCGTCTGGACGGCACGGTAGACGTGCCCTGGGGCCGGCATGTGCGCCATGTGGTGGTGCGTGCAATCGATCGTCAGCCGTTCGGGCGCGCGGTGTGGCTGCTGGTGCCGACCGCCGGGTGCCGCGTCGAAACGAGCGCCAATCTGGCCGGCGAGCCGCGTGACCGGCTGCGTTTCGAGGACGCGCCGGCCGCCGCCGCGGTGGTGGTGGAGAACCCGGCCGACGAAGCGATGCTCGGCTCGGCCGCTTCGTCGTCGCAACCCTCGCCGCTCGGTGCGCTGATGCGCTCGATCCAGATCGCCGGCGTACTGGAGCGCGTGCTGAACCAGACCGTGCAATACGCCACCGAGCGGATCCAGTTCGGCCGGCCGATCGCCAGGTTCCAGGCGATCCAGCAGCAGCTGGCGATGCTGGCCAACGAGGTGGTTGCCGCGCGCATGGCGGTGGCCAGCGCCTGCGCGGCGATGCGCGCGCCGGGGTGGGACAGCGAGGCGATGGTGGCGAAGGTCATCTGCGGCAACGCCGCCGGCCGCGCCGCCGCCATCGCGCATCAGGTCCATGGCGCGATCGGTTTCACGCACGAGCACTCGCTGCACTGGTCGACGCGCCGGCTATGGAGCTGGCGCGCCGAGTACGGCAGCGAAGCGCACTGGGCGCGCGAGATCGGCACGCGCGCGATCCGCGAGGGCGGCGCCGCGCTGTGGCCGCGCGTCACCGCGCCGCAGGCGGCCTGAGCCGCACGGCAAAAGAACACAGGGATCAACCAGCCCACTTCAGGAGACATCGATGCGAGTACCGGGTTTGCTTCGGGCGCTGCTGCTGGCCAGCGTCGCCTTCACCAGCGTCGTCGGCAGCGGCATCGCCGCCGCCGAATCGGCCAGCGAGTTTCCCTCGCGGCCGCTGCGCATCATCGTGCCGTTCACCTCGGGCAGCGGCTCCGATTCGTCGGCCCGCTTCTACGGCGAAGCGCTCGGCCGCGCGCTGGGACAGCCGGTGGTGGTCGAGAACCGCCCGGGCGCCAACGGCGTGATCGGCATCCAGGCGCTCAAGAGCGCGCCGGCCGACGGCTACACGATCCTGCTGGCCAGCAATTCGCCGTTGTCGGTCAATCCGATCGTGCTGAAGAACCTGCCCTACGACCCGCTCGCCGACCTGCGTCCGGTCGCGGGCCTGAGCCGGAACATGAATGTCTTCCTCGTGCCGGTCGATTCGCCGTGGAAGACGCTGGCCGATGTGGTGGCCGCCGGCAAGAGCAAGCCGCTGAGCGTCGGCACCTATTCGGCGGGGTATCGGCTGGCGGCCGCATGGTTCGGCAATCTGGCCGGCATCAAGCTGATCAATATTCCGTACAAGGGCCAGGCGCAGATCATGACGGACATCATCGGCAAGCAGCTCGATCTGGCGGTGGTCGACACCAGCGGCGCGCTGACGCTGATCCGGCAAGGCAAGGTGCGCGCGCTGGCGGTGTCCGGCGAGAAGCGCCACCATGAACTGCCCGAGGTGCCGTCGGTGCGCGAGCTCGGCTATCCCGACTACGTGCAATACAGCTGGGTCTCGTTCTACGTGCGGGCGCAGACGCCGGACGACATCGCCGACAAGCTGGCCACCGCGATGCAGTCGATCCTGAAGACGCCGGAGTCGATCGCCTTCCTGGCGACCAAGGGCAGCGATCTGATGCCCTATGCCCCGCAGGCCATGCGGTCCTTCCATCAGGCCGAGATCGCGCGCTTCCGGCGCGTCGCACAGGCGGCCGGCATCCAGCCGGAATGACGGAATGACCGAATCAGGGCTACACCGGCAGGCCGCGCGCGACCTCGGTCAGCATCGCGCGCAGCAGGGAGACGAAGGGATGGGTATGGACATTGTTGTGCCAGCACAGGTGCACCGGGATGGCCAGCGCCGGGTCGTCGATCGGAACGAAGCGCACGCCCGGATGCCGGCACAGCATCGGCGCCAGGTAGCCCGGCACCATCGCATACATGTCGGTGCCGGTGATCGCGTCGGCGACGGCCAGATAGCTGGTCAGCGTGCAGGCGATATTGCGCTGCTGGCCGTGCCGGGCGAAGTAGCGGTCGACCATGCGGGTGACCACGCCGAACTGCGAGATGTCGAGGCACGGCAGCGGCGCGAGGTCCGCGGCTTCCGGCGTCTGCCCCAGCTGGACGTTGCCGGCATCGCACAGGCAGCCGAAGGGCGCGTTGAACAGCAGCTCCGAGCGCAACGCGTCCGACTCGACCGGGTAGAAGGCCACCATCACGTCGATCGCGCCGCTGGTCATCGCGCTCAGTCCGCTGGGCATCGGCACCGGTTGCATGCGTACCCGGGCGCGCGGCGCGACCTCGCGCAGCCGGGCCAGGAAGGCCGGCGCGATCAGCGCCTGCAGCGAGTCGTTGATGCCGATCGCGTAGGAGCCGGTCTCCTGCGCGGGGTCGTACCGATCGGTCTGCGTGTAGATGCTTTCGATCGTGCGCAGCGCGGCGTCCAGCGCCTGCTGCAGTTCCTGCGCGCGGCGCGTCGGCAGCATCCGGGCCGCGCTCTTGATCAGCAGCGGGTCGCCGAATTCTTCCCGCAGCCGCTCCAGCATGCGGCTGGTCGATGGCTGGCTGCTGTCGAGCCGCCGCGCCGCCTCGCTGACGCTGCGGCTTTCCAGCAGCGCGGCCAGCACGACCAGCAGGTTCAGATCCTTGTGCCGCAGTTCGGCCAGCGGCAAGCGCCGGTGGTCGCTGGCGGGCGTCGGCTCGCCCTGTCGATAGTCTCCGCTAGGCATCGTTCGATTCGCGTTGCGCTCCTGGTGAGCGGGTCCGGCAGGCCACGGCCTGCGCCCGCTTTCGATGGGCTGGCCCGGACGAGTCCGTCCGGACCGGTGCCGACATTATCCCGGACCGGCGCCGCGCCGGCCCATCGGCAATTTCCCAAGCCGCTGTTTCGCTCGCCTTCACCGTCACCGACTTCATTGCCACCGACTTCCTCGCCATAGCCCACTGCCATGGAAAACACCTCTCCCGTTACGCTGCGCCGGATGCCGCAGGAACACGTCGCGCACGTGGTGCTGCGGCGACCGCCCCATAACCATGTCGATGTCGACGGCATGGCGGCGCTGGCCGATGCCTTCGAGCAGATCGACGGCGACGACGATTGCCGGGCCATCGTGCTGGCCGCCGAAGGCAAGTCGTTCTGCGCCGGCGCCGACTTCGGCACGCCCGACCCGTCGATCCGGCGCGACCCGAGCCCGTTCTACCGGCAGGCGATGCGGCTGTTCCGCACGCGCAAGCCGATCGTTGCGGCCGTGCATGGCGCGGCGATCGGCGCCGGCGTGGGGCTGGCGCTGGTCGCGGACTTTCGCGTGACCTGCCGCGAGGCGCGCTTCAGCGTCAATTTCAACCGGCTCGGTTTCCATCCCGGCTTCGGCCTGAGCCTGACCTTGCCGCGGCTGATCGGCGAGCAGCGCGCCGCGCTGCTGTTCTACACCGGCCGCCGCATCGACGGCGCGACCGCGGTCGAGATGGGGCTGGCCGACGAGCTGGCCGAACAGGCCGACGTGCTGGCGCGCGCCCACGCGCTCGCTTGCGAGATCGCGGTCTCCGCGCCGCTGGCGGTCGAAAGCACGCGCGCCACGCTGCGCGCCGGCCTGGCCGATCGCATCGCGCAGATCAACCGGCACGAGCTCGAGGTCCAGCTGACCCAGTTCCCGACCGAGGACTTCCGCGAAGGCGTGGCCGCGACGGCCGAGCGCCGTCTGCCCAATTTCCAGCGCCGCTGAGGCGGCATCACAGGAGTGCGTCAGTGAACGAACACAAGGGAGGCGGCCCGGCCGCCGTGGCCGGGCCGCTGGACGGCGTGCGGGTGCTGGATCTGTCCTCGGTGGTGCTGGGGCCGATGGGCACGCAGGTGCTGGCCGACATGGGCGCGGACGTGATCAAGATCGAAGCGCCCGAGGGCGACCTGATGCGCGCCAACGGCGTGGTCGAGCACGCGGGCATGAGCTCGATCTTCCTCGCGCTCAATCGCAACAAGCGCTCGGTGGTGCTCGACCTGAAGGACGAGCAGGGCGCCGCCGCACTGCGCGCGCTGATCCCGACCGTCGACGTGCTGGTCCACAACATGCGGATCGGCGCGATCGAACGGCTGGGCTTCGGCTACGAGGCGGTCGCGCGCTTGCGTCCGGACATCGTCTATTGCGCCGCGCCCGGTTTCGGCCAGGACGGCCCGGACCGCGACAAGCCGGCGTTCGACGACATCATCCAGGCGGCCTGCGGCTTCGTCGGGGCGGCAAGCGCGGCCGGTGCGGAGCCGGACTACCTGCCCAGCCTGATCGCGGACAAGACCACCGGACTCGCAGTGGCCAATGCGGTGCTGGCCGCGCTGTTTCGGCGCGAGCGCCATGGCGAGGGCCAGTACGTCGAGGTGCCGATGCTGGAGACGATGGCGGCCTTCGTGCTGACCGAGCATATGGGCGGCATGATGTTCCCGTCGTCGACCGCCAGGGCGGGCTATGCGCGCCTGCTCGAAGGCGGCCGCAAGCCGGTGCGCACCGCCGATGGCTGGGTCAGCATGCTGCCTTATACGGAACGGCACTGGAAGGCGTTCTTCCACGACCTGGGCCGCGACGATCTGGCCGAGCGCTATCAGATCGCCAGCCGGCGCGAGCGCAACGCGAACATCAAGGCGCTGTACGGCCATCTGGCCGAGCTGGCGCCGCTGCGCACCACCGCGCAATGGATGGCGCTGTGCGAGCGGCTGGACATTCCGGCCACGCCGATCTACCGGCTCGAGGACCTGCCGACCCATCCGCATCTGTCGGCGGTCGGGTTGTTCGAGGAATCGGTGCATCCGGTCGTCGGTCCGATCCGCCAGGTCCGCCCGACCACGCGCTTTGCCGGCACGCCCACCGCGATCCGGCGGCCGGCGCCATCGCTGGGCGAGCATACCGAGGAGGTGTTGCGCGAGGCCGGTGTCGCGGCGGAGCGGATCGCGGCGCTGATGGGGGCCGTGGGGCGCTGAAAAAAAACACCTCCCTCTCCCCAGCCCTCTCCCCCTGAGGGGGAGAGGGAGAACCCCTCGGCGTTTTCGCTTTTGCGGTGGTTTGCTTCCCTCTCCCGCTGGCGGGAGAGGGGCGGGGGAGAGGGCAACCGCGCGATGCCGACCGCCATCGCCGCCCCCACCCAAAACACCCGCGAAACCGATTAAACCAAAACCCCGCTGAATCCATCGAGATTATCCATTTCTCCTGCATCAATTCGCTTTCTAGACTTGGCGCCAACGCTCCGTCAGTGGGCGTGAAGACAAGTGACCCGAAGAAGAACCACCAGGGCAGGAGAAGACATGGAGATCAGGCACGCTCGCCGCGTCGGCACGGCGCGGGCGATGGGATGGGTATTGGCTGCGGTGACCGCGGCTTCCGTATTGGCCGGCTGCGGCAGCGACGACGACGGCCCGCCTGACGGTGGCCCGCCCGGAGGCGGCGGGCAGCCGGTCACGCCGGCGATCACGCTGACGATTTCCGCGCGCGAGGACTTTCCCGGCAACTTCGGCAGCGTCGGCGCCTACGAGAAGCTGACCGGCTCGCTGCACGGCGAGGTCGATCCGAAGGACCCGCGCAACGCGGTGATCCAGGACCTGGAGCTCGCGCCGGTCAATGCGCGCGGCATGGTCGAGTACACCACCGAGTTCGTGATGCTCAAGCCGAAGGACATCGGCAAGGCCGGCGGCGTGCTGCGCTACGACGCGCCCAATCGCGGCAATATCCTGACCATGCCGAATCCGGCCGCGGTGCCCGGCGATGCGGTCTATTTCGAGCGCGGCTACGTGTTCCTGTACGCCGCGTGGCAGGGCGACGTGCCCAAGAGTTCGCCGGCCCGGCTGACGCTGACCGTGCCGGTCGCGCGCAACAAGGACGGCAGCAGCATCACCGGGCCGTACGCGGCGGAGCTGGTGCCCAGCGTGGCAACGTCGACCATGAGCCTGCCCGGCGGCGTGTTCAACGGCTCGATGATTCCCTACGCGCCGGCGAGCCTGGACAACACGCAGCCCGGCTACACGCTGACGCGCCGCGTCAACGAGACCGATCCGCGCGTGCCGATCGCCCCGTCGGAATGGAAGTTCGCCGACTGCGGCGCCAGTGGCGCGCCCTTTCCGGGCAAGCCCGACGGCAGCAAGGTCTGCCTGAAGGACGGCTTCCAGCCGGGCTATCTGTACGAGATCACCTACGTGGCCAAGGACCCGAAGGTGATGGGCGTGGGCCTCGCGGCGCTGCGCGACACCGTGACCTTCTTCCGCCATCGCAGTGCGGATGCCGCCGGCACGCCCAACCCGATCGCCGGCGCGATCCGCTACGCGATCGGGCAGGGCACCTCGCAGTCGGGCAATGCGATGAAGACCTTCCTGCATCTCGGCTTCAACGCGGCGCTGGACGGCGGCAAGGTGTTCGACGGCATCTTTGCGCATGTGGCCGCGCGCCAGACCAATATCAACACGCGCTTCGCGGTGCCGGGTGGCGGCGGTGGCCTGCGCACCGACCACCGCGCCTTCGGCCAGACCGCACCGCGCGGCCTGGCGGCCGACTACGAGGACGCGGTCGCGGGCCGCACCGGCGGCGTGATGAAGCGCTGCAGCGAGACGCGAACCTGCCCGCGCTTCTTCCTCGGCCTGTCGGGCACCGAGTTCTGGCAGCTGCAGGGCTCGCCGGTGCTGACCGACGCCTACGGCTTCACCGATCTGACGCAGCCGGACAACGCGCGCGTCTACTACTACGCCAGCACGCAGCACGGCGGGCGCTCGGCGCAGATCAACTACAACCCCTCGCAGACGGTCTACCCGGCCGGCTCGATGATCGACTTCGCCGATACCTTCCGCGCGCTGTTCATCGCGCTGGAGGACTGGGTCGCGCGCGACATCGCGCCGCCGGACAACCGGGTGCCGCGCATCGCGGACGGCACGCTGGTGCGCCCCGATCAATTGCAGGTGCCGGTGATCAAGGGCGTCAGCTGGACCGGCGCAAGCGGAACGGTGCCGATCCCGGACTTCCAGTACCTGGGCCGCTACAACGGCTTCCCGCTGCTCGACTACGGCCCGCAGTACCGGCCGCAGGACGAGTCCGGCATCGCCACCGTGCTGCCGCCGGCCTACCTCGGCCGCGACTACGCGATCCTGGTGCCGCAGCTCGATCCCTCCACCGGGCTGGCCCGGGCGGGCATCCGTTCGCTCGACGTGCAGGTGCCGGTCGGCACCAGCCTCGAATTCAACTACGTGGCCACGCCGGGCATCGTCGACCTGGTCAATCTGGGCGGCAGCTATATCCCGTTCCACAAGACCGAGGCCGCGCGCACGGCGGCCGGCGACCAGCGTCCTTCGCTCGAAGCGCTGTACGGCGACCAGGCCGGCTATCTGACAAAGCTGCGTGCTGCGACCGATGCGCTGGTCGCGCAGCGCTTGCTGCTGCCCGCCGACGCACAGCGCGCGATCGCGCGGGCGCAGGCCAACCCGGTGCTGCCCTGAGGTCGAGGCGGTATCGAACGAACGGAGGAGAGGACATGGACAAGCCAGCAGACAAGCCCGGACCGTGGCGCGCGCCGGCGATGGCGGCCCTTGCCGCGATGGCCATGACGGTGGCCGGCTGCGGCGGTGGCGGCGGCGACGGCGCGCCGCCCGCACCGCCACCGACCGCGAACCAGCAACCGAAGTCCTGCGCGCAGATGGCGGCCGCCGCGCTCGACGGCGCCACGGTGCAGGCGGCCACCGAGATTCCGGCCGGCAGCTTCTCGCCCAGCGCGGGCACCACCGTGACGGTGCCCGCGTTCTGCCGCGTGCAGGCGGTGGCGCGGCCGAGCAGCGATTCGGAGATCCGCTTCGAGGTCTGGATTCCGGCGGCCGCGCACTGGAACGGCAAGCTGCTGGTCACCGGCAACGGCGGCTACAGCCCGGCGCTGGGCTACCGGGCGATGGCAATGGGGATCTCGCGCGGCTATGCCACGGTTGGCGGCGATACCGGCCACCAGTCGTCCAATCCGAACGACATGCTGTGGGGCGTCAACCATCCGGAGAAGATCGTCGACTGGGGCACGCGCTCGATCCATGCGATCACGGCACCGGGCAAACGCCTGGTCGCCGGCATGCACGCGCGGGAGATCGAGCGCGCGTACTTCTACGGCTGCTCGACCGGCGGCCATCAGGGCTATGCGCAGGCGCAGCGCTACCCCGACGATTTCGACGGCATCATCGCTGGGGCGCCGGGCAACAACCGGGTGCGGCTCAATGCCGGCTTCCTGTGGCAGTTCCTGGCCAACCATCGGCCCGATGACAATCTGTCGCCGATCATCCCGGCGGCCAAGCTGCCGATGGTCACGCGGGCGGCGGTGGCGGCCTGCGATGCGGACGATGGCGTCACCGACGGCGTGGTCGACGACCCGCGGCAATGCGGCTTCGATCCGGCCACGCTGCAATGCACGGGCGCCGACGCGGACAATTGCCTGACCGCGGAGCAGGTGTCGGCCCTGAAGGCGATGTACGCCGGCGCGCGCAATCCCCGCACCGGCGAGCAGGTGTACCCGGGCTGGCCGAAGACCAGCGAGGCGCTGTTCACGGTCGGCGGCTCGCCGGTGGGCTGGAATACCTACTGGGGCACCACCGAGCCGACGCGCGCGGACTTCTGGCGCTACTGGGTCTTCGACAATCCGCAGTGGAACTGGTGGACCTTCGATTTCGATCGGGACCTGGCCTATGCCGATGCCAAGGTCGGCACGATGGTCGACCAGAACAACGCCGATCTGTCAGCGTTCAAGGCCAGCGGCGGCAAGCTGCTGGTCTACAACGGCTGGCAGGACCCGGTGGTCAATGCGGTCGACACCATCGCCTACTACGATCGGGTCAAGGCCGCGCAGGGCTCGCAAGGCGCGACCGACGACTTCTTCCGGCTGTTCATGGTGCCCGGCATGGGGCATTGCTCCGGCGGACCGGGGACGACCCAGTTCGGCAATGGCGATACGCCGGCGCCGGTAGTCGACGCGAACCACGACATCCTGGAGGCGCTCGATGCGTGGGTCACGCGCGGCACCGCTCCGGACCGGATCGTCGCGTCGGCCGTCAGCGGCGGCGCGGTAACGCGCACGCGGCCGCTGTGCCCGTATCCGCGCAAGGCGGTCTATCTGGGCAGCGGCAGTACCGACGATGCGGCCAGTTTTTCGTGTCGGTAGCGGGTGCCATCCGGTGAACGGCAGGCAGAAGTTGCAAGGGATGTAAGACGGATCCCGGGCCGGGACAAGGCGCGGATCGCGGCGGGCAGGGCTGATAACGCTCCGCCGCCGTGGTCCGCGCCTTGCTGCATTCGGTGTGGCGCCGATCCGGCGTCGACCGACCCAGGAGGAATGTCATGCCCCACGAGCAATATCAAGCCTGTATCGATGCCTGCACGCGCTGCGCACAAGCCTGTCGTCACTGCGCGGCGTCCTGCCTGCAGGAGCACGATGTGCAGAAGATGACCGAGTGCATCCGGCTGGACCTGGATTGCGCCGGCATATGCGAACTGTCGGTGGCCTATATGTCGCGCGGCAGCGAGCATTCGCGCCAGTTATGTGCGCTGTGCGCGCAGATCTGCGAACGCTGCGCCGAGGAGTGTGCGCGCCATCAGGCCCAGCATTGCCAGCAATGCGCGCAGGCCTGCCGGGACTGTGCACAGGCGTGCCGGCAGATGGCGGCGGCTTAGGGGAAAGTCGGGCGGGGAAGGTTTGCGTGGAACCCGGCCGCGCGGAGCGGGCGCCCGGCAAGCCGCTGGGTCCCCGCGTTCGCGGGGACGACAGGCTTCAAGCGCTGGCCGGCGAGCATGCCGGCCTGTCCTCAGTCGTCGTGATGCAGGTACTTCGCCTGGCGCGGCAGCCGCATGCTGACCAGGAAGGCCAGCACCATCATCACGGTCACGTACCAGTAGAAGGCCGACTCGTGGCCGACCGCCTTCAGGTTCAGCGCGACGTATTCGGCCGAGCCGCCGAACACCGCATTGGCGATCGCATAGGCCAGACCCACGCCGAGCGCGCGCACTTCGGGCGGGAACATCTCGGCCTTGACGATGCCGCTGATCGACGTATAGAGGCTGACCACCGCCATCGCCAGCGTGATCAGCACGAAGGCGACCGCCGGGTTGGTGATGGTATGCAAGGCGGTCAGCACCGGCACCGTGATCAGCGCGCCCAGCGCGCCGAACAGCATCATGTTGGTACGCCGGCCGATGCGGTCCGACAGCGCGCCGAAGATCGGCTGCATGCACATGTAGACGAACAGCGCGCCGGTCATCACGTAGCTGGCGGTCTTGACCGGCATGCCGGCGGTATTCACCAGGTACTTCTGCATGTAGGTGGTGAACGTATAGAAGATCAGCGAGCCGCCGGCGGTGTAGCCGAGCACCGTGAAGAAGGCCGCCTTGTGGTCGCGCAGCAGCGCGACGACGCTGCCGGCGCCCTTGGTGTTGCGCGAGGCCGCGCTCGAGGTTTCCTTCAGCGTACGGCGCAGCAGCAGCGCCACCACCGCGGTGATCGCGCCGATCACGAAGGGGATGCGCCAGGCCCAGGCCCGCAGTTCCTGCTCGGTGTACAGCTGCTGCAGCACGACCACCACCAGCACCGCCAGCAGCTGGCCGCCGATCAGCGTCACGTACTGGAACGACGAGAAGAAGCCGCGCCGGCCCTTGAGCGCCACCTCGCTCATATAGGTGGCGGTGGTGCCGTACTCCCCGCCGACCGACAGGCCCTGCAGCAGCCGCGCGAGCAGCAGCAAGGCCGGTGCCCAGGCGCCGATGCTGTCGTAGGTCGGCAGGCAGGCGATCATCAGCGAGCCGGTGCACATCATCACCACCGAGATCAGCAGCGAATGCTTGCGGCCGTGGCGGTCGGCGATGCGGCCGAACACCCAGCCGCCGATCGGCCGCATCAGGAAGCCCGCGGCGAACACGCCCGCGGTATTGAGCAGCTGCACGGTGGGATCGGACTGCGGGAAGAAGGCGTGCGCGAAATAGATCGCGCAGAAGGCATAGATATAGAAGTCGAACCACTCGACGAGATTGCCGGACGAGGCCGCGACGATGGCGAACACGCGGCGGCGGCTGTCGTGGTCCCGGTCATGGTCCGCCGGTCCTGCCGGAATGGTGGTGCTGGTCAGTTCTGTCATGGGAGATCGCTGAGTAGGACGCTGGCGCTCATGCGCGGACATGCGTGCGCTGGCGTCGGGCGAAGCGTGCGGCGGGGAAACCGCCGCTGCAACAGAGGCCGCCCGCGGGCCAGGGGCCTGGCGGGCGGCAGCATCGCGTAAGGGTAACCCCTAGGGTGGTTGCTTGCACGGCCCGGCATGCCGGCCGACCGGTGCGCAACGCCCGGCCCCAAGGCATGGCGCGGGATAGCGCGCCATTGTTCGTCGCGGCGAACACTCTGTCTCGCGAGATGGCCGGGAATTGGCCATCGGAGCCGCCGCTGCCCTCTCCCCCGCCCGCTCCCCCCCCTACGGACCCACCATTACCCGGCTCTGCCCGCCCGACAGCCTGCGCACCTCGATGCGCGTGCCGATCCGTTCGGTCATCTCGTGCACGTGCGAGATCACGCCGACCTTGCGGCCCTGGGCCTGCAGGCTGTCGAGCGCGTCCATCGCGACGCGCAGCGTGTCGGCGTCGAGGCTGCCGAAGCCCTCGTCGATGAACAGCGATTCGACCCGCACGCGGTGCGAGGACAGCGACGCCAGCCCGAGCGCCAGCGCCAGCGACACCAGGAACGACTCGCCGCCGGACAGCGAATGCACCGAGCGCGCCTCGTCGGCCATGTCCTGGTCGATCACCAGCAGCGCCAGGCTGTGGCGCACGCGTTCGAGCCGGTAGCGGCGCGACAGCGTGGCCAGATGCCGGTTGGCGTAGCCGAGCAGGATGTCCAGCGTCATCTGCTGGGCATGGTTGCGGAATTTCTTGCCGTCGGCCGAGCCGATCAGTTCGTTCAGCACCTGCCAGGTGTGCGCGGTGGCCTGCTGCCGATCGATGCGCGCGATCAGATCGCTGGCCTGCGCGCGCCGCTCGTCGTCGCGGCGCAGCGTGAAATCGGCCTCGGCCAGCGCCTGCTTGGCGCGCTCCAGTTCGGCACGGGCCGCGGCGAGCGCGGCTTCGACGGTGGCCGCGTCGTCCTCGCCGAGCCGTCGCGCCAGATGGCGTTCGCGTTCGGCGCGGCGCGTCTGCACGACGGCATGCGCGGCATCGACCTCGCGTTGCAGCGCGTGCAGCGCCTCTTCCTCGCGCGCCAGCCAGTCGGCATCGAGCGCCAGCAGCGCGCGCAGGCCCGCTTCGTCGAGCGGAGCCGAGCGATCGTGTCCGTCATGCCAAGCCTGCAGCCACGCATCGAGCCGCGCCGCGGCTGCGCGCGCGTGCTCGTCCAGCGCCTTGCCTTGAGACTGGGCCTGCTCGGCGCGCGCGGTCTGCCGCGCCAGCTGTTCGCTGGCTGCCTGGCTCGCGCGCTGCGCCGCGTCGACGCGCGCCGCAGCGTCGGCACTGGCTTGCGCGAGACGGGCCGCGATCGCATCGACAGCCAGGCCCGCATCGGGCGTGCCGGCAAACAGGGCGTCGCGGCGCCCGCGTTGTTCGGACAGGCGCGCGTCGGCGAACGCCAACGCTTCAGCGGCCTGGCGATCCGCTTCGACGGCATGCGCGTGCGCTTGCGTGGCGGTGGCCAGCGTGCCGTCGAGCTGCACGATGCGCTGGCGCTGCGCGTCGCGTTCGTCGCGATGCCGCGCCCACTGGCCGGCATCCGCCGCGCAGTGCGCGCGGAATGCCGCGGGGTCGTCGTGCCACGGCTCGCGCCAGTGTGCGCCGGCCGCTTGCCCAAGCGCGCCGCGGTCGAGTTCGTGCAAGGCCTGGTCCCGCTGCGCCGCCGTTGCCGCCGCCGCCTCGTTCGCCGCGCCATGGCGCAGCGCGAGTTCGGCGGCCAGGGCCTGGGCGCGTTGCTGCGCGCTGTCGGCCGCCGTCAGTTCGGCCTGGCTGGCGTCGAGCCGCACGCGTGCTGCCTGCAGTTGCTTGTCGAGCGCGCGCAGATGGGTGTCGAGCTCGGCCGCGCTGCGCTGCTGCGCGTCGGCGTCGGCCAGTTGCCGCGCAAACCAGCCGGTGCGTTCGTCGGCATCGACCGAGTTGGCCTGCGCGGCGAGCGCGTCGGCTTGCCACTCGCGTTCGGCCTGATCGCGCTGCTGCCGTGCCGCGGCGAGCCGTGTGTCGAGCTGCGCCAGCGCTTCGCCGTGACTGCGCGCAAGCGTGGCGGCGCTGCGCTCGTCGGCGTCGAGCCGGGCCAGCGCCTGCTGGCAACGGCGGTACTCGTGTTCGAGCGCGCCGAGCGTGGCTTGCAGTGCCGCGCGCAGCGGCGAATCGTCATGCGCGTAGGGGTGTTCGCTGGCGCCGCAGACCGGGCAGGGCTCGCCCGGCGCCAGCGTCTCGCGCAATTGCTCGACGCTTTGCTGGCAGGCGGCGAGCGCGCGTTGCCAGGAGCGTTCTGCCTGCGTGGCGGCATGCTCGGCGGCGGGCCGCGCGGCGCGGGCCGCGTCGATGCCTTGCTGGCACTGCTGGCGTTGCGCCAGCAGCGTGTCGCGCTGCTGGATCAGCTCGGCCATCCGCGCTTCGGCGGCAAGCCGCTCGCGCCAGCGCGCCGCGGCCTGCTGCAGGACGTCGCGGCGCCGCTGCAATTCGGCCGCCCGGGCGGCGATGGCATCGCGGTCGTGGCCGGCCAGCGCGTGCTGCGCCTCGGCGTACTGCTGCTGCGCGGCTCGCAGCGACTCGGCGGCGCAGGCCAGCCGTGCCTGTGCATCGGCCTGGTCGCGTTGCGCCCTGGCGAGCCGTTCGGCCAGTTGCGCGACCTCCCGCGTGGCGGCGACGTGCCGGCCGTGCCAATCGTCTGCCTGCGCAAACAGCGCGTCCCAGCGCGGCCATTGGGCGCCGAGTGCTTCGAGTCCGGCATGCCGCGCGAGCCAGTCCTCGGCGGCGGCCAGCGCCGTGCCCGCGGATTCACGCGCCGTCCGCAGCCGCGCCTGTTCGCGGCCCGCTTCGTCCAGCGCCTGCGCGGCCTGCCGATTCGCTTGCGCCGCGCGCTCTCGGTCCGGCGTCAGCGTCGCGATCACCGCGTCGTATTCCCGCGCCTGCGCCAACCGCGGCGCCATCTCGGCCTCGGCGTGGCGCGCCGCTTCCATGGCGGCGGCAGCGCGCTGCCGTTCGGCCTGCGCGTCCTGCGCCGCGCGCTCGGCCGCCGCCTGCGCTTGCGCGGCGTGCGCCAGTTCCTGGCGCTGCGCCTCCCGCTGCGCGGCCAGCCGGTCGACCTCGGCCACCAGCGCCCGCGCGGCCTGGGCCGCGTGCGCGTCCGCCATCCGGGCGCGCCGTGCTGCGGCGGCATCGTGCGCGGCGACGGCGGCCCGATGCTGGCCGATCGCCTGCTGTTCGAGGTTGGCGAGTTCGGCCGCGTCGACGTGCCAGCGCAACTGCGCCTCGTGGTGCCGCAGCCGTTGGTCGAGCGCCGTGACCGCGTCCTGCTGCTGCTGCCGTTGCAGCTCGCATTGCGCGCGCGTCTCGGCGTCCAGCGGCTGGTGCTTGGCGGCCTGCTCGCGCAGCTGGCGCAAGGTTTCCTGCTCGGCCTTGTTGCGCTCGAAGGCGCGCCGCGAGATCGCCTCGAAGCGGCCGGTGCCGGTCAGCGCCTGCAGCAGCGCCGCGCGTTCGTCGTCGCCGGCCTTCAGGAAGGCGAAGAACTCGTTCTGCGCCAGCAGCACCGCGCGCGTGAACTGTTCGAAGGTCAGCCCGACGCGCTCGACGATCGCGGCCTGGACCTCGGTCTTCAGTCCGCCGCCGACCGGCTCTTCGCCGGGCAGCCGCGCCAGCGACATCTGCGTCTGCTGCAGCTTGCCGCCGGCCTTGCTGCGCGCGCGGCGCACGCTCCAGCGGGCGCGGTAGGCCTGGCCGTCGCCGCCGACGAAGTCGACCTCGGCGTGACCCTCGGCGGCGCCGCGGCGCAGCAGCGTGCGGGTGTCGTGCGCGCCGATGGTCTCGCCCGCGACATCGGGCAGCACCGTGGCGCGGCCGCCGACCCGGGCGACGCGCGGGGTCGCGTCGTACAGCGCCAGGCACAGCGCATCGAGCAGCGTGCTCTTGCCCGCGCCGGTGGGGCCGCAGATCGCGAACAGACCGGCCGAGGCCAGCGGCTCGGCGGTGAAGTCGACGGCGAACTCGCCCGACAGCGAGGCGAGGTTGCGGCCGCGAATGGCGAGGATCCTCATGGCGCGGCCACCTCGTCCGGGGCGTGCAGCAGTTCGGCCAGTGCGGCGGACAGCGTGGCGGGCGCCTCGGCGCCATGCCGCTCGCGATACAGCGAGGCGAACACCGCGGCCGGGTCGAGCCGGTTCAGGTCGTCGAGCGACAGCATCGGCGCGGCCGCCTCGCCGGCCGCGGCGGCGGCGCTGACCTCGATGCGCGCCAGGCGCACCGGCTTGCCGTCGAGCGCGGCCTCGATCTTCGCGCGCAGCGTCGGTTCGGGCCCGTCCAGCGCGACGCGGACCTGCAGATAGGGCTGCAGAGCGTCGGGCAACGGCGGCAGGTCGAGCGCGCGCAGCGCGCCGAGCGCCTGTTCGACCGGCCGGGGCGTCAGGGGCACGCGCATCAGGTCGACCGGCCTGGGTACCGGGATCGCGCGCCACTCGGCCAGCATCTCGCCCTCGAGCCGGGCGCTGACGACCTGGTGCGGGTAGTGAATCTCGGAGAACGACATCGGCAGCGGACTGCCGCTGTAGCGGATGTGCTCGTGGCGGCCGACCTTCTGCGGCCGGTGCAGATGGCCGAGCGCGACATAGGCGATGGCCGGGTCGAAGATGCCGGCCGGCAGCGCCTCGGCGCCGCCGATCACGATGCGCCGCTCGGAGTCCTCCGAGACTTCGCCGTCGCGCATATGGCAGTGGCCGAGCGCGACGATGGGCTGGCCGGCCTGCCGGCGGGCCAGCGCCAACTCGAGCGCGCTGCGATAGAGCGCGGCGACGCCGGCCTGGTAGGGGTCGGCGACGTCGGCATCAAGGTCATCCTGAGCCGGCTCCACGCGCGGCACATCGCCGGGACGCAGGAATGGGATGGCCAGGCACCACGCAGCGATCTGGCCGCCCGCATCGCGCACCGGCACCACCAGTCTCTCCACGTCGATCCCGCCGTCCGGCAGCCGGTGGACCTGGCCGATGCAGGCCGCGCCGAACCAGTCGAGCAAGGGCGCGGGCGCCTCCAGCCGCGCCGGCGAGTCGTGATTGCCGGCGATCATCACGATCGCCAGATGGGGGCGCCGGCGCCGCGCCTCGGTCAGGAAGCGGTACAGCTGCCGCTGGGCCGCGGCCGAGGGATTGGCGGTGTCGAAGATATCGCCGGCGACCAGCAGCAGGTCGGTGGCCTCGGCGTCCAGCGTATCGAGCAGCCAGTCGAGGAAGTGCTGATGTTCGTGGGTACGGTCGTAGTGATGCAGGGTCTGGCCCAGATGCCAGTCGGAGGTGTGCAGCAGTCGCATGCCGGGGGAGGGGGCCTTTCAACGATGGCCGAGACGATAGCAGAGATCGGCGCACGGTTTGGCTCGGGCCGGTTCAGGATCGGCTCGAGCGCGATGGGGCGGTCGCCTGCACGATCGGGAGAATCGGGCTACACTTCGGCCCGCGCTGTTCACAGCGCACCGCTTCAGAACAGCGGCGGGGTGGCAGAGTGGCATGCCACGGCCTGCAAAGCCGTGTACGACGGTTCGATTCCGTTCCCCCGCCTCCAGACTTCCTGCCCGCGCCGATGCGATCGGCGCGAGCCAGCGCCGCCAGGCAGCCTGGATCAACCGGCCTGGATCAACCGGCCGGCTTCATCATCGCGCCATCGTCGCAGCGCGCGATTTCCACCGTCACATGCGCCAGTTCCTCGTGCACGCCCAGCGCGGTGCGCACGCGCGCCGGCGTCAGCGTGGGGTCGTGCGTGACCAGCGCGACGATGCAGGCGAACTTGTCCTTGCCGACCCGCCACACATGCAGATCGGTCACGCGGGTACCGTCGCGGTCCTGGTCGAAGGCGGCCAGCACCTCGCGCACCTCGTCGACCACCGGGTGGTCCATCTCGCGATCGAGCAGCACGGCGGAGGTCTGGCGGATCAGGCCCAGCGCCCAGTGTCCAACCAGCACCGCGCCGACGATGCCCATCACCGGATCGAGCCAGTTCCAGCCCAGCCACCAGCCGCCCGCCAGCGCCAGCAACGCCAGCACCGAAGTGGCGGCGTCGGCCAGCACATGCAGGTAGGCCGAGCGCAGGTTCAGGTCATGGCCATGCGCGTGCCCGTGGTGGTCGCCGTGATCGTCGTGGTGATGGTGGTGGTGATCGTGGTCGTGCCCGTGGTGATGATGGTGGTGCGCGCCGCCCAGCAGCCAGGCGCTCGCCAGGTTGACCAGCAGGCCCAGGCAGGTGACCGTCATCGCTTCCGGATAGCGGATCGCCGCCGGCGCGAACAGCCGCTCGATCGAGGCAAAGCCCATCAGCGCCGCCACGCCCATCAGGAAGATCGCGCTGGCGAAGCCGGCCAGCACCTCGATCTTCCAGGTGCCGAAGGCGAAACGGCGGTCGTTGGCGAAGCGGCGCGCGGCGGCATAGGCGAACACCGACAGCCCGATCGCCAGCGCGTGCGAGCTCATGTGCCAGCCGTCGGCCAGCAGCGCCATCGAGCCGAACCACCAGCCGGCGCCGATCTCCGCCACCATCGCCGCGGCCGTCAGCAGCAGTACAAGGCGCGTACCGCGTTCGCCGGCGGCGTTGCCGCGGTCGAAGACATGCGAGTGGGTCCAGGGCGAGAGATCGTGGGAATGCATGGCTTGGCCTCTTTTTTGATGGCCGCAAGGGTAGCAGCATGCGCGTGCCGACAGGCGCAAATCCCTGCTGCCGGTGCGCCGACTGGTGGGGTTGGCCTCAAGTTTTCCGGGTGGCGGATCGTTTACCCCCAGACGCAAAATGGATTTACCGGCGCGTAACATACATTCATGAATGCATGTATCATCCGGGTCACGAATTTGCGTAATTTCGCTCTTTGCTTGCCAAAAGTACGATGACTTATCGATTCATTGCCGGTTGCATGGCGGCGTGGCTCGGCTTGTGCGCCACCGCCGGGTGGCTGATCGAACGGCTCTGGGCCTAGCCCCAGCCCGTTCGCGCGGCGCCGATACGGGTGGCGTTTCCTGCCCTGGCACGGACTGTGCCAGTGCCTTCGCCGGCATCTTTCAACTCCTCTCCCCTCGACCATGACCCAACAACAAGAACGGACGGCGCGTTCGCTGCGCCGCTCGGCCGCCCTATGCTGCGCCGCCGCAGCGCTGATCGCCGCGGGCCCCGCCCAGGCTGATCCGGCCGTCCATGTGGCTTACGGCCGCGATCCCGGCCACGGCCTGAACAAGTACGAGATCGGCCTGAACTGGGATTCGGGATTCGCCTACGGCAATCCGCAGGGCTGGCTGGCCAAGCTGCAATGGGAAGTCGAACTGGCGCGCTGGAACGCGCGCACCGGCAACAACCGCCGCGACGTGACCGAACTCGGCTTCTCGCCGATCCTGCGCATCGAAAAGCATGGCTGGAGCGTGGTGCCGTTCGCCGAGCTGTCGGTAGGCCTGCGCCTGATGAGCGCCACTTCGACGTCGGACTCGCACGACTACAGCACCGCGTTCCAGTTCTCGGACATGGTCGGCGTGGGCGTGGCCTTCGGCCCGCAGAAGCGCGCCGAGGCGGGTTTCCGCTTCCAGCACATCTCGAACGCCAGCATCAAGCGGCCGAACCCGGGTACCAACTTCTACACCGGCTACGTGCGTTACCGCTTCTGAGAACGCCCGCAGCCGCAAACGGCGTGCGCGGCTAGCTCGCAGCGCGCACGCCGTCGAAGAACTCCCACAGCGCCGGCGCATCGCTGGTCGCGATATTGAAGCGGATCCACGGCGAATCGGACTCGCCGGGCGCGAAATAGCTGCCCGGGGCCAGCCAGACGCCGTGCGCCAGCGCGCGCGTCGCCAGCTGGCCGCCGGACAGCCCGTGCGCGGCGGCGGCCGCGCCGTCGGGCGCGCCGCGTACGCGCGCCCAGGCGAACATGCCGCCTTCCGGGCGCAGCAGCACTTCGAGGCCGTGCGCCTCCATCTTCTCGGTGACGCGGTCCTGCTGGGCCCGCAGCCGCGCCGCCAGTGCGTCGACATGGCGCGCGTAGTGACCGCCGGTCAGCACGGCATAGACCAGCCGCTCGGTGACCTCCGACGAAGTGAGCCCCACCGCCATCTTGGTGCGGGCGAAGGCCTTGGCCAGTTCCGGGCTGGCCGCCAGATAGCCGACCCGCAGCGACGGCGTGATGGTCTTGGAGAAGCCGTTCACGTAGACCACGTGCGACAGGCCGTCCATCGCCGCCAGCATCGGCGCGCCGGCGGGCGCCAGTTCCCGATAGATATCGTCCTCGACCACCAGCAGCCGGTGCTGCTCGGCCAACTGCAGCACGCGGTGCGCGTTCATGCTGGTCAGCGTGCCGCCGGTCGGGTTCTGCAGCACCGTGTTGACGAACAGTGCGCGCGGCCCGTGCCGGCGGATCGCCGCGTCGAGCGCGTCGGTGTCCAGCCCCGCCGCGCCGCGCGGCACGCCGACCACCTTGAGCCCCGCCAGCCGCAGGATCTGCAGCAGGTTGCAGTAGCAGGGGTCCTCGACCAGCACCGTATCGCCGGCGCGCAGCAGCGTGCGTACCACCAGGTCCAGCGCCTGGGTCGCACCCTGCGTCAGCACCACCTGCTGGGCCTGCATCGGCATGCCGTACTGCGCCAGCCGCGTGGCGATGTGCTCGCGCAGCGGGGCGAAGCCATAGGGATGGCCATAGCCCGACACCTGCCCGGCCGGCACGCGCGCGGCGGCACGGATCGCCTGGTGCAGCCCTTCCTGGTTGAGCCAGTCGCCGGGCAGCCAGCCGGCGCCGGCCTTGATCGGCACCGAGTGGTCGGCGAACACGTCCGACAGCAGCCACGCGGCGTTCAGCGCCGGAGTCTCCCAGCGCGGACTGGGCGAGTGTTCGGTGCTGGCCTGGCGATGCGCGACCGTGTAACCCGAGCCCGCACGCGCGGCCAGGTAGCCGAGCGCGGTCAGCCGGCCATAGGCCTCGGCCACCGTGAAGGTACTGACGCCATGCTGGGCGGCGAAGCGCCGCACCGAAGGCACGGCGATGCCGGGGCGCAGCGCGCGCCGGTCGACCAGCGCGGCGATGCCGGCGACGATCTGTTCGGTCAGCGTGTCGCCGCCACGGCGGCTGCGGGTCAGTTCGAGCTGGATCATGCGACCGCATTGTGCGGGGGATGCCTGTACAGTTCAAGCACGGTGAAGGGCGATGCCGGGCCACCCCGGGTATGCCGCGATGTCGCATGGTTCGTGGGCGATACGACGGCGTCGGCGCCGTGTTGCGTCGGCAGCGACGTCATTTACCTGTACGGTTCGGGCCGGAAAAACAGTACGGTAAGGCGAGCATTTCGCAACCGTATATTTTTAGGTGGCGCCCGGCTCGCTACAGTGGCCGGATCGCACTGTCGCCCCATCGACCGCTCCGTCGCGATGGACGACCCCCGGGCGACACCGCCCGACGACACCCGGACAAACCAAGGAGGAAGTATGGACGCCGCCAAGACCGTGATTCCCGATCTCGATGCGCTGTGGATGCCGTTCACCGCGAACCGCCAGTACAAGGCGGCGCCGCGGCTGCTGGCTTCGGCCAGCGGCATGTATTACACGACCCACGACGGCCGCAAGATCCTCGACGGATGCGCCGGCCTGTGGTGCGTCGCGGCCGGGCACTGCCGCAAGGAGATTGCCGACGCGATCGCGCACCAGGTGCAGACGCTGGACTACGCGCCGCCGTTCCAGATGGGGCATCCGCTGTCGTTCGAGGCGGCCAGCAAGGTGGCGGCCATCATGCCCTCGGGCCTGGACCGCATCTTCTTCACCAACTCGGGCTCCGAATCGGTCGATACCGCGCTGAAGATCGCGCTGGCCTACCACCGCGCCCGCGGCGAGGGACAGCGCACCCGCTTCATCGGCCGCGAGCGCGGCTATCACGGCGTCGGCTTCGGCGGCATGGCGGTCGGCGGCATCGGCCCGAACCGCAAGGCCTTCTCGGCCAACCTGATGCCGGGCACCGACCATCTGCCGGCCACGCTCAATATCGCCGAGGCGGCCTTTTCCAAGGGCCAGCCGGCCTGGGGCGCGCATCTGGCGGACGACCTGGAGCGCATCATCGCGCTGCACGATCCGTCGAACGTCGCCGCCGTGATCGTCGAACCGCTGGCGGGCTCGGCCGGCGTGCTGGTGCCGCCGGTCGGCTACCTGGAGCGGCTGCGCGAGATCACCAGCAAGCACGGCATCCTGCTGATCTTCGACGAGGTGATCACCGCCTTCGGCCGGCTGGGCGCGGCCACCGCGGCCGAGCGCTTCAAGGTCACGCCGGACCTGATCACGATGGCCAAGGCGATCAACAACGCGGCCGTGCCGATGGGCGCGGTGGCGGTGCGGCGCGAGGTCCATGACACCGTGATCGACGCCGCCGCCGCGGGCGCGATCGAGCTGCCGCACGGCTACACCTATTCGGGCCACCCGCTGGCGGCCGCCGCGGCGATCGCCACGCTGGACCTGTACCGCAGCGAGGACCTGTTCGGGCGCGCGGCGAAGCTGGCGCCGCTGTTCGAGGAGGCCGCGCACGGCGTGCGCGGCGCCCCGCACGTCAAGGACATCCGCAACCTGGGCCTGGTGGCCGGCATCGAGCTGGAATCGCGGCCGGGACAGCCTGGCGCGCGCGGCTACGAGGCCTTCCTCAAGTGCCTGGAGCGCGGCGTGCTGGTGCGGTACACCGGCGACATCCTGGCCTTCTCGCCGCCGCTGATCATCACCGAGGCGCAGATCGCCGAGCTGTTCGACACGGTGCGGCAGGTGCTCAACGACGTGCAGTAAGGCATCGCGACCCCGGTTCCGCGCCGGGCGCTTGTCTTTTCCCCTCTCCCGCTTGCGGGCGAGGGGTAGGGGAGAGGGCAGCGGGCGGCCGTTCTGCCATCGCGGTTCGACACCACCCCCTCTCCCCAACCCTCTCCCCCTGAGGGGGAGAGGGAGAACACCCCCCTGACCATTCTCCCTCTCATCTCCTGGCCGGAACCCCAAAGCCCGCCTCCATAAGTGACGGTTTGGCTCGAGCGGTTCGATAAACTAGGCGCTTTTTTTGCCCCGGCCAGCATACCTTGCCGACCGGCGGCGGCTCTGCGCGCCCGCCCAGGCGGCGGCGCGCGCGGGCATTGGCGACCGGTCATCCACAGGCCGGCCAACTCGATCCTGGCGACACCGCGTGACCGACCCCGGGCGGATGCCGCCAACGCAGGAGATCCCTTCATGAGCTTGTTCCGCACCAAGGACATCGAAACGATGCTGGCCGCGAGCCGCGCCGATGGCTTGAAAAAGGTGCTCGGCCCGGTCGACCTGGTGATGATGGGCATCGGCGCCATCATCGGCACCGGCATCTTCGTGCTGACCGGTACCGGCGCGCTGACCGCCGGTCCGGCGCTGACGCTGTCCTTCGTGATCGCGGCGCTCGCCTGCGGTTTCGCCGCACTGTGCTATGCGGAATTCGCCACCGCGATCCCGGTGTCCGGCTCGATCTACACCTACAGCTACGCCACGCTGGGCGAGATCGTGGCCTGGATGATCGGCTGGGATCTGCTGCTCGAATACGGGCTGGCGACCTCGGCCGTGTCGGTCGGCTGGTCCGGCTACTTCCAGTCGCTGCTGTCGGGCTTCGGCGTGCAGTTGCCGGCGGCGCTGACCGCCGCGCCCGGCGCGGTGCCGGGCGTGCAGACGGTAGTGAACCTGCCGGCGGTGCTGATCATGCTGGCGATCACCTGGGTGGTGTCGTACGGCGTGCGGGAGTCGGCGAGGGTCAACAACATCATGGTGGCGATCAAGGTCGCGGTGGTGCTGCTGTTCATCGCGGTCGGCGTCTGGCACGTCAAGCCGGTCAACTGGCAGCCCTATGCGCCGTTCGGCTTCGCCGGCATCGTCAATGCGGCGGCGCTGGTGTTCTTCGCCTTCATCGGCTTCGATGCGGTGACCTCGGCGGCCGAAGAGGTGCGCAATCCGCGCCGCGACCTGCCGATCGGCATCATCGGTTCGCTGGCGGTCTGCACGCTGCTGTATGTCGCGGTGGCGGCGATCATGACCGGCATCGTGCCGTTCCCGAAGTTCGAGGGCATCGACCATCCGGTCTCGCTGGCGCTGCAGTACGCCGGCGAAAACTGGGTCGCCGGCTTCGTCGACCTCGGGGCGATCCTCGGCATGACCACCGTGATCCTGGTGATGACCTACGGCCAGACCCGCATCCTGTTCGCGATGTCGCGCGACGGGCTGCTGCCCGCCAGGCTGTCGCAGGTGCATCCGGTGCACGCCACGCCGTTCCAGGCGACGTGGGCGGTCGGCATCGTGTTCTCGTCGATCGCCGGCCTGGTGCCCTTGAGCGTGCTGGCCGAGTTGATCAATATCGGCACGCTGTCGGCCTTCGCGCTGATCTCGATCGCGGTGCTGGTGCTGCGCAGGACCCGCCCGGACCTGCCGCGCACGTTCCGCTGCCCCGGCGTGCCGGTGGTGCCGCTGCTGTCGGTCGGCTTCTGCCTGTTCCTGATGGCGCATCTGCAGCCGTTCACCTGGGTTGCCTTCCTGCTGTGGCTGGCGCTGGGGCTGCTGATCTATTTCGGCTACGCGCGGCGCAACGCCGTGCTGCATCGCTAGGGCACCGCGCCTGGCTGTCCCGAACTGTCAGAAAAAACGCCGGAACAGTACCTGCGAAACTGTTCGGAACTGTCGCTGGGATTGCCGCCTCGGCTGTCGATAATGAAATCGTGCATCGAAGCACGCCGTGGCGCGGCCGTCCGTGCGGTCGCCCACATTGGCACGAGGCCCGGCGCAGCGGGCGATAACCGCCGCGAAATACCGAAAGGCTTCAGCACCATCGGCGCTCACCATGCCCGCCTGGGCAACACCCGGTCCGCCGTGGCGCGACCGGCGGGCGGCGGGTTGGACGAGCCGGCTCCGCTCGATGCCCATCGACAGGAGCAGCACCATGCAGGAACTCAGGGATTTCGAACTGGACGAAGCCGGCACGCCGGTCAGCTGGCGCGCGCGGCCGGGGCAGCGCATCGTTGCCCGGCACGGGCATATCTGGTTGACGGTGGAAGGGCAGCAGGGCGATATCTGGCTCGCGCCGGGCCAGTCGTTCGACCTGCCCGCAGGCGCATGGATATGGATCTCGGGGGACGCGCCGGGGGTGCGCTTCACGGTGGCCCAGCAGGCCGCGCCGCTGTCGTGGCGGGCACTGGTCGCCCTGCTGCGCCCGAGGCCGCGGCCCGACCCGATACGGCTGCCGGAGCCGTCCGCCGGCTGGTGGCCGGCCCGGCATCTGTCGCGCTGATCTGATCCGTTTGAAGCCGAAGAATGGAGGATGGGGCGGCGGCGCTCAGCGCGCCGGCGTCGCAGTCGACAGCGTGGCGGCGACCGCCTGCCACAACGGCTCCAGCCGCTGACGCTCGTTGTCGGCGGCCTGCGGCGCCAACGACGGGGTTCGGCACAGCAGCACCGCGGTCTGGCCCGCCTCCGGCAGCGGCACCCACCAGACGCGGCCGTACTGCAGCCGGCCGCCGTCGCTGGCGATGGAAAAGCTGGCCCAATTGGCGCGGTGATTCGCCAGCCGCACCGTGCCTTGGGCGATCACCTTGGCGCTGCCGCCGGTCAGCGCCTTCAGTTCCTCGGTCGCGCGCGCTGCCGCCGCCGCGCTGGCTGCTTCCTTCGCGCCGTCCTTCGGCAGCGGGCGCGCCAGCAGATCGATTGTCGACAGGCCGTTGCCGCCCTGGCTGGTGAAGGCAAAGATCGCGTTGTCCGGCAGCAGCTTCTCCCGGGCCGGATCGCGCTCCCAGGACAGCGGCATGCGCAGCATCAGGTCGATCGCGCCGGCCTGGCGGATGCCCTTGGTGGTGTAGCTGCGAGCCATCGGCGAGGCCAGTTCGGCGGCGGGTTTGTCCTCGTAGACCGCGGCCAGCAACAGCTGCAGCGAGGCCTTCTCCATATCCCCTTGGGCGCTTTCGCGCACGCGCTGCAGATAGGCCTGCATCGCCGGCTCGGAGGCCAGCGCCGACTGCATCGCCTCGCGATCCATTTCCAGCACCTTGGTCGCCAACCGGGCACGGTCGGTCGCGGGCAGCGGAATGTCCTGGAACAGCCGGGTCACCGTCGCCAGCGCATCGGGATACTGGCGGTCGAACGCGCTGCGCACCTGCTGGATGTCGTTGCGCATCGACGGGTATTTGGCCGCCGCGCGCTCGAGCGTGGCGTTCTGGTTGGTCAGGTAGCCGTACAGGCTGGTCAGACCCGAGATCGCCGCAGGCGTGTAGTCCCACGCGATGGCACTGGCAGGCAGGCCGATCAGGCCCGCCAGCAGCGCAAGGCGCGGCAGCCACGGCACGCAATGCCGCATAGGAATCTCCCTTCAGTAGGTCGACACGGCCGGCTGTGCGTGTCCTTTGTTGTGCCGACGGAGGTCCGAGTCCCGGCGGATGGTTTGGATTGTAGCCGAAGGCAGGGGGCGTCACGTGCCGTTTGCTGCCCGCTGGTCACGCGCGCCGGGATGGGCCTACAATCGACTGGCCTACCGGCGGCTGCGCCGGCCTGGGCAACCCCAGACAATATGGCCAGCAATGGCCGCACAACGCGATGGCCGGTGCTTCGGCGGCGCAGTCTGTCCGCCGTCCCGGCCTCACCGGGTGGAGACCATGACCGATCTGTCCGACCTGCGCAAGGCAGGCGCCGAAGCCGAGGCCGCCACCGTGGCGCCGGCACCCGCGCCCGCCGGCGCGCCGACCCACAAGGTCCGCTTCGTTACGGCCGCATCCTTGTTCGACGGCCACGATGCTTCGATCAACATCATGCGCCGCATCCTGCAGGCGCAGGGCTGCGAGGTGATCCACCTCGGCCACAACCGCTCGGTCGAGGAAGTCGTTGCGGCCGCGCTGCAGGAGGACGTGCAGGGCATCGCCGTCTCGAGCTACCAGGGCGGCCACGTCGAATACTTCAAATACATGGTCGACCTGCTGCGCGAGCGCGGCGGCGCCCATATCCAGGTGTTCGGCGGCGGCGGCGGGGTGATCGTGCCCGAGGAGATCCGCGAGCTGCAGGATTACGGCGTGGCGCGCATCTACAGCCCCGAGGACGGCCAGCGCATGGGCCTGGCCGGCATGATCGCCGACATGGTGCGGCGCTGCGATTTCGACCTGTCGCGCCACGCGCCCGCCACGCTCGATTCGTTGCGCGCCGGCGACCGCCGCGCGCTGGCGCAATGGATCACCGTGCTGGAGAACGGCAAGGCCGATCCGGCCATGGCCGCCGCGCTGCATGCGGACGCCGCCGGCATCGCCACCCCGGTGCTCGGCGTGACCGGTACGGGCGGCGCCGGCAAATCGTCGCTGACCGACGAGCTGATCCGCCGCTTCCGTCTCGATCAGCAGGACAGCCTGCGCATCGCGGTGATCTCGATCGACCCTTCGCGCCGGCGTACCGGCGGCGCGCTGCTGGGCGACCGGATCCGCATGAACGCGATCCACCATCCGCAGATCTATATGCGCTCGCTCGCCACGCGCGACGCTGCCAGCGAGGTGTCGCGGGCCCTGCCGGACGCGCTGGCGGCGTGCAAGGTGGCCGGCTTCGACCTGATCGTGGTCGAGACCTCGGGCATTGGGCAGGGCGACGCGGCGATCGTGCCCCATGTCGATCTGTCGCTGTATGTGATGACGCCGGAGTTCGGCGCCGCCAGCCAGCTCGAGAAGATCGACATGCTGGACTTCGCCGATTTCGTCGCGATCAACAAGTTCGATCGCAAGGGCGCGCAGGACGCGTGGCGCGACGTCGCCAAGCAGATGCAGCGCAACCGCGAACAATGGCACGCTCGCGCCGAGGACATGCCGGTCTACGGCACCCAGGCCTCGCGCTTCAACGACGACGGCGTGACGATGCTGTACCTTGGCCTGCGCGAGGCGCTGGCCCAGCGGGGCCTGGTGCTGCGCGACGGCACGCTGCCGCGGCTGGCGGGACGGCAGAGCACCGGCCGCAACGCGATCGTGCCGCCGGCGCGCAGCCGCTATCTGGCCGAGCTGGCCGATACCGTGCGGGCCTATCACAAGCGCGTGGCCGCGCAGAGCCGGATCGCGCGCGAGCGGCAGCAGCTGCGCGAGGCCCGGCGGATGCTGGCGGAGGCGTCGGCTGCCGCCGGTGCCGATGCGCAGCAGGCGCTGCAGGCGCTCGAGGCCGAACGCGACGGCGCGCTGGGGGAGACCGAACGCGCGCTGCTGGCGGGCTGGTCCGCGCTGCGCGCGGCCTACAGCGGCGACGAGCACGTGGTCACGATCCGCGGCAGGGAGCTGCGCACCGGGCTGGTCAGCACGACGCTGTCGGGCACGCGGCTGCGCAAGGTGGTGCTGCCGCGCTTCACCGACGAGGGCGAGCTGCTGCGCTGGCTGATGCGCGAGAACCTGCCGGGCTATTTCCCCTACACCGCGGGCGTGTTCCCCTTCAAGCGCGAGAACGAGGACCCGACGCGGATGTTCGCCGGCGAGGGCGATGCGTTCCGCACCAACCGCCGCTTCAAGCTGGTCTCCGAGGGCATGCCGGCCAAGCGGCTGTCGACGGCCTTCGATTCGGTCACGCTGTACGGCGAGGACCCGGACCTGCGTCCCGACATCTACGGCAAGGTCGGCAATTCGGGCGTCTCGATCGCGACGCTCGACGACATGAAGGTGCTGTACGACGGCTTCGACCTGATCGATCCGCAGACCTCGGTGTCGATGACGATCAATGGTCCCGCGCCGGCCATCCTCGCGATGTTCATGAACACGGCGATCGACCAGCAGCTCGACAGCTTCCGCCGCGAGCAGGGCCGCGAGCCCGATGCCGGCGAGGCCGCGAAGATCCGCGCGATGGTGCTGCAGAACGTGCGCGGCACGGTGCAGGCCGACATCCTGAAGGAGGACCAGGGCCAGAACACCTGCATCTTTTCGACCGAGTTCTCGTTGAAGGTGATGGGCGACATCCAGCAGTACTTCGTCGATCATCAGGTGCGCAACTTCTACTCCGTGTCGATCTCCGGCTATCACATCGCCGAGGCCGGCGCGAATCCGATCTCGCAGCTGGCTTTCACGCTGGCCAACGGCTTCACCTATGTCGAGGCCTATCTGGCGCGCGGCATGCACATCGACGACTTCGCGCCCAATCTGTCGTTCTTCTTCTCGAACGGCATGGACCCGGAGTACAGCGTGCTGGGCCGCGTCGCGCGCCGCATCTGGGCGGTCACGCTGCGCGACAAGTACGGCGCCAACGAGCGCAGCCAGAAGCTGAAGTACCACATCCAGACCTCGGGCCGCTCGCTGCATGCGCAGGAGATCGACTTCAACGACATCCGCACCACGCTGCAGGCGCTGATCGCGATCTACGACAACTGCAATTCGCTGCATACCAACGCCTACGACGAGGCGATCACCACGCCGACCGCCGAGTCGGTGCGGCGCGCGCTGGCAATCCAGCTGATCATCAATCGCGAATGGGGCGTCGCCAAGTGCGAGAACCCGAACCAGGGCAGCTTCCTGATCGAGGAGCTGACCGACCTGGTGGAGGAGGCCGTGCTGCAGGAGTTCGAGCGGATCGCAGAGCGCGGCGGCGTGCTCGGCGCGATGGAGACCGGCTACCAGCGCGCCAGGATCCAGGAGGAGTCGATGTATTACGAGCAGCGCAAGCACGACGGCTCGCTGCCGATCATCGGCGTCAATACCTTCCGCAATCCCGATGGCGATCCGACCCCGACCACGCTCGAGCTGGCGCGCTCCAGCGAGGACGAGAAGCAGAGCCAGCTGCGGCGGCTGGAGGATTTCCACGACCGCCATGCCGACGCGGCACCGGCGATGCTGGCGCGGCTGCGCCAGGCGGTGATCGACGACGAGAACGTGTTCGCGGTTCTGATGGACGCGGTGCGGGTCTGCTCGCTCGGGCAGATCACGCATGCGCTGTTCGAGGTCGGCGGACAGTATCGTCGCAATATGTAGCGCACGCCGAATCGCCACGACCGCGCCCGGCCATCGGTGCCCGGCGCGGCCGTTCCCTGCCGCCGGCAAATTCGCACGACCGTGCGTTAAACTCGCAGGCTGCGTTGCGGCGCCGCAGGTTCAGCGGCGTGCCAGGCGCGATTCCAGCGCGCGATTTCAGCGGCCATCGCGGCGCAGTCGCGCATTTCCGAACCGGAGCTCACGGTGTACGACCCGAACAATATCTTTGCCCGAATCCTGCGAGGCGAGCTGCCTTGCCACAAGGTCTACGAAGACGCCGACACGCTGGCCTTCATGGACATCATGCCGCAGTCCGACGGTCACGTGCTGGTGCTGCCCAAGGAGCCCGCCGCCGAGCTGTTCGACCTGTCGGAAGGCGCCGCGCAGGCGACGATCCGCACCACCCAGCGCATCGCGCGCGCGGTGCGGGATGCGTTCGGCCCCGACGGCCTGTCGGTGGGCCAGTTCAACGGCGCTGCCGCCGGCCAGACCGTGCCGCACGTGCACTTCCATATCGTGCCGCGCTACGCGGACCGCCCGCTGCGCGGCCACGCCAGCGAGCCGCAGGATCCGGCCGTGCTGCAGCAGCATGCGGCGCGCATCGTCGCGGCGCTGGGCTGACGCCGCCGGCATTTGCGCCATCCGCATCCATTCCAATTCCATTCACATTCCATTGGCAAGCAGGGAGACAGCATGACAATCCACACCGTCGGCATCATCGGCGCAGGCACCATGGGCAACGGCATCGCGCAGGCGTGCGCGGTGGTCGGGCTCGATGTCGTGATGGTCGATATCAGCCAGGGCGCGGTCGACAAGGGCATCGCCACCATCGCCGGCAGCCTGGACCGGCTGATCAAGAAGGACAAGATCACCGAGGCCGACAAGAACGCGGCGCTCGCGCGCGTGCGCGGCTCGACCGCCTATGAGGACCTGAAGGCCGCGCAGATCGTGATCGAGGCCGCCACCGAGAACTACGAGCTCAAGCTCAAGATCCTGAAGCAGATCGATGCACTGGTCGACGACGACACCATCGTTGCGTCCAATACCTCGTCGATCTCGATCACCAAGCTGGCCGCGGCGATCAACCGTCCCGAGCGCTTCATCGGCATGCACTTCTTCAACCCGGTGCCGATGATGGCGCTGGTCGAGCTGATCCGCGGCCTGCAGACCAGCGACGCCACGCACGCGGCGGTCGAGCAGTTGTCGAAGCAGCTCGGCAAGTATCCGATCACGGTGAAGAACAGCCCGGGCTTCGTCGTCAACCGCATCCTCTGCCCGATGATCAACGAGGCCTTCTGCGTGCTCGGCGAGGGCCTCGCATCGCCCGAGGAAATCGACGAAGGCATGAAGCTGGGCTGCAATCATCCGATCGGCCCGCTGGCGCTGGCCGACATGATCGGGCTCGACACGATGCTGGCCGTGATGGAGGTGCTGTACGCCGAGTTTGGCGATCCCAAGTACCGGCCAGCCATGCTGATGCGCGAGATGGTGGCCGCCGGCTACCTCGGGCGCAAGACGGGCCGGGGCGTCTATGTCTATAACGCGGCGAAATAGCGATCCGCGTCCGGCATGACAAACACCGCGCAGTGCGACTGAATGCGCAAACGGCAAGTGTTTTAAAAAAGCTGGATTTGCTTTTGGTTCATATGATCGAGCGATTGAATTCTGGAGTCGCCCGATCATGCCCATGGAGTTCACGGCCGTCCAGTTGCGCGAGCAGCTGGACGGCAACCGCAACAACTTGCTGGCCGAGTTGCTCGGCGGACATCAGGGTGTCTTCCACATCAAGGGTGGGGGCACTTTCAAACTCGAATACGTCACCGAGGGCCGCCTGACCCAGCTCGCGGTCCGACGGCAGCATGACGAAGGCGCATCCTGGCTGCGGAAGGCAATATGCAGGGCCATGGACCTGTGGGGCGACAGCGGCCAACGGCAGCTCCAGCAGGCGTTTCGCAACATCGGCGGCATCGCGGATCAGATCGCCAGGGATCTGCAGCAGGAGAGCAGCGCGGTGTTTCGCCAGCTCTGCCCGGACGGATCGATCGCCGACATGCTCGACAGTGTCGGCATCGCCAAGCCGGCCCCCGAGATACTCGCCTGGAGTGCCAAGCGCGCTCCCTACAGCCCGATTGCCCTGAGCCAACTGGACCGGCATCGCACCAGGCTGGATGGCGACAAGCTGGTGCTGAGCTTCCGGCACCACGACGACACGATTGAACTGGTCTTCACCAAGCAACCGGGCGAACAAGGTACGCGGGCGCTTGCGCGGCTGCACTCGCTCGCGACCGGGACGGGGCCCTGCGCGGAGCGTTTCGGCGGCTATGCCGACTTGCGCCAGCTGATGGCGCAGTTCGTTCGCGCCAGCGTCGAGGAGGAGGCGCCGGCTAGACTCGCCGCGATCGCGAAGGCACGCCTGCTTCGCGAGATGCCGACCGATTTTCGTCTCGAAAGCGGTGGTCAACGCGGCTACCTGTACGCGCCCATCTATCGCTCCGACACGGCGATCGCCAACCAGGCCGAGGCGGCCATCGACCTGGCGGTCCGTCGCCTGTTGCCCGGGCTGACCACGCGCGCGGCGTTGAGCGCCGACAGGATCCAGCAGGAAGATGGCCATTGGCCCGTCAATGCGCGCCCGATCGTCGAGAAGTATGCGGACATCGCGATGGAGCAGGCCCATGCGGCTGCGCGCGCGCAGCTCTCCGGCCATTCCCGCAAGGCATTCCGCCGGCGGGTGGAACAGCAGGCCGGGGCCACCCCGCAGGAATGCGCGTCGTTGAAAGCCCGCGGCAAGCACTGGGGCAACCGCGGCGCCATGCCGGCCCCTGGGCAACTGCCCAAATATGCTGCTTCGGTCGGGAGCGCCGAGGGCGGTCCGCCGGGCATGGTCACGATGTATTTCCAGCAGAAGGTGTCGTTGATGAAGAAGTTGTGGTTGAACCTGACCCACCCGCGCGCACCGGTGCATGCCGCCAACTCGAACGCGAGACAGGTTCTTCATGCCGGCGAGACCCGATACCTTCGACATGCCGCCTCGGGCGACCTGGTCAAGCGCCATGCCGTGATGTTGCGGGCCAACCCAGAGGCCTTGCGTTTCTGCATCGGCGCCAATGTCCGGATCGCCAAGTCAAACCTGGCGGATGTTGCAGCGACGAGGGCCTATCTGGGCCTGTCGCAGCTGTACGAGCAACTTCATGCAACCGTCTACGACAATCACATGCACACCGCCGTGGTGCCGGCGGTGCGGCGGGCCGTGGATGACGCGGTCCGTGCGATGCGCCACGAACGTCGGGAGACGCTGGCAGGTCAACTCGGGCGCGCCCCCTTGCTGGCGCCGGTCGCCGCGGTGCTCGGTGAAGACAGGCGTCGGCAATTCGTCGCTGCAGCGGTGGCAATGCGCATCGCGTTCCTCGAGGCACGGGACGCAAGAGCCGTTTTGGCCAGCGCGACCGCGCATATGCAGGCGTCGGTGACAAGCCTGGCCGCCATCGCGACGCCCACGCTGGCGATGATCCGGGCCCGCGATCAGGCAGTGGCAGCCGCCGAAGCGGCGCGGCAGGCCAGCACCGCAGCGGACGAGGCGCTGGGCCGGGCGAGGCAGGCGTTGCAACTGGCTGCCGGCCACGTTGACGGACCGGCCATCGCGGCGTCGAGCGATACCTTGGAAGACAAAGAGCAAGAGATATCCACGGAACCGCGCTTCGCCCTGCCGCACGCATTGGCGCCGCTGATCGCGCAGGTCGATGCGGAGCATGAGCGCCTGAGCGCCGACGAGACGGCTTTGCGCCGGCGGCTCGATACGATGCGGATCGGCAAGGCGACCCTCGGTGAGTTCAATGCGTGGACCCGGGCCGAGATCGAACATTTCTCGTCGAGCCGCAATCCTTCCGTGGACCGCCGCGCCGGTCAGCCAGCGAACCGGGCGCAAGCCGGCGCCCAACGCGCCGATCCTGCCCAGGATCAGCCGGTGCATGCTGTCGCGGATCCGGTGGCCGGCCCGCCCGCCGATCCCCCGGCTGGCGCCGATATCGGCGCGGCAATCCAGGCGGACATCGCCGCCGACATGCCCGCGGTGGAGCGCCCCGTCCTGACCGGCTTAGCGAGCGAACCGGATATCGCATCGCGCCACAGTGCGCGGCTGGCCCGTTCAGAGACGCCGGAGCAAGTCGCCTATTGGTGGTATCTGGCAACGCTGGGAGGCGAGCTGGTCCAGCCCGACGATTCCTTGCTGGCGGACGGAACCGAGCCTCTCAATGTGACGGTGCTCGATACGAATGGCCGCCCTCAGTCGCTCGGCGGCATCGGTTCGGCATCGATCGACGAAGGCGCCGACGGCGGTCCTCCCGCCGAACTCGAGCATGCCGATAAACGAAACAGCGCACCCGTTATCGCCGAGCGCCTTGCCTAATCTGGATGCTGCCTGGCCGCGATGAAGCGATGACGCGGCGGCGCATCCGGCTTCGACCGCCTGGCGTCCCGCCGCCTCTTTCCCGCTGAAGTCGCCCACGTTCCTTCGATGTGTTCCTTCGGGAGGTTCCATGACGATTCAGCAGCAACCCGCCTATTCATCCGTCGACGCCTTCGTGCGGGCGATGGGCACCCCGGAAGGCGCGGAGCAGGTATATGCCGCGGCCGGGCAGTTCGCCGTGAAAGGGAAAAGTTATCGGCTGTCCTATGGCGAGTCGGGGCCGGTGGTGGCCAGGGTTGGCCATGCCGCATCGATTCGCGAACTGTTCCAGCACCGCCTCGCAGAGGGATGCCTGTCCTCGCATGCCGAACGGATGACCCGGGCGCTGAGCGGCAATCGGCAAGCGCAACGGCAGTGCCTGCACCAGGAATTGGCGAAATGGCGGACCGCCGGGCCGACCGAGGGACGAGCGCTGGCCGCGGAACGGATACTGGCCTGTCATGAGGGGCACGGCACGGAGCTGGACCTGCGCAACCTTGGGCTGTCCAGCCTGCCGGCCGCGATCGGCACGTTGGAGCAGCTGCGCACGCTGCGCCTCGGCGGCAATCGCTTCGATGCCGTGCCGCCGATGATTTCGCGTCTGACTCAGCTGCGGGTGCTTGGACTGGAGCGCAATCTGCTGTGCGATCTGCCCCGATGGATCGGCGGCTTGACACAGTTGCGCGTGCTCTCGGCAAGCCACAACCGTCTGGTGTCGTGGCCGGACTTCGTCGCCGGCTTGCCGCACCTCGCGCAGCTGTGGATCGAGCATAACGGCATCGCATCCCTGCCGGCGAATTTCGGCTTCGGCGGCCATCGCTTCGAGACGTTTGCGCACGGCAATCCGTTCGACGAATGGTCGCTCGTCTCGATCGACATGGTGATGCAGAGCGGGACATCGGCACCCATCCACCATGAGCGCAATGCCAATGTGCCGAGCCTTCATCTGCGCATCAGAATGCCTGCCCCGGGCCGCGTCGAGCATGGGGGGATCGCGGCGCTGCTGTACGAGGCGCCGCAGATCGTGATCGAAGCGGCCGCCGCCGACAACGCGGTATCGGCCCCGCAACGGCTGACCGCGTTGCGCGAGCTGATCGCCGAGGTCGGCCGGCGCCTCGCGTCGGCCCACGGACTGACGCGACGTGGGGACGCCATCATGGCCTACCGGCTGGAACTGCTCGAGTCCTGGCTGGCGCAGGATGCCGGCCTGTATGAGTCGTGCACCGGTGCACTACGGGCATCGCTGGACGATTGCGGCGAAGCGCTGCTGCAGGCGGTGGACGAGGCGGAGATCGCCATTGTCCAGGCCATGCTGGCTCGGCAGCAGGGCGAGGACATCGATACCGTCGCCGCGCTGGGGCGGGGCCTGCTCCGCCTGGATCTGCTGCAGCAGGCGGTATTGCGGCGCTCGCCCGCGCTGCCGCAGCCCTTCGACCGGCTGATGGCCTGCCGGATGTTGCTGGCGGCCGAACTGGCGCTGCCGGGCGAGGCGCGCCCCATTTCCGAGCGGCAGTGGGAGGCGGCGCAACTGTCCGAAGATGACCTGAACGCGATCCGGGACGAAGTGCTGCGGCTGGAGTCGGCGCACGATTTCCGGGGCCTCGATACCTTCATGGCGGAGTGGGCGCCATGGCAGCAGCAGGTCCGCCGGCTGCGTGCGGGCCAGTTGGAACGGCTCAACAACCTGCTGCAGGACATGCTGGAGAACGCCGACGCGCTGGTCCGCCAGGGCGAGCTTGCCGCCGGACTCTTCGATGAGATCGCGGCCGACTTGCCGCGCCACTACGCGCAGACCTTTCGCGTCGTATGCCGGGAGGCGTACCGCGCGTATCGCCTTGGCTTGCCCGCCGTCCATCCAATGGGCGGCACCCGGCAGCGCCTTGCGGCGGCACAAGCGGGGGCACAAGCGGGGGCACAAGCGGCAGCCCGGGCGTTGGACGCCTGACGCAGCGGCGCAGGGCGGATGCAAAGGTCGCACGACGACATCGCGGGGGCCTGATGGCATCGACAAGGATCGTTCGCTTTCCGAAAAGTGGCTTCGCCGCGATCCGTACGATGACCGCCTCACTCCACTCGATGAGGATCGAAAGTCATGGCGACGTTTATCGGATTGGTGAAGAAGACCGACTACGAGCAGTACTACAAGGATGTGCAGAGCAACCCCGGCGACTTCGTGAAGCGGGTCCTCGGGCAGAACGCCGATGTCCCAGAGCCGCGCGGCCAGTTCAAGGTCGGCGACCAGACTTTCACGTTGACGCTGTCGCTCAAGGGCAACACACGGCAGCTTCGCATTCAGCGCCAGTTCGACAACAACGAGTCGTGGCTGCGCATGCGCGTGGTGACGTTGATGGATGCCCTGTTTTTTCGCAGCAGCACGCGCACCATGGAGCGGGCGTTGCGCAGCGAATCCACCATCGCGAACGGCCTGGCCGCGGACATGCGCCTGCATGTCGCTGCCGTTGTCGAAAACCTTTGGCAGGGCATGGACGGGCCGAACGCCAATGGCCGTCCCGGTCCGTCCGAGCAGCGTGGCAACGCGGTGCCGGCGAACTCGCGCGCGATATCGGAACGCTGCCTGGGCATGCTGCAGTCGCTCAACCCCGGCGAAATCGACGCGTGGATGCGCTGCCCCGAGGGCGGTCCGGTAAGCCTGGAGCACATCGACCGAAGCAAGACCAGGATCGAGAACGACATCCTGATCCTGTCGTTCAAGAGCGGCAGCCATGCCATCGAGTTTCGCCTTCAGGCCAAGCCTTGCGGATCCCTGGAGAGGGGCCAGCGTATTGGTCGCGACATGGAGCGATTGCTGCGTATTGCCAAGGGCCAGAGAGAGGGCTGCGGTTATCGGAACATGGCCGAATTGATGGGCCGTTTCATGGTGGCGACGATCGAAGACGAAGCGCCCAGGCTGCTGGAAAAGTGGGCGGACAGCATCGTCTCCGAGAACAGAAACTACGCTGCCAAGCCGCTGCTTGCCTGCGCGGTAAAGCGGGGGCACGGCCCGGAGCCGACCCGCGCGACGCGGCGGGCCATTGCCCGGGCGATCGACGATGCCATGGAGTCGTGCCGGGCATCCGCGACGGCGCGGTTTCAGCAGATCCTGACTGAGGTGTGCCGCGACAAGGACGAGCCCGTGGTCTCCGCGGCCCTGGATGCACGCAGGACGCTGATCGACGACATCCAGAAGAAGGCCAAGCTCTTCCTGGCTGAACGGCGGCTCGCCGCGTTCGTGCGCCAGGTCGTGCAGGAGCGCGGTGTGAGCCCGGAGGCGGCGCAGGCCATGCATGCCGACAGAGCGTCCGGCGCCCTCTTGCCTGACCGCGTGCGACTGGCGCGTTTCGTGCGCAAGCCGGGGCTGCTGGAGCGCCTGTCAGGCGACGAGCCGCGCGAGGAGGTGCTCGCGGTCGCGTCCCGACAGGACGGCGACGCCTTGCGCTTCGTGCCGCCCGGACAGCGCAACATGGCGCAGTGGGCCTGGAAGACCATCAAGCTGGCCAAGGTGCCAAAGGATGTCGAGAGCGATGCCAAGGCACTGCATCAGACGGTGTTCGACAGCGCGCTGGGTCGGTTTTACCAGGACGAGATCGTTCCGCTTGTCAATGAAAGTGTCGAAGCGCTTCGCGGCAACCTTCGGTTCGAGAACGAGCACGAACAAGACGCGGCCACGCAGCTGTTGCTGATGCTGACGGCCAATCTGCGGATTGGCAACACGACCTTCGGCTACCTCCATCGCTGGGCTCTCGAGGCGGCGCGTCCAGCCGAGGTCGGCGAAGCCAGGGTCATCGTGCCGGAGGAGGACGAGGTGATTTCCGGCCGGGTAGCCCCGGCTCCGATCTCGGACCGCCAAGCGGCGGCGTACGCCCTCAGGCAGGATCTCGAGAAGGCGGTCCCATCGGTCGTCAACGTGACGGCGTTAGACAGCGAGAAACCCGTCACCATCTACACCGAGGGCAAATTCAGATCCGTGCATCCGTTTGCCGCGACCGCGCCGCGACAGGAAGGCGATCGGGCGCCGGAGTGGCATCGGATTGATCAGGGCGAGCCAAAGAACCAGCAGCCAGACCCGTCCGCCCCGCCCCAGCAGAAAGAGAAGGAGAAGGTGCCGGTCGAAACCTGATGCTTCATTCTCCGTACTGGCGCAACCCTTCGAGATCGAGCACTTCGATCTCGCCATAGTCGACCCGCACCAGGCCCTGCTGTTCCAGCACCTTCAGGGCCTGGTTCGCCCGCTGCCGGGAAATGCCGGCCAGCAGTCCGATCTCCTCCTGCGAAATTTCCAGCTTGGTGCCGATGCCCGGATAGAGGTGCTCGTTGAACAGCGACGACACCGCCCGCGCGACACGCGAGTCGATATCGAGCAGCCGCTCGTATTCGACCGCGGCAATGAACTGGCCGAGCCGCTCGTTCAGCTGGGTCAGCAGAAAGCGCGTGAAGGGCAGGCTGGTATCGAGCAGCCATTGAAAGGTCTCGCGCGGCAGGAAGGCGATGCGCGAATGGCGCAGCGCCATCACGTCGTACTTGCGGATCTCCTGCTTGAGCGCGGCCCCTTCGCCGAACCATCCGCCGGTCGGCACGCCGGTGAAGGTCACCGACTTGCCCGACGGGGACACCGTGGTGATCTTGACGATCCCCTCCAGCACGCCCAGCCAGTGCTCGGCCATCTCGCCCTTGTGGCAGACGTAATCGCCGGGGTTGTATTCGCGCACGAACATGGCCTGCAGCACCCGCCGGCGCTGTTCGTCGCTGAGGTCGGCGGCCCAGATGCACCGGTCCAGAAAGTCGTTGAGCATGCCTGCTAGGCTCCGGTCGGGAGTCCGGCAAGGACTCCGCTAGGGATTAACCCGGAATTGTCACCGACGTGACAACCGGGGGGAGGGGCATCGGCTATCTTACGTTCACCACGGACCGACCCGCGCGCAACAGCGCGGCCACGATAACCCTGGCGAGCCGCGGCCTTCTGGCCGCCGGGCGACCAGGGGCAAGTATAACGATCGGCACCGGCGCTTGGCACCGGCGGGAACCCACCCGTCGGAGGGACAGGAGACAGCGATGCAGGACAGGTCGGCAACGACCTTCCCGCGACTGCTGCTGGCGCATGCGCAGCAGCGGCCGGATCATCCGGCCTATCGCGAGAAGGACCTCGGTATCTGGCAGACGAGCAGCTGGGCGCAGGCGGCGCAAGAGGTACGTGCGTTGGCTTGCGGACTGGCCGCGCTCGGCTTCGGCCGCGGCATGAACCTGGCGGTGGTCGGCGACAACCGTCCGCGGCTGTACTGGGCCATGACCGCCGCGCAGGCGCTGGGCGGCGTGCCCGTGCCGCTGTACCAGGACGCCATCGCCAGCGAGATGGTCTACGTGCTGCGCGACGCAGACATCGCGTTCGCGGTGGTCGAGGACCAGGAACAGGTCGACAAGCTGCTCGAGGTCGAAGAAGAGCTCGCCGCGCAAGGTGGTGCGGTGCGCCACCTGATCTACGAAGACCCGCGCGGGCTGCGCGTGTACGATCATCCCTCGCTGATGTCGTACGAACGCCTGCAGGAGATCGGCCGCGAATACGACCGCGCGCATCCGGGCTTCTTCGACCAGGCCGTGGCGGCCGGCGACCCCGACGATACCGCGATCATCCTGTACACCTCGGGCACCACCGGCAAGCCCAAGGGCGTCTGCCATTCGCATCGCGGCCTGATCGGCGCGGCGATGCACGGCTGCGAGTTCGACCGGCTCGGCCCCGACGACGACGTGCTGTCGTACCTGCCGATGGCCTGGGTTGGCGACAACCTGTTCTCGTACGCGCAGGCGCTGGCCGCGGGCTTTACCGTCAACTGCCCCGAGTCGCGCGAGACCGTGATGACCGATCTGCGCGAGATCGGCCCGACCTATTACTTCGCGCCGCCGCGCATCTACGAAAGCCTGCTGACCCAGGTGATGATCTGCATGGAGGACGCCGGCTGGGTCAAGCGCAAGCTGTTCGGCTGGGCCATGGATGTGGCGCGCCGCTGCGGCGCCGACATCCTCGATCGCCGCCCGGTGCCGCCGCTCGAGCGGATGCGCTACGCGCTGGGCGAATCGCTGGTCTACGGCCCGCTGCGCAACGTGCTCGGCATGAGCCGCATCCGCGTGGCCTATACCGCCGGCGAGGCGATCGGTCCGGACCTGTTCCGCTTCTATCGCTCGATCGGCATCAACCTGAAGCAGTTCTACGGCCAGACCGAGACCTGCGCCTACGTCTGCCTGCAGCCCGACGGCCAGGTCAAGTTCGATTCGGTGGGCCCGGCCGCGCCCGGCATGGAGATCCGCATCGCCGAGAACGGCGAGGTGCTGGTGCGCGGGGTCGGCCTGCTGAAGGCGTATTACAAGCGCGACGACGCGACCCGCGAGTCGATCAACGACGAGGGCTACTTCATGACCGGCGACGCCGGCGTGATCGACGTCGACGGCCATCTGAAGATCATCGATCGCGCCAAGGACGTCGGCAAGCTGGCGGACGGCTCGATGTTCGCGCCCAAGTACATCGAGAACAAGCTCAAGTTCTTCCCGTACATCAAGGAGGCGGTGGCGTTCGGCACCGGCCGCGACCGCGTCTGCGCCTTCGTCAACATCGACTTCGAGGCGGTCGGCAACTGGGCTGAACGGCGCCATCTGCCGTACGCGGGCTATATCGACCTGGCCGCGCAGCAGCCGGTGATCGAGCTGATCACCGAATGCGTGGAGCAGGTCAATGCCGATCTCGCCCAGGACCCCGCGCTGTCGGGCTCGCAGATCGCGCGTTTCCTGATCCTGCACAAGGAGCTCGATCCCGACGACGATGAGCTGACCCGCACGCGCAAGGTGCGCCGCGGCTTCATCGCCGAGAAGTACGCCGTGCTGATCGAGGCGTTGTACGCCGGACGCTCGGAGCAGTTCATCGAGACGCGCGTCAAGTTCGAGGACGGGCGCGAGGGCAGCGTCAGCGCGACGCTGAAGCTGGTGGATGCGAAGCGCTTCCCGCCGGCGGGATCGGCGCAAGCCGTGCAGGCCGGCGCGGCAGCGCCCGCCGAGCAAGCGGCATAGCAGGGGCAGGAGGATGACGCAGATGGCGTGGCAAGGCGTGGAGCGGCGGGCCGACGGCTCACCCGAATGGAGCGGCGCAAGCACGGGCGCAAGCAGCGGCGCGGCCGGCGAGCCGCTGGCCGAGGGCGGCGTGGCGGCCATGGAAATCGAGGCGGAGTCGATGCCGAACCAGCGGGCGACAGGGGCGACAGCGACGCGGCATGGCGAGGTGATCCTCGACCTGCAGCATATTTCGCTGGCGTTCGGCGGCGTCAAGGCGCTGACCGATATCTCGTTCGATGTGCGCGAGCACGAGATCCGCGCGATCATCGGCCCGAATGGCGCCGGCAAAAGCTCGATGCTGAACGTGATCAACGGCGTCTACCACCCGCAGCAGGGACGCATCGTGTTCCGCGGCGAGGAACGGCGCAGGATGAATCCGACCGCCGCGGCGCGCCAGGGCATCGCCCGCACCTTCCAGAACATCGCGCTGTTCAAGGGCATGACCGTGCTCGACAACATCATGACCGGGCGCAACACGCGGTTTCGCTCCGGCCTGCTGGCCAATGCGCTGTGGTGGGGCCCGGCCCGCAACGAGGAGATCGCGCACCGGCGCAAGGTCGAGGAGGTGATCGACTTTCTCGAGATCCAGTCGATCCGCAAGACCCCGGTGGGGCGCCTGCCCTACGGGCTGCAGAAGCGCGTCGAGCTGGCGCGCGCGCTGGCGGCCGAGCCCTCGCTGCTGCTGCTCGACGAGCCGATGGCCGGCATGAACGTCGAGGAAAAGCAGGACATGTGCCGCTTCATCCTGGACGTCAACCAGCAGTTCGGCACCACCATCGTGCTGATCGAGCACGATATGGGCGTGGTGATGGACATCTCCGACCGCGTGGTGGTGCTCGACTACGGCAAGAAGATCGGCGACGGCACGCCCGAGCAGGTCAAGTCCAACCCCGAGGTGATCCGCGCCTACCTCGGCGCGTCGCACTGAACGGCCCGTCCGCTTTCGCAACGCTGACTCTCGTCTTTGATCGAGGCCACGCCGATGACCTTCTTCTTCGAAATCCTGCTCGGCGGACTGCTGTCCGGGCTGATGTACTCGCTGGTGGCGCTCGGCTTCGTGCTGATCTACAAGGCTTCCGGCGTGTTCAACTTCGCGCAGGGCGCGATGGTCTATTTCGCCGCGCTCGCCGTGGTGGGCCTGATGGACAAGGGCATGCCGATGTGGGCGGCGGTGATCGGCGCCTTCTTCGTGATGACGCTGGTGGGCATCGGCACCGAGCGGTTCGTGCTGCGCAAGCTGGTCAACCAGCCGCCGATCACGCTGTTCATGGCGACCATCGGCCTGTCATTCTTCCTCGAGGGACTGGGGCCGCTGCTGTTCGGCAACGAGGTACGGCCGATCCAGCTGGGCATCGTCGACGAACCGATCGAGGCGATCCTGACCCGCTTCAATATCGTGATCTCGAAGTTCGACCTGGCCGCGGCGGGAATCGCCGGCGTGCTGGTCGCCACGCTGGCGCTGTTCTTCCAGTACACCAAGGTCGGCCGCGCACTGCGCGCGGTCGCCGACGACCACCAGGCCGCGCTGTCGCTGGGCATTCCGCTGCAGCATATCTGGGCGATCGTCTGGGGCGTGGCCGGTTTCGTCGCGCTGGTGGCAGGCATGCTGTGGGGCTCGCGCAATGGCGTGCAGTTTGCGCTGACGCTGACCGCGCTGAAGGCGCTGCCGGTGCTGATCCTCGGCGGCTTCACCTCGGTGCCGGGCGCAATCGTCGGCGGGCTGATCATCGGCGCCTCGGAGAAGCTCGCCGAGATCTATATCCCGCCGGTGTTCCAGTCGATGTTCGGCGGCAACTTCGGCGGCATCGAAGGCTGGTTCCCCTATGTGTTCGCGCTGCTGTTCCTGCTGGTGCGGCCCGAGGGGCTGTTCGGCGAAAAGCATATCGACCGCGTGTGACGGTCCCCACCGATCCAGTGGCTCGACGCCAAGGAGTCGCCCATGTTCTATCGTGAAGCCGGCCAGTTCAAGACCGACTATGTCGCCGACAGCCAGATCTTCCCGATCCGGCAGGACCGCATCGGCTTCGCCGTGCTGCTCGCGCTGGCCTTCGTCGGCGTGCCGCTGCTCGCCAGCGAGTACTGGTTCTCGGCGATCCTGATCCCGTTCCTGATCTTCTCGCTCGCCGCGCTCGGGCTCAATATCCTGACCGGCTACGCGGGCCAGCTCTCGCTCGGCACCGCGGCCTTCATGGCGGTGGGCGCCTACGCGGCCTACAACTTCCAGCTGCGCATCGAAGGGCTGCCGGTGCTGCTGACCTTCGTGCTGGCGGGGCTGTCGGCCGCGCTGGTCGGCGTCGCCTTCGGACTGCCGTCGCTGCGGATCAAGGGCTTCTACCTCGCGGTGGCGACGCTGGCGGCGCAGTTCTTCGTGGTGTGGGCGCTGACCAAGTTCCCCTGGTTCTCCAACAACAGCTCCTCGGGCGTGATCACCGCGCAGCAGCTGGACCTGTTCGGCCTGCCGATCGATACGCCGATGCGCAAGTACCTGTTCGTGCTGGCGATCGTCACGGTGCTGGCGCTGATCGCCAAGAACCTGGTGCGCTCGTCGACCGGACGCGCGTGGATGTCGGTGCGCGACATGGACGTGGCCGCCGAGGTCATCGGCATTCCGCTGATGCGCACCAAGCTGCTGGCATTTGCCGTCAGTTCGTTCTACTGCGGCGTGGCCGGCGCGCTGTACGCGTTCTGCTACCTGGGCTCGGTCGAGCCGGACGGCTTCTCGCTGGACCTGTCGTTCCGCGTGCTGTTCATGATCATCATCGGCGGGGTCGGCAGCATTCTGGGCTCGTTCCTGGGCGCCGCCTTCATCCTGCTGCTGCCGATCCTGCTCGACAACATGCTGCCGCCGCTGGCCGCGCTGCTGCACCTGCCGTTCACCAACGCGACGGTCTCGCACATCCAGATGATGGTGTTCGGCGGCCTGATCATCTTCTTCCTGATCGTCGAGCCGCACGGCCTGGCTCGGCTGTGGCAGATCGGCAAGGAGAAGCTGCGGCTGTGGCCGTTCCCGCATTGACGCCGTGTCGACGGGGCACGCGCCGATGTCATGCCAACGGGTCGTTGGACACCAACGCCATAACAATGCACCTGCCAAGGTGAAGGAGACAGTGATGAGCAACCTGATTCGCAATGCCCAGCGCGTCGCGCTGGCAGTCGGCGCGGCCGCCGCGCTGCTGGTGCCGGCCCTGCCGGCGCAGGCCCAGAGCGGCGAGCAGTTCATCGCGCTGCCCAGCTACCGGGTCGGGCCGTATGGCGCCAACGGGCAGTCCTGGTACGGCGGCTTTATCGACTATCTGAACTACGTCAACCTGAAGGAGGGCGGCGTCAACGGCGTCAAGCTCAGCTGGGAAGAGTGCGAGACCGAGTACAACAACGCCAAGGGCGTCGAATGCTATGAGCGCCTGAAGGGCAAGAACCCGACCACCAAGGGCACCGCCTACCATTCGATGTCGACCGGCATCTCGTACGCGCTGGTCGACAAGACGGCGGCCGACAAGGTGCCGCTGGTGATGATGGGCTATGGCCGCACCGATGCGGTGGACGGCTCGGTGTTCCCCTACGCCTTCCCGCTGGTAACCACCTACCAGATGCAGGTGTCGGCCATCGTCAAGTATCTGGCCACCAAGAGCGGCGGTTCGCTGGCCGGCAAGAAGATCGTCTACCTGTACCACGACTCGGCCTACGGCAAGGAGCCGATCGTCGCGCTGCAGGCCGAGGCCAAGCTGGGCAAGTTCGACCTGGTCGAGATCCCGGTCGCGCATCCCGGCAACGAGCAGGGCGCGCAATGGCTGCGCATCCGTCAGGAGCGGCCCGACTACGTGATCTTCTGGGGCTGGGGCGTGATGAACCAGACCGCGCTGAAGGCCGCGCAGAAGGTCGGCTATCCGCGCGACAAGATGATCGGCTCGTGGTGGGCCGGCTCCGAGGAAGACACCGTGCCCGCGGGCGACGCCGCCAAGGGCTACATGAGCGCGACCTGGAACGTGGCCGGCAAGGGCGTGCCGCTGATCGCCGATATCGAGAAGGTGGTCTACGGCGGCGGCAAGGGCAATATGCAGGACCGCAACAAGATCGGCTCGGTGCTGTACAACCGCGGCGTGTCCGCGGCGGTGGTCACGGTCGAGGCGATCCGCGTGGCCCAGGCCAAGTTCGGCAAGGGCAAGCCGATGAGCGGCGAGCAGATGCGCTGGGCCTTCGAGAACCTGAACCTGACCAACGCGCGGCTGCAGCAGCTCGGCGCCACCGGCCTGCTGCCCGAGATCAAGACCAGCTGCGAAAACCACGAGGGCTCGGGCAAGGTCAAGATCCAGCAATGGGACGGCGCCAAGTGGACCGTGGTGTCGGACTGGATCGAAGGCAACAAGAGCCTGATCCACCCGCTGTTCAAGGCCAACGCGGCGCAGTACGCGAAGGAGAAGGGCATCACGCCGGCTTGCGCGAAGTCGTGATGCATCTGAAGGGCTGAAGTTCGCGTGGGTGTTCTCCCCTCTCCCACTGAGGGGGAGAGGGAGAACACCGGAGCCACATGCCAGCGCCTCGAATCAACGCCCCGCTTTCACTACCGAGGTCCACCATGACCCTGCTGTCCATCAACAACATCGAAGTGATCTACGACCACGTGATCCTGGTGCTCAAGGGCGTGTCGCTCGACGTGCCCGAGGGCAGCATCGTGGCGCTGCTGGGGGCCAACGGGGCGGGCAAGACCACCACGCTGAAGGCGATCTCGAACCTGCTGCGCGCCGAGCGCGGCGACGTGACCAAGGGCTCGATCGAATACCGCGGCGCGCGCGTGGACCAGCTGACGCCGAACGATCTGGTCAAGCGCGGCGTGATCCAGGTGATGGAGGGCCGCCACTGCTTCGCCCACCTGACCATCGAGGAAAACCTGCTGACCGGCGCCTATACGCGCGGGCTCTCGCGCGGCCAGACGCGCGACGAGCTCGACAAGATCTACACCTACTTCCCGCGCCTGAAGCTGCGCCGCAAGTCGCAGGCCGGCTATACCTCCGGCGGCGAACAGCAGATGTGTGCGATCGGCCGGGCGATGATGGCCAAGCCGAACATGGTGCTGCTCGACGAGCCGTCGATGGGCCTGGCGCCGCAGATCGTCGAGGAGATCTTCGAGATCGTGCGCGACCTGAACCAGCGCGAGCGCGTCAGCTTCCTGCTGGCCGAGCAGAACACCATGGTCGCGCTGCGCTATGCCGACTACGGCTACATCCTCGAGAACGGCCGCGTGGTGATGGATGGCGCCGCCGAGGCGCTGCGCACCAACGAGGACGTCAAGGAGTTCTACCTCGGCGTGGCGGCCAACGATGCCGACGGCGGCGGCCGCAAGTCGTTCCGCGACGTCAAGAGCTACCGCCGGCGCAAACGCTGGCTCGCCTGAACGGCGCGCGGACCGGCAGGCCCGCGCGGCAACCAGCGCCGACACCTTGCCTTGCCCAGCCGCGGCCGTATCCAGTATCGCCCGGCACCCATCCTCACCGACATCCGCCACCATGTCCGAACACTTCGACGCTCTCGAGACGCGCGACCCCGCCGCGCGCGAACAGGCCCTGCTGGCCGCGCTGTCGCGCCAGGTCGCGCATGCCAGGACGCATGCGCCTTACTTCGCCGAGGCGCTGCGCGAGGTCGATCCGCAAGCGCTGACCTCGCGCGAGGCGCTGGCCGCGCTGCCGGTCACGCGCAAGGCGCAGCTGAGCGCGCTGCAGCAGGCCAACGGCCCGCTCGGCGGGCTCAACGCGACGCCGCTCGGCGCGCTGCGCCACATCTTCCAATCGCCGGGGCCGCTGCACGAACCCGACGGCCACGGGCCGGACTGGTGGCGCACCGCGCGCGCGATGTACGCGGCGGGCTTTCGCCGCGGCGAGCTGGTCTACAACACCTTCTCTTACCACTTCACGCCGGCCGGCATGATGATGGAAACCGGCGCGCACCGGCTGGGCTGCTGCGTGTTCCCGGCCGGCGTCGGCCAGACCGAATCGCAGGTGCAGGCGCTGTCGATGCTGCGGCCCGCCGCCTACGCCGGCACGCCGTCCTTCCTGAAGATCCTGCTCGAGCGCGGCGCCGAGCTTGGGCAGCCGTGCAGCCTGGCCAAGGCGCTGGTGTCGGGCGAGGCGCTGCCGCCTTCGCTGCGCGCCTGGTTCGTCGAGCGCGGCATCAAGGTGCACCAGATGTACGGCACCGCCGATGTCGGGCTGATCGCCTATGAGAGCGAGGGCGCCGACGGCTGGGTGGTCGACGAGGGCGTGCTGGTCGAGATCGTCGAGCCGGGCGGCACGCGGCCGATGCCCGAGGGCGAAGTCGGCGAGGTGGTGGTCACGGTGCTGGGCAACGAGGACTATCCGCTGATCCGCTTCGGCACCGGCGACCTGTCTGCCGTCGTGCCGGGGTCGTCGGCGACGCCGAGCCCCTGCGGGCGCACCAATATCCGGTTGCGCGGCTGGCTCGGCCGCGCCGACCAGACCACCAAGGTCAAGGGCATGTTCGTCCATCCGGGCCAGATCGGCGAGGTGATGCGCCGCCATCCCGAGCTGCGCGCCGTGCGCCTGGTCGTGACGGGCGCGCCGGGCGCCGACGTGATGACGCTGCATTGCGACGCCACGCGGGACGATCCAGCGCTGGCCGATGCGCTCGTCGCGTCGATGCGCGACGTGATGCGGCTCAAGGGCGAGGTGAAATTCGTGCCGGCCGGGTCGTTGCCGCAGGACGGCAAGGTCATCGAGGACGCGCGCAGCTACGAATAGTCGGGACGCCCGGAAACCACCTCGAACGGCCCGGCCCGTACCGCTAGCGTCCCGGTGGCGGTTCGGGGTTCGAAGGTGATGCCGTCCTGCCATAACCGCCGCGCGGCCGGGTCGGCAGGTACAGCAGATAGGCCGTCGCCACGGCGCCGATCACCAGCAGCGCGATCGAGAACGCCGGTTTGGCGCGCAGCAGCCAGGCGGTGGTCGGCAGCGAGATCCACATCATCGCGATCGCCAGGATCTTGGCGCGCAGCGGGATGCTGCGATGGCGCTGCCAGTCGTGCACGATCGGCCCGAGCCGAGGATGGCTCATCAGCCAGTCATGGAAGCGTTCGGAGCCGCGCGCGAAGCAGGCCGCGGCGAGCAGCACGAAGGGCGTGGCGGGCAGCACCGGCAGGAAGACGCCGAGCACCGCCAGCACCATGCAGACGATGCCGAGCGTGGCCCAGGCCGCGCGCACCAGGCGTTCGCGGCGGCTGCGCCGGATCTCGGCAATGACGACAGGGGGTTTGTCCAGCGGGGAATCTCCGGCGGTCTGCAGGGGCGACCGTTCAGGCGACCGCGTAGGCGGTGGCGGCGACGGTCAGCGGGCGGCGCACAGACGCGCCTTGGCCGCATCGTACTCGGCCTTCATGGACGCGACAATCTCGCCGGCCGACTGGATCGCATCGATCTGCCCGACGCCCTGGCCGGCGCCCCAGATGTCCTTCCACGCCTTGGCCTTGGAGCTGCCGCTGGAGAAATCCATCTTGCTCTTGTCGGCCTGCGGCAGGTTCTCCGGATCGAGCCCCGAATTGAGGATGCTCTCGCGGATGTAGTTGCCGTGCACGCCGGTAAACAGGTTGGTGTAGACGATATCGGCCGCCGCGGCACTGGTGATCGAACGCTTGTAGGATTCGCTGGCATGCGCTTCCTGGGAGGCGATGAAGCGCGTGCCGACATAGGCGAAGTCCGCGCCCATCGCCTGCGCCGCCAGCACGGCCTCGCCGGTGGCGATCGAGCCCGACAGCGCGATCGGGCCGTCGAAGATGCGGCGCACCTCGCCGACCAGCGCGAACGGCGACAGCGTGCCGGCATGGCCGCCGGCGCCCGCCGCGACAAGGATCAGGCCGTCGACGCCGGCCTCGATCGCCTTCTCGGCATGGCGCAGGTTGACCACATCGTGCAGCACGATGCCGCCATAGCTGTGCACCGCGTCGATCATCTCCTTGACCGGCGCGCGCAGCGACGTGATGAAGATCGGCACCTTGTGCTCGACGCAGACGCGCACGTCCTGCTCCAGCCGCGCGTTCGACGCGTGCACGATCTGGTTGACCGCGATCGGGCCCACCGTGGCGTCGGGGTTGGCCGCGCGAAAGGCCGCCAGCTCCTGCTGCATCTGCGTCAGCCATTCGTCGAGCAGCTCGGCCGGGCGCGCGTTCAGCGCCGGAAACGAGCCGACGATGCCAGCCTTGCACTGCGCCAGCACCAGTTCCGGATAGCTGACGATGAACATCGGCGACGCGATCACGGGCAGCGTCAGGTTCTGCAGGGCTGGGGGGATGTGTTTGGCGGCGGGCATGGTGTCTCCTGAACCACGGCAGCGAGGCGTGGCATCGGTGTTCTGAACGGTCGTTCGATTATAGGGAGTTTCTTGTGCCCGCCGTTAGAAGCCACGGTCTAGGAACCGGACGGAGATCGCGGGCGACCGCCGCCCTTCCCGCCACCGCCGTTCCAGTGCCGATGAAGACGTCGATTTCGCAAAAGCGCCCGGTGGCGGCAGGACTCGACAATCGGACCTCCTCGCCAGGAGACCCCGATGAAAAGAATGCGCCTGACCGGACCCGAGCGGTCCGCCGCCGACTGGTCCGCGAACCAGCCATCCCCACCCCCATCCACGCCCCCATCCACGCCCCCATCCACGCAGCCGGCTGCGTTGCCCCTGCCGGGCCAGGCACCCGCCGCCGTCCGTCTCGACACTGCCGCCAAGCCGGCCGACGGTGGGCGCGACTGGTGGCAACTGGCCCAACCGCTGGCGCGCGTCGCCCGGTTTCTCCCCTTGCGCGACGGCGTTCGCCTGGCGGCGACGAGCGCGACCCTGCGCGGCATCGTCCGGCCGCATATCGGTATCGAGCGGACCCGCGCGCAGCAGGTCGGCTCCCTGTGGCGCCTGCGCGAAGTACTCGGCAGCCTCGCCCGCATGCCGGGCGACGACCAGGGCAGGCTCGACGTGCTGCTCGCCCTGCTGGAGCGGCTGCGCTGGCTGCCGTGGAAGGAAGCCCTGGCGGGATGGCACGCGATCCTGAATGCGGGCGGCGAACGTCTGGCGACGGCGCATGCGCGCGCCAGCCTGTGCGCCGGCCTGGCGGAACACGTCCGCCGTACCCTTGCGCACTGGGCCATTCGCGACCCGTACCGGCGCCCGCGCCCGCTGCCGTTCATTCCATTCGATCGTCCCGACTGTCCGGATGCCGGGGCGGTGCTCGGCGCATGCGTGCAGTGTCTCGATGCCCTGCGCAGGTTCGCCAGCGCGCTGCCGGACCTCAAGCGGCAGAACCACGCCATGCTCGCGGTCCATGGCGCGCTGGCGTTCCTGCATGCCAAGGCTGCGCTGCCCTGGGACCAGCAGCGTTGGCCGTTCGAGGTCGCCGTATGGGTCGAACGCATTGCGGCGCTGAATCGGCCGGACCGTCGCGCCGCGCTCGACGCGCTGGTGGGCTGCGCGTTGATCATGGTGCCGGCGCAGGCACGCGCCGTCCGCGCCGAGGCGGTGTGCCGGGCGGTGCTGGACGACGCGGCCCGCTGGGCCCCCGCCGATCGCGTCATGGCATGGCAAGCGCTGGCGACGATCAATCCGCTGATCGATGCGCGGCCGATCGGACTCGTCGCCGGCCCCGACCGAATCTGGCGCGAGGTGATGGCCGATGCGGCCAACCTGCCGGGGGCCGAGATCGTCGCCCTGGCGACCGCGGTGCTCGCCGATGCCGGTCCGGCCGAGGTCCTCGGACGGGAGGCGCTCGCGCAGGACATCTGGGACCTGGCCCGGCGGCCGCAACTGGCTTCGCCCCAACGCGCCGCGCTGTGGGTCGCGGCGGCCCCCTTGCTGCCGCGCGAACGCCTGTGGCAAGCCTGGGAGACGTTGCTCGACGATTGCCTTCGCCACGACCTGGACGAGGCAAGACGCGAGCCGCTTCGCCGACTGACCGAGCAGATTACGGCAGGCTGGACCGGCGACCCGCAATGGCTGCCCAGCCAGCTGGAAGTGCAACGGCGTGCCGATTCGCTGGCGCCGCATGTCCCCGAACTGGCCGCCCTCTTGTATCGGCCGTTGATCGACCAGTTTCCCTACATACATGGCGCGATGATCCTGCTGCCCGGCAATCCCGTCTCGTTGATGTCGTCGGCATGGGCGGAGCGGCTGTTGGACGGCATCCTGCGCCTGCCGGCGCCGTCCCTGCGTGACGACTGCAGCGGCAGGCTGCTTCCCTTCGTCGAGCGCGGGCGGGCGCAGGCGCTGCTGGCGTCGCGCTTCGAGTCGCTGGGTCCCCGCATGCGGCTGCACTGGCTGGTCCGGGCGAGCGCCGGCCACCGCAGGGTCGACATGACGGCCGTCAACGGCATGCTGGAGGCGTTGGCCGCGCTGGAGCAGGACGATGTCGAACGCGGCAAGCGGGCGGCGTCGATGACCGAGGTGGCGGAGCTGCTGGTCGCCCATGCGTCGGGCGCCAAGGCCTCGGCGCGCTGCCTTGCCGGTTTGCTGGACCGCATCGCCGATCTCGATCTGGGCAGCGAGCTCGCCCTGGCCCAGGCTTTGACCGCCCTGGCCATCGTGGCGCTCCATCGCGCGGTGGCATCCCGGCCCAACGGGGACCCGCCGACGGACGCGCTGTCGGAGGCCGAACTGCGCCAGCTGGTGGCCGACGTTGACCGCGCGTTCGCCGGGCTCGTGGCCGTGCCTGCCGAGCAGCGACAAGCCGCGCTGAGGCTGCTGGCAATCCGCAACGCCGAGCATGACTGGAATGTGGAGCGGACTGCGATTGGCACCAGGCAGATGCTGCGACTGATTCGCTCGCTGCCCCCCGTGCTGCGGGTGCCGCTGTTGCTCGAGCGAATCCATGCCTCTGTCGCGGGCATGAACGTGTGGCGGGACGAAATGATGCAATCGTGGGAGGCGGTCGACGAGATACCGCTGCAGGACCGGTCGGCCTTGCTGTTCGCCACCGCGCCCTGGTTCCGGCAAGAACCGATCTTCCTGACAACCGGCGATGCGGGCCTGGCCGATCCGAAGGCCCAGTGGCGCCTGATGCGCGCACAGTGGCAGCAGGCAATGCTCTCTCTGGCTGCCCACGATCCTGCGCCGTAAGCGCTTGCCGTGCGCCGAGCGGCAAAAAAAAAGCCCCGCGTCCGGGGCGGGGCAATTACCACGAAGACTGATACATCGACGGCGGGCACCTGCCAATGCCGAAGCCGTCAACGGCATCGTAGCTAGCCAATATGACGATCCGGGGACGAGGCCGTGACGTCTCGATGAAGCGGCAAGCCGTGCGTGCGACGCGGCGCGCTCCAACGTGCTTACACGCGCTGCAGCAGCAGCCCCTTCAGATATTCGCCCTCGGGGAAGGCCGCCAGCATCGGATGGTCGGTGCCGGCCGAGAGTCGCCGCAGGATGCGCGCATCGACGCGCGCGTCGGTGGCGGCGCCGGCCACGATCTTGTGGAACAGCTCCATGCCGATCGCGCCCGAGCACGAGTAGGTGAACAGCAGCCCGCCCGGCCGCAGCAGCTGCATGCCGACCAGATTGATTTCCTTGTAGGCGCGCGCGGCGCGGTCGATATGCTGGGCCGACGGCGCGAACTTCGGCGGGTCCAGCACGATCAGGTCGAACTGTCGCCCCTCGGCGCGGAACTGGCGCAGCGACTTGAACACGTCCGCGTCCAGCCAGGTCGCGCGCTGTGCATCGAAGCCGTTCAGCCCGACATTGCCTTCGGCGATCTTCAGCGCCTCGCCCGACGAGTCAATCGATACCACCGAGGCGGCGCCGCCGCGCAGTGCCGCCAGCGAGAAGCCGCCGGTATAGCAGAAGCAGTTCAGCACCTCGCGCCCTTCGGCGAGATCGCCGACCAGCTTGCGGTTGTCGCGCTGGTCGACATAGAAGCCGGTCTTGTGGCCGTTGCGGACATCGACGTAATAGCGCACGCCGTGTTCGGTGACCGACAGCTCGGGATCGGGCTCGGCGCCGGCCAGCACGCCGGTCACCAGCGCGAGCCCCTCGCGCTCGCGCACGGCGGCGTCGGAGCGCTCGTAGACGTTGGGGCAGCCGGTCTCCTTGATCAGCGCCTGCACGATCGCGTCCTTCCACTGCTCGACGCCGGCGGCGTTGAACTGGCAGACCAGTTGCGCCTGCTCGGCGCCGCGCCCGGCGCCGTAGTAGTCGACCACCAGTCCCGGCAGCCGGTCGGCCTCGCCAAACACCAGCCGCACCGCGTCGCTGTCGCTGACCCATTGGCGGCGATGCGCCACCGCGGTGGCGATGCGGCGCTTGATCAGCGCATGGTCGACCGGCTCGTTCTCGTCGAAGGTCCACACGCGCGCGCGGATCTGCGAATGCGGGCTGTAGGCCGCCTTGGCGAGGAAGCGGCCGTCGGCGGCGCGCACCGTGATGGTGGCGCCGGGCTCGGCACGGCCCTCGACGCGGTCGATGCCGGTCGCATAGATCCAGGGATGGCGGCGCAGCAGGGACTTTTCCTTGCCGGGCTTCAGGGTCAGCGTATTCATGATTCGAGGAAGGCAGCGAGCGCGAGATCCGCGCCCACTGGTTGCTCCCCTCTCCTGCTTGCGGGAGAGGGGCCGGGGGAGAGGGCAACAGCAGGGCAGGCAGCGCCGGCGGAACGCAGGCGCGTTACAGCACCACCTTGACCATCGGATGCGCGGTCAGCGCGCGATACAGATCGTCGAGCTGCTCGCGGCTGGTGACCCAGACCGTCACGGTCAGGCCCAGATAGTTGCCGTTGCGCGAGGGGCGCATCTCCATCTTGCCGGCATGAAAGCCGGGGTCGAATTCCTGCACCAGCGTGACGATGGCCTCGGCGAAGCCGTCCTGCATCGCGCCCATCACCTTGATGGGGAAATCGCTCGGGTATTCGATCAGCGAAGGCTGGTCGCGCCCGTTGTCGGTGTTGTCGGCGCTCATGGCGGCGGCCTCCTTGTTACTTGCGCTTGAACCACAGGCGGATGGTGTCCCAGATGCGGCCGAAGAAGCCTGCCTCCGGCACCTCCTCCAGCGCGACGACCGGGAATTCCCCAACCTTGTTGGTGCCGTCCATCAGCTTGACGGTGCCGACCTGCTGGCCGGCGGAGATCGGCGCCACCAGCAGCTCCTGCCGCTCCAGCACCGGCTTCAGACGGCCGGCGGTGCCCTTGGGCACGGTCACGTAGGTTTCGTCGCGCACGCCGATCTTGATGGTGTCGTTCTTGCCCTTGTAGATGTCCGGCGTGGCCAGCACCTGGCCCTTGTCGTAGAGGCGCAGCGTGTCGAAGAACTGGAAGCCGTAGTTCAGCACCTTCAGGCTTTCCTGCGTGCGGACCTGTTCGCTGGTGGTGCCGATCACGATCGAGATCAGGCGGCGCGAGCCGTTCGGCACGTTGGCCAGCGGGCGCTTGGCCGAGGAAATCAGGCAGTAGCCTGCGGACCTGGTGTGGCCGGTCTTGACGCCGTCCACGGTCGAATCGATGTACAGCAGGCGGTTGCGGTTGGGCTGCTTGATCTTGTTATAGGTGAACTCCTTTTGCGAGTACATGCCGTAGTACTCGGGGAAGTCCTGGATCAGGCGCGTGGTCAGGATCGCCAGGTCCGCCGCGGTGGTGTAGTGGTTCGGGTCGGGAATGCCGTCGGTATTCGTGAAGTGCGTGCTCTTCATGCCCATGCGCTGGGCCTCGCGGTTCATCATCGCGACGAAGCCTTCCTCCGAGCCGCCGACCGCCTCGGCCAGCGCCAGCGCGGCATCGTTGCCCGATTGCACGATCAGGCCCATCAGCAGGTCCTGCACCGTGACCGGCTTGTTCGGCTCGATGAACATGCGCGACTCGTCGCTCTTGACCTTGAGCACGACATTGGTCGGCACCACGGCCTGGTCCAGCGTCAGGCGCTTTTCCTTCAGCGCCTGAAAGGCCAGATAGGCGGTCATGATCTTGGTCAGCGAGGCCGGTTCGATGCGGGTGTCGGCATTCTGCGAGCCGAGCGCCTGGCCGCTGGTGACGTCGTAGAGCATCCACGCCTTGGCCGCCACCTGCGGCATCGGCACGGCCTGCGCGCGCACCGTCAGCGGCGCGCTGGCGAGCGCGAGCACGGCGGCGCTGGCCAGCAGGGTGTGGGCGATGCGGTGGGAGAACAGCGGCGAAGCTTGATTGAACATGTTTTCAGGTTCCGACAAGAGAGAAAGGGCAGCGTCGCGCCGCCACGCGGGCGTGGCGGCGGGGCAAGGAACGGCGGCCACGGATTGCCATGGCCGCCCGCTCAATGCCCGGGCTCAGCGCTGCCACGCATTGACGACGAGCTGCTTGATCAGATGCAGCTTGCGATGGAAGAAATGGTCGGCGCCGGGGATCACCGTGACCGGCAGCTCCTGCGGCCGCGCCCAGTCGAGCACGCTGGCCAGCGGCACGGTTTCGTCCTGCTCGCCGTGGATCACGATGGTATCGGCCGGCACCTGCGCGACCTGCCAGCGCGAGGCCGCGGTACCGACCATCGCCAGGCGCTCGGCGGGCGTGCCGGCCTCGGCCAGGCGCCGCGCCACATGGCTGACCACGAAGCTGCCGAACGAGAAGCCGGCCAGCGCCAGCGGCAGCGTGGCCGCGTCGGCGGACCAGTCGCGCTGCTGGCGCATCCAGGCGATCACCGCCAGCAGATCGTCCTGCTCGCCCTGGCCGTTGTCGTGCTCGCCCGCGGTGCCGCCGACGCCGCGGAAATTCGGCCGCACGGTGGCGTAGCCCAGCTGCACGAAGGCGCGCGCCAGCGTCTGCGCGACCTTGTTGTCCTTGGTGCCGCCGAACAGCGGATGCGGATGGCCGACCAGCGCCAGGCCGCGCACCGGGGCGGCCTGCGGCAGGTCGACCGAGACGTCGATCGCGCCGGCGGGACCGGCAACGGTGAGTACCTGGGTATGCGCGTTCATGGCAGGAAGAGCGGAAATCCGGGAACGGGTCGGGGAACGAAAGTGGGCGGTGATGGCGACGGATGCGATCCGAGCGCGGCGCTCAGCGATCCACCATCAGACGTTCGACCGGCTTGCCGTGGATCAGATGGCTGTCGATGATTTCGTCGATGTCCTGCTCGTCGACGAATGTGTACCAAACGGCCTCCGGGTAGACCACCAGTACCGGACCGAGTTCACAGCGGTTCAGGCAGCCGGCCTTGTTGATCCGCACCCGGCCCTCGCCGCCGGCGATGCCCAGCTCCTTGCAACGCTTCTTGGCGTATTCCTGCATCGCCTTGGCGTTGTGGTTGGCGCAGCAGTTTTCGCCCGGCTCGCGCTGATTCAGGCAGAAGAAGACGTGGTGCTGGTAGTAGCTGCTCATGCGTGGGAGGGCGCGCGGCACGCTCGGCTTGGCCGCGCGCGGCTTGGCGCCGGTCGGAACGGTGGGAAGCTCGGAATTATACGGCGAGCCGGGGGCCGTTTCGACCGCATGGCGACGTCTGGGGTGCCGCGCGGTGCCGGGTGTTAGCTATGACGCACAGAATGCGTGCGGCCCGGCGCCATCGCTGCAGCGCCCGCAGGGGCGCAGGTGGCGTACAGGAGCAACCGCCGCCTCATCGCCACATATTGCGCATGCGCGCGGCCAGGTCGACCGCGGGCAGCGATGCGCGCTGGGGAGCCGCGTCGACCGGCGGAGGCGGCGGCCACGCACGGCTGTGGAAATGCGGCATCACGCGATTGGGCAGGAAGCGCGTGCGCGACGCATAGACGTGGCGGTCGCCCATGCCGGGCTGCTGATGCACGTAGAAGCGCTGCGGCACCACGATGTCGAGATGGTCGCGAGCGCGCGTCATCGCGACATAGAGCAGCCGGCGCTCCTCCTCGATCTCCTCGGTGGTGCCGGTGGCCAGGTCGGACGGCAGGCAGCCGTCGACCGCGTTCAGCACGTAGACCGCCTTCCACTCCTGGCCCTTGGCCGAATGGATGGTCGACAGGATCAGATAGTCCTCGTCGCGCAGCGGCACGCCCGATTCGTCGCTGGAGGCATCGGGCGGGTCCAGCGTCAGCTCGGTCAGGAAGCGTTCACGCGAGCCGTAGGTCGCGGCGATGCGGGCCAGCTGCTGCAGATCGGCGGCGCGCGCGGCGGCATCGTCGTGCAGGCGTTCCAGATGCGGCTCGTACCAGCGCAGCACGCGTTCGAAGTCGACCGGCCATGCCGCCGCCGGCGCCATCGCCTCGCGCGCCAGCGCGACCAGCTCCGACCACGCCTCGGCCGCGGCCGGCGGCGCTTCGAACGATTCCAGGGCGAACAGCGGATCGTTGGCGAGCTCCAGCCCGTCGAGCACGCGCGCGGCGGTCTTGGGTCCGACGCCCGGCATCAGCTGCAGCGTGCGAAAGCCCGCCATGCGGTCGCGCGGATTCTCGAGCCAGCGCAGCGTCGCCAGCATGTCCTTGACGTGGGTCGACTCGAGGAATTTGAGGCCGCCGAACTTGACGAACGGGATGTTGCGGCGGACCAGTTCGAGTTCGAGCTGCGCGCTGTGGTCGGCGGCGCGAAACAGCACCGCCTGCGCCATCAGCGCCAGCCCTTCCTCGCGCCGCGCGAGGATGCGCTCGACCACGAAGCGCGCCTGCTCGGTCTCGTCGTTGACCACCACCACGCCGGGCTTTTCGGCGCTGGCGCGGTCCGACCACAGGTCCTTGGTGAAGCGCTCGGCCGCCAGCCCGATCACCGCGTTGGCGGCTGCCAGGATCGGCTGCGTCGAGCGGTAGTTGCGCGACAGCGTGACCTGGCCCGCCGGCGGCGAGAAGCGCTGCGGGAAGTCCAGGATGTTGCGCACGGTGGCGCCGCGAAACGCGTAGATCGACTGCGCGTCGTCGCCGACCACGGTCAGGCCGCGTCCGTCGGGTTTGAGGGCGAGCAGGATCGACGCCTGCAGCGCATTGGTGTCCTGGTATTCGTCGACCAGCACATGGTCGAAGCGCTCGCCCATGTCGCGCGCCAGCGCCGGCTCGGCCAGCGCCTGCGCCCAGTACAGCAGCAGGTCGTCGTAGTCCAGCACCTGCTGCTTCTGCTTGGCCTCGACATAGCCGGCGAACAGCGCGCGCAGCGCGTCGACCCACATCGCGTAGCGCGGGAACTGGCGCTGCAGCACTTCTTCGAGCGGCAACTGGGTATTGACCACGCGCGAATAGATCGCCAGGCAGGTTTCCTTGCGCGGAAAGCGCGCGTTCTGCGCCGACAGGCCGAGGTCGTGGCGCACCACGTTCATCAGGTCGGCGGAATCGCCGCGGTCGCTGATGGTGAAGGAGGGCGACAGGCCCAGCGTTTCCGCGTATTCGCGCAGCAGGCGGGCGCCGATCGCGTGGAACGTGCCCGCCCATTGCAGCGCGGCGCGGCCGGGATTGGCCGACGAGGTGGTGCCGTTGCGGGCGGCGAAGGCCTGGTCGACGATGCGCTCGACGCGCCGGCCCATCTCGACCGCGGCGCGCCGGGAGAACGTCAACAGCAGGATCCGGCGCGGATCGGCGCCTCCGAGCAGCAGATGCGCGACCCGGTGCGCCAGCGTATTGGTCTTGCCCGAGCCCGCGCCGGCGATGATCAGCAGCGGCCGGTCGGTGGCGTGCTCGACCGCTTCACGCTGCTCGGGATTGAGCGCGGCGAGATAGTCGACCGGATCGGCCCGGTCGGCGGGGGCGGCCGGAGCGGCGGCGGGAGCAGAAGCGAGAGCGAGGGACACAGGAGCGGCGAGGGCGAAAAGCGGAAATGTTCGCCGCAGACTGTATATCCATACAGATGTGTTGGGCAAGCGGGGGAGCGTTGAAGGGGCGAGAAGGGCGCTTTTGGGTTTGGTTTTGCGCCGGAGTTGCCCTCTCCCCGGCCCTCTCCCGCTCGCGGGAGAGGGAGAACCCAATCGGACGTAGGGATGCTGCGGTTTTGCTCCCTCCCCCGCTCGCGGGAGAGGGAGAACCCAATCGGAAGTTGGGATGCTGCGATTTTGCTCCCTCCCCCGCTCGCGGGAGAGGAAGAACCCAATCGGACGTCGGGATGCTGCGGTTTTGCTCCCCTCTCCCGCTCGCGGGAGAGGGGCTGGGGGAGAGGGCAACAGCGCCCGCCCCCCGCTCACAGTCAAATCAAACCGCCTTGCCCAACGCCTGATCCAGCAGCTTGTGCAGGCTGTCCCATTCCGGCTCGCCGACATAGCGCTTCAGGATGCGGCCGTCCTTGTCCACCACGAAGGTGGTCGGCGTCAGCTGCACGTCGCCGAAGGCCTTGGCCGCCGAGCCGTCCGAGTCCAGCGCGACCTTGAACGGCAGCTTGCGGGTCTCGGTGAAGTTGGTGACGTACATCGGCGGGTCATAGCTCATCGCCACCGCGACGAACTCCAGGCCCTTGTCCTTGAACTGCTGGTAGGTGCGCACCATGTCCGGCATCTCCTTGACGCAGGTGGTGCAGCTGGTAGCCCAGAAATTGACCATATAGACCTTGCCCTGCAACTGCGCGGTGCTGACGCGCTCGCCGGAGAGCAGCACGAAGGTGGCCTGCGGCGCGTGTTGGGCCGGCGTCAGCGCGCGGTAGCCGAACCAGCCGAGCAGGACCAGCACCAGCAGGCCGACGATCAGCGGCCAGCGCTTGCGGGGAGCGGTGGGACGTTCCGGTTGGGAGGCGGACGAAGTCATGATGGGCCGACCGATGGAAGGAGGAGAAGCCGCCATTCTAGCGCCGAGGCGGCCGGGGGCGCCGAGGGGGAAAGGGGAAGGGGGAAAGGCCCGCGGTGGCGGGAGGTCAGCGCCCGCCCGCCGTGGCCGCCATCGCGGCGCGCGCGGTGTCGAGCGACTGTTCCAGATAGGCGCCGTAGAAGTCCGGCTGCATGCCGCGCAGCGGCGGGGCGGCCGGGCGGCCCTTGCCGTCGAGAAACAGCACCGTCGGCGCGAAGCGGATGCCGTGCTCGCGCGCCCAGGCGCGTGCGGTGGTGGCACGGCCCTCGGCATCGCGGATCGGCGTCGCGGCGCTCATGTCGAGCTCGCGCGCGGCAAGCTGCCCGGCGGCGGCTTGCGGGCCCAGGTAGTTGCGCCGCACCGCTTCGCAATAACCGCAGTTCGGCAGCGTCACCAGCACGACGAGCGGTTCGCCGCGCTGGCTGGCCGCACGCGTCTCCGCCGCCAGGTCGGTGACGGCCGGCAGATGCGCGGCGCTGGCCGCCCGCGCCGGCGGAGCGGCAAGGGCGAGCGACAGGCCGGTCAGCAACAGGGCGGCCAGCAGCACAAGGACGGCGCCCCGGTGCCATGCCGAACCCATGCGGCGACCTGCAAAGTCCAAAACCATAATGAAATATCGAGATGAGAAAGACACTGCGCCAGTGCCTGATCCCCGATAATAGCGGCTTGGCCGCACCCTTGCCGGGGCGGCGCATGGTCCCTTTTTCACCCGTCGTCTTTCGACCCGTCCGTTCAGGCTTCCGATGTCTCGCCTTTCGTTCCTCCGCCGGCCGGCCCGGTATTGCGCCGGCCTGGCGGTGGCCGCGCTGCTGGCCTGCTCGCCGCGCTACGACTGGCGCACCATCCAGTCCAACGAGGGGGGATATGCCGCGCTCTATCCCGGCAAGCCGACCAGCGCCGCGCGCGATGTCGCCATCGCCGGCCGCAAGCTGCCGATGACGATGGAGGCGGCGCGCGTCGACGAGACGCTGTTCGCGGTCGGGGTGGTCAGCCTGCCCAGCGACGACGCCGCGTTGCGCGCCGAGGCGCTGTCGTCGATGCAGACCGGCCTGCTGGCCAATCTGGGCCACGCGCCGACCGAGCCGGTGCAGACGCGCGCGGTCACGGTGATGTCGTCGGCCCAGCCGCCGGTGGCGCTGCAGGGCATCGAGATCCGCGTGGCCGGCGTCTCGCCGCAGGACAAGGCGCCGCGCCGGCTGACCGCGCGGCTGGTCGCCAAGGGCAGCAAGGTCTACCAGGCGGTCGTGCTCGAGGCCGGCGACGCCGCGCGCGACCAGCGCCAGGCCGAGCAGGTCGAGCAGTTCCTGGCCGGCTTCCATCCGTTCTGATGCGCCCCCGTACCGGCCCGCGCAGTCGCCGTCTCGGCCTGTCGATGCGACCGTCCTCGCTGCTGCGGCGGGGCGAGGGCGCGCTGGTGTTCGTCTGCTTCGCCGCGGCCTATGTGCTGTCGTACGCGCTGCGCACCATCAACGCGGTGATCGCGCCCGAGCTGGTCGCCGACATGCGGTTGTCGAACGCCGACCTGGGCCTGCTGTCGTCGGCCTATTTCCTCGCCTTCGCCGCGATGCAGCTGCCGGTCGGCCAGTGGCTGGACCGGCGCGGCGTGCGGCGCGTCGAAACCGTGCTGCTGCTGATCGCCGCGCTAGGCGCGCTGGTGTTTGCGCTGGCCGGTTCGCCAGCGACCTTGTGGCTCGGGCGGGCGCTGATCGGCGCCGGCGTGTCGGCCTGCCTGATGGCTTCCTACACCGCCTATCGGCGCTGGTTCCCGACCGCGCGCCAGAGCCAGCTGTCGGTCTGGATGCTGGTGGCCGGCAGCGGCGGCGCGCTGATGACGACGCTGCCGGTGCAGGCGGTGCTGCCGTGGCTGGGCTGGCGCGGCGTGTTCCTGGTGATGGCGGGGCTGCTGCTGGTGTCGGCGCTGGCGCTGTATCGGGGCCTGGCGCGGGTCGAACGGCGCAGTGCGCGGCTGGCGCGCGGCGCGGAGCGGGCCGGGGCCCTGGCCGATCGTCCGTCCGTCGCGCCGGACAGCGCGCCGGACGGCGCGACCGGCGGCTATCGCGCGCTGCTGCGCCATCCGGCCTTCGTCCGCGTGCTGCCCTTCGGGCTGTTGAACCAGGCCGGCTTCATGGCGGTGCAGACGCTGTGGGTTGGCCCCTGGCTGGTCGACGTGCTCGGCTTCGGGCCGGATCGCACCGCGCAGATCCTGTTCGTGTTCAATATCGCGCTGCTGGCGGGCTACCTGCTGCTGGGCTGGCTGGCGCCGCGGCGCGCGCGCGATCCGGTCGAGTCCGCGCGGCTGGTGATGGTCGGCGCCGGGCTGACGCTGGTGCTGCAGGCGGCGATCATCGCCTGGACCGCGCCGGCGGCGTGGCTGCTGTGGCCGCTGCTGGCGATGTGCGCGAGCACGCTGTCGCTGATCCTCAGCACGCTGAGCCTGTCGTTTCCGGCCGCGGTCGCCGGGCGCGCCAATACCACCTACAACCTGCTGGTGTTCGGCGGCAGCTTCCTGATCCAGTGGGGCCTGGGCGTGGCGATCGACCTGTTCCGCGAGGCCGGGCTGCCTCAGGCCGACGCCTTTCGCGCGTCGCTGGGCGCTCTGCTGGGACTGCAGGTCGTCGGCTATCTCTGGTATGCGCTGGTGCCGCGGCTGTGGCGGCGGGCGGCGGGCTGAGCGTCCGCCGGGGTTGGGAAAGGTCCGGGGTCTGGAAAAACAGGAAGGGAGCAAATCATGCGTTGGGAAATCTGGCTTGCCTATTTCGCGGCCTGCTGGGCGATCGCCGTCTCGCCGGGCTCGGGGGCCGTGCTGTCGATGAGCCACGGGCTGTCCTATGGGCTGCGCAGGACCACCACGACGATCCTCGGCCTGCAGACCGGGCTGCTGATCGTGCTGCTGGTCGCCGGCGGCGGGCTCGGCGCGCTGCTGATCGCCTCCGAGCACGCGTTCGCGGCGGTCAAGACGGTCGGCGCGCTGTACCTGATCTATCTGGGCGTGCAGCAATGGCGGGCGCGCGTCGAGCAGGCGCCGGGCGACGCGGACGGGGAGGGCAAGGCCCAGGGCGGCATCCGCGTGGCCGCGATGAGTCCGCGCCGGCGTTTCGCCACCGGCCTGCTGACCAACGTCACCAATCCCAAGGGCATCGTCTTCATGGTTGCGGTGCTGCCGCAGTTCATCGATGCGGCGCGGCCGCTCGCGCCGCAACTGGCGATCCTCGCCATGACGATGTGCGCGGTCGACCTGATCGTGATGCACGGCTACGCGCTGCTGGCCTCGCGCATGCAGGGGCTGTTTCGCGACGCGCGCGCGATGCGCTGGCAGAACCGCGTGTTCGGCAGCGTGCTGATGGCGGTCGGCGCCGCGCTGTTCTTCGTGCGGCGCCAGCCGGGCTGAACGCCATGGGGTGGGGCGGCTGGCGCTCCCCGGGCCGGTTTGCTTCAATGGTGGTTACCTCGCCCCTTGGAGCCACCGATGCCGCGCCGCGCCGACCATACCGTTCCCCCGATAGAAGACCCGCCGCCGCCCGGCGTGCCGCCGGACCATCCGCCGATCGAGGAGGAGCCCGAACCGCCGGGCGAGCCGCCGGAGGCTCGGCGTTAAGTCGACGGCCTTGTTTGCGCCCCTCTCCCGCCAGCGGGAGAGGGGAGCCAGTTGAACCGCGCCGCATCGCTAAACCGGGCGCAACACCCGCCGATACTGCACCGCCTCGGCGGCATGGGCCGCGCCAATGATGTCGGCGCCGCCCAGGTCCGCAATGGTCCGCGCCACCTTCAGCACGCGAAAGTAGGAGCGCGCCGACCAGCCCAGGCGCGCCATCGCGGCGCGCAGCAGCCCCTGCGCCTGCTCGTCCAGCGGGCAATGCCGGTCGATCTCCTGTCCCGCCAGTTCCCCGTTGGGTTTGCCCTGCCGTTCCAGCTGCCGCGCCCTGGCGGCCATCACGCGGGCGCGGATCGCCGCGCTGTCCTCGCCGGGCGGGCCGTCCAGCGTCTCCTGCTGGCTTTGCGCCGGCACCTCGATCTGCAGGTCGATCCGGTCCAGCAGCGGCCCGGACAGCCGCGACTGGTAGCGCTGCACCTGGTCGGGCGTGCAGCGGCAGGCCCGGGTCGGATGGCCCTGGTAGCCGCAGGGGCAGGGATTCATCGCCGCGACGAACTGGAAGCGCGCCGGGAATTCGGCTTGCCTGGCCGCGCGCGAGATCGTGATGCGGCCCGATTCCAGCGGCTCGCGCAGGACCTCCAGCACGCGCCGCTCGAACTCGGGCAGCTCGTCCAGGAACAGCACGCCGTGATGCGCCAGCGAGATTTCGCCGGGGCGCGGATCGCCGCCGCCGCCGACCAGCGCCGCCGCCGAGGCGGTATGGTGCGGCGCCCGGAACGGCCGACGGCCCCAGCGCTCGGCCTGGAAGCCGGCGCCGGTCAGGCTCAGCACCGCCGCGGATTCGAGCGCCTCCTGCAGCGTCATCGGCGGCAGCAGGCCGGGGAAGCGCTGCGCCAGCATCGACTTGCCGGTGCCTGGCGGGCCGATCAGCAGGGCCGAGTGCTGGCCAGCGGCGGCGACCTCCATCGCGCGGCGTGCCTGCGCCTGACCCCGGACCTCGCGCATGTCCGGCATGCCGGCGGGCGTCCCGCTAAACGATGTCGTCGCCACTGGCCTCGCCCGCGCCAGCGGCGGGCCGGTGCGGGCCAGGTGTGCGCAGACCTCGGGCAGCGACGCGGCCGCCAGCACCGTGACGGACTCGACCAGCGCCGCCTCGGCGCCGTTGCCGGCCGCCACCACGAAGGCGCGTCGGGGGCCGACCGCCGGGCAGCCTGCGGGGCTGCCCGCTCCACCGCCGTGCTCGCGCGCCAGCCCCATCGCCATCGCCAGCGCGCCGCGCACCGGACGCAGCTCACCGGACAGCGACAGTTCCGCCGCGAATTCGTAGCCCTCCAGCGCCGGCGCCGGGATCTGGCCGCTGGCCGCCAGGATGCCCAGCGCGATCGCCAGGTCGAAGCGGCCCGATTCCTTCGGCAGATCGGCCGGCGCCAGGTTGACGGTGATGCGGCGGTTAGGAAATTCGAAGCCGCAGTTCAGGATCGCCGCGCGCACGCGCTCGCGGCTCTCCCGCACCTCGGTCTCGGCCAGTCCGACGATGGCGAAGGCCGGCAGGCCGTTGGCCAGATGGATTTCGACCGAGACCGGCGGCGCGTCGATGCCGGTCAGCGCGCGGCTGCGCAGGACGGCGAGGTGCATGGAGGCGACCCGGGGGAGAAGGTGGGAAGGAAAGGTGAAAGGGGCAGCGGAACGGCGTTCCGGCATGTCACCGATTTATTAACGCCGCCGTAAACGCGGAAGGCCGCCGGTTGCCCGGCGGCCTTCGCGCGGTGTGGGTCTGTTGGCGTCAGCCAGCCAGGCCCGGGTTCGTCGGCCCGGTGCCCGGCTCGGGCGTGGTCGAGCCGGGTACCGCGGTGGCCGAGGCCGTGGTGCCGGCGCTGGTGGTACCGACCGTGGCCGGCCCCACGCCTGCGACGCCCCCCGCACCCGTCATGCCGGCGCGCCGCTCCAGGTCGGCAACGCGCATTTCCAGTTCCTCCAGCCGTGCGCGCGTGCGGGCCAGCACCTGCGACTGCACGTCGAATTCCTCGCGCGTGACCAGGTCGAGCTTGGCAAAGCCCTGGGTCATCATGCTGCGCACGTTCTTCTCGATGTCCTTGGCGGGCGAATTGCGCAGGACCTCGCTGACCTTGCTCTGCAGGTCGTTGAAGAGATCGGTGGGTTTCATCGGTTTCTCCTTCTGCACCGTCGGGGTGCATCGATCGGGGGCGGCGGGGGCGGCCGGCGGGGCGCATCTGCACGTTATCGGTGCAGTGCGCGCCCCTGGCGGCGGCCGGCACCAGCCGGTGGCATGGGCCGATTATGGCCCGTGAAGCGCGTCGGGAAAAGCGACTTCGACCCGCCGGACACAGCATTTAACCCGGCGGGGCCTGTCCGGCCCCGTGTTGCGGGCGTTTCGAAGGCAGATGGAAACCGGCTTTCCATCGACGCCACCGTCGCGCTGCGACGGCAGCCCACGCGCGCCCGCGCGGCTGCGGGGCCTGGCATGGCAGTTGCAGTATTCGCCTGACAAAGACGTCCCGAGCCCAAGGAAAAGGAGAAGAAATCCATGAAGACGCTGGCCCTCGCCATCGGCGCGCTGACGCTGTGCGGTTCCGCCACCACCGCACTGGCGCAGAGCGCGCCCGCGACCGCCGAAGCGGCCTCGCCGCATACGTTCACGGCGAACGTGACGCTGGCCTCCGAATACCGCTACCGCGGGATCATGCAGACCAATCGCCGGCCGGCGATCCAGGGCGGCTTCGACTACAGCCATGCGAGCGGCTTCTACGCGGGCAACTGGAATTCGAGCATCAGCTGGCTCAACGACAGCAACGACGAAGTGTCGGCGCCGATCGAGATGGACTTCTACGCCGGCTTCAAGAACACCTTCGGCGACGGCAAGTGGAACTACGACGTCGGCGTGCTGCAGTACTACTACCCCGGCGACTATCCGGCCAACTTCACGCGGCCGTACACCACCGAGATCTACGCGGGCATCGGCTACGGCCCGGTATTCCTCAAGTACTCGTACGCGCCGACCAACCTGTTCGGCTTCTACGACAGCAAGAACAGCTGGTACGTCGACCTGGCGGCCAACGTGCCGCTCGAGTTCTGGGGCCTGACGCTGAACGCGCACGTGGGCTACCAGAAGGTGCAGAACGTGGCGGACGCCTCGTACACCGACTGGAAGCTCGGCCTGACCAAGGACCTGGGCAACGGCTTCTCGGCGGCGGTCGCGTACATCGACACCAATGCCAAGCGCGGCGTCTACACCAATACCTCGGGCCGCTACATGGGCAAGGCCACGGTGGTCGCCACGCTCACCAAGACTTTCTAAACACGGTCAGCACGAGCGGGCGCCCGTCGCAACGGCGCCGCGCTTTCAGGAGAACACGGATGAAACTGATCATCGCCGTCATCAAGCCGTTCAAGCTCGACGAAGTGCGTGAAGCGCTCTCGGACGTGGGCGTGTCCGGCATCACCGTTACCGAGGTCAAGGGCTTCGGTCGGCAGAAGGGCCATACCGAGCTGTATCGCGGCGCCGAATACATCGTCGACTTCCTGCCCAAGGTCAAGATCGAGGTGGCGGTGCCCGACGACGTGGTCGACCGCGCGATCGAGGCGATCGAGAAGTCGGCCCGCACCGGCAAGATCGGCGACGGCAAGATCTTCGTCGCGCCGATCGAGCAGGTCATCCGGATCCGTACCGGGGAGACCGGCGGCGACGCCCTGTAACGGCTCGCCGACGCCGACACACGAGCCACAAGAGCGAAAAAGAGCGACAAGAGGGTATTCAGATGACTAGCTGGTTCAAACGATTCCTGACTGCCGGCGCCATGGCGCTGGCGCTGGGCACGGCGGGCATGGCCCTGTCGGGCCCGGCCGCGGCGCAGGACAAGCCCGCCGCCGAGGCTTCTGCCCCCGCCACGACGCCTGCCGCGGCTGCGCCGGCCGCAGCCGCACCCGCCGCTGCACCCGCAGCCGAGGCCGCCGCACCGGCCGCCGCGCCGACCCCCAACAAGGGCGACGTGGCCTGGCTGCTGATGTGCACGGCGTTCGTGATCCTGATGACGCTGCCGGGCCTGGCGCTGTTCTACGGCGGCCTGGTCCGCTCGAAGAACATGCTGTCGGTGCTGATGCAGTGCCTGGTGATCTTCTCGCTGGTCGCGCTGCTGTGGGCCATCTACGGTTACAGCTTCGCCTTCACCGAGGGCAACGCCTTCTTCGGCGGCACCGATCGGCTGTTCATGAAGGGCCTGACGCCGGAAGCGGTCACGGCCACCTTCAGCAAGGGCGTCGTGATTCCGGAGCTGGGCTTCTTCGCCTTCCAGTGCGCGTTCGCGGCGATCACCTGCAGCCTGATCATCGGCGCCTTCGCCGAGCGGGCGCGTTTCTCGGCGGTGCTGGTGTTCATCGTGCTGTGGTTCACCTTCGCCTATATCCCGATGGCGCATATGGTCTGGTTCTGGCCCGGTCCGGATGCGTACACCGATGCGGCGGCCGCCGAAGCGGCCACGGCCAAGGCCGGCTGGCTGTTCCAGAAGGGCGCGCTCGACTACGCCGGCGGTACCGTGGTCCATATCAACGCCGCGGTGGCCGGCCTGGTCGGTGCCTACATGCTCGGCAAGCGGATCGGCTTCGGCCGCGAGGCGCTGCGCCCGCACAGCCTGACCTTCACCATGGTCGGCGCCTCGCTGCTGTGGTTCGGCTGGTTCGGCTTCAACGCCGGCTCGGGACTGGAAGCGAGCGGCGGCGCCGCGCTGGCCTTCGTCAACACGCTGCTGGCGACCTGCGCCGCAGTGCTGGCGTGGACCTTCGGCGAGTGGATCACCAAGGGCAAGCCCTCGATGCTCGGCGGTGCTTCCGGCGCGGTGGCCGGCCTGGTGGCGATCACCCCGGCCGCCGGCTTCGTCGGCCCGATGGGCTCGATCGTGATGGGCCTGGTGGCCGGCCTGCTGTGCCTGTGGGGGGTGACCGGCCTGAAGCGGTTGCTCGGCGCGGACGACTCGCTGGACGTGTTCGGCGTGCATGGCGTCGGCGGCATCGCCGGGGCGATCCTGACCGGCGTGTTCGCGGCGCCCAGCCTGGGCGGCGTGGGCATCTACGACTATGTCGCCAACAAGGTTTCGGACGAGTACTCGATCCTCGGCCAGGTCTGGGTGCAGACCGAAGGCGTGCTGACCACCGTGGTGTGGTCGGCGGTGGTGGCCTTCGTCGCCTTCAAGCTGGTGGACCTGCTGATCGGCCTGCGCGTGCCCGAGGACGAGGAGCGCGAAGGTCTGGACATTACCTCGCACGGCGAGACCGCCTACGAGGCCTGATCCCGGGAAACGGGCGATGCGGGGACCCACGGCTTGCCGCCCCCGCGTCGCCAACGGTGTTGTGCTGGAGAGCTGATTGGGAATCTTCTCTCAGGAGTTTTGCCCGGCCGCGTGCCGGGCTTTTTTATCGGCGGACCGCCCGCAAAGCCAGCGTCGGCGGGGGCTGGCGGGCGAATAGGCAAGCACTGTTCGCCATCCGCTTAAATCCGAATTCAAAAACCTTCATTTGTGTTAAGGACAGCACCCGCATAGAGTGCAGGTGAGGCAGTTTCCTCCACCTGCAGAACGCTCCCCGTATCTGTCAGGCCACTTGAAACGCGGCGATGCCGCGTTTTTTTTTGCCCTCGCGACGGCGCTCACGGCGCTCTTTGAATTCGGCGGCCCATCCCCATATTGTTAGCCCAAGGCGGAAAGGATCGGACATTTTCCGGTTCCGCCGGCATTGGCATGCCATCTGCATGCAATTGGCCGTTCCTCTACAATCGGGGCGGACGATAAAGACGATCAATAGGATGGATATGGTCCCGCACCTCATCACCGCGCTGAACGGCCCGCTGCTCGAACTGGAAAAGAAGATACTGGACGCGACCCCGTCCATCGAGCGGTGGTTCCGTCTGGAATGGCAGGAGCATACCCCTCCGTTCTACTGTTCGGTCGATCTGCGCAACGCCGGCTTCAAGCTGGCTCCGGTCGATACCAACCTGTTCCCCGGCGGTTTCAACAATCTGGCCCCCGAAATGCTGCCGCTGGCGGTGCAGGCGGCGATGGCGGCGATCGAGAAGATCTGCCCGGATGCCAAGAACCTGCTGCTGATTCCCGAGCGCCATACCCGCAATATGTTCTATCTGCAGAACGTGGCGCGGCTGTCGCTGATCATGCGCCAGGCGGGGCTCAATGTCCGGCTCGGCTCGCTGTCCGAGGACATCACCGAACCGACCCCGATCGAGCTGCCCGACGGCCAGACCCTGGTGGTCGAGCCGCTGACCCGGCTGGGCACCAAGGACCGCCGGCTGGGGCTCAAGGACTTCGACCCGTGTTCGATCCTGCTGAACAATGACCTGTCGGCCGGCGTGCCGCCGATCCTCGAGAACATCAACGAGCAGTACGTGCTGCCGCCCCTGCACGCGGGCTGGTCGACGCGGCGCAAGTCGTCGCACTTCTCGGCCTACGACGAGGTCGCCAAGAAGTTCGCCAAGCTGATCGACATCGACCAGTGGATGATCAACCCGTATTTCGCCAAGGTCGGCGGCATCGACTTCCATGAGCGGGTCGGCGAGGACGCGCTGGCCGACGCGGTCGAGGGCGTGCTCAAGAAGATCGCCAAGAAGTACCGCGAGTACGGCATCAAGGAAACGCCGTACGTCGTGGTCAAGGCCGATGCCGGCACCTATGGCATGGGCGTGATGACGGTGCGCGATCCGGCGGAGGTCAAGGGCCTGAACCGCAAGGAACGCAACAAGATGAGCGTCGTCAAGGAAGGCCTCGAGGTCAACGACGTGATCATCCAGGAGGGCGTGCATACCTTCGAGAAGGTCAACGAGGCGGTGGCCGAGCCGGTGGTCTACATGATCGACCGCTACGTCGTTGGCGGCTTCTATCGCGTCCATACCGGCCGCGGCGTCGACGAGAACCTGAACGCGCCGGGCATGCACTTCGTGCCGCTGGCGTTCGCGCCCAACAGCATTCCGGACACGCATGCGAAGCCGGGCGCGGCGGTGCCCAACCGCTTCTACATGTATGGCGTGGTGGCGCGGCTCGCGCTGCTGGCGGCCTCGCTGGAACTGGAAAAGACCGACCCCAATCCGATCCTCTGACCGGCACCGGGCACGACAACGGGCACAACAACGGGCACACCAACCGGAACTCGCCAGCATGCGCATCCTGTTCATTACCGATCCGCTCGAGACCTTCAAGACCTACAAGGACTCCACCTACGCGATGATGGTCGAGGCCGCCTCCCGCGGCCACGAGCTGTTCTTCTGCCTGCAGTCGCAGTTGTCGCTGGTTGGCGGCGCGGTGGAGGCGGTCGCGCAGCGGCTGCATCTGACGGATGCCGAAGACAGCCATGGGCATGACGAAGGCCATGGCAAGGACCACGGCGCCTGGTTCCGCCTCGATGCCGCCGCCGCGATGCCGGTGCCGTCGTTCGACGCGGTGCTGATGCGCAAGGACCCGCCCTTCGACATGGAATACGTGACCAGCACCTGGCTGCTGGAACTGGCCGAGTCGCAGGGCGCCAACGTCTTCAACAAGCCGCAGGCGATCCGCGACCATTCCGAGAAGGTGGCGATCGCGCAGTTCCCGCAGTTCATCACGCCGACGCTGGTCACGCGCGATGCGGCCCGCATCCGCGCCTTCCACGCCGAGCATCGCGACATCATCGTCAAGCCGCTGGACGGCATGGGCGGCATGGGCGTGTTCCGCGTCGGCGCCGACGGCATGAACCTGGGCGCGATCATCGAGACGCTGGGCGCGAACGGCGTGCGCACGCTGATGGCGCAACGCTATATCCCGGCGATCAAGGAGGGTGACAAGCGCATCCTGCTGATCGGCGGCGAGCCGGTGCCGTACGCGCTGGCGCGCGTGCCGATGGCCGGCGAGGTGCGCGGCAATCTGGCGGTGGGCGGCACGGGCCGCGCCCAGCCGCTGTCCGAACGCGACCGCGAGATCGCGCAGACGCTGGCGCCGGTGCTGTGGCAGCGCGGCCTGCTGCTGGTGGGACTTGATGCGATCGGCGACTACCTGACCGAGGTCAACGTGACCAGCCCGACCTGCTTCCAGGAGATCATGCAGCAGACCGGTTTCCCGGTGGCCGGCATGTTCATCGACGCGCTCGAACGGGCGGTTGCGGTGCGGGCTGCCGCGAAGGGCGCCTAAGCGCGGGCGCCGGACCGCGTCTGCGCGCGACGGCGCCGTTACCCCGCCTGCTACAATCGCGGCAATCCACAGGATTCACCATCATGGCAGGCATTCTGATCATCGCGCACGCGCCGCTCGCTTCCGCGTTGCGGGACTGCGCGGCGCATGTCTATTGCGGCGAGCCGAAGCGGCTCGAGGCGATCGACGTCGCTCCCGATGCGGAGCCCGCGGCCGTGCTGGCCGAGGCGCGCCGGTGCCTGGCCTCGGTGATCGAAGACAATGGGGCGCTGGTGCTGACCGACATCTTCGGCGCCACCCCTGCCAATATCGCCGCCCGGCTCGCCGAGCCCGGCCGGATCAAGGTGCTCGCCGGCGTCAATCTGCCGATGCTCGTGCGGGCGATCTGCTACCGCTCCGAAAAGCTGGACCAGCTCGCCACCAAGGCGCTCGCCGGCGGCTCGCAGGGCGTGCTGCAGATCGGCTCGACCACCGTACAGAACCAGATCGCCAACCACCCCGACAAGTATGCTGCAGAGGGACATCACCATCATCAATAAGCTCGGGCTGCATGCCCGCGCCTCCGCCAAGCTCACGCAACTGGCGGGCAGTTTTGTCAGTCAGGTCAGGATGTCTCGCAACGGGCGCCAGGTCGACGCCAAGAGCATCATGGGTGTGATGATGCTGGCCGCGGGCATCGGCTCGACGGTCACGATCGAAACCGAGGGACCCGACGAGCAGGAGGCGATGGACGCGCTGACCGCGCTGATCGCCAATCGTTTCGGCGAAGGAGAATGAGGGCGCAGGCCCTGTCCGGATTTCATCAACGTTCCTGAACGGAGCGGTTCATGCCATTCGCCCTGCACGGCATCCCAGTCTCGCGCGGCGTTGCGATCGGGCGCGCTCACCTGCTGGCGCCGGCCGCGCTCGACGTGTCCCATTACCTGGTCGACGAAGACCGGCTCGAGGACGAGGTGCTGCGCCTGCGCAGTGCGCGGACCGCGGTGCGGGCCGAACTGGCGGCGCTCAAGCGCGACCTGCCGCGCGATGCGCCGGAGGAGATGGGCGCCTTCCTCGACGTGCACGCGATGATCCTCGACGACGAGATGCTGTCGCGCGAGGCCGAGACGCTGATCCGCGAGCGCCGCTACAACGCCGAATGGGCGCTGACGACGCGGCTCGAGGATCTGATGCGCCAGTTCGACGAGATCGAGGACGAATACCTGCGCGAGCGCAAGGCCGATATCGAGCAGGTGGTCGAGCGGATCCTGAAGGTGCTGGCCGGCGCGCCGGTGCTGACCCCGGCGCCGGTGCCCGCGATCGCGGCGGACGGCCAGCCGGCCCCGGGCGTGATCGTGGTGGCTCACGATATCTCGCCGGCGGACATGCTGCAGTTCCGCCATACCGTGTTCCACGGTTTCGTCACCGATCTGGGCGGGCGCACCTCGCATACGGCGATCGTCGCGCGCAGCCTCGACATTCCGGCCGCGGTCGGCGTGCAGAACGCCAGCGAGCTGATCCGCCAGGACGACTGGATCATCATCGATGGCGATGCCGGGCTGGTGATCGTCGATCCCACGCCGATCATCCTGGAGGAATACCGCCACCGGCAGAGCGAGCGGGCGCTGGAGAACAAGCGGCTGCAGCGGCTGCGGCATACGCCCGCGGTGACGCTGGACGGCATCGAGATCGATCTGGAGGCCAATATCGAGATGGCCGAGGACGCCTCCGCCGCGCTGGCGGCCGGTGCGGTCGGCGTGGGCCTGTTCCGCTCCGAATTCCTGTTCATGAACCGCCGCGGCGAGCTGCCCGGCGAGGACGAACAGTTCGAGGCCTACCGCGCCGCGGTCGAGGCCATGCGCGGGCTGCCGGTCACCATCCGCACCATCGACATCGGCGCCGACAAGCCGCTGCTGGATTTTCGCGACGGTCGCGACGGCCGCGCCGAGGAATACGAGACCGCGCTCAATCCTGCGCTGGGTTTGCGGGCGATCCGCTGGTCGCTGTCGGAACCGGCGATGTTCCTGACGCAGCTGCGCGCGCTGCTGCGCGCCTCGGCCTTCGGGCCGGTGCGGCTGCTGTTCCCGATGCTGGCGCATGCGCGCGAGATCGACCAGACGCTGGAGCTGGTGGCGCGCGCCAAGCACGAACTGGATCAGCGCGGGCTCGCCTACGACCCCAACCTGCAGGTCGGCGCGATGATCGAGATCCCGGCCGCCGTGCTGCTGTTGCCGCTGTTCCTGCGGCGCATGGACTTTCTGTCGATCGGCACCAACGACCTGATTCAATACACGCTGGCGATCGACCGCGCCGACAACGCTGTCGCCCATCTGTACGACCCGCTGCATCCTGCCGTGCTGCAGCTGATCGCGCGCACGATCCGCGAAGCGAATCACGCGGGCGTACCGGTCGCCGTCTGCGGCGAGATGGCGGGCGACCCGGCGATGACCCGGCTGCTGCTCGGCATGGGTCTGCGCGAGTTCTCGATGCATCCGGCCCAGTTGCTGCGCGTCAAGCAGGAGATCCTGCATGCCGACTGCGGGCGGCTGGAGGGGCTGGTCGAACAGGTGCTGTGCGCCTACGAACCCGAAGAGGCCGCGGCCGCGCTGGCGCGGCTGTCACAACCCTGAAGCTTGCGGGGTTATAGCGGCCCTCCGTTGCGGTGGTCGGGTGCTGCTCGAGCCGCCTCGCGAATCGAAACGTGACGGTCTAAGCCCTTGATTTGAAACCAAAGTGGTCTCGATTCCCTAGGATGTGTCTGTTTCTTAATGGGAATTGTTATCATTCGTTATCTCTGTTATGCTGCCTTCAACAGTCAGGACATGCCGGTGTCCGCGCTGCCCCAAGGAGGCTTTGTGTACGTCTGCATCTGCAACCAGGTAACCGATCGCGAGATCCATGGCGCCGTCCAGCTGGGCGTCTCCACGCTCGACGAGCTGGCCGAAACGCTTGGCGTCGGCACTTGCTGCGGCCGCTGCCGCGATTGCGCGCAGCAGGTCCTCGCCGAGGGCGTTGCAGCGTCCTGCCACAGCGCCTCCACCGTGACGGCCAAGACCGTCCACGTCGTCCAGTTTTCCTCCTGTTCCTCGTCGGGACCGCGTGCCATAATGGACACACGGGACCCGGCAGTCGCGAACGACCAGCAAACCGAGCTGGTCGCCTGAACACGCCTCCCGATCGCAGACCGGCGATCGGCGCGTGTCTTCGTCGTTTTCCTCTGACTGCACGCGGCGCAACCAGCGCCGCGTCGCGTTTTTGCGGGCCCGTAGCAACAGGAGCCCCCGATGAAAGGTGACAAGAAGGTCATCCAGTATCTGAACGCGCAGCTCACCAACGAGCTGACCGCGGTCAACCAGTATTTCCTGCACGCCCGTATGTATCGCCACTGGGGCCTGAAAAAGCTCGGCGACGTGGAGTACAAGGAATCGATCGGCGAGATGAAGCATGCCGACCGGCTGATCGACCGCATTCTGATGCTCGACGGACTGCCCAACCTGCAGGACCTGCACAAGCTGCTGATCGGCGAAGACACGCCCGAAATGCTCAAGTGCGACCTGAAGCTGGAGCAGACCGCTCACGTGACGGTCAAGGAAGGCATCGCCTACTGCGAGTCGGTCGGCGATTATGTCAGCCGCGAGATTCTGGTCGACATCCTGACCGATACCGAAGAGCACATCGAGTATCTGGAAACGCAGCTGGACCTGATCGACAAGGTCGGCCTGCAGAACTATCTGCAATCGCAGATGGAGCCGGGCGAGCAGTAAAGCCCGGCCGCGGCAGGACCCGCAAGGCCCCGTAACGCCAGTTCCCGGGCCAGGCGGTCGCCAGCGGCGCCTCACCGAGCCGCCCGCCGCCGCGCGCTCCGCAGCTTGAATCCCTCTCATTCCCATTCGGTTTCTCATCTCCGGTCCCATCTGCCGGCCATCGATCCCGATTCTGCAGCGCCGCCGCCCCCTCTGCGGTCATATCTCCCAGCAAGGACGCTCCCCATGCCGGAACCCATCCGATTGACGCAATACAGCCACGGCGCCGGCTGCGGCTGCAAGATTTCGCCGCAGGTGCTCGACGTCATCCTGGCCGGCAGCGGGCCGCAGCACCTCGATCCGCGGCTGTGGGTCGGCAATGCCTCGCGCGACGACGCGGCGGTCTACGCGATCGACGGCACGGACGAGGGGCGTGCGCTGGTGTCGACCACCGATTTCTTCATGCCGGTAGTCGACGATCCCTTCGACTTCGGCCGCATCGCGGCCACCAATGCGATCAGCGACGTCTATGCGATGGGCGGCGATCCGCTGCTGGCCATTGCGATCCTCGGCTGGCCCGTCAACGTACTGCCGCCAGAGGTCGCGCGCGAAGTGGTGGCCGGCGGGCGGCGCGCCTGCGACGAAGCGGGCATCGCGCTGGCGGGGGGACATTCGATCGATGCGCCCGAGCCGATCTTCGGCCTGGCCGTGACCGGCATGGTCGAGCGTGCGCATCTGAAGCGCAACGACACCGCGCGCGCCGGTTGTCGCCTGTATCTGACCAAGCCGCTCGGCATCGGCGTGCTGACCACCGCCGGCAAGCAGGGCAAGCTGCGCGACGAGCATAGCCGCCTGGCGACCGACTGGATGTGCCGCCTGAACCGTCCCGGCAGCCGCTTCGGCCGGCTCGAGGCGGTGCGCGCCATGACCGATGTCACCGGCTTCGGCCTGCTCGGCCATCTGGTCGAAATGGCCGACGGCAGCGGGTTGACCGCGCGACTGGACCATGCCGCGGTACCGCTGCTGCCGGGCGTGCGCGAATACGTCGCCGCCGGCTGCGTGCCTGGCGGCACCCAGCGCAACTTCGCCAGCTACGGGCACCGGATAGCCTGCGCCGATGGCGAACTCGATGGGGAACGGCGTGCCGTGCTGTGCGACCCGCAGACCAGCGGGGGGCTGCTGGTCGCGGTCGAGCCCGTGGGCGAGCAGGAATTCCTGGCCGCGGCGGCCGAATGCGGCCTGGCGCTGGAATGCATCGGCGAGATGACCGAGCGCGGCGAACACGCGGTGATGGTGTGCTGATGGACCGCCTGCCCGCGCCATCGATAACGGCAAGGCCGGACAGCGCCGACTACCGGGCGCTGCTGCTGTCCGGCGTGCCGATGCTGGACGTGCGCGCGCCGGCCGAGTTCGCGCGCGGCGCCTTTCCGGGCGCGGTCAACCTGCCGCTGATGGACGACGACGAACGTCACCAGGTGGGCTGCCGCTACAAGGACGAAGGCCAGCAGGCGGCGATCGCGCTCGGCCACGCGCTGGTCGGCGGCGAGCGCAAGGCGAGGCGGGTGGCGGCCTGGGCCGAGTTCGCGCGGCAACATCCGGAAGGCTATCTGTACTGCTTCCGTGGCGGCCTGCGCTCGCAGATCTCGCAGCAGTGGCTGCGCGAAGCCGGCATCGACTATCCGCGCGTGACCGGCGGCTACAAGGCGATGCGGACTTTCCTGATCGAAACGCTGGATGCCGCCGTCAGAGAATGCGACTGGCTGGTGCTCGGCGGTCTGACCGGCAGCGGCAAGACCGCGCTGCTGGCCGAGCTCGACAGCGGCGTCGATCTCGAAGGCCATGCCGCCCATCGCGGCTCCAGCTTCGGCCGCCGCGCGCGTGCGCAGCCGACCCAGATCGATTTCGAGAACGGGCTGGCCATCGATCTGCTGCGGCGGCGCGCGGCCGGCGCCGGCACGCTGGTGGTCGAGGACGAGGGACGTTTCATCGGCAGCCGCGACGTGCCGCCGCGCCTGTACGCCCGCATGCAGGCGAGCCCGCTGGTGTGGCTGGACGAACCGTTCGAGGCGCGCGTCGAACGCGTGCTGCACGACTATGTGGTCGATCTGGCGGCGGAATATGTCGCCGCCCATGGGCCGGAGAAGGGCTTCGCGGCCTTCTCGCAACGAATGCGCGACGCGCTGGCCGGCATCGCCCGCCGGCTCGGCGGCCAGCGCTACGAGCGCCTGGCCGCGCTGCTCGCGCATGCGCTGCAACGGCAGGCGCACAGCGGCGAGGTCGACGAGCACCGGGTCTGGATCGCGGTGCTGCTGCGCCATTACTACGACCCGATGTACGACTACCAGCGCGAGGCGAGGGAGAGCCGCGTCGTCTTTCGCGGCGATCGGCTGGCGGTACGGGAATATCTGCGGGAGCGGGCAGGGCGCCGCTAACTCCCGATATACAGGACGCAGCTCGCACGCCGGTTGGTGTTCCCCTCTCCCGCGCGCGGGAGAGGGGAGCAAACAAGGGGCGAAAGAACAGCGCCGACGCGGCCTCAATGCCCGCCGCAAACCTCGCAATCGGGCGTGCGCGCCAGCGCCATCGTGGTCCATTCCATGCGGAACGCATCGACCATCAGCAGCCGTCCGGCCAGCGTCTCGCCGACCCCGGCGATCAGCTTCAGCGCCTCGGCCGCTTGCACGGTGCCGACCATGCCGACCAGCGGCGCGAACACGCCCATGGTTGCGCAGGCGGCCTCGGGCGCATTCTCCGACGGCGGAAACAGGCAGGCGTAGCACGGCGCATCGTCGCGCCGGCGATCGAACACGCTGATCTGTCCATCGAAGCGCAGCGCCGCCCCGGAGACGAGCGGCACGCGATGCGCGACGCAGGCGCGGTTGACCGCATGGCGCGTCGCGAAGTTGTCGCAGCAGTCCAGCACCACGTCGGCGTCGCGCACCAGCACATCGAGTTCGCTGTCGCCGACGCGCGCCGGCACCAGCCGCACATCGATCTCGGGATTGATCCGCAGCATGCCCTCGCGCGCCGACTCGACCTTGGGCCGGCCGACGTTGGCGGTGGTGTGCAGGATCTGGCGTTGCAGATTGGTCAGGTCGACATCGTCGTTGTCGACCAGGACGATGGTGCCGACGCCGGCCGAGGCCAGATAGGGCAGCGCCGCGGCGCCCAGGCCGCCGGCGCCGATCACCAGCGCGCGGCCGGCCAGCAGCCGGCTCTGGCCTTCGATGCCGAGCTCATCGAGCAGGATGTGCCGCGAGTAGCGCAGCAATTGGTCGTCGTTCATCGGGCGGGCGGCGGGACCGGGGTCCCGCCGCGATGCGTCGGTCTACGCGTTGTACAGACGGTGCCTCACGGCATCCGTTCAGGGCGCCTTGCCGGTCGGCGTGCCGAGCGGCTTGCCCATCGGCGCGCTGGCGGGCGGCTTGCTGTCCGGCTTGCCTTCCGGTGCGGCCGGCTTGGCGTCCGGCGCCGGCGCGCGCTTGGACGGATCGGCCTTGACCGGACCCTTGGGCGCCTTGCTGTCGGACACAGGCGTGGCCTCCAGCTTCGAATGCGAGCGCTTGACCGGCTGGCCCTTCAGCTGGGCGATCGCCTGCTGCAGCATGAAGTCCTCGTTGGTGCCGAACTCGATCGGCTTCTTGCGTCGATCCTTCTCGCGCTCCTCCGGCGACTTCTTCGCGTTCTCTTCCTCGAGCCGGCGCAGTTCCTCGACGCGGCGCTGCTCGCGCTCGGTCATCTCGGCTTCCTCGGACTCCTGCTTGTTGTGCAGATGGCGCTCGGTATCGATCTCGCGCGTGATCAGCGCGTCGTCCGGATCGCCTTCCGGGTTCTGGTCGACCGGGATGTCCGGACGGATGCCCTTGGCCTGGATCGACTTGCCCGACGGCGTGTAGTAGTACGCGATGGTCAGCTTGATGCCGGTGTCGTTCGTCAGCGGCCGCACGGTCTGCACCGAGCCCTTGCCGAACGTGGTCTTGCCCATGATCAGCGCGCGCTTGTGGTCCTGCAGCGCGCCCGCGACGATCTCCGAGGCCGACGCCGAATAGGCGTTGGTCAGCACCACCATCGGGATCTTCTTGAACAGCGGCGGCAGATCCTTGAGCGGATCGTCCTCGACCGACGACAGCCGGTAGTTGTTGAAGTTGGTCTTGTAGACCCGCTTGGCGTCGGGCACCTGGCCGTTGGTCGAGACCACGGTCACATCCTCGGGCAGGAAGGCCGCCGACACGCCGACCGCGCCCTGCAGCACGCCGCCGCCGTTGTTGCGCAGGTCCAGCACCAGGCCCTTCATGTTCGGATTCTTCTGCGCCATCTCGGCCAGGCGCCGCCCCAGGTCGGACACGGTGCGTTCCTGGAAGCTGGTCAGGCGGACCCAGCCGATGGTCGGATCGACCATCTTCGCCTTGACCGACTGCACGCGGATCTCGGCGCGCGTGATCGACACCGGGAAGGTGCGTTCCTCGCTCTTGCGGTAGATCGTCAGCGTGACCTTGGTGCCCGGCTCGCCGCGCATGCGCTTGACCGCCTGTTCCAGCGGCAGGCCGCGCACCGGCTTGTCGTCGATGCGGGTGATCAGGTCGCCGGGCTGGATGCCGGCGCGGAAGGCCGGCGTGTCCTCGATCGGATTGATGACCTTGACCAGGCCCTCTTCCTGCGAGATCTCGATGCCCAGGCCGGCGAAACGGCCGCGCGTGCCTTCCTGCAGTTCCTTGAAGTCCTTGGCGTCCAGATACGACGAATGCGGGTCCAGGCTGGCGACCATGCCCTTGATGGCTTCGGTCAGCAGCTTCTTGTCGTCGACCGGCTCGACGTACTCGCGCTTGATCTGCCCGAATATGTCCGCCATCAGCCGCAACTGCTCCAGGGGCAGCGGCCCCGAGGAGTTCTGCGCGGTCGCGGACAGCTGCAGCGTGGCGAGCACGCCGGCAACGAGTCCCGCGGAGACAAGGCTGATGTTCTTGAGCGTCTTACGCATGTGGGCTGCCTGAACGTTGAATGGCGCCTGCCAGGGCGCCGTGGATTGCGCCGGTTGCGGCGTGGCGCAAGGGGCGCTGCCGGTCCGGTCTGACCGACAGTATAAGAGCGGGCGGAAAAAAAGGCCGCGCCGCGATGCGGCGCGGGCCTTGATGCGCCGAGGCTGGCGCGTCCGCTTCAGCGCGCCTTGCCCTGGCTGGCGACAGCGGCCAGCGAGGCGGCGATCGCTTCCTGGTCGCCCAGGTAGTAATGCCGCATCGGCCGCAGCTGCGCGTCGAGTTCGTACACGAGCGGCGTGCCGTTCGGGATGTTGAGGCCCACGATATCGTCATCGGAAATCTGGTCGAGGTACTTCACCAGCGCGCGGATGCTGTTGCCATGGGCCGCGATGACCACGCGCTTTCCGGCTTTGATGTCCGGTGCGATCGATTCGTTCCAGAGCGGCAGCACGCGGGCCACCGTGTCCTTCAGGCATTCGGTCAGCGGAACCAGTTCGCGCGGCACGTTGGCATAGCGCGGATCGTCGAACGAGGCGCGCGGGTCGGTCGGCTCCAGCGCGGGCGGCGGCGTGTCGTAGCTGCGGCGCCAGACCAGCACCTGTTCGTCGCCGAACTTGGCGGCGGTCTCGGCCTTGTTCAGACCGGCCAGCGCACCGTAGTGGCGCTCGTTCAGGCGCCACTCGTTGCGCACCGGGATCCACATCAGATCCATCTCGTCCTGCACGTGCCACAGCGTGCGGATCGCGCGCTTGAGCACCGAGGTATAAGCCACGTCGAAGGCAAAGCCGGCGTCCTTCAACAGTTGGCCGGCCTGGCGGGCCTGCTGCGCGCCGGTCTCGGTCAGGTCCACGTCGACCCAGCCGGTGAAGCGGTTTTCCAGATTCCAGGTCGATTCGCCGTGGCGGATGAGAACGAGTTTGTACATGGTGCTTCCAAAGAGTGAGAATGCTGCGCGCGCCGCTTGCCAGCCAGTCGCCGGCAGGGGAACCGAGCCCCGCGGACATGGGCCTGGGCGCGAAACCGGCTATTTTATAATGCCGCCGACACAACCCACCGGAAACCCAACGTGAATTTCTTCGCCGACTACAACAACCTTGCCCTGATCGCCCTCGCGGTGGTGTCGGGCGGCCTGCTGGCCTGGCCCACCATTTCGCGCAGCGCGGGCGGCAAGACGGTCAATGCGACCACGGCGACGCAGCTGATCAACAAGCGCGGCGCCGTCGTGGTGGATATCCGCGAACCGGCCGAATACGCCAAGGGCCACCTGCCGCAGGCCAAGAGCGCGCCGCTGGCCGAACTGGCCAATCGCGCGGCCAGCCTTGCGAAGGACAAGTCCGCCCCCATCATCGTCGTATGCCAGACCGGCCAGCGTTCGTCCAAGGCGCACGCCGCGCTCAAGCAGGCCGGCTTCGGCGAGGTCTATTCGCTCGAAGGCGGCGTGGCCGCCTGGCAGCAGGCCGGTCTGCCGCTGGTCAAGTAAGCCTGCAGGCAGCCGATGCCGGCCCGGGTGGGCCGTCAGCAAGCCCTGTCCGACGCTGGTAAAGTCCAGAAGTCGACCGGCCGCCGCCGCAATCGCCGCGGCGTGTCCGGTCTGAACCGCAAGATGCAAGGAGATAAGCGCATGGCCCGCGTCGTCATGTACAGCACGATGGTGTGTCCGTATTGCCAGATGGCCGAGCGCCTGCTGCGCTCGAAGGGGGTCGAGACGATCGAGAAGATCATGATCGACCGCGAGCCCGGCAAGCGCGAGGAAATGATGAGCCGCACCGGTCGCCGCACCGTGCCGCAGATCTATATCGACGACCGCCACGTCGGAGGCTTCGACGATCTGTCAGCGCTCGATCGCCAAGGGGGCCTGGCGCCGCTGCTGGCAGCCTGATCGGCCCGCGCGCGGATGAATTCGTCATCCGCGTCATGTACCATATGCGTTTTCCAACCGGACCACGCGGTTGGCCGCCGCCTGGCGCGCGGCCGTCCGCACCCCGTCCCCTTCCCGCCACGTTTCATTCCCGCCATTCGGGCAGCCATCCATGAGCGACCAGCAAACCAATCAGCAGCAGGACGATCAACCGTACTTCAATATCCAGCGCGTCTATCTGAAGGACATGTCGCTGGAGCAGCCGAATTCGCCGCAGATCTTCCTCGAAACCGAAGCGCCTTCGGTGGAAGTGCAGGTCAACGTCGGCGCCTCGCAGCTGACGGACGGCATCTTCGAGGTCGTCGTGACCGGCACGGTCACCACCAAGGTGCAGGACAAGGTCGCCTTCCTCGTCGAGGCCCATCAGGCCGGCATCTTCGATATCCGCAACGTGCCGGACGAACAGCTCGATCCGCTGCTGGGCATCGCCTGCCCGACCATTCTGTATCCGTACCTGCGCAGCAATATCGCCGACGTGATCACGCGCGCGGGCTTCCAGGCCATCCATCTGTCCGAGATCAACTTCCAGGCGCTGTACGAGCAGCGCCTGCAGGCGGCGATGGAGCAGGCACAGGCGGAAGGCGGCGGCTCCGGCATCGTGATGCCCGATGGCACGCAGGCACGTCACTGATCGCTGCCAGATCTGTCGGCGGAACGGGGCTGCGGCCCCGTTCCGCCTTTTTGCGTCTATAGCTTCAATGGCTGCGATCGCATCCATCGCGCCCATCGCGCCCATCGCGCCCATCGCACCCATTGCGTCCACGGTCAGGCGTGCAGCGGCCTGACCGATCGACGAACGCACCGACCAACGCACCGACCAACGCACGACCATGAACCTTGCCTTTCTCGGAGCCGGCGCCTGGGGCACCGCGCTGGCCAGCCATGCCGCCGCGGCGCACCCGGTCGTGCTGTGGGGCCGGGACCCCGCGCAGCTCGCCGCGATGGCGGCCTCGGGCGTCAATGCCGCCTATCTGCCGGGCGTGCCGCTGTCCGAGCGGCTCGTCTTCGAGGCCGACTTTGCCCGCGCGGCCGCGCATGCGCTGAGCGCGCCGGACGGGCTGGTGATCGTCGCCACGCCGGTGTCGGGCCTGCGCGAGATGACGCGGCGCCTGGCCACCGAGGCCGCCGCGCACGGCGTGCCGCTGCGCATGCTGTGGCTGTGCAAGGGCTTCGAGGCCGGCACGCACGCGATGCCGCATCAGATGGTGGCCGAGGAGCTGGCGGCGGTTGGCGCTTCGGTGCCGGTCGAGTACGGCGTGCTGACGGGGCCCAGCTTCGCGCGCGAGGTCGCGCTCGGGCTGCCGTGCGCGCTGACCGTGGCCGGCAATGCGCCGGCCGTCGCCGAGCTGGCGCAGCGCGCCTTCCACCATCACGCGATGCGGATCTACGGCAGCGACGATCTGGTCGGCGTCGAGGTCGGCGGCGCGGTCAAGAACGTGCTGGCGATCGCCACCGGCGCCAGCGATGGGCTCGGTCTCGGGCTCAACGCCCGCGCCGCGCTGGTCACGCGCGGCCTGGCCGAGATGACGCGGCTGGGGCTGGCGCTGGGCGGGCGCGCCGAGACCTTCATGGGCCTGGCCGGCATGGGCGACCTGATCCTGACCGCGACCGGCGATCTGTCGCGCAACCGCAAGGTCGGCCAGCAGCTGGCCGGCGGCAGGACGCTGGAACAGGTGCTCGCCGATCTGGGCCATGTCGCCGAGGGCGTGCGCTGCGCGCAGGCGGTGGCGGCGCTGGCGGACCAGCACGGCGTCGAGATGCCCATCACGCGGGCCGTTTGCGCAGTGCTGTTCGAGGGGCTGGCGGTGGCCGACGCGGTCGCGCAGCTGCTGCAACGCGACGCGCGCGACGAATGACGGCACCGGAACGCCTGCTATCACGCCGCCACTGGCTCGGCGCACTGGCCGCCTGCGGCGGCGCGCTGGTCCTGCCGCGCTCCCCGTTGGCGGCGGACAAGGGCTGGCCCGCGCGGCCGATCCGCATGGTGGTGCCGTTTCCACCCGGCTCGTCTCCGGACCTGATCGCGCGATTGGTGTCCGAACCGCTGGCGCAGGCGCTGGGCCAGCCGGTGGTGATCGAGAACCGGCCGGGCGCAGGCGGCAATATCGGCACCGGCCAAGTCGCACGTGCCGCGCCCGACGGCTACACGCTGCTGTTCACCATCAACGGTCCGCTGGTCACGGCGCCGACGCTGTCACGCCATCTGCCCTACGATCCGGTGCGCCAGCTGGCGCCGGTGACGCTGGTGGCGACATCGCCCAATGTGCTGGTGGTCGACCCGCGCACCGGCGTGCGCGACCTGCGCGAATTCGTTGCGCTGGCGCGTGCCAGGCCCGGTGCGCTGAACTACGGCTCGGTCGGTAACGGCAGCGCCGCGCATCTGGCGATGGAGCAGTTGAAGACGCGCGCCGGCATCGCGCTCGAACACATCCCGTATCCCGGCTTTCCGCAGATTGCAGCGGCGATGATCGCCGGGCAGATCCAGGCCGCCTTCATGGTGCCGGCGATCGCGATGCCGCAGGTCAACGCGGGCAGGCTGCGCGTGCTGGCGGTCACGACCAGCGGACGTACGGGCCTGCTGCCCGCGGTGCCGACCGTGGCCGAATCCGGCTATCCGGGCTTCGAGGCGATCTCGTGGCAGGCCGTGCTGGCACCGGCAGGCACGCCGGCGCCCATCGTCGATCGGCTCTATCGGGAACTGGTGAAGATCATCGGCAGCGACGGCGTGCGCGCGCAGATGCGGGCGCAGTACTTCATGCCGGCCGGCACCGCGCCGGCCTCGCTGCGTCAGACCATGGCGACCGAGAAGGCGCGTTGGGACCAGGTCATCCGTGCTGCCGGCGTGCAGCCGGAATAGCGCCCGAAATAGCAGCCGGAATAGCAGCCCGGAACGTTCGCGGCCCTCAGGCGCCGCCGGCGAAGCCCTGCTGGCGCCAGGCCTCGAACACCACCACGGCGACGGTGTTCGACAGGTTCAGGCTGCGGTTGTTGGGGCGCATCGGCAGGCGGATGCGCTGCGACGGCGCGAACCATTCGCGGCGCGCCGGCGCCAGCCCGCGCGTTTCCGACCCGAACACGAACCAGTCCCCGGGGGCGAAGGCCACCTGGCCGAACGGCGTCGAGCCGTGCGTGGTCAGCGCGAACATGCGCGTGGGGTCGGGGCGTTCGTCCGCAAGGAAGGCGTCCCAGTTCTCGTGCACCTTCATGCTGGCGTACTCGTGGTAATCGAGCCCGGCGCGGCGCATGCGCGCGTCGTCCAGCGGAAAGCCGAGCGGCTTGACCAGGTGCAGTTGGGCGCCGGTGTTGGCGCACAGGCGGATCACGTTGCCGGTATTCGGCGGGATCTCGGGTTCGACTAGGACGACATGGAACATGGCGCGCGCAGCTTACCGTGCCGGCGCGCCGCTGTCATCCCGGCATCACGACGGCGTGGGCGTGCGCAACGCCACCAGCGCGGTGACGCGCGCCGCGCCGTGGCGCTTGAGCACGGCCGCCGCCTCGGCCAGTGTGGCGCCGGTCGTCATCACATCGTCGACCAGCGCGATATGGGTTCCCCGCAGCCGTCCGCGCACGCTGTCCGGATCGACATGGCGCGCCAGCCCGAAGGCGCCCGCGACATTCAGATGCCGCCGGTCGGCCGCCAACGCGGTCTGCGGCGCGGTGGTGCGCACTCGCACCAGCAGATCGGGGCTGGCCGCTGCGCCGAGGCGAGGCGCCAGCCGGCGGGCGATTTCCCACGATTGATTGAAGCCGCGTTCGGCCAGCCGTGCAGGGGCCAGGGGGACCGGCACGACCAGGGACGGCCTGTCGTCCGGATCGTCAGGTGACGGTGACGGTAACGGCCGTGCGGCCCAGGCCGCCGCCAGTTCGCGCGCCAGCCAGTTGGCCAGCGGCAGCACGCCGCCGAACTTCAGCGCCAGCACCAGCGCCTCGCGCGGCGGCGCATAGTCGCCCAGCACGATGGTGGCATCGAATGCAGGCGGCGCGCAGCGGCACATCGCGCAGAGCCCGGCGGCCGGATGCGGCAGCGCGCAGCGCGGGCAGCGCGGCGTCGGCGTCAGCAGGTCGCCCGCGCAACCGGCGCAGACCACGTCCGCCTGCACCTGCCCGCACAGCACGCAGGCACACGGCAGCCACCACTGCGCGAGCCGCTCTCGCACGCCGCCGGCGAGCCTGGCAAGGCGCGCGTATACTGTCGCCCCAGCTGTCGTCCCGGCGCCACCGCGCGGACCCGCCGCGCCTTCGTGTCGCCCGGGCCCGGCCCTGCCTTGCCGATCACCGTCCTTGCCGCCGCTTCCGTGTCCACGCATCACGCCGACTCCCCCGATACCTATCTGCCGCCCGCGCGGCTGACCCGGCTCGCCTTCGACCGGCGCAGCCCCGGCTTCGCCCAGCTGGATTTCCTGCTCGGCGAGATCGGCCGGCGCATGCAGGAGCGCATGCAGCTGATCCGCATCCAGCCCGAGCGCGCACTCGATATCGGCTGCGGCCAGGGGCAGGGTCTGGCCGCGCTGCGTGCACAGTATCCCGACGCGCAGATCGTCGGGCTCGATATCTCGGGCAGGATGCTGGCGCATGCGGCGCAGCGCGACCCGCAGCGGCAGCCCGGCTGGCTCGGCCGCCTGCTCGGCAAGCGGCCGACCTTCGATCTGGTGCAGGGCGATCTTGCCACGCTTCCCTTCGCCGAGGGCGCCTTCGACCTGCTGTGGTCGAACCTGGCGCTGCACTGGCATCCCGAGCCGCATCGCGTGTTTCCCGAATGGCATCGCGTGACGCGCACCGACGGCCTGGCGCTGTTCTCGCTGTTCGGCCCGGACACCTTGCGCGAACTGCGCGATGCCTTCGCCGAGGTCGATGCCGAGCCCCACACGCTGCGCTTCGTCGACATGCACGATATCGGCGACATGCTGGTCCACAGCGGCTGGTCGACGCCGGTGATGGACATGGAAACGCTGACCGTCACCTACGAGACGCCGGAGCGGCTGCTGCGCGACGTGCATGCCTTCGGCGGCCTGCGCCGGCCCGCGGGCGGCGGTGCGCAGGGCCCGCGCGGCCTGAAGGGCCGGCACTGGCACCAGGCGCTGCTGGCCGCGCTGGAGCGCCGCCGCAATCGCGACGGCGTGATCGCCCTGACCTTCGAGATCGTCTACGGCCATGCGTGGAAGCTGCCGCCGAAGGGCGGGCAGGCCCGCGACGAACTGGGCCGCGCCATCGTGCCGATCGAGCGCATCGGCCGCGGCCGTCCGCGCGGCTGAGCCGCCGCCAAGCTTGCCCCAACCTCGCCCTGACCCCGCCGCGACGCTGCGGGCGTCGCGCCGCTGCACTGCCGCTGTGCACCGGCGCGCTGTGGTTCATGCGCCGTAGCGCGCCGGACTTGGCTTGTTACGGTTGACGAAGCGCCCTATAATGCGCCAGTTTGTCGCAGTGGTCCCCTGGCACAGAAGATCGGCGTTTTAGCACCGAAGCAGTGCAGCAGTGCGGTGAAGCCGGCAGAATTCCAGGCGTGCAACCGATGCAGCGATGCAGAGTGGTTGGCGATGCAGGAACTCGGTATCGCACTCCAGACGGCGCGTGACGGGCCCGGTGATAGTCCAAACGGAGCCCATGCCGTGCCGAACAACGACTGGCTGATGAAGCGGAATTGTTCGCTGTCTCCACGCCAGGTCGGCTGGTTTTACCTCTCCATCGTCAGTATTTCCCTTGCCATCGCCTTGTTCTTCGCGTGGCGAGGCGCTTGGCTCGTGCTGCCTTTTGCGGGGCTCGAGCTGGCCGGGCTGGGCGTGGCCCTGCTCGCCTATGCACAGCACGCGACAGACTACGAGCGCGTCACGCTCAGCGAGGGCAGGTTGGTGGTCGAAAAGGCCAGCGCCGGTGAGGTGACCCGCGAGGAATTCAACCCGCACTGGGTGCGGGTCGAACTGGGCGAATCGTTCCCGGCGCTGGTGGTGGTGCGCTCTGGAACGCACGCTGTGCAGGTGGGGTGTTTTCTGGACCCGTACAAGCGACGAAAGTTCGCGCAGGAACTCGTTTCAGCATTGCACGCCTTGTAAAAGGCGGCATGGCTGGGAGCGAGGGGCAGATTCGAATCTGTAATTTGGGTAGAGACAACAAATGAAAATGTGGAAGAAGGCATCCGCAGCGTGTCTGGCAGGCGCTTCCCTGCTCGCCAGCCAGGCAGCCCTCGCTGTCGAAGACATGCCGGGCGGCCCCGCCGTTCGTCAGCTGAACCTGACCGAGCCGGTCACCAAGATCGCCGAGCAGATTCACTGGCTGAACTGGATGATGCTGATCATCTGCACGGTGATCTTCATCGCGGTGTTCGCCGTGATGTTCTATTCCATCTTCACGCACCGCAAGGCCAAGGGCTCCAAGCCGGCCTCCTTCCACGAAAGCATCACCGTCGAAGTCGTCTGGACCATCATCCCGTTCCTGATCGTGATCGGCATGGCGCTGCCCGCGACCAAGACCGTGGTCGCGATGAAGGACACCACCAACTCCGACATCACCATCAAGGCCACCGGTTACCAGTGGAAGTGGGGCTACGACTACCTGAAGGGTGAGGGCGAGGGCATCTCCTTCGTGTCGACCCTGACCACCCCCCGCGAGCAGATCAACAACGAGGCACCCAAGTCGAACACCTACCTGATGGAGGTGGACAACGAGATGGTGGTGCCGGTCAACAAGAAGATCCGCATCGTCACGACGGCCAACGACGTGATCCACGCCTGGATGATCCCGGCCTTCGGCGTCAAGCAGGATGCGATTCCCGGCTTCGTGCGCGACACCTGGTTCCGCGCCGAGAAGACCGGCGTCTACCGCGGCCAGTGCGCCGAGCTGTGCGGCAAGGAACACGCCTTCATGCCGATCGTGGTACGCGTGGTGACCGACGCCGAATACACCAAGTGGGTCGACGAGAAGAAGAAGTTGATGGCGGCCGCGGCCGACGACCCCAACAAGACCTGGACCCTGGACGAACTGAAGGTGCGCGGCGAGAAGGTCTACGCCGCCAACTGCGCGGTCTGCCACCAGCCCAACGGCAAGGGCGCCGGCGCCTTCCCGGCGCTGGACGGCTCCAAGATGGTCAATGGCCCGCAGGCCGACCAGATGCACATCCTGCTCGAGGGCAAGGGCGGCATGCCGTCGTGGAAGCAGCTGTCCGACACCGAGCTGGCTGCCGTGATGACCTACACCCGCAACGCCTGGGGCAACAAGACGGGCGAAGTGATCCAGCCCGCCGACTTCGTCAATGCGCGCGCCGGCAAGTTTCCCGAGGGCGGCGGCGCCAAGTCGGCGCAGGGCGCACCGGCGGACGCCAAGCCCGCCGCAGAGCAAGCCAGCGCGGGCGCCCAGGGCGCCGCGAGCTGAGCGCGTGGACGTTAGAACAGGATTTCAGGAGTTTTCGCGATGAGTACTGTTACCCCGGACGCACTCGCCCATCCGCACGACCACGCGCATGACGAACACCACGATCATCCGCATGGCTGGCGCCGCTGGCTGTTTGCCACCAACCACAAGGACATCGGCACGCTGTACCTGCTGTTCT
>JAPSLC010000049.1 GCA_031181345.1 Cupriavidus sp. | reverse complement strand
CCGAATCCGCTCCATTGCCTGCCGCCGGGATCGACACTCTGCAGCGTGGTGCCGGCGAGTTCGCCGCCGTGCCGATAGAAGTACCAATAGGGAATGCCGTTGACGCCGGTGACGATCGCCGTGTCCGCCCCCAGCAGTGGCTGCATCAGGTCGACCACGCCGGGCACCGAATGCGCCTTGAGCGTGATGAACACATAGTCCTGCTGCCCTAGTTCGCGCGGATCGGACGTGCAGCGCACCTTTTGCACCCGCTCCTCGCCGTCGATCAGCAGCTTGACGCCGTTCGCCTGCATCGCCGCCAAATGCGGCCCGCGCGCGACGAAGCTGACGTCGACGCCCGCCCCGGCCAGTTGTGCGCCGATATAGCCGCCGATGGCGCCGGCACCGTAGATACACACCTTCATGATGGCTGTCTCCCGCTTTTGATTGGTAATCTGCTCTTTTGATATATCACATACTATATTTCACAAAAGCGGAATCACAACCTCTATTTGCGTGCGGGCTACCCACGGAGGGGGCCGGCAAGTGGCGGCTGCGCCTGGACCATGCGGTACCATGCTGCGTTCTGTCGTGCCCGCAGCGTCCGGCTTCCCACAGAGCCGTCGAACTTTTTGCGCGAGCGGGCGTCTTTTCTGCAACTTCATCGAAGGCGCCAGACGCCGATTCACCGCATGCCGAAAATGAACCGACGGACCGTGCTGGTCTCCGCCGCCGCCACTGCTGCGCTCGCCGCACTGGGCATCCCCGCTTCCGCGCTGGCCGCTGGCCGCATCAAACTGGCCAAGGGCCAACCCTTCACCCACGAGGGCCTGGTCGAACTGGCCCGCACCATGGCAAGCCGGCCGTACGTGGCGCCGCCCTCGCCGCCGGCCGACATCCTGGCCAAAATCGATTACGAGGAACACGGCAAGATCCGCTATCGCACCGACGATGCGCTGTTTGCCGGCGGGCCGGGCCAGTTCCCGGTGACCTTCTTCCACCTGGGCACCTTCTTCCGCGTGCCGGTACGGATGCATCTGGTGGAAAACGGCGGCGCGGGCGGCGCCAATGCCGGCACCGCGCGCGAGATCGTCTACGACGAGTCGTATTTCGACATGCCGGCCAACAGCCCAGCGCGCAAGCTGCCGCGCGGCAGCGGTTTCGCGGGCTTCCGCTTCCAGGAGAGCCGGCTGGGCGACCAGAAGAAGCTCGACTGGCGCAAGAACGACTGGGTCGCCTTCCTCGGCGCCTCGTACTTCCGCGCGATCGGCGAGCTCTACCAGTACGGCCTGTCGGCGCGCGGCATCGCCGTCGATGTCGCCCAGCCCGACAAGCCCGAGGAATTTCCGTCCTTCACCCACTTCTACTTCGAGGCGCCGCGCGACGGCAGCGATACCGTCACCGTGCACGCGCTGCTGGACGGCCCCAGCGTCACCGGCGCCTACCGCTTCACGATGCAGCGCGCCAAGGGGGTGGTGATGGACGTCGATTGCGCGCTGTTCCTGCGCAAGGACGTCGGCCGCCTCGGCCTGGCGCCGCTGACCTCGATGTTCTGGTACTCGGAGTCGGTCAAGCGCACCGGCGTCGACTGGCGGCCCGAGGTGCACGACTCCGACGGGCTGGCGATGTGGACCGGCGCGGGCGAGCGCATCTGGCGCCCGCTGAACAACCCGCCGCGCACCGTCGCGTCCGCCTTCGGCGACGACAACCCGCGCGGCTTCGGCCTGCTGCAGCGCGACCGCAATTTCGACCACTACCAGGACGGCGTCTTCTACGAGCGCCGGCCCAGCCTGTGGGTCGAGCCGCGCGAAGGCTGGGGCGCCGGCACCGTGCAGCTGATCGAGATCCCGACCGACGACGAGATTCACGACAATATCGTCGCGATGTGGGTGCCGAAGGTGCCGGCCAAGGCCGGCAGCGCCTATCGCCTGCGCTACCGCCTGCACTGGCTGGCCGACGAGCCCTACCCCACGCCGCTGGCCCGCTGCGTGGCCACGCGCATGGGCAACGGCGGCCAGCCCGGCCAGCCGCGCCCGCCGGGCGTGCGCAAGTTCATGGTCGAGTTCAAGGGCGCGCCGCTCGAAGGCCTGCCGTTCGGCACCAAGCCCGAGGCGGTGCTGTGGGCCTCGCGCGGCAAGTTCTCGTACATCTTCACCGAGGCCGTGCCCAACGGTGTGCCGGGCCACTGGCGCGCGCAGTTCGACCTGACCGTCGACGGCGACGAGCCGGTCGACATGCGGCTGTTCCTGCGCCTGAACGGCAAGCCGCTGTCGGAGACGTGGCTGTATCAGTACCACCCGTTCCGCACGAACGCCTGATCCGCGCGCTTTGGGGTGAGGGGCCTTCCTTGGCCCGCCTTGTGCTTGTCGATGTCGACATCCTCGTTCAGGAGAGACATCATGCTGATCCATCGAAATGGGCTGTACACGGCATTGCTGGCGCTCGGCATGGCATGGGCGACCACTGCCGCGGCGCAACCGGCCAATGTGCCGACCGAATCCGAACGCGGCAGCGGCAGCCAGATGTCCCGCCAGCCCAAGGCCGTGACGCAGCCGTCGACCCGCGAGGGCGAAGCCATCCGTTCGAATCCGGGGGGACTGGGCAAGCTGGGCGATCCGCTTCCCAGTGCGCCCGGCGGCAAGGATCAGCCGTCGCCACGTACCCAGGCCTCGGGTGCCGCCCCCTCGCCCCCGGTGGCGCCGCTGAAGGGCCGCGAGCGCAAGGGCAGCGGCGGTGCCGCGATCGACCAGGCACGCGAACCCAGCACCGATCCGCGCGAGAGCGGCGCGCGCTGATACCTGTGAAAGAGCCGATGCCCGTGCCGGCGCGCGCTCAGAACAGCGTGGCCGGCTTGGCGATCATCAGATAGAAGATCGCCAGGAAGCTGAACAGCGCCGGCACGCCCAGCGCGAACCACCAGCGGAAGTACCGCCAGTAGGCCGGCGGCAGCGGCGTCTGCGCGCCGGCCGCGGCGGCCGACACGGTGCGCATCCGCATCTGCAGCCAGACCACCGGCAGCCAGCACGCGATGGCGACCACATAGAGCAGGATCGACACGCGCAGCCACGCCAGCTCCCACGAAAAATTGGCGATGCGCATCAGCATGTAGCCCGTCACCGGCTGCAGGATCGCCGTGCTGGTCGTGAACAGCCAGTCGGCGATCACCACGTGTCGGGAAGTCATCGCGACGGCGCGGCTGTCGCGCGTCAGCGTGGCGGCCAGCAGATAGAACGCGCTGCCCACGCCGGTGCCGAACAGCAGCGTGCTGCCGACCACGTGGATCCATTTGACGATCATGTAGTCCATCGCTTGCGCTCCAGCGTACCCAGCAGCCACAGCACGGCCAGCATGGGCAGGTTCTTGGTCAGGGGACCGTAGGGATGCAGCCAGAATTCGGGCAGCCGCACGCTGATGATCACGGTGTAGCCCAGGATCAGCGCGGCCTGCGCGGCCCAGATCCAGGGAAAGCGCCAACGCGCGGGAGCGAAGCACATCAGCCCGAACAGCAGGTCGAGCCCGGCCGCGCCGTACAGCGCCAACGGCCGCAGCGCTTCCGGCACGCCGGCGCGTGCCAGCAAGGCATAGCTGTCCTGGACCGGATAGAGCCCCAGCGAAACGATGCCGGTGATGATCCAGACCAGCGCGACGGCGGTGCGCAAGATCGGCAACTGCCAGCCGAGCACGGCCTGCGTGCGCGCGGCCGCGCGCCAGCGTGGAGGCACGAACGCCTCGACAGCGCGCGGCGGCCGGCCCAGCAGCCGTTGCATTGGCGCAGGGTCGCCGGTATTGCCGCGTGCGAGCATTGCCAGCGCGTCCTGGTTCAGCGGCAGCCCGGGCGCCAGCCGCGTCATCAGCGGCAGGCCGGCGCGGACCAGCGCCGCGGGCACTGGCAGCACGCGCAGCGCGCCGGGTTGACCTAGGGTGTGCCGCAGCTCGGCGAGGTAGTCGCGCAGGCCCAGGGCCGTCGGGCCGACCACCGGGATGCGACCTTGCGGCCAATCCTGCCGCACTGCCGGACCGCCGCCGACAGTGCCGACAGTGCCTGAGGCCGTCGTCGCCAGCCGCACGATCGCCGCCACCACATCGTCCAGATGGACCGGCTGCACGCGCTGCCTGCCGCCCTCGGGCAACAGCAGCAGCGGCATCGTCGCCAGCGTGCCGAACATCCGCGCGCTGACCCCGCCCGGCCCGTAGACCAGCGACGGCTGCAGGATCGCCGCGGGCAGGCCAAGGCCGACGAGGTAATCGTCCGCGGCCTTCTTGCTCAGGTGATAGGGCGTGGTGGCGTGCTCGTCCGCGCCCAACGCCGAGATCTGGATCACCGCGCGCACGTTCGCTTGCGCGCAGGCGGTGAACAGCGCGATCGGCCCGCGCCGATGCAGCAGCTCGAAGGTCTGCGTGCCGCGCTCGGCGAAGATGCCGACCGCATTGACGACCACGTCGACGCCGTCGAGCAGCGGCAGCCATGCCTGCGCGTCGGTCAGCGCGGCGAAATCGACGGCACGGAATTCGCATGCGCCCAGGTCGCGCGCGGCCTTGTCCGGATCGCGCACGCCGCAGAGGACCCGGCAGCCGGCCCGTGCCAGCGCCGCGGCAATTGCGGCGCCGATGAACCCGCTGGCGCCGGTCAGCAGCACCGTGGCACGCGCGGTGCCGCCGGTCGCCGCATCCCGTTCCAAGGAACCGACATGAGCGCCATCCAGGATTTCGTCGGCCGCAGCCTGGTGTCCGGCACCAGCGCCAGCGTGCTGTCCACCATCGCCCTGGCCTGCGGCGGCCATTTCGATTGCCGCAACACGCTGGCGCCGGTCAATGCGGTCAGCCACTGGGTGTGGGGCGATCGCGCGATCCATGCCAATGGTCCGGCATGGCGCTATACCGCGGTGGGATACGTGATCCATCATGCGATGTCGGTATTCTGGGCCGCGTTCTACGAGGCTTGGGTGGGCCGCTCGCCGCAGCGTCAGCGGCCCGTGGCGGCGATTCTGGCCGGACTCGCGGTCGCGGCGGCGGCCTGCGTGGTGGACCTGCGCCTGACGCCGAAGCGGCTGACGCCGGGCTTCGAGCGGCGGCTCTCGCCGTGGTCGCTGGCGCTGGTCTATGTGGCCTTCGGACTTGCGCTGCCGCTGGTCACGCTATGCCGGCCGCGCCAGGACCAGGATGCAAGAGCCATTCCGGCCGCGTCGCCGGTGGCCGACGCCGACTGACAAAAAGAAAGCGGGCCCGAAGGCCCGCTGTGCGGTGCGGTAGCGCATGGCGCCGGCGGCGCGTTCTTACACGGGCTTGCAGAATTGCCACGCCGCAAGCGCCGTCGCGGCCATCCACGTAAGAAGCTACATCGCTGGGGTGCCCGATCCGAACTTCAGATCACGCCCTGCGCCAGCATGGCGTCGGCCACCTTGACGAAGCCGGCGATATTGGCGCCTTCGACATAGTTGATGTAGCCGTCGTCCTTGCGTCCGTGATGGATGCAGTTCTGGTGGATGTCCTTCATGATGAAGTGCAGCTTGGCGTCAACCTCGGCGTGATGCCACGACAGCCGCATCGCGTTCTGCGACATCTCCAGGCCCGAGGTCGCGACGCCGCCGGCATTGCTGGCCTTGCCCGGTGCGTAGAGAATGCGCGCCGCGAGGAAATGGTCCACCGCCTCCAGCGTCGACGGCATGTTGGCGCCCTCGGCCACGCAGAACACGCCGTTGGCCAGCAGCCGCCTGGCATCGTCGCCATCGAGCTCGTTCTGCGTCGCGCACGGCAGCGCGATATCGGCCGGCACATGCCACGGCGTGCGGCCGGCCTCGAAACGCAGGCCCTGCCGCTCGGCGAAGTCCGACAGGCGGCCGCGCTCTTCATTCTTGAAGTCCATCAGCGCGGCCAGCTGCTCGTCGTTCATGCCCTCGGGATAGTGCAGCACGCCGCCCGAATCCGACACGGTCAGCACCTTGGCACCCAGTTCGATGGCCTTCTGCGCGGCGTATTGCGCGACATTGCCCGAGCCGGAGATCAGCACGCGCTGGCCGTCGAAGTCGCGGCCGGACCGGTGCAGCATCTCCTGCGCAAAATAGACGGTGCCGTAGCCGGTGGCCTCGGGACGCATCAGGCTGCCGCCGAAAGCCAGGCCCTTGCCGGTGAAGACGCAGGCCGACTGGTTCGACAGCTTCTTCATCATGCCGGCCATGAAGCCGACCTCGCGGCCGCCCACGCCGATATCGCCGGCCGGCACATCGGTGTCCGCGCCGAGATGGCGATAGAGCTCGGTCATCAGCGCCTGGCAGAAGCGCATGACTTCGCCGTCCGACTTGCCCTTGGGATCGAAATCCGAACCGCCCTTGCCACCGCCCATCGGCAGCGTCGTCAGCGCGTTCTTGAAGGTCTGTTCGAAGCCGAGGAACTTGAGCACCGACAGGTTCACGGTCGGATGGAAGCGCATGCCGCCCTTGTAGGGGCCGATGGCCGAGCTGTGCTGCACGCGGAAGGCGCGGTTGACCTGCACCTTGCCCTGGTCGTCGGTCCATGCCACGCGGAACTGGATCACGCGCTCGGGCTCGACCAGCCGCTCCAGCAGGGCCTGATCGGCGTAGCGCGGGTTGCGCTCGACGAACGGCCACAGGGTCATCATCACTTCCTTGACCGCCTGCTGGAACTCGGGCTGGTCAGGATCGCGGCGGGCCACGCCGGCAAGGAAGGCATCGAGGGTCGGAAGGCTCACGGCTGTCTCTATCGATTTTTCTTGAGTCGGAGCGCGACTTTAGCACCGAAATGGTGAAATTCGACAGTCAAAAGTGTTATGACCCTCGACGCAAAAATGCGGGACGGGTCGGCTCGAACGGGACGCTGCCCTCTCCCCCAACCCCCTCTCCCGCAAGCGGGAGAGGGGCGCAAACCAATGGCTTGACACGACCGCGGCGTCCGCCCTCGGCTCCCCTCTCCCGCGAGCTGGAGAGGGGTGGGAGAGAGGGCCCGGGCGTGCGGCCCTGCGAATGCGCCCCCCACTTGGCACCCCCACCCCATCCGGAAGTACAATCGCTTTGTCTCGTTTTCCGGAACGGAGGAATCGCTTTGAAAACCGCCACCACCGCCGCGACGTCCGCTCGACGCGCGCGCGGGGCCGCCAAGGCCACCCCAGCCGTCGCGGCCAAGGCCGCCGCGCGGCCCGCCGCGGTGCCGCCCGCGCCGCCGCCCAGCGAAGCCGCCAACGACCGTGGCGACACGCCGACGCTGCGGGCCTTCGCGCTGCTCGAATTCCTGGTCGCCGCCGACCGGCCGCTGACGCTGGCGGAGATCATGCAGGGCTTCGAGGCGCCCAAGGCCTCGCTGCACCGGATGCTGGGCGCGCTCGAATCCGGCGGGCTGGTGATTCGCGAACCCGGCGCGCGCAACGCCTATGCGGTCGGACCGCGGCTGGCTCGCCTTGGCGTGGCCATCGTCACGCATTCCGGCACCCGCCAGCTGCGCCACGCGATCCTGTCGCGGCTGGTCGAGGATATCGGCGAGACCGTCAACCTCACCATGCTGCACGAGAGCGCCGTGCTCTATCTGGACCGCATGGAAGCACCCTGGCCGCTGCGCCTGGACCTGAAGCCCGGTTCCCATGTGCCGCTGCACTGCTCGGCCAGCGGCAAGCTGCTGCTCGGCTTGCTGCCGCGCGAGCAGCGCCGCGCGCTGGTGCGGCAACTGCCGCTGGAACGCTTCACGCAGAACACCATTACCGATGTCGAACTGCTCGAGGCCGAGCTGGACCGCTGCGCCCACAAGCTGATCGGCGTCGACAACGAGGAGTTCGTCGCCGGCATCAGCTGCGTCGCGGTGCCGGTGCGCGACGAGCGCGGCCAGGTGGTGGCGGCCCTCGCCGTCCATGCGCCGACGGTGCGCTCGCCGCTGTCGCGTTCGCTGGACTTCGTGCCGCGGCTGCAGCAGGCGGCGGCGGATCTGGCCTCGACGTTCTGAGGTTGGCGCGGTGGTGTTCCCTCTCCCGCTTGCGGGAGAGGGGAGCAGAGCACCGGGGTCCGGCCTCAGCCATCAAACCCTTCCCTTCCACGGCACCAGCCACTTCTCCACGCCGCGCATCAGCAGATCGAAGCCATAGGCGATCAGGCCGATCAGCACGATGCCCATTACCACCACATCGGTACGCAGGAAGTTCGAGGCGTTGAGCACCATCTGGCCCAGGCCGGCGGTGGCGGCCACCATCTCGGCGGCGACCAGCGTGGTCCAGCCGAAGCCGATCGCGATGCGCATGCCGGTCAGGATGTCGGGCAACGCGGCCGGCAGCACCACATGGCGAATCACCTGCCATGGCGTGGCCCCCATCGAATAGGCCGCATTGATCTGCTCGATCGTCACCGAACGCACGCCGGCACGCGCGGACATCGCCATCGGCGCAAAACAGGCCAGGAAGATCAGCAGGATCTTCGAGGTCTCGTCGATGCCGAACCAGATCACGATCAGCGGCAGGTAGGCCAGCGGCGGCAGCGGCCGGTAGAACTCGATCGGCGGATCGAAGACGCCGCGCGCGATGCGCGACACGCCCATCAGCACGCCAATCGGCACCGCGGTCAAGGCCGCCAGCGCGAACGCGCCGAATACGCGCACCATGCTGGCCCAGAAATGGTCCAGCAGCGGCAGGCCGCCCTGCACATTGCCATTCCATGCATCGACGAAGGCCGCGCCGATCGATTCGGGCGTCGGCAGGAACAGCGGCGGCAGCCAGCGGAGATGGCTGGCGACCCACCACAGCACCAGCAGCGACACCACGGTGACCACGGAAATCCGCGAACTGGAGCCCTCGCCGGGCATCCGGTAGCCGCAGACCGTGCGGACCTTGCGTGCTGGCGCCGCCGGGCCCGCGGCGGCGGGAGTCGTGGTGGTAGTCATCTCGTTGGCAACGATGGCGCCCGGCGCGCGCGGCGCGCCCGACAGGCTCTGAACGGTGGCAGGCATCGGCTTATCCTTGTGGCGTGGCATGGATCAGGTCGACGATTTCCTCGCGGTGGCGAATGAAATCCAGATCGGATTTGACGGCGCGCGCATCGCCGCATTCGATATAGCGGCGCGCATACGGCAGTTCATAGGTGTGGGCGATACGGCCCGGCGATGGCGTCATCACGATCAGCCGCGTGGCCAGGAACAGCGCCTCCTCGACGCTGTGCGTGATGAAGAAGACGATCTTCTGCTCGCGTGCCCACAGCTTCAGGATCAACGCCTGGATCGACTCGCGCGTCAACGCGTCGAGCGCGCCGAGCGGTTCGTCCATCAGCATCACCGCCGGATCGTTGGCCAGCGCGCGCGCAATGCCGACGCGCTGCTGCATGCCGCCCGACAGCTGATAGACCGGCTTGTCGGCGACCTGCTCCAGCCCGACCAGCGCCAGCTTGTCGCGCGCGATGCGCAGCCGCTCGGCGCGGCCGACGCCACGCATGCGCAAACCCAGCGCAACGTTGTCGGCGACGTTCAGCCATGGCATCAGCGCATGCTTCTGGAACACGACGCCGCGCTCGGCGCCGGGCCCGTTGACGGCGTGGCCGTCCAGGCGGATCTCGCCTTCGGAGGGCTGCATGAAGCCGGCGATGCAGGACAGCAGCGTAGTCTTGCCGCAGCCGGAGGCGCCCAGCGCGACGACGAAGTCGCCGCGTTCCATGGTCAGATTGACCTGCGACAGCGCGAGGGTCTGCGTACCGCCCGCGCCGCCATAGTTGACGCTGAGGTTGTCGATTTCGAGTTTGGCCATCTCGGTTCCCTGTTGGGTCGTTGGCAAAGCGCTGGCTGAGGGGGACGGGCGGCGGCTCAACGCATCGCCCGCTTGACCCACTCGGCATTGACGCCGGTGGAGTAGTCCGGCAGCACGGTCTGGATCGTGCCCTGCTCCTTCAGGAACTGCGCCGCCGACTGCAGCGCGTTGGCCGCGCCGCCGCCGAGCCAGCGTGCGGAGGCCTGTTCCTCCAGCGTGGGGAAGGCGTACAGCGACATGCTGCCCGGCACGTCCTCGGGCTTGGCGCCCGATATCCTGGCCACCGTCTTCACCATCGGCGAATCCGCGGTCCACGCGGCCTTGTTCTTGCGGTAGTTGTCGTCCGCGGCCGCCAGCATCTTGACGAACTTGACCATGAAGTCGGGGTTCTCGCGCGCGAACTTCTTGCTGACGATCATGCCGTCGAAGGTCGCCTTGCCGGTGGACTGCGCGATCTGTCCCGAGGTCAGCAGCACCTTGCCGGTCGGCTTGATGCGCGCGAGCACCGGGTCCCAGATGAAGGTGGCATCGATGTCGCCGCGCTGCCAGGCGGCGGCGACTTCCGGCGGCCGCATGTTCATGATGCGGACCTGCTTCGGATCGAGCTTGGCCTGCTCCAGCGCGACCAGCGTGTGATAGTGCGTGGTCGAGACGAACGGCACGCCGATGCGCTTGCCCTTCAGGTCGGCGACGTTCTCGATGCGCGTGCCGTTGCGCGCGACCATCGCCTCGGCGGCATTGATGTCGTCGAGAATCCAGAACAGTTCGACATCCAGCCCCTGCGACAGGGCCGAGGCGATCGGCGAGGTGCCGGCCTCCCCGATCGCGATCTGTCCGGACGCCATCGCCCGGATCACGTCGCCGCCGCCGGAGAACTGGCGGAACGACACCTTGTAGCCGGTCTGCTTCTCGATCTCCCTGGCGTCCTGCACATGGCGCCATGGCACCACCATGTCCTGGTAGGCGATCACCACTTCCTTCGCTTGTGCCAGCGCGCCCGTCTGCACGGCGGCGGCCAGCACTGCGCCCATTGCAAACTGCTTGATCCAACGCTCGATCCAACGCATCGTCGTATTCCTCAAGAAAGACAGGTTGCGTGCCGCGACAGGGAAGCGGCACGGAAGAATCCAGGCACCGGCAGGGTGCCTACTCGAGGAGGGGAAGACAGAAAGCAGGTCGCATGCCAATGTCTCCTTGCAGTGGACGGCTGTCGCGTCCTTTGATCGGCCGTCGCCGCGTCGTGGCGGCAATCGGCAACCAACGCCTTGCACATTGGGTAGCGCTATCGTAGGCAGCGGGTGGCGCGGGCCATAGTGCCACTGGGCGGCAATCGTGGGTCCAAGCCAACAGGGGACCGCGAACGAGGCCGATTCGCGCGCGCATGGATGGCTCACCGGACCGGCCGTCGCACCATGACGGGATATCGCGTCCCGTTTTAGTGCACACGGAGTACCGATTTTCGAGATTTTTATTGACCACTGGCGGTCGCCGCTCTATCCTTCGGTCAAATCCCGTTTTCGGTACGTTTCATCCCACTTTTCATTCCCGCCATGAAAGCGATCCACCGCATCATCGAGCGCGCGCGCTCGTCCCCCCGGCGCATCGTGCTGTGCGAGGCGGAGGACCCGCGCGTGCTGCAGGGCGCGCAGCGTGCCACTCAGGAAGGCATCGCCCGCATCGTGCTGGTCGGCGATGCCGCCCGCATCGCCGCTGCGGCCGGGCGGCACGGCATCGCGCTGGACGGCATGGAAGTGGTCGACCCCGCCAGCTCTGCCGTGCGCGAGGGCTACGCGCAGCAATGGCTGGCGCTGCGCCAGTCCAGGGGCATGACGCCCGAGCAGGCGCGGCGCGACGTGCTGGCGCCGCTGTGCTTCGCCAACCTGATGGTGCGCGCCGGCGACGCCGACGGCTCGGTGGCCGGCGCCGTCCATACCACCGCCGACGTGGTGCGCCACGCGATCCAGATCATCGGCATCGCGCCCTCGTTCCGGCTGGTGTCGAGCTTTTTCCTGATGATGTTCTGCGAGCCGTTCCACTCGCTCAAGGGCGGGCTGATCTTCTCGGACTGCGGCCTGGTGATCGATCCGGACGCCGAGGCGCTGTCCGAGATCGCGATGGCGGCGGCCGACAGCGCGCAGAGCCTGCTGATGGAGACGCCGCGCGTGGCGATGCTGTCGTTCTCGACCAATGGCAGCGCGCACCACGCCGCCGTCGACAAGGTCGCCGCGGCGACGCAGCGCGTGCGCGCGCTGAGGCCAAGCCTGGCCATCGACGGCGACGTGCAGCTCGACGCGGCCATCGTCGCGGAGATCGCGGAGCGCAAGCTGCCGGCGTCGCAGGTGCACGGGCATGCCAATGTGCTGGTGTTCCCGAGCCTGGAGGCCGGCAATATCGGCTACAAGCTCGCCGAGCGCCTGGGCGGCGCGGTGGCCATCGGGCCGATGCTGCAAGGGCTGCGGCGCCCGGCCAACGATCTGTCGCGCGGCTGCAGCGCGGACGACATCTTCCATGTGATTGCGGTCACCGTAGTGCAGGCACAGGCCGCGGAACTTGAGGCCGGCGATGCCAGCGCGCAGATGGCGCTGCCCATCGACTTGCCTGCCGCCACGACACCATCGGGAGCCGCGCAGTCCCGATGAATCCCGAAACCTTGCTGCCGGTACTGGCCCTGCTCGGCCTCGGCAGCTACTTCCAGACCGTGACCGGGTTCGGCATGGGTCTGATCGTGATGGGCGCGGCCAGCGGCCTGCATCTGGCGCCGGTCGCCACGCTGGCCGCGCTGGTCAGCCTGCTGACGCTCGCCAACGGCGCGCTGGCGCTGCCCGGCAAGCTGCACCATATCGACTGGCGCGCGGTGCGCGCCGCCACGCTGGGCATCCTGCCGTCGGTGGTGGCCGGCGTCGTGCTGCTGCACTACCTGAGCGGCACCGCTGCCGGCGTGCTGCAACTGATGCTCGGCGCCGTGGTGCTGTACGGCGGCATCGGCGCGGCCCTGCGCCCGGCCGCATTGCCCAGCCGCTCCGGCGACGGCACCTTCTTCGTCAGCGGCGTTTGCGGCGGCCTGCTCAGCGGTCTGTTCGGCGTCTCCGGGCCACCGCTGATCTTCCAGTTCTATCGTCAGCCGCTGAACATGGTGCAGATCCGCTGCGCGCTGATCCTCGTGTTTACCACCACCTCGGCCGTGCGCACCGCCTATAGCGCCTGGCAAGGCGAACTGGCCGGCGACGTCTGGCTGCAGGCGGCGCTGGCCTTCCCGGTAGTCGCGCTGAGCACGATCGCCGCACGGCGCTTCCCGCCGCCGTTGTCGCCCGAAGGCACGCGACGGGTGGCGTTCGGCGTGCTGGTCGTCTTGGGCGCGTACTTGATGATGGGGCCGCTGTGGCAGTGGTTTGCGGCGTATTCGGCATAGCACCAATGCGGATAACGTAGTCGCTCGTATCCTTTATCTGCATTTCAGCGGAGAGGCGCGATAAAGTAGTCGGTCGCACCTTTTATACATAAAAGCTGGCCGTAAAGAGGCATAACGTAGCCGCTCGTGTACGTTCCGCCCTCACATCGGCGGCTTTCACCTATAATGACGCCGATCGACTACGGTATGGCGCCATGCACATCCCTATCTCCGACCCCGAAATGCTCGGACAGCTGGTCCGCGCCGCTCGCCTGTCTCAACGGCTCACCCGCGATGAAGTGGCGCGCGGTACGGGCTTGTCGCCCACCTTCATCTCCGACGTCGAAGCGGGAAAATCGACGGCGCAATTGGGCAAGGTGCTGCACCTGCTGCGCGAGCTGGGAGTGTTGCTGTCGGCGGAAGCCTTCGATGTCGAACCATGGATGGCGAACCCCAAGGCGGTCACCAAGCGGCGGGTGCGGAAATGAACGGCGACTCGCGGACGTTGATGGCCAGTGCCAATGGCATCGGGATCGGCAGGCTGATCGAGGACAACGGCGTCTGGAGCTTTGAATACGACCCGCTGTGGCTGCAGCGCCCGGACCGGTTTGCCTTGTGTCCCGACTTGCCGTTGCAGCATGGCCGCCAAACGGACACCAGTACCGATCGCCCGGTGCAATGGTTCTTCGACAACCTGTTGCCGGAAGAAGAGCAGCGCGGGTTATTGGCGACGGCGGCAAGGCTGGACGTCGATGACGCATGGTCGATGCTTGCCTACTACGGGGCCGAGTCCGCTGGCGCCATCACGCTGCTGCCGCCCGGCGCCGACGAGCCCGCGCCCGGGCGCGTTCCTCTTTCGCTGGAAGCGTTGAACGCGCGCATTCTCGACTTGCCCCGCCGGCCTCTCGATGCGAACGCTCCCAAACACATGTCGGTGGCAGGGGCGCAGCACAAGCTCGCGGCCATTCTCGAGGGCGGGCCGGGACACTGGACCATCTGGGAGCCTGTCGGCGCGGAAGCGTCGACCCATATCCTGAAGCCGGATTCACGCTCGGAGACATGGCGCCACACCGCGATCAACGAGTTCTATTGCATGCGGCTGGCCGCGCGCGCTGGCCTTCCGGTTCCGGCCACCGTCTTTCTTCGCGTACCGGCGCCCGTGTTCGCCGTGGCGCGATTCGACCGCCGCAGCAGCGATGGGCGGATCTGGCGGCGTCATGTCATCGACGGCATGCAGATACGGGGCAAGAGCCGCGTCCTGAAGTATGCGCAAAGCTCGACGGAGACCCTTAAACAATTGATCGCGCTGACCTTGCAACGCACCGCGTCGCGCCTGGCGATCTATCGGTGGGTCGCCTTCAATGTGCTGATCGGCAATGGCGACGCACACATGAAGAATCTGTCCTTTTTCAGCGAGCCGCGGGGCTATGCGCTCGCGCCTTTCTACGACCTGGTCAGCACCGTGGTCTATGACACGGTCACCTACCGAAACAACGACCCATTCTGGCCTGACTCCGAATTGACCATGCCGATCGGCAACGCCCGCCATTTCCGCGACATACGCCGTGACGACGTGATTCAGGCCGGCGTGGAGTTGGGCCTCTCCGAAGGTGCAGCGGCGGCCGAACTCGACGCCTTGCTCGCCACGCTGGAACGTGTCAAGCGTGAGGTCTTCGAGCAGGTCGTGGCGGAAGCTCAACCTGATGCCGGTGAAATCCGGATACTGAACTCCATCCTCTTCATGCCGCTCGCCGAGATGACGACGCAGCTGCAACGCTAGCCGGCGCTAGCCTTGCCCGGTACGCCCCCCACTCCCCACCCACCTCGCAATGGCGTCGATCGCCGCCGTATCCAGCGGTCGGGTGGTATCCAGCGGGAAGTGGCGCCGGTAGTAAGGGCTCAGATCAAGATCGACGCCCAGTCCCATCACCTCGATCCGTCCCTGCGCCTCGCGGCGGGCCACCACGTCCTGCAGATGGTCGTCCAGCAGCCGCTCGCCGTTGGCCTGCGCGGTGGCGCGGTCCATCGGGCTGCCGTCGGATACCACCACCAGCAGGCGGCGCGACTGCGGGCGTGACAGCAGGCGGTCGCAGGCCCAGTCGACCGCTTCGCCGTCGATCCCTTCGCGGAAGAGGTCGGCCTTGAACAGCGCGGCGATGCCGGTTCGTGCGCGGCGCCAGCTGGTGTCGGCGTCCTTGAACACCAGATGGCAGAGCTCGTTGAGGCGGCCGGGCCGCGGCGGCCGTCCGGCCGCCTGCCAGTCGCGCGCCACGCGCCCGCCGTTCCAGGCCCCGGTGGTGAAGCCGAGCACTTCGGTGGCAAGGCCCGCGGCATCGGCCGCGCGTGTCATCACATCGACCAGCAAGGCGATCTGGTCGATATGCGTCTTCATCGAGCCCGAGCAATCGATCAGGAAACCCAGTACCGCGTCGGTGCGCGGCTGCCACCGCGACTGGCGGAAGATGCGCGGTTGGCCGCCGGCGCATGCGAGTTGCGCGAGCCGGCTGCGGTCGAGCCGGCCTTCCTCCTCGCCGGACGACCAGCCCTCGGCAGCCGGGATCGCGAAGGCGGACGACAACGTGCGGGCGACGCGGACCGGATTGATGCCGCCCTCGACGATGCGCCGGTCCAGGCGCTCGCGCCATGCCTGCAGTGAAGCCTGCCGGGCCAGCGTGGCCGCGCGCAGTTCGCGGTCGTAGCGGGTGGTGAAGGCGGCGTAGGCGGGCGCGCGAGCTTCGTCGGCGCCGGGACGTGCGCCGCCGGTGCCGGCATGGCCTCCCTCCTGCAACGGCGCCTCGTCCTCGAAATCGAGCAGCAGCGAGAAGCCATCGCGCACGGATTCGGCCGATTCGCGTCCATCGTTTTCGGCCAGGCCCGCTCGCCGCGCATCGTCGCGCAGCATCCCGGCCACCAGCTCGGCCGCGGCAAGCGCATGCTCCGCAAAGGCGCGCTGGTCCCCCCGCGTGCGGCGCATGCCGGCCAGCGCGGTGCCCAGCGCCGGCACGACGGCAGCGCGCGTGGCCTCGATCAGGTCCTCGGTCTCCTCGACCACCGGCCGGCCCGACAAGCGCGACCAGACCACCTGCGCCACCGTGTAGATCAGGATGCCGAAACGCCCTTCGGTCAGCCCGGAGCGATGAAAGGCCAGCGACCATTGTTCGAAGCGCGCGTGAAGGTTGGCGGCCACGCCTGGCATGCCGGCGGGCAGATGCGTCTCGCAGCGCAGTTGCTCGAACAGTTCGAACAGCAGCCGGGCCACGGGATCGGCCGGACGTAGCGCGCGGTGCAAAGCCGAATCGCCATGCCGCACACGCAGCGCGGCGCCGTCCACCGCGCCGCGCAGGTCGGAAAAGGTGTCGCGTGCCGCATCGGCGAGCAGGTGCGGCGCATGCAGCGGAAGCGGCCGTGGGCCGCGCCATGGCCTGCCGGCGCGGTAATGCAACGCGGCGTCCCCAGCCAGCGCACGCAGGGCCGCCGCGCACAATGCCTCGCGCCGGCGCTGCGTCGCCGCGGGCAGCGCTTGCTCCGCTATCGCGGCGGCCGCCGCCTCCGGGATCGCTGGCGCCGACATCGTCAAGCCGCCGCGTCGCCGCAGGGCTCCAGCTCGACGCCGAAGCCCCGCTGGAAATACTCGGCGACGATCGCGCGCTCGCCCGGCTCGCACTTGTTCAGGAAGCTGAGCCGGAACGCCAGCGCGGGATCGCGGAAGATCTGGCAGTTCTCGGCCCAGGCGATCACCGTGCGCGGCGACATCAGCGTCGATACATCGCCGGCCGCAAACCCCTGGCGCGTCAGTTGCGCCACGCTGACCATCGCGCCAACCAGTTCGCGTCCGGCCGCATCTGCCAGTTCCGGCACGCGCGCCAGCACGATGTCGATCTCCGCCTCGCGCGGCAGATAGTCCAGCGTCGCCACCACGTTCCAGCGGTCGATCTGCGCATGGTTCAGCAGATGGGTGCCGTGATACATGCCGGTCAGATTGCCCAGGCCCACCGTATTGGCGGTGGCGAACAGCCGGAAATACCGATGCGGCTGGATCACGCGGTTCTGGTCGAGCAGCGTGAAGCGGCCATCGCGCTCGAGCACGCGCTGGATCACGAACATCACGTCGGGACGGCCCGCGTCGTATTCGTCGAACACCAGCGCAATCGGACGTTGCAGCGCCCAGGGCACGATGCCCTCCTGGAATTCGGTGACCTGCTGGCCGTCGCGCAGCACCACGGTGTCGCGCCCGACCAGGTCCATGCGGCCGATATGCCCATCGAGGTTGACGCGCACGCAAGGCCAGTTCAGCCGCGCCGCCACCTGTTCGATATGGGTCGACTTGCCGGTGCCGTGCAGCCCCTGCACCAGCACGCGGCGATTGCTGACGAAGCCGGACAGGATCGCCAGCGTCACTTCCGGCTCGAAGCGGTAACCCGGATCGATTTCCGGCACGTGGTCGTCGCGCACGCCGAAGGCCGGCACCCGCATCGCGCTGTCGATGCCGAACACTTCACGCACCGACACCATGCGGTCCGGTTCCACGCTGGCAAGGTCGATCGCCACTTCGGTTCTCCTGGATGAGGCGGGACGGATTTCCCGGTTCCCGCAAGAGCGCAGGCGCACGCCTGCCGCGCGGGCTTCTGAAACGGCATCATAGCCAGTCTCAGTTTTTGGCACAACTCATTCCGTTTAATGGATTTTCCTATTGACGCTTGCCGCGCTCCGTCCTACATTTCAGCGAAACAACCGTTTTCGGTACGCCTCGTACCGTTTTATGAATCACAACGATCCCAACCTACCGGAGACCGCAAGCATGTCCGACCACACCCCCACCGCCGGCCCGCAGGCCATGACGCCTTCCGAGGCTTTCGTCGAAACCCTCGCCGCCAACGGCGTGACCGATATGTTCGGCATCATGGGCTCGGCCTTCATGGACGCGATGGACATCTTCGCGCCCGCCGGCATCCGCCTGATCCCGGTGGTGCATGAACAGGGCGCCGGCCATATGGCCGACGGCTATGCCCGCGTGTCGGGCCGCCACGGCGTCGTGATCGGCCAGAATGGTCCGGGCATCAGCAACTGCGTGACCGCGATTGCCGCGGCCTACTGGGCGCACAGCCCGGTGGTGATCGTCACGCCCGAGGCCGGCACCATGGGCATCGGCCTGGGCGGCTTCCAGGAGGCCAACCAGCTGCCGATGTTCCAGGAGTTCACCAAGTACCAGGGCCATGTCACCAACCCGGCGCGCATGGCCGAATTCACCGGCCGCTGCTTCGATCGCGCGATGGCCGAGATGGGCCCGACCCAGTTGAACATCCCGCGCGACTACTTCTACGGCCAGATCAAGGCCGAGATTCCGCAGCCCCGCCGGCTGGACCGCGGCCCGGGCGGCGAGCAGAGCCTGAACGAGGCGGCCGAGCTGCTGGCCCAGGCCAGGTTCCCGGTGATCATTTCCGGCGGCGGCGTGGTGATGGCCGATGGCATCGAGGAATGCAAGGCGCTGGCCGAGCGGCTCGGCGCGCCGGTCGTCAACAGCTATCTGCACAACGATTCCTTCCCCGCCAGCCATCCGCTGTGGTGCGGCCCGCTCGGCTACCAGGGCTCGAAGGCGGCGATGAAGCTGATCTCGCGCGCCGACGTCGTGGTGGCGCTCGGTTCGCGCCTCGGGCCGTTCGGCACGCTGCCGCAGCATGGCATGGACTACTGGCCGAAGACGGCCAAGATCATCCAGATCGACGCCGACCACAAGATGCTCGGCCTGGTGAAGAAGATCTCGGTCGGCATCTGCGGCGACGCCAAGGCGGCCGCCGTCGCGCTGACCGAACGGCTGGCCAACCGCACGCTCGCCTGCGACGCGACCCGCGCCGCGCGCGCCGACCAGATCGCCACCGAGAAGGCGGCCTGGGAGAAGGAGCTGGACGAGTGGACGCACGAGCGCGACCCGTTCAGCCTGGACATGATCGAGGAGCAGAAGAACGAGCGCACGCCGGGCGGCGGCACCTACCTGCATCCGCGCCAGGTGCTGCGCGAACTCGAGAAGGCGATGCCGGCCGACGTGATGGTGTCGACCGACATCGGCAACATCAACTCGGTGGCCAACAGCTACCTGCGCTTCGAGAAGCCGCGCAGCTTCTTCGCGGCGATGAGCTGGGGCAACTGCGGCTACGCCTTCCCCACCATCATCGGCGCCAAGGTGGCCGCACCGCACCGGCCGGCGATCTCGTACGCGGGCGACGGCGCCTGGGGCATGAGCCTGATGGAAACCATGACCTGCGTGCGCCACAACATCCCGGTGACCGCGGTGGTCTTCCACAATCGCCAGTGGGGCGCGGAGAAGAAGAACCAGGTGGACTTCTACAACCGCCGCTTCGTCGCCGGCGAGCTGGACAACCCGAGCTTCGCGAACATCGCGCGGGCGATGGGCGCCGAAGGGATCGTGGTCGACCGGCTCGAAGACGTCGGCCCCGCGCTGAAGAAGGCCATCGACCTGCAGATGAACCACGGCAAGACCACCATCGTGGAGATCATGTGCACGCGTGAGCTGGGCGATCCGTTCCGCCGCGATGCCTTGGCCAAGCCGGTCCGCCTGCTCGACAAGTACAAGGATTACGTATAACGGAAGCAACGAGGCGTGCGGCGCGGCCCCGCCGCGCCGTGCGATCACGGCCTTCGGGGCCGCCGCAGCAATGCGGCCCCGGACAGACAAGACAAAGACAGCGAAGCCGTGACGACACCATCATGAGAAGCACTGGAGACAAAAATTGCTGGATAACCCCGAGGGCTCGCGCGGCCTCAAGCACAGCCTGAAACAGCGCCACATGACGATGATCGCGCTCGGCGGCGTGATCGGTGCCGGACTGTTCGTCGGCAGCGGCGTGGTCATCAAGTCGGCCGGCCCGGCGGCCGTCCTTTCCTTCCTGCTGACCGGCATGCTGGTGGTGCTGGTGATGCGGATGCTCGGCGAGATGGCGTGCGCGCTGCCCACCGTCGGCTCCTTCTACGAATACGCGCGCGAAGCGTGGCGCGGCAAACCCGAGGCCGGCGCGCTGGCCAGCTTTCTGACCGGCTGGATGTACTGGTACTTCTGGGTCATCGTGGTCGCCATCGAAGCGGTGGCGGGCGCGGACCTGATCCGCTACTGGCTGCCCGACGTGCCCTCCTGGGCCATCAGCCTGGTGCTGCTGGTGATGCTGACGCTGACCAACCTGTTCTCGGTCAAGTCCTTCGGCGAATTCGAGTTCTGGTTCGCCTCGATCAAGGTGGCCGCGATCGTCGTGTTCCTGTTCCTGGCCGGCCTGTTCGTGCTCGGCATGTGGCCCGATACCGCGCCCAGCGTCGCCAACCTCAGCGCGCATGGCGGCTTCGCGCCCAACGGCATCATGCCGGTGCTGACCGGTGCGGTGGCGGCGACGGGGTTCTACTTCGGCGCGGAGATCGTGACCATCGCCGCGGCCGAGACCGCGGAGCCGCAGAAGGCAGTGGCCAAGGCGACCCACTCGGTAATCACGCGCGTGCTGGTGTTCTACGTCGGCTCGGTGCTGCTGGTGGTGTGCCTGGTACCGTGGAACTCGCCCGGCATCGCCACGCCGTACGTCAGCGCGCTCGATGCAATGGGCATCCGCGGCGCGGCGCAGGTGATGAACGCGGTGGTGCTGACCGCGGTGCTGTCGGCGCTGAACTCGGGACTGTATGCCTCCTCGCGGATGATCTTCGCGCTGACGCGCCGCGGCGATGCCCCGGCCGCGCTGGCCAAGCTCAATCGCAATGGCGTGCCGGTGCGCGCGATCCTGTTCTCGACGCTGTTCGGCTATGCCGCGGTGGTGATGTCCTACGTCTCGCCCGATACGGTGTTTGCCTTCCTGGTCAATTCCTACGGCACGGTGGCGATCTTCGTCTACATCCTGATCGCGGTGTCTCAATTGCGGCTGCGCGCGCGCCTCGAACGCGAGGCACCGGAAAAGCTGCGCGTGCGCATGTGGATGTATCCGTATCTGACCTATGTGGCGATCTTCGGCATGACGGGCATCGTCGTGGCGATGGCCTTCATTCCGGACCAGCGCAAGCCGCTGCTGCTCGGCGTGGTCAGCCTCGGCATCCTGCTGCTGGTCTATCTGGTGCGCCGGCAGTACCGCCGCGGTGCGGCGTTGCGCGACAGCGAGATCGACCCGCACCAGCAGCATCTGGGCGACATGCCGCGGGCCGAAGTGCATCGGCTCTGACGTTCACAGAGGCTGGCGAGCGCGCTGCCCTCTCCCCCGACCCCTCTCCCGCAAGCGGGCGAGGTGAGATGGGGCAGGCGAATGCCCAGACATATCGCACGCCGACGACCCGCTCCCCTCTCCCGCCATGCGGGAGAGGGGCTGGGGGGAGAGGGCCAGCGCCTCCACCGGCGACAAACGCTGGCCCAATCGATTCCATCCAACTGGCCCTACAGCGCGTCCCGGCGCTTCCCTATGCTGGGAACGTGCAAAGGACCGGGTCCGCTGCCGCGCGGGCCGCAACAACATCGAGGAGATTCAAGTGGAGTACCAAAGCAAGCAGGCCGGCACCGAAGCCATCGTCGCGGCCGAGCAAAACCCGTCCGGACAGCAGGCCAGTGGCGCCAGCGGCGGCGTCACCGCCGCCACGCTGCAGGCGTTCAGCGATGCCTGGAACCGCCACGACATCGACGCGCTGATGTCCTTCATGAGCGATGACTGCGTGTTCCACGCCGTGGCCGGCGGCGAGCTGTTCGGCCGCACGTTCCGTGGCCGCGAGGCGGTGCGCGAGGGCTTCCAGCTGGCCTGGCAGACCTTCCCCGACGCGGCCTGGCTCGACGGCGAGCATTTCGTCTGCGGCGATCGCGGCGTCAGCGAATCGACCTTCCGCGGCACCAAGGCCGACGGCTCGCGCATCGAGGCGCGCATGGTCGACGTGTTCACCTTCCGCGACGGCAAGATCGCGGTCAAGAACGCCTATCGCAAGGACCGTCCCGCGCTCGCGGCCGGTTCGCGCGGCTGATCGAACGCGTCGCCGAACGCGTCGCCAACAGGAGCGCAGCGATGGAAGCCATTGCCGATATCACCGCCATCGGACGGGAGACCGGAACGCCGGGCCAGGCCGGTGGACAGTCAGGACCGACGGGTCCGTCCCGGCCCTACGATCCCGCCTACGACCCGCTGGTCGCGCCGACGCCTGGCCAGGGCCGCGACTACGCGCCGACCTACTGGATCGGCACCGCCGGCGAGCCGCCGCCCGACGACGGTCCGATCACGCACGACGTCGACGTCGATGTCGCCATCATCGGTTCGGGCTTCACCGGGCTGACCTGCGCGATCTTCCTCGCGCAGGAACACGGCATCAAGGCGACCGTGCTGGAGGCCAACCGCGTCAGCTGGGGCTGCAGCACGCGCAACGGCGGGCAGGCGCAATGCGCCTCGGGCCGGCTCAAGCGCTCGCAATGGATCCAGCGCTACGGCCTGGACGCCGCGCTGCGGCTGCACGAGGAAGTGTGCGCCGGCATGGAGACGTTCAAGACGCTGATCCGCGATATCGACTGCGATCCGCAGCCGGGCGGCCATCTGTATATCGCGCATCGTCCGGACGCGATGCCGGCGCTGGAGAAGGAGGCCAAGCTTCTGCGCGAGGTGTTCCGCTACGACGCCCGCATTCTCGATGCCGATACCGTCAAGCGCGAATACGTCGACGACAAGGAGGCGGCCGGCGCGATGCACGAGCCCGAGGGCATCGGCATTCATGCCGGCAAGCTGGCGTTCGGCTATCTGCGCCGCGCTCGCGCGCTCGGCGCCACCGTGCATCCGTCGAGCCCGGTGCTGGACTGGACCACGCGCGACGGCGTGCACTATCTGCGCACGCCGGGCGGCATCGTGCGGGCGCGGGCGGTCGGCGTCGCCACCGGCGGCTATACCTCGCAGAACCTGCATCCGCATCTGAAGAATCGACTGTTCCCGATCCTGTCGAACTCGATCGTCACGCGGCCGCTGACTCCCGACGAGATCGCGGCCTGCAACTTCCGCACGACGCAGGTGATCACCGACACCCGCATCCTGCGCCACTACTACCGGCTGATGCCCGACGGCCGGCTGCAGATCGGCAGCCGCAGCGCGATCACCGGCACCGATGCGCCGCGGCCCCGCTACGAGCAGAAGCTGGTCGACGACATGGTGCGCAAGTTCCCGGCGCTCAAGGGCATTCCGATCGACTACTCGTGGTGGGGCTGGGTCGACGTCAGCCACGACATGATGCCGCGCATCTTCCGGCCCGATCCCGCGCAGACCATCTATTACGCGATGGGCTATGGCGGCAACGGCGTCATGTACTCGGCCCAGGCGGGCCGCCGCATGGCCGCGATGATCGCCGGCAAGAACCCGGGGCCGGAACTGCCGATCTTCCGCTCGGCGCTGCCCTTCCCCAATGTGCGCGAGTGGGTCGAGTCGCCGGCGTTTGCACCGTTCCGGCGGCTGGGGCAGCGGTTCCTGTATCACTGGTATCACCTGAAGGATGATGTGCTGTAGTTGAGCGAGACCCTTGGTGTTCTCCCCTCTCCCGCCTGCGGGAGAGGGGCCGGGGGAGAGGGCAAGGGGCGCATGCACACGCGATAGCGCCAGATCACGCGCCTGGCCCTCTCCCCCACCCCTCTCCCACAAGTGGGAGAGGGGAGCATGGACCGGCCGCTCCTGCCATGACCCAATCGCACGAGGCAGGAACATCCCCATATCCCCTCCCCGCCCCTTGTCCGATAATGCTCCCCGACCCAACGACGAAACCGACGATACGGAGCGCGAACGGCATGGCCACGGCGGGCAAGGGAACCACCTTCTGGAATCGGCTGCTGCAATTGCCCGCCGATTCGGGCCTGAGCCTGCAGGCCCAGTTGCGCCAGCAGATCGTCTCGGCGATCCTGTCGCGGCAGCTGCCCGAAGGCAGCGCGCTGCCATCGAGCCGCGAACTGGCCGCGACGCTGGGCATCGCGCGCAATACGGTGATCCTGGCCTTCCAGCAACTGGTCGACGAGCACTTCCTCGAAACGCGGCCGCGGCGCGGCTACTTCGTCGTCGAACAATTGCCCAGCGTGGCGAGACCGGCGTCCGCGAGCACTGCCAACACACCCGCCGGCAAGGAGGGCGGCGGCGAGACGCCCGGCCCGGACTGGAGCGAGCGGCTGCCCGACATCAGCGGGCTGCGCGCCATCGTCAAGCCCAACGACTGGCAGAACTATCCGTACCCCTTCATCTATGGCCAGTTCGACCCGGCGCTGTTTCCGACCGCGGACTGGCGCGAATGCTCGCGCATGGCGCTGGCCGTGCTGGAGATCCGCGGCTGGGCCTCCGACCTGATCGACCGCGACGATCCGCTGCTGATCGAGCAGTTGCAGCGGCACGTGCTGCCGCGCCGGGGCGTCTGGGCCAATCCGGACGAGATCATGGTCACGCTGGGCGCGCAGCACGCGCTCTATCTGCTGGCCGACCTGCTGACGCGCGACGCGGTCGTCGGCCTGGAAGAGCCCGGCTACAGCGATGCGCGCGCGATCTTCGGCATGCGGGCGCGCGAGGTGGTGCCGCTGCCGGTCGATGACTCGGGTCTGCGGCCGGAAGGCGAGCTGGCACGCTGCGACTATGCCTTCGTCACGCCGAGCTACCAGTGCCCGACCACGGTGACGATGCCGCTGGACCGGCGCGAGGCGCTGCTGGCCGAGGCGCACCGGCATGACGTGGTGCTGATCGAGGACGACTACGACACCGAGAATCCCGCGCTGACGCAACCGATTCCCGCGCTGAAGAGCCTGGATCGCGAGGGCCGCGTGATCTATGTCGGCAGCCTGTCGAAGTCCTTCGTGCCGGGCATCCGGCTCGGCTACATCGTCGCGCCGAGCACGGTGATCCGCCAGGCGCGGGCGTTGCGGCGCTACATGCTGCGGCACCCGCCGGCCAACAACCAGCGCGCCACCGCGCTGTTCATCTCGCTGGGCCACCACGACGCGCTGCTGCGGCGCGTCGCCCCGATCTTCCAGCGCCGCGCGGCGGTGCTGCGCGACATGCTGGCGCGGCATCTGCCGCAATGCCGCGTACAGAATTCTCCGGGGGCCTCGTCGTTCTGGGTCGAAGGTCCGCCCGGGCTCGATGCGCGCAAGCTCGGCGATGTCGCGCTGCGGCATGGCGTGATCATCGAGCCGGGCGACGTGTTCTTTGCCGCAGACGATCCCTCGCCGCACTTCCGCCTGGGCTACACCGGGATTGCCGAGGAACGGATCGAGGAAGGCGTCCGGCTGCTGGCCCAGCTGATCGAGCACGAGCGGCGGCGCTGAGGCGCGGCGCTTCCTATCCTTCTCCTGTGCGGCAGGCCGCTCGCCGCGCACTTCACCGCCGAACCTAGGGCAAATCCCGATTCGAGGGCGCCGCGATTGTCCTCGCGGGGACAATCTGCACCGCCCCTCGCGTCTATTCTTCCTTTCGACCGCCCCCAAGCAGCAACAGCAGCAGCCGCTCGAGTCCGTGCCAGACCGGTGTCCAGGGGCTGGTCGCGCCCGCCCTGGCCTGACTCCACGACATCGAAGGAGACGACATGGCACCGACTTTGGCTTTCCATTGGCATCGTATCGCCGTGACTGTGGTGGCAGTGGCCGCGCTGGCCGCCTGCGGAGACAGCGACGACGATCACAAACCCAGGCACTCGGCCAACGCCGCGCAGGCGTGCGCCGAGCTCGCCGGAAAGACCGTCGCCGGCGCGACCGTCACCGCGGCCGCCACCGTGGCGGCGAGCGGCCCGCAACCGCTGTTCTGCCGGGTCAACGCGACCATCGCGCCGCAACTGAACCTGGAATTGCGGCTTCCCGATCGGTGGAACGGCAAGCTGTATTACGGCGGCGGCGGCGGTTACAACGGATCGATCCCGGGCATCGACGTGCCGGCCAACCTGACCGCGTTGAAGCAGGGCTACGCCACCGTCCATAGCGACTCGGGGCATTCGGGCAATGGGCTGTCGGCCGACTTCGCCCTCGACGATCCGCACGCCGCCGCGCTCTTCGGCCATCAGTCGGTGCCGACGGTGATGTCCTCCGCGCGCGAGATGCTGCGCTTCGCCTATGGCAAGTCGCCGGAACGGTCGTACTTCGAGGGCTGTTCCAATGGCGGCCGTGAAGCGCTGATGGCAGCGCAACGCAATCCGGACCTCTTCGACGGCATCATCGCCCGCGCGCCGGCCTACAACTGGGTCGGCTTCATGGGGGCATTCAATCGCAACGCCAAGGCCCTCGCGGCCCCGGGCGGCATGTTCAACGCGCCAAAGATCAATCTGCTGGCGAAGGCGGTGCGGGATGCGTGCGACGCGCAGGATGGCATCAGCGACGGCGTGGTATCCAACCCGCTGTCGTGCAGCTTCGATCCGGCGGTACTTCGTTGTTCCGGCGGCACGGACGCCGGCGACGCCTGCCTGTCGGACGCGCAGCTGGCGGTCGTGCAGTCGTGGACATCGCCGGCGGTGTGGGCCAATGGCGCCTATTCCAATGCGGGCTGGGCGCTGACCGGCAACGAGGACGATCCGGGAGCATGGGGCCTCTGGCTGACCGGCAACGGCAACCTGAACATGGCCCTGCAGTTCCTGTTCCAGGACACGACGGTGAAGAACTATCTGGCACGCGACCGCTCGCAGAACTCGCTGACCTATTCCTGGGACAGCAACGTCAGCGCACTGGCCAACCTGGCCAACCTCAACGACGCGACCAACACCGACCTGCGGCCATTGAAGAACAGCGACGCCAAGCTGATCCTGTGGCACGGCACCAACGACTCCGCCCTCAGTTTCAAGGCCACCAACGCCTATTACCAGGGGATGGTCGCTGCGGTCGGCGGGCAGGCATCGGCTGACGAGTTCGTGCGCTACTACCTTGCGCCGGGCGTCAATCACTGCGCCGGCGGTCCGGGCGCGGATCAGACCGACCTGCTGACGGCGCTCGATACCTGGGTCACCAGGGGCACCGCGCCGGGCACGCTGACCGCCACGAAGGAGGCCAACGGCGCCACCGCGTTCTCGCGTCCGCTGTGCCGCTACCCGCAATACCCGCGCTATACGGGACCGGCGAACGACGCGGCAGCCGCGGCGCAGGCGTCGAACTACACGTGCACTGCGCCCTGAGCCTGGACGACCGCCATCGCTCGGGACTGCTCCCCTCTCCCGCTCAGCGGGAGAGGGGTTGGGGGAGAGGGTGGTTCGCAGCAGCGATATCGCATGCTGGACCGCCGCTGCCCTCTCCCCCACCCCTCTCCCACAAGTGGGAGAGGGGAGCGTTCTTCGACGCCTGCGGCCTGGAGGACTGGCTCCCCTCTCCCGCTCGGCGGGAGAGGGGTTGGGGGAGAGAGTGGTTCGCAGCAGCGATATCGCATGCTGGACCGCCGCTGCCCTCTCCCCCACCCCTCTCCCACAAGTGGGAGAGGGGAGCGTTCTTCGACGCCTGCGGCCTGGAGGACTGGCTCCCCTCTCCCGCTCGGCGGGAGAGGGGTTGGGGGAGAGGGTGGTTCGCAACAGCGAAATCGGACGCTCGACCGCCCTGCCCTCTCCCCCACCCCTCTCCCACAAGTGGGAGAGGGGAGCCTTCTATCAGCGCTGCCGGTAGGTCGGCCCACCGCGAACGTGCCCAGAATCGCTGCTACTACGCTCTAGCGCCCCTCTCCACCGCCCCCGCCATCCCGCCCAACATCGCCCCCGGATTCCACGAGAAGAACCGCATCCACGCATCCAGCCAGCGCCCCTGCATGTCGGCGCCGATCTCCCAGGCGGTCTGCCCGTATTTGCTTGCCATCGACAGCGCCGGTACTGGTCCGGTGATCTGCTGCGCCAGCCGCTCGTCGGGGTCCCACTTCCAGATCCACGACGTCCACTGGAAGCCGGCCTCCTCCATCAAGGCCCCATAGAAGCTCCAGCCGAGCGCGGCCAGCTTTAGGTAGTCGCGTGCCAGCATGGTGGAAGCGTCGGGCACTTCGGTGACCGCGGGAATCGGCCGCTGCTCGGCCAACGGCTCGGTCGTCACATCGGTGACATCGGTAACGTCAGCGGTCATCGGGTTTGCGCGAGGTGCTTTGCTCTTCATCGTCATGCTCCTTGGAAGTCGCCGGACGGCGGTGGAAAAGAAGCCGAGCGGTACGCAAGAACAACGCCAGTGACATCGCGCCCATCGCGTCGCGCACGCGGATGGAGCATTTACACGCCTTGTACGCGGGCCCGTGAAGGTTCTTCCAGCCGCGCGAAGGCCGGCGAAACGACGTGATCGAAAGCCCGCGGGATCTGCCGCCGCAGTCGGTGGCACGGTCGATGCGTACTCCGCGAAACACCACATGCGCCACATCGGTCGCGCCTATCCGCCATGACTCCCCCTCTCTTCAACGGCCCGGAACACCAGGCCGAACGCTACCGGCAGCGCATGGTCGAGCTGCAGATCGCCGCGCGCGGCATTCGCGATCCCGCGGTACTGGCGGCCATGCGCGAGGTGCCGCGCGAACGCTTTGTGCCCGACGCGCTGCGCCAATCGGCCTACGACGACGCGCCGCTGTCGATCGGCTCGGGCCAAACCATCTCGCAGCCCTATATCGTCGCGCGCATGGTCGAGGCCGCGCGACTGCATCCCGCCTCGCGCGTGCTGGAGATCGGCACCGGCTCGGGCTATGCGGCCGCGGTGATGGCACGCATCGCGGCGCGCGTCATCACGCTGGAGCGCTGGCGGCGGCTGGCCGAGCGTGCCGGCGAGGTGCTGCGTGCGCTGGGCTTCGATAACGTCGAAGTCCATCTGGCCGACGGCACCGCAGGCTGGGAAGCAGGCGCGCCGTACGACGCGATCGTCTCGGCCGCCGCCAGTCCCGACATCCCCGCGGCCTGGCTGGCGCAACTCGCACCGGGCGGCACGCTGGTGATGCCGCACGGCCATCCCGGCCACGCGCAACGGCTGCTGCGCATCGGCAAGCGTGCGGACGGCACGCTGGAGCGCGAGGATCTCGCCGCCGTCGCCTTCGTGCCGCTCGTCGCGCGCACGGCCGAGGAGGCCGGCAACGAGAATGCCGGCGATGGAGATTGAGAGGCATCGACGATTCCGCGGAGAACCGACATGACCAGGGCACTGCACGATCCCATCACCGGCCAGCTGCTCGCCGACACCGATATCGTCGAGACGATCGCCGAGTCGGCCGAGCGGCTGCCCGCCATCGACGATGCGGGATTTGCGGCGGCGGTGGACCGGTTTGCGGACTGCCGCGTGGTGTTGCTTGGCGAATCGACGCACGGCACCGCGCAGTTCTACGATGCCCGGGCCGCATTCACGCGACGGCTGATCGAGCGGCACGGCTTTCGGATCGTCGCCGTGGAGGCCGACTGGCCCGATGCCGCCGCGATCGACCGCTATGTCCGGCAACGGCCCGCCGCCGAACACCAGGAACCGCCGTTCCGGCGTTTTCCGACCTGGATGTGGCGCAATACGTCGGTGGAGGCGCTGGTCGAATGGATGCGCGGCTACAACGCCCAACGCACGCCAGATCAACGGGCGGGCTTCTTCGGCCTCGACATCTACAGCCTGGGCAGCTCGATCTCCACCGTGCTCGGCTATCTGAACCGCGTCGATCCCGACGGCGCACGCGAGGCGCGGGAACGCTACGGCTGCCTGCTGCCGTGGCGCGAGGACCCGTCGCGCTACGGCCGCGCGGTGTTGTCCGGCCGGGCGCGCGATTGCGAGGGCCAGGTCATCGCGCAGCTGCAGGCGCTGCTCGAGAAGCAGCTCGACTATGCGATGCGGGGCAAGGAGCCGTTCTTCGACGCCGCGCAGAACGCGCATCTGGTGGCCTCGGCCGAGCAGTACTACCGGCTGATGTACTACGGCGGCCCGGAAAGCTGGAATCTGCGCGACACCCATATGTTCGACACGCTGGCGCGGCTGCTGGACACCTACGCGCCCCGTGCCAAGGCGGTGGTATGGGCGCACAACTCGCATATCGGCGATGCCGACGCGACCGCGATGGGCCGCGACCATGGCGAGACCAATATCGGCCGGCTATGCCGTGCGCGCTTCGGCAGGGAGGCGGCGCTGATTGGCTTCTCCACGTCACGCGGCACTGTCGCCGCGGCGCCCGACTGGGACGGGCCGATGCAGGTGATGGACGTCGTGCCCGCGCGCGCCGACAGCTACGAGGCGCTGTTCCAGCGCACCGGCATCGACCGCTGCTTCATCGACCTGCGTGAGGGCGTCCACGAGCAGGCGCGCGCGCTGCTGACCGTGCCGCGCCAGGAGCGCTTCATCGGCGTGGTCTACCGGCCCGATACCGAGTTCGCCAGCCACTATGCGTTCGCCTGCCTGCCGCAGCAGTTCGATGCCCTGGTGTGGTTCGATCGGACCGAGGCAGTGAAGGCGTTGCCCACCGCGGTTCGCAGCGGCATGCCGGAGACGTATCCGTTCGGCCTGTAGCCCTGGGCACGGTAACGCGAGCGTCCGACGTGGCCGCGCTTAGAATGCGACACCGGGCACGCAATGCATTGCATCGCCCACCGATCGACCCGCCAGAGAGAACCCGGTGCGCTACGAATTGACGGACCTTCGGCTGTTCCAGGCCATCGCCGACTCGCAAAGCCTGTCCGGCGGCGCCGCCGCCATCCATATCACCGCATCGGCGGCGAGCTATCGGCTCAAGAACCTCGAGCTGGCACTCGGCACGCCGTTGTTCGTGCGGGCGGCGCGCGGCATGGAGTTGACCGCGGCCGGCACCGCGCTGCTCGGCCACGTGCGCGAGCTGCTGCGCGGCCTCGAGCGGATGCACGGCGAGCTGGGGCGGTTTTCCGCGGGCTTGAAGGGCAATATCCGTTTGATCGCCAACAGCAGTTCGCTGAACGGCTTCATTCTGCCGAGCGTGAGCCGCTTCCTGAACGCCCATCCCGAAGTCAATATCGACCTGGAGGAACGGGCCAGCCGCGAGATCGCGGCCGCCATCGCCGCAGGAGAAGCCGACGTGGGGGTGCTGGCCGGCGAAGTCGAAACGCAGGGCGCGCGCTGGATGCCGTATGCGGTCGACGAACTGATCCTGGCAGTGCCGGCCGACCACCCGCTGACGCGCGAGGCCGAGGCGCAGCCCGGCGGCGTGCGCTTCGGCGCGGCGCTGGACCACGATTTCGTCTGCCCGGGGCGCGATACCAGCAATGTGGTCTTCCTGCGCGATACCGCGCACCGGCTGGGACGAACGCCGAATGTCCGCCTGCATGCGCCGACCTTCGATGCGGTGCTGGCGCTGGTCGAAGCCGGCGTGGGGCTGGCGCTGGTCCCGCGCAGCGTGGCCGCGACCTCGCTGCGCGACGGCCGCGTGGTCGGGGTGCGGCTGGCCGAGGACTGGGCACGGCGCCAGCTGAATCTGGTGCTGCCGCCACCGGGCAGGCTGCCCGCCTTCGCCGAGGCCTTCGCCGAGTTCTTGCTGGGCGATCCGCACGTGGCCGCGACGCGCGACGCGCTGCCGTGACGGAACGGGACGCACCCCGGCCGTACCGTTGAATTGCCGCGAACGGTGGCTTGAAGACATTCGACTGGTTGGCCGCCCGGCGCAAAAATATACTGCTCCGCGATCGAATCGACGCGGAGACCCCATGCTGCACAAGGCCCTGTCCGGCATCAAGGTGCTGGACCTGTCCCGAATTCTTGCCGGGCCCTGGTGTACCCAGAATCTGGCCGACCTCGGTGCCGAGGTCACCAAGATCGAGCACCCGGAGCGCGGCGACGATACGCGCGGCTGGGGCCCGCCCTATCTGCAATCGGCCGACGGCGGCGATTGCATGTCCGCCTATTTCGCCTGCTGCAATCGCGGCAAGCGCTCGCTGGCGGTCGACTTCACCACCGCGGAAGGCAAGGCCGCCATCCTGACGCTGGCCGACGAGGCCGACGTGCTGGTCGAGAACTTCAAGGCCGGCACGCTGCGGCGCTACGGGTTGGACTATGCAAGCCTGAAGACGCGCAACCCGCGGCTGGTCTACCTGTCGATCACCGGCTTCGGCCAAAGCGGCCCGATGGCCGACAAGCCGGGCTACGACTACGTGTTCCAGGGCATGGGCGGCCTGATGAGCTATACCGGCCAACCCGACGGCACGCCCGGCGAGGGACCGCTGCGCACCGGCGTCGCGGTCGTCGACCTGAGCACCGGCATGTATGCCACCTCGGCGGTGCTGGCCGCGCTGTTCCAGCGCCAGGCCAGCGGCGTGGGGCAGCATCTGGACATCGCGCTGCTCGACGTCGCGGTCGCACTCAATGCCAACCAGGGCGCCAACTACCTGTTTTCCGGCCGCAATCCGCCCCGCAGCGGCAATGCGCATCCGAATTGCGCGCCCTACGAGGTGTTCCGCTGCGCCGATGGCCATCTGATCCTGGCGATCGGCAACGATGCGCAGTTCGCGCGCTTCTGCGAGGTGGCCGGCCTGTCCGACCTTCCCTCGGATGCGCGCTATCGCACCAACAGCGCGCGTATCGCCAATCTGCCGGCATTGCGGACGTTGCTGGCGCAGGTATTCGCGACCCGCTCCCGTCGGCAGTGGACCGATGCCTTTGATGCGGCTGGCGTGCCATGGGGGCCGATCCACTCGATCGAGGAGGTGTTCGCGCATCCGCAGGTCCGGCATCGCGGCCTGCTGCAATACGCCGAACATCCGACGCTCGGCCGCATTCCGATGGTGCGCAATCCGATGCTGCCGGACGCGCCTGCCGCCTCGCTGTCTCCGCCGCCGCTGCTGGGCGAGCACGGCGCCTGACTTCTGCCTGATTCCCTTTCCATACCAACACCGACGAAGACCGACGAGGAGACACCCTTGCAACATCCGCATCGCGCCACCGCGCGCAAGACCATCCAGCTGATCGCCGCGGCAGTCGCCACGGCCGCCGTCGCCACCCACGCGCATGCCGACGGTTATCCGAGCAAGCCAATCAAGCTGATCGTGCCCTACGCGGCCGGCGGTACCACCGACATCCTGGCCCGGATCGTCGGCTCGAAGATGGGCGCCATTCTGACGCAGCCCGTGGTGGTCGAGAACCGCCCGGGCGCGGGCGGCGCGGTCGGCAGCGCCTATGCGGCCAAGCAGCCGCCCGACGGCTACACGCTGGTGATGGAGGTCGAAAGCTCGCACGCAGTCAACCCCAATGTCTACGTGAAGACGCCGTACGACCCGGTCAAGGACTTTGCGCCAATCAGCAATCTCGCCGATGTGCCCAACGTGCTGGTGGTCAATCCTTCTTTTCCCGCCACCGACGTCGCGTCCTTCATCAAGCTGCTGAAGGCAAACCCGGGCAAGTACTCGTTCGGCTCCTCCGGCAACGGGGGCCTGAGCCATATGAACGGCGAGCTGTTCATGAGCGAGACCGGCACGCGGATGCTGCACGTTCCCTACAAGGGCCTGGGACCGGCGCTGAACGACGCGGTGGCCGGGCAGATCCAGGTGGTGTTCGACAATATTCCGTCGTCTTCGGGTCTGATCCTGGGCAAGCGCCTGAAGCCGCTGGCGGTGGCCGCCAAACAGCGGCTGAAGCTGCTGCCCGATGTGCCGACCTACGCGGAGGCCGGCCTGCCAGCGATGAACAATCCGTCGTGGTTCGGCCTCGGCGCGCCCGCCGGCACGCCCGACGCGGTCCTCGACAAGCTCAACGATGCGGTGCGCCAGGCGCTGGCCGATCCCGAGGTCATTGCCGCCATCGAAAAGCAGGGCGCGATTCCGGCCTGGACCTCGCGCAAGGCCTTCGCCGAGCTGATCCGCCATCAAAACCAGCACTGGAAGCGCGTCGTCGACAAGATCCAGTTCGCCAAACTGCAGTGAGGACACCATGAGCGCCACCGCCAGCAGCCTTCCCGATCCGAGCCGCCACGCTGCCGTCGCCATCGACGAGCGCGGCATTGCCACCCTGACCATCAGCGACGCCGGCTCGCTCAATATCCTCGGCACGCCGGTAATCGCAGCGTTGACAGAAGCGGTTCGCACGCTCGCCGCCGATCCGAGGGTGCGCGTGCTGATCCTGCGCGGCACCGGCGACAAGGGCTTCATCGGGGGCGCGGACATCAAGGAAATGGCCGGGCTGACGCGGGACAGCGCCGAGCGCTTCATCGGCGGCCTGCGCGCGCTGTGCGACGCCGTACGCCACTGCCCCGTCCCGGTGATCGCCCGCATGCCGGGCTGGTGCCTGGGCGGCGGACTGGAGCTGGCGCTGGCCTGCGATCTGCGGATCGCCGGCGACAATGCCAACCTGGGCATGCCGGAAGTCAAGGTCGGCATTCCGTCGGTGATTCACGCCGCGCTGATGCCGCGCCTGATCGGCAATGCCCGCACCGCATGGATGCTGCTGACCGGCGAGTTGTGCGACGCGGCGCAGGCGCTGTCGTGGGGCCTGGTCCATCGCGTGGTACCGCTGGCCGAGCTCGATGCCGAAGTCCAACGAGTGGCGCAGCTGCTGGCGGGCTTCGGGCCGACGGTGGTGCGCCAGCAGAAGCGGCTGCTGCGCGAATGGGAGGAGCAACCGGTCGATACGGCGATCGCCAACAGCGTCGCCGAATTCGGCAGCGCATTCGATACCGGCGAGCCGCAGCGCTATATGGCGGAATTCGTCAACCGCAAGCGCTCTTGAATCGGCAATTGCTTTGAATTTCCCTGAAACGCCGGCCCGCCCGGCGTTTTTTCATTGCCGTTGTTTGCAATCCGGGATTCTCGAAAATCGTACAATGCGGCGCCTTTATTCGTCGGGCACGCGTGATACGAATCAATAAAAACCCAGGGGCAATTCAACGCATGAAAACCGTTCTCTCTCTCACTCTGCTTTCCACCTGCGCCGCGGCGCTGATCGCCGGCTGCGCCGGCAGCAATGTCAATGGCCTGGTCGATGCCGGCGGCTCGCTGTTCAAGGCGGCCACGCTGTCGGACGCGGACGTCAAGTCGCTGTCGGAACAGGCCTGCGCCGAATCGGACAAGGAAAACAAGATCGCGCCGGCCAACAGCCCGTACACCAAGCGCCTGAGCACGATCATGGCCGGCCTGAAGGACAGCGGCGTGCCGGTCCAGGCCAAGGTCTACCTGACCAAGGACGTCAACGCCTGGGCGATGGCCAACGGCTGCGTGCGCGTCTACAGCGGCCTGATGGACATGATGAACAACGACGAAGTGCGCGGCGTGCTGGGCCATGAAATCGGCCACGTGGCGCTGGGACACAGCAAGAGCCAGATGCAGGTGGCCTATACCGCCGTCGCCGCGCGCGGTGCGCTGGCGGCCAGCGCCAACGGCACCGTGGCCGCGCTGTCGCAGTCGCAGCTGGGCGATCTGTCCGAGAAGCTGATCAATGCGCAATTCTCGCAGGCGCAGGAAACGGCCGCGGACGATTACTCCTTCGACCTGCTGACGAAGAACAAGGCCAATCGCCAGGGCCTGGTGACGGCCTTCGAGAAGCTGGCCAAGCTCGATGGCGGCAAGTCCGGCATGTTCGATTCGCACCCGGGCTCCGCCGATCGCGCCAAGCGCATGCAAAGCCGTCTCGCCAAGGGCAGCTGAGCCATCGCAGGTCATCGCTTGACGTGAATGGCCGTTCGGGCGAAGCGCCTTGTCGCTTCGCCCTTTTCCTATCTGCGCGATTCGATGACTTCACGGAATTGCGCCTGGCCGGTGATGTGGGTTCTCGGCTGCGGCTTTTTTGCAACGTGATTTTCACCTTACTTAAAGGTGTCATAAAAGCCAGCGATGATCGGCTCCGTTTGCGCCTGCAGGGGTTCACGGGTCGAACCCGCGCCACGCTGCCGGCGGCAGACCTCTTCAGTCTTCCATCACCAGTCAAAAGAGAACACACCGTGAAGAAAGCCCTCCTCGCGCTGGCCGCGACCGCTGCCACCGCCGCCTCCGGCGCAGCGTCCGCCCAAACCAACGTCACGCTGTACGGCATCGTCGATGCCGGCATCGAAGTCATCAGCAACGCCCCGAGCGCCGGCGGCGGCGACACCGCCGTGCGCATGAACTCGGGCAACCTGTCGGGCTCGCGCTGGGGCCTGCGCGGCACCGAGGACCTGGGCGGCGGCCTGAAGGGCCTGTTCGTGCTGGAAAGCGGCTTCGACATCGACACCGGCCGTTCGGCCCAGGGTGGCCGCCTGTTCGGCCGCGCCGCCTACGTCGGCCTGCAAGGTAACTTCGGCACCATCTCGCTGGGCCGTCAGCAGAACGCGCTGTACGACCTGTTCGGTGCCTTCGACCCGATGGGCGTCGGTCCGCGCTACTCGCTGAACAGCGTCGACTCGGC
>JAPSLC010000048.1 GCA_031181345.1 Cupriavidus sp. | reverse complement strand
AGGAAGGGGGACGAGCCTGACCCTCGGCACTGGCGGAAAACGGCTGTGGCTGCTTCGTTCCCGACCTGACCAGGTTGACCGCGCCGCCATGCGAGGAGGCCCGTCCGACCGGCATTGTAACCCAGAGCGCGAGTCCCGCGCCAAAACCTGATGATCTGACCGATGAATGCCAACGAACAGATGATGCAGGCCGTGCTGCCGCCACAGGAAATCTCGGTCGAGGTGCTGCGCGAGAAGTACGCCAAGGGCGAGGAACGCAGCGCGGCCGATGTGCGCGCGCGCGTCGCGCGCGCACTCGCCGAGGCCGAGCCGCAGGCGCAGCGCGAACGCTGGGCCCAGCGCTTCCTGGCGGCGCTCGAGGGCGGCTTCGTGCCGGCCGGGCGCATTCATTCCGCCGCGGGTACCCGCATCGAGGCCACGCTGATCAACTGCTTCGTGCAGCCGGTCGGCGATGCGGTGTCCGAGAACGTGGATGGCAAGCCCGGCATCTACGCCGCTGTCGCACAGGCAGCCGAGACCATGCGCCGCGGCGGCGGGGTGGGCTACGACTTCTCGGCGATCCGTCCCTCGGGCGCGCTGGTGCGCGGCACGCATTCGCGCGCCTCGGGCCCGGTCTCGTTCATGAAGGTGTTCGACGCGTCGTGCGCGACCGTCGAATCGGCCGGCGCGCGGCGCGGCGCGCAGATGGGCGTGCTGCGCGCCGATCATCCCGATATCGAGGCCTTCATCCATGCCAAGGACCGCGGCGAGCTGACCAACTTCAATCTGTCGATCGGCGTCGACGATGCCTTCATGCAGGCGGTCGAGACCGATGGCGAGATCGATCTGGTCCATATCGCCGAGCCGGCGCCGGAGACCATCGCGGCCGGCGCATGGCGCCGCGACGACGGCATGTGGGTGTACCGGCGCGTGCCGGCGCGGCAGCTGTGGGATCAGGTCATGCAGGCGACCTACGATCACGCCGAGCCCGGCATCCTCTTCCTGTCGCACATCAACGACGACAACAACCTCTACTACTGCGAGCGCATCGAGGCCACCAATCCGTGCGCCGAACAGCCGCTGCCGGCCTATGGCTGCTGCGACCTGGGCTCGATCGACCTGACGCGCTTCGTGCGCGGCCCGTTCAGCGAGGCGCCGTCCTTCGATTTCGACGGCTTTCGCGCGCTAGTCGCGGTGGCGGTGCGGATGCTGGACAACGTGCTCGACGTCACCTACTGGCCCCTGCCCGAACAGCGCGCCGAGGCGATGGCCAAGCGCCGCGTCGGGCTCGGTTTTCTCGGCCTGGGCAGCGCGCTGGTGATGCTGGGTGTGCGCTACGACAGCGAGGCGGGCCGCGCGCTGGCATCGCGCATCGCGCAGACGCTGCGCGATGCCGCCTATCTGGCCTCGACCGAGTTGGCGCGCGAGAAGGGCGCCTTCCCGCTGTTCGATGCCGACGCCTATCTGCAAAGCGGCTTCGCGCGCCGGCTGCCCGAGCCGGTGCGCTCGGCGATCCGCGCGCATGGCATCCGCAATTCGCATCTGCTGTCGATCGCGCCGACCGGCACCATCACGCTGGCCTTCGCCGACAACGCCTCGAACGGCATCGAGCCCGCGTTCTCGTGGACCTATCAGCGGCGCAAGCGGATGGGCGACGACAGCTACAAGGCCTACGAGGTCGCGGACCATGCCTGGCGCCTGTACCGCCATCTGGGCGGCGATGTCGAGCAGTTGCCGGACAGCTTCGTCACCGCGCTGCAGATGTCCGCGCTCGACCATATGAAGATGCTGGAGGCGGTGCAGCCCTATATCGACACCAGCATCAGCAAGACCGTCAACGTGCCCGAGGACTATCCGTACGAGGCCTTCCGCAACCTGTATCTGGAAGCGTGGAAGGCCGGGCTGAAGGGGCTGGCCACCTACCGGCCCAATCGCGTGCTGGGTGCGGTGCTGTCGGTCGCCGAGGCGGAGCAGGGCCAGGCGGGTACGGCCGGCGCCGCCACCGCAGGAGCCGCCAATGGCGACGATCCGCTGCGCAAGCCCTTCGAGAGCCGGCCGGTGGGCGACCTCGAGGGCGTGACGTCCAAGGTCGAGTACCTGACCTACGAGGGCCACAAGACCGTCTATCTGACCGTCAACTTCATGCGCGTCAACGGCGTGGTCGACGGCAGGGCGGTGACGATCGAGCGGCCGGTCGAGTTCTTCATGCCGGCGGGCCAGCGCAGCGAAGGCCAGCAATGGATTACCTCGACGATGCGGCTGCTGTCGATGGTGGCGCGCTCGGGCGGCTCGATCGCCAAGGCGCTGGCCGACATGCGCAACGTGGTGTGGGACAAGGGCACGGTGCGCTACGGCACGCTGACGCGGCAGGACGGCACCGAAGTGCCGCGCTTTCACGACTCCGAGGTGGCGGCGCTCGGCTACGCGCTGCAGCGCATTCTGATCAAGCGGGGCTTTCTCGATGCCGATGGGCAGCAGGTGCCGGTCGCCGCGCTGGCCGAGCGGCTGGCGCAGCGCGAGGCCGGGCTTGCGCTGGACGCCGCGCCGCTGCGGGGAGCCGCCGCGCCGGGCGCAGGCCTGCCGCTCGGCGCGCCCGGCCTCGGCACCGGCAAGCCCTGCCCGGAATGCGGCGCGCATGCCCTGCACAAGGTCGACGGCTGCGCCAAATGCGCCAATTGCGGCTACGTCGGCGAGTGCGGCTGATCGCCCGGCTGAAGACCCGGCTCCATGCCCCGCTGAGGGTGCGCCCGATCGCCTTGCCGAGGCCGGCGACAGGCCGCCGGCCGGCGGGTCGCCATTTGCTACAATCGCCGCCATGAGTTACCAAGTTCTAGCGCGCAAATGGCGCCCCAGGGATTTCACCACGCTGGTCGGCCAGGAGCACGTGGTGCGCGCGCTCACGCATGCGCTGGAACAGCAGAGGCTGCATCACGCCTACCTGTTTACCGGTACGCGCGGCGTCGGCAAGACCACGCTGTCGCGCATCCTGGCCAAGGCCCTGAATTGCACGGGGGCTGACGGCACCGGCGGCATCACCGCGCAACCGTGCGGGGTCTGCAAGGCCTGCACCGAGATCGATGCGGGCCGCTTCGTCGACTATATCGAGATGGACGCCGCGTCGAACCGCGGCGTCGACGAGATGGCCCAGCTGCTCGACAAGGCGGTCTACGCGCCCACGGTCGGCCGCTTCAAGGTCTACATGATCGACGAAGTGCATATGCTGACCAACCACGCCTTCAACGCGATGTTGAAGACGCTGGAAGAGCCGCCCGGCCACGTCAAGTTCATCCTCGCCACCACCGACCCGCAGAAGATCCCGGTCACGGTGCTGTCGCGCTGCCTGCAGTTCAATCTGAAGCAGATGCCGCCCGGCCATATCGTCAACCACCTCGACCGCATCCTGGCCGAGGAGGGCATCGCCCATGACGGCAATGCGCTGCGGCTGCTCGCGCAGGCCGCGCACGGCTCGATGCGCGACGCGCTGTCGCTGACCGACCAGGCCATCGCCTACAGCGCCGGCGAGGTGTCCGAGGCCTCGGTGCGCGGCATGCTGGGCGCGATCGACCAGAGCTATCTGGTGCAGCTGCTCGACGCGTTGGCGGCCGAGGACGGCGCCGCGATGCTGGCGGTGGCCGACAGCATGGCCGACCGCAGCCTGTCGTTCGCCGGCGCGCTGCAGGACCTCGGTTCGCTGCTGCACAAGATCGCGCTGGCGCAGGCGGTGCCGGCGTCGGTGCAGGAGGAATGGCCCGAGGCCGGCGAGGTGCGCCGCCTGGCGGCCGCCTTCGATCCGCAGGAAGTCCAGCTGTTCTACCAGATCGCCAATCTCGGCCGCAGCGAGCTCGCGCTGGCGCCGGACGAGTACGCCGGCTTCACGATGACGCTGCTGCGGATGCTGGCGTTCCGGCCCTCGGCGATGCCGTCGGCGCCGACGCCGGCAGGACCAGCGACGAGCGGTGCGCGCCGGATGCCGGGGCCTTCTATGCCCAACTTGGCGAGCACCGCGGCGGCTTCCGCGCCGGCTGCATCAGTTGCATCGCTTGCATCGGCTTCGCCGGTTCCGACGTCGAGCCCTGCCGCTGCCAGGACTGCCGCCAGCTCCGCCCCGAACGCCGCTGCCAACGCCGCTGCAAGCGCAGCGGCAAGCGTTGGGACTGGCCCCGCCGTTGCACAGGCCGCGCCGGCTGCGCCCGCCGCGGCGCCGGGTCCGCGCCCGGCTGCGTCGAGCCCGATGGCTTCCAGCGCAGCGTCCCCCGCATCGGCGCCCACACCGGCAGCGTCTGCGGCGCCTGCTGCTTCGCCGGCGCCGGCCGCCAGGCCCGCCGCCGACGGCAAGCCGCTGTCGCCGGCTCGCGCCGCGCTGCAGGCGGCCCGTCAGGCTTCGGCAGGGAAGGGCGGCGGTCCGGCACGACCCGTGGCCGCGGCCCCCGTACCCGCACCTGTAGCCGCGCCGTCCCCCGCGCCGACGCAGTCGCTGCGCCCGGCGGCGCCACAGCGCCGGCCCGAGCCGCCGCGTCCGACGGCTCCCGCCTCGGTCCAAGCTTCGACCCAGGCTCCGGCCCAGCGCGCCACGTCCGCGGCACCGGCCGCGGAGCCGGCGCCATGGGAACTAGCCGGCGGCAGCGATGTGCCGCCGTGGGAAGAGCTGCCGCCCGACCTGCCGCTGATCGGCCCGTACGACAGCGAACCCGAGCCGCAGCGGGCGGCGCCGCTGCGTCGCCCCGAGCCGCCGCGCACGGCCATGCCGGTTCCGACTCCGGAAGCCGCGGACGAAGCGTTGGCCGCGACCCCGAACAAGACCCCGCCGCCGGTGGCCGCGCCGCTGCCGCCGGACGACGGTACGCCGGCGATCTTCAGCGGCGACTGGCCGGCGCTGGCCGCCAGCCTGCCGCTGAAGGGCCTGGCCCAGCAGTTGGCGTATCAGAGCGAACTGGCGCGCGTGCAGGGCCGCACCTTCGTGCTGCGCGCGCCCGTCGCCGCGATCGCCGAAGGCAATGCCGTCGAGCGCCTGGCGCAGGCGCTGTCGGACCATTTCGGCGAAGCGGTGCGCGTGCACTGCGAGGTCGGCGCGGTCAGCGAGACCGCCGCGGCGGCCGATGCGCAGGCGCGCGCCGAGCGCCAGCGTGCGGCCGAGGCGGCGATCGAGAACGATCCCTTCGTGCAGGGCCTGTTGCGCGAGTTCGGCGGCCAGATCGTGCCGGGCTCGATCCAGCCGCGCGCGCTCTGACAACGGCACGCGGCCCATCCATACGCCAATACGCCCCTATCGAAGCCGCGCGGCGCGCACCGACCCACGAATCCACCGAATCCATCGATATCAGGAGAAGCATCATGATGAAGGGCCAACTCGCCGGGCTGATGAAGCAAGCCCAGCAGATGCAGGAAAACATGAAGAAGATGCAGGAGCAGCTCGCCCTGATCGAGGTCGAGGGCCAGTCCGGCGCCGGCCTGGTCAAGGTGGTGATGACCTGCAAGAACGACGTCAAGCGCGTGACCATCGATCCGAGCCTGCTCGCCGAGGGCGAGGACAAGGAGCTGCTGGAAGACCTGGTCGCGGCCGCCTTCAACGATGCGGTGCGCAAGGCCGAAGCCACCACGCAGGAGAAGATGGGCTCGATGACCTCGGGCCTGCCGCTGCCCCCGGGCTTCAAGCTGCCGTTCTGAGCGCCAGCTTGCCGAACGCCAACTCACGATGAAGGCATCCACTCCCACCTCGCTGCAGGCGCTGGTCGAGGCACTGAAGGTGCTGCCCGGCGTCGGCCCGAAGTCGGCGCAGCGGATCGCCTATCACCTGCTGCAGCATGACCGCGAGGGCGCGCGCCGGCTTGGCGACGCGCTGCGCGGCGCTGCCGACGGCGTGCGCCACTGCGCGCGCTGCAACACCTTCACCGAGGCCGAGGTCTGCGAGACCTGCCTGGACCCGCGCCGCGATGCCTCGCTGCTGTGCGTGGTCGAGACGCCGGCCGACCAGGTGATGATCGAGCAGACGCTGACCTATCGCGGCCAGTATTTCGTGCTGATGGGCCGGCTGTCGCCGCTGGACGGCGTCGGTCCGCGCGAGATCCATCTGGACCGGCTGCTGGCGCGCGCCACCGATCCCGCGCTGGGCGGCCCGGTGGCCGAGGTCATCGTCGCCACCAACTTCACCAGCGAGGGCGAGGCCACCGCGCACTATATCGGCGAGATGCTGAAGGCGCGCGGGCTCAAGGTGTCTCGGCTCGCGCGCGGCGTGCCGGTCGGCGGCGAGCTCGAATACGTCGATGCCGGCACCATCGCCCGCGCGGTGATGGACCGCCGCACGCTGTGAAGCCCGTTGCCGCATCGCTGCGTATCGCCCTGCATGGTCTGATCGCCCGATGAACCTGGCCCGCTTCGATCTGGTCACGCTGGGACTGTTCGTCGCCGTCGCGCGGCAGGGCAGCATCTCGGCCGGCGCGCGCCAGTCGCATCTAGCCATCGCCGCCGCCAGCAAACGGATCTCTGATCTCGAGGCCGCCGTGGGCGCGCCGCTGTTCTTTCGCCATGCGGCCGGCGTGCAGCTGACCGAGGCGGGGCAAGCCTGCTTTCATCATGCGCTGACCGTGCTGCAGGACGTCGAGCGCATGGCGGGCGTGATGTCCGACTATGCGTCGGGCGTGCGCGGACAGGTGCGCGTCTGCGCCAACACCTCGGCGATCACGCAATTCCTGCCCGACGATCTGGCCGGCTTCATGCGGCTGCATCCGACCATCCGCATCGAGCTGGAGGAGCAGAACAGCGGCGATATCGTCGCCGCCCTGGTCGAGAACCGCGCCGACGTCGGCATCTTTGCCGACCGCACGCCGAGCGCCGGCCTCGTTACCGTCGAATACCGCCAGGACGAACTGGTGCTGGTCACGCCGCCGGGCCACCCGTTGTCGCAGCGCGGTCCGGTGCGCTACGCCGATACGCTCGAATACGACTTCGTCAGCCTGCCGCAGGTGACATCGCTGGCCGCGCGCCTGCTCGAGGAGAGCAGCCGGCTGGAGCGGCCGTTCCGCCTGCGCATCCAGGTGCGCAGCTTCGATGCGATGTGCCGCATGGTGATGGCAGGCCTGGGCGTCGGCGTGCTGCCGCGCATCGCCGCCGAGCCGCACGTCAAGTCGATGGGCCTGTCGCTGGTCACGCTGCAGGACGCCTGGGCGCAGCGCTCGCTGCTGATCGGCATGCGCGACCCGGCCGCGCTGACGGTGTCGGCCAGGCTGCTGATCACGCATCTCTGCGGCGATCGCGCGCCGTTCTGATTTTCTCCGAGGGCCGGGGTTGCCCTCTCCCCCAACCCCTCTCCCGCTCGCGGGAGAGGGGAGCCTTCTGCAAACGCACGCGATATTGTTCGCCTCCTCCCCGAGGGTTTTCCCCTCTCCCGCTTGCGGGAGAGGGGTAGGGGAGAGGGCAGCAGCCTTTCGCGTTCGGTGAAGGCCCGCTTCACCGATTGACGCCTTCCGCCCCCGCTGGGGCTGCGGCACACTGCGGCCAAATTCGATCGCAGGGTCAGGTCCCGATCCTCCCGGCGATCGCCAGACACACACACCGATCCCCGGAGACAATCCGCATGCCGCGACAGATTCTGGATGGCATCCGCGTGCTCGAACTCGGGCAGCTGATCGCCGGTCCCTTCGCCGCCAAGACGCTGGCCGATTTCGGCGCCCACGTGATCAAGGTCGAACCGCCCGGACAGGGCGATCCGCTGCGCAAATGGCGCCTGCTGTATCAGGACACCTCGGTCTGGTGGGAGGCGCAGTCGCGCAACAAGGAGTCGATCTGCATCGACCTGCGCAGCCCGGACGGGCAGGCGCTGGTGCGCAAGCTGGCCGCCGAGGCCGACGTGCTGATCGAGAACTTCCGTCCCGGCACGATGGAGAAGTGGGGCCTGGGCTGGGACGTGCTGCACGCCGCCAATCCCAAGCTGATCATGCTGCGGGTGTCGGGCTACGGCCAGACCGGTCCGAAGCGCGACGAGCCCGGCTTTGCCGCGGTCGCCGAGGCGATGAGCGGGCTGCGCCATCTGACCGGCGAGCCGGGCCGGCCGCCGGTGCGCGCCGGGCTGTCGCTGGGCGACACCATCGCCGGGCTGCATGGCGCGCTGGGCGTGCTGCTGGCGCTGTACGAGCGCGATGCGCGCGGCGGCACCGGCCAGGTCATCGACGTGGCGCTGTACGAGGCGCTGTTCAACCTGAGCGAAAGCCTGCTGCCGGAATATTCGGCCTTCGGCGCGGTGCGCCAGCCGGCCGGCGGCGCGCTGCCCGGCATTGCGCCGTCGAACGCCTATCCCTGCGCCAACGGCGAATACGTGCTGGTCGCCGCCAACGGCGATGCCATCTTCAAGCGCCTGATGCAGGCGATCGGCCGCGCCGACCTGGCCGACGATCCGGCGCTGGCGCGCAACGACGGCCGCGTGGCGCGGGTCGAGGAGCTCGATGCCGCGATCGCCGCGTGGACCCGCACGCAGGACATCGACAGCGCGCTGACCGTGCTGCGCGAGGCCCAGGTGCCGTCGGGCCGCATCTACACGGTCAAGGACATCGCCGAGGACCCGCACTATCGCGCCCGCGGCGTGATCGAGCAGGTCACCGCCGCCAGCGGCCTGACGGTCGAGGTCCCCGGCATCGTGCCGAAGCTGTCGGGCAGTCCCGGCGCGATCCACGATCGCGCGCCGACACTGGGCGAGCATACCGACGCGGTGCTGGCGCAGGCCGGCTTCGATGCCGCGACCATCGCCGACCTGCGCGCACGCGGGGTGGTGGCATGAGCACGACCGCTTCCTCGATCGGCGCATCGACGAACTTCCCGCTGCGCGGCCCGGCCCGCATCGAGATCAACGAGGTCGCGCCGCGCGACGGCCTGCAGATCGAACCGGTGGTGGTGCCGACCGATGCCAAGGTCGCGCTGCTGGAGGCGCTGTCGGACTGCGGCTTTGCCCGCATCGAGGCGACCTCGTTCACCTCCGCCAAGGCGATCCCCGCGCTGGCCGACGCCGAGGCGGTGATGCACCGCATGCGCCGTGCCGAGGGCACGCGCTACACGGTGCTGGTGCCGAATCTGCGGGGCCTGGAGCGCGCGCTGTCGTGCCGACCCGATGAAGTCAATCTGGTGATGTCGGCCAGCGAGACGCACAACCGCGCCAATCTGCGCATGACGCGCGCGCAATCGCAGGCGCAGCTGCTGGCGATGATCGAGGTCGCGCGCGCGGCCGGCGTGCCGGTCAATGTCTCGCTGTCGACGGTGTTCGGCTGCCCATTCGAGGGCGAGGTCGCAGTCGACGAGGTGATGACGCTGGCGCGCAGCTTCGCCGAGGCAGGCGCGCACGGCATCACGCTGTGCGATACCACCGGCATGGCCTATCCGAACCAGGTGCGCGCGGTGTGCGAGACGTTCCAGCGCCAACTGCCGGCGACCGGCCTGACCATCCATCTGCACAACACGCGCGGCATGGGGCTGGCCAATGCGCTCGCCGCGTGGGAGACCGGCGTGTCGCGCTTCGATGCGGCCGCGGGCGGACTGGGCGGCTGTCCCTATGCGCCCGGTGCCAGCGGCAACGTCGCCACCGAGGAGCTCGTGCATATGTTCGCGTCGATGGGCGTGGATACCGGCGTCGACCTGCAGCGCCTGCTCGGCATCATCGGCGAGCTGCCCACCGTGGTCGAACGCGAGGTCTGCAGCCAGTTGCTGCGCGCCGGTCCGCGGCTGCGCACGCATCAGCCGCCGGCCTGGCTGGCGGAGCATTTCGCTGGGCAGTGAGGCCCGGCCAGGCCAGCACAGGCAGCACCAAAGCACCGAAGAACCGAAGAACCGAAGAACCGAAGCACCGAAGAACCGAAGCACCGAAGCACCGAAGCACCGAAGAACAACAGCAATCAGCAAGCCCGCGGACGAAGGTCCGCAACCCCAACCCTAACAACAACATCGATTCCTGGAGGAGACAGCATGTCGATCCGTTCGTCCAAACCGTTCCAATCCGCTGACTTGGCCGCGGACTCGGCCATGCCCGGCCGCCGCCGTCTGCTCGCCACGGCCGTTTGCGCCGCCGCGGCCTGCCTCGCCGCCGGCGCGCACGCGCAGGATGGCGCCTATCCGAATCGCCCGGTCACGCTGATCGTGTCCGCGGCCCCTGGCGGCACCACCGACCTGGCCGCGCGCATGATTTCCGAGCCGCTGGCCAAGGCGCTCGGCCAGCCGGTGGTGGTCGAGAACCGCCCCGGCGGCGCCGGCGGCATCGCCGCGCAACTGGTGGCGCGCGCCAAGCCCGACGGCTACACGCTGCTGGTGCAGTACTCGGGCTTTCACGTGATCACGCCGCTGCTGATGAAGGGCCTGTCGTGGGACCCGGTCAAGGACTTCGCGCCGGTCGCCAACCTGCTGTCGGCGCCGCAGGTGCTGGTGGTGCGCCCGAGCCTGCCGGTCAAGTCGCTGTCCGAGCTGGTGGCCTACGCCAAGGCCAATCCGAACAAGCTGAACTACGCCTCGTCGGGCAACGGCTCGCTGCAGCACGTGTCGACCGAGCTGCTGAACCTGATGGCCGGCATCCATATCACGCACGTACCGTACAAGGGCACCGGTCCGGCGATGACCGACCTGCTGGGCGGCTCGGTCGACCTGACCATCACCACGCCGCCGCCGCTGATTCCGCATATCCAGGCCGGCAAGCTGCGCCCGCTGGTCGTCACCAGCAAGAACCGCCTGCCCAGCCTGAAGGACGTGCCGTCGGCGCCCGAGGCCGGCTACGCCGATCTCGATGTGTCGTCGTGGTTCGCGATGTACGCCCCGGCCGGCACGCCCAAGCCCGTGGTCGACAAGCTGACCGGCGAGATCGACAAGATCATGAAGACCGACGCCTTCCGCAAGAAGGCCGAGGAACTTGGCGCCGAAGCGAAGTACATGAACCCGGCGCAGCTGGGCCAGTACCAGCGCGCCGAGCTGACCCGCTGGGGCAAGGTCATCCAGTCGGCCAATATCCAGGCGGAATAAGCCCGGGCGGCGTTCCGCGGGCGCCATCTGGTCGTTCCCGCGAAAGCGCGAATCCAGCGTCTTCGAGAGCCGCTGGGTCCCCGCTTTTGCGGGGACGACAGCTTTCGCACCGGCGTTTCTGCTAGGTAGTGTTCCCGATTGGGCCGACTCGCGCCGCTCGGATAGCATCGCACCAAGCCGCGCGGCGGCGCTGCATGCCATCCGGCGGGGCGCCCGCGCGTCGTGCGCGGCGCGGTGGGAACACCGCGGTGGGAACACAATAAGCAGGAGACACAGATGTACAACCGCAAATTCTGGAAACAGGTGCTGATCGCGCTGGTGCTGTTCCTGGCCGGCTGGTTCACCTTCGGCGGCTTTGCGCAGGCGCAGGGCAAGCCGGAGAAGCCCAAGGTCACGATCGCGGTCGGCGGCAAGAACCTGTTCTACTACCTGCCGCTGACGATCGCCGAGCGCCAGGGCTACTTCAAGGACGAAGGGCTCGACGTCGAGATCGTCGACTTCGCTGGCGGCGCCAAGGCGCTGCAGGCGGTGGTAGGCGGCAGCGCCGACGTGGTTTCCGGCGCCTACGAGCACACCATCAACCTGCAGGCCAAGGGCCAGAACTACCGCGAATTCGTGCTGCAGGGCCGCGCGCCGCAGATCGTGCTGGTGACCTCGAACAAGACCATGCCGGACTTCAAGTCGGTCGCCGACCTGAAGGGCAAGAAGATCGGCGTTACCGCGCCCGGTTCGTCGACCAACATGATGGCCAACTTCGTGCTGGCCAAGGCCGGGCTGAAGCCGTCGGACGTGTCCTTCATCGGCGTGGGCGCCAGCAACGGCGCGGTGGCGGCGATGCGCTCGGGGCAGATCGACGCGATGGCGAACCTGGACCCGGTGATCTCGATGCTGACGCAGAAGAACGAGGTGCGCGTCGTTGCCGATACCCGCACGCTGAAGGACACGCAGGCGGTGTTCGGCGGCAACATGCCGTCGGGCTGCCTCTATGCCTCGGCCTCGTTCATCGAGCAGAACCCCAACACCACGCAGGCGCTGACCAATGCGATGGTGCGCGCGCTGAAGTGGCTGCAGAAGGCGGGGCCGTCGGACATCGTCAAGACGGTGCCGGAGAGCTATCTGCTGGGCGACCGCGCGCTGTACCTGTCGGCATGGGACAAGGTCAAGGAAGCGATCTCGCCGGACGGCATGATGCCGGCCGACGGCCCGCGCACCGCGCTGGCGACGCTGCAGCAGTTCGATCCGGCCCTCAAGGGCAAGCCGATCAAGCTGGACCAGACCTTCACCAACAGCTTCGTGCAGAAGGCCAACGCGAAGTACAAGTAAGCCACACGGCGCGTACCCGTCGTCCCCGCGAATGCGGGGACCCAGTGGCTTGCAGAGACGCTGGATTCCCGCATGCGCGGGAATGACGTGATTGATGATTGACGGCCCGTTCCCAGCGGGCCGTTGTTCTCGCGGCTTTGGGTTGTATCAGACAAACGCCGCGCACCATTGACGCACCATCGAACACCACACCGCCGTCGGCCCGCCCGATGCGCGGCGCACGCACAGCGAAACGCATGAGCACTCCGGCCCTTTCCCTCGGCAACGTTACCTGTACCTTCATTTCGCGCGAGGACCGCAACCAGCGCTACACCGCCGTCAAGGACGTCTCGCTGGCGATCGCGCCCGGCGAATTCGTCTCGGTGGTCGGGCCCACCGGCTGCGGCAAGTCGACGCTGCTCAATGTCGGCGCAGGCCTGCTGTCGCCGTCCTCCGGCGAGGTGCGCGTGTTCGGCGAGCCGCTGTCGGGCATCAATGCGCGCGCCGGCTACATGTTCCAGACCGAGGCGCTGATGCCCTGGCGCAGCGCGCTCGACAACGTGATCGCGGGCCTCGAATTCCGCGGCGTGCCGCGCGCGCAGGCGGTGGCCGAAGGCGAGGAATGGCTGCGCCGCGTGGGGCTGGGCGGCTTCGGCGACCGTTATCCGCACCAGCTGTCGGGCGGCATGCGCAAGCGCGTCGCGCTGGCGCAGACGCTGATCCTGGACCCGGACATCATCCTGATGGACGAGCCGTTCTCCGCGCTCGATGTGCAGACCCGCCAGCTGATGGAGAACGAGGTGCTGGAACTGTGGGCGGCCAGGCGCAAGGCGGTGCTGTTCATCACGCACGACCTGGACGAGGCCATCGCGATGAGCGACCGCGTGGTAGTGCTGTCCGCGGGACCGGCCACCCATCCGATCGGCGAATTCGACATCGATCTGCCGCGTCCGCGCGACGTGGCCGAGATCCGCAACCATCCGCGCTTCGTCGAGCTGCATGCGGCGATCTGGGACGTGTTGCGCGAGGAAGTGCTCAAGGGCTATGCGCAGCAGCGCAAGGTCGCTTAAGGCGCCCACTATCGGCGGCGACACCGACAGCGACACCGACGATCCCGGAACTCACAAGCAAAAACGATCCATGGCATTCCGTACCGATTCCAAAGGCATGCTGCGCGTCTGGCAGCTGCTCGTCCTCGTGGTCATTCTCGGCGCCTGGCACCTGGCGACGCGCTCGCAGCAGGTGGCGTTCTTCTTTGGCGAGCCGTGGCTGGTGGCGCAGCGCGTATGGAGCTGGTTCTTCGTCGAGCGCGACATCTACCTGCATCTGGGCGTGACGCTGCTCGAGACGGTGCTGGCCTTCGGCATCGGCACCTTCGCGGGCCTGGGCGTGGGCCTGTGGCTGGCGTTGAGCCCGGTCGCCTCGGCCATCCTGGATCCGTATATCAAGGCGATGAACTCGATGCCGCGCGTGATTCTGGCGCCGATCTTCGCGGTGTGGTTCGGCCTGGGGATCTGGTCCAAGGTCGCGCTGGCGGTGACGCTGGTGTTCTTCATCGTCTTCTTCAACGTCTACCAGGGCGTCAAGGAGGTCAGCCCGGTGGTGCTGGCCAACGCCCGCATGCTGGGCGCCAACCGGCAGCAGCTGCTGCGCCATGTCTATCTGCCGAGCGCGACCAGCTGGGTGTTCTCGTCGCTGCATACCTCGGTGGGCCTGGCCTTCGTCGGCGCGGTGGTCGGCGAATACCTGGGCTCGGCGCGCGGCGTCGGCTATCTGATCCTGCAGGCGGAGGGAACGTTCGACATCAACACGGTGTTCGCGGGCATCGTGGTGCTGACCGCGTTCGCGCTGGTGCTGGACTGGATGGTGGGGGTGGTGGAGCGCCGGCTGATGAAGTGGCAGCCCAGGAGCGGGGAGACGGAGAAGCTGTAGGGCGAGGCGGGCGACGGTAGACCGACAGTCAGCGACGGTCTTCGCCCCTCTCCCGCTTGCGGGAGAGGGGGCGTCTTAGCGATTTGGAGAAGCTTCAGGGCACGATCACGATCTTGCCGGTGACCTTGCGCGCTTCCATGTCCTTCAGCGCCTGCGCCGCCTGTTCCAGCGGATAGCGCGCCGAGATGTGCGGGCGGATCTTGCCTTCCTTCATCCAGCCCAGCATCTGCGCCATGTTGGCCTGGTTGGCACGCGGCTCGCGGCGCGTGAATTCGCCCCAGAACACGCCGACCAGCGAGGCCCCTTTGAGCAGCGCCAGGTTCAGCGGCATCTTCGGAATCTCGCCGTTGGCGAAGCCCACCACGAGATAGCGGCCGCGCCAGCCGATCGAGCGGAATGCGGGTTCCGCATAGATGCCGCCGACCGGGTCATAGATGACGTCCGGACCCTTGCCGTCGGTCAGCGCCTTGATGCGCTCGCGCAGGTCCTCGGTGCTGTAGTTGATCAGCGCGTCGGCGCCATGTTCCTTGCAGACGGCCAGCTTCTCGTCTGTCGACGCGGCCGCGATCACGCGCGCGCCGATCGCCTTGCCGATCTCGATCGCTGCCAGGCCCACGCCGCCGGCCGCGCCGAGCACCAGCATGGTCTGGCCGGCCTTCAGCTCGCCGCGATCGACCACCGCATGGTGCGAGGTGCCATAGGTCAGCGTGAAGGCGGCGGCGGTCTCGAAATCGATGCCCGGCGGCATCGGCACCACCGCGGCGGCGGGCGCCTTGGCCTGCGTCGCGAAGGCGCCGTTGCCGAGATAGGCGATCACCTTGTCGCCGGGTTTGACGTGGCTGACGCCATCGCCGACCGAGTTCACGATGCCGGCCAGCTCGGAGCCGGGCGAGAAGGGCAGCTGCGGCTTGGCCTGGTACTTGTTCTGGATGATCAGCACGTCGGGGAAATTGACGCCGGCGGCCTTGACGTCGATCACCACTTCGCCGGGACCGGCGACCAGGTCGGGCAGGGTTTCGAGCACCAGCGAATCGGGTGGGCCCCAGGCTTTGCACAGTACGGCTTTCATCGTGTCTCCATTGAATGTCTTGATGCCTCGATCTGGACCGCGCGGCCACGCGGCCCGGGCTAGTGTAGCGTAGAAATAGTACGGTCGTTCAGTTCGGCGGCGAAGCGCCATGGTGGCGGCGCTTGGGGCAAGAAAGGCGAGGGCGGCGGGCACCTTTGCGCGACGCCATCGCAATCGCGTCGGGTACAATCGCGGCCATGCACATCCTTCTCGCCAACGACGACGGTTACCTCGCGCCGGGACTTGCCATGCTGCATGCCGCGCTGGCGCCCCTGGGCCGTATCACCGTGATTGCCCCCGAGCAGAATCATAGCGGCGCATCGAATTCGCTGACCCTGCAGCGGCCGCTGACGGTATTCGAGGCGCGCGAGGGGGTGCAAAAAGGATTTCGCTTCGTCAACGGCACGCCGACCGACTGCGTGCATATCGCGCTGACCGGCCTGCTCGACGAAAAGCCGGACCTGGTGGTATCGGGCATCAACCAGGGCCAGAACATGGGCGAGGACGTGCTGTACTCCGGCACCGTCGCCGCCGCGATCGAAGGCTTTCTGCTGGGCATCCCGTCGATCGCCTTCTCGCAGGTCGACAAGGGCTGGGAACATCTGGACGCCGCGGCCCGTATCGCGCGCGGCATCGTCGAGCGCGCCATCGCGACGCCGCCGCGCGAACCGTTCCTGCTCAACGTCAATATCCCCAATCTGCCGTTCGAACATATCCGCGGGCTGCGCGCCACGCGGCTGGGCAAGCGCCATCCTTCGCAGCCGGTGATCTCGCAGGTCAATCCGCGCGGCGAGACCAACTACTGGATCGGCCCGGCCGGCGATGCGCTCGATGCCAGCGAAGGCACCGATTTCCACGCGACCGCGGAGGGCTTCGTTTCGCTGACGCCCCTGCAACTGGATCTGACCCATCGCGCCCAGCTCGATACGCTGCGGCAATGGCTCCAATGAGGCCAGCCGCGTGCCGGCGGCCGGGACCATGGGCGCGTTGAGGCCATGAGTTCGAGCCCGCGCCGTCCGAAGTTTCCGCTGACGCTCGACTCCGTGGTCGAGCGCAAGCCCGCGCCCGCGCGGACCGCCGGCCTGCCGGCCATGGTGGGCAAGCGCGCGGCCACGCCGGCGCCGACGCCGGCGCGCCGTGTGCCGCCCGCCGCCGCGCCCGTGCCGGCGCCCGCACCGCCGGGCAGCGCCGTGCAGGCCCGCACCATCGCGGCCAGCGTGGGCGGTGGCGGCATGGCCTCGGACCGCGCGCGCGCCGCGTTGGCCGCGCGGCTGCGCAACGGCGGCATTCGCGACGAGCGCGTGCTGCAGGCGATCGCCACCGTGCCGCGCCATCTGTTCCTGGAGCCGGGGCTGGCCTCGCAGGCCTACGAGGACGCGGCGCTGCCGATCGGCCATCAGCAGACCATCTCCAAGCCTTCGGTGGTGGCCCGCATGATCGAATTGCTGCGCCATGGCCTGGCGCCCGCGCAGCCGCTCGAGCGCGTGCTGGAGATCGGCACCGGCTGCGGCTACCAGGCCGCGGTGCTGAGCCTGGTCGCGCGGGACGTGTTTTCGATCGAGCGGATCCGGCCGCTGCACGAACAGGCCAAGGCCAACCTGCGCGCGCTGCGGCTGCCCAATCTGCGCCTGCACTATGGCGACGGCATGCTGGGGTTGCCCCAGGCCGCGCCGTTCTCCGCGATCATCCTGGCCGCCGCCGGCATGGAAGTGCCGGAGGCGCTGCTGGAACAGCTGGAGGTCGGCGGCCGGCTGATCGCGCCGGTCGCGGTCGCGTCCGCCAGCGCGGACGGGCACAAGCAGGGGCAGACCGTGACGCAGCAATTGCTGCTGATCGAGCGCCGGAACCGGCATCGTTTTCACCGCACCGCGCTTGAAGCCGTTTTCTTTGTGCCATTAAAATCGGGCACCACCTGAGTCGAACTATGCACAACACCGTGACTTCGCAACGCCTTATCCGTGCGGGCCAGCTGGCCACCGCCTCGCTGCTGGCGGCCCTGCTGGCCGCCTGCGCTTCCTCGCCGATGCCCGCGCCCGTGATCGACCGCACCGCCGGCGGTACCGGGACCACGATCGCACCGGTCGAGCCCGCACCCCCCGGCTACTATCGGGTCAAGCGCGGCGATACGCTGTATCGCATCGCCCTCGAGAACGGCCAGTCGTATCGCGATGTCGCGGCCTGGAACAATATCGTCAACGCCAACCAGATCGAGGTCGGCCAACTGCTGCGCATCGTGCCGCCGGGCGCGGACGTCAATGCGGCGACCGGCGTTGCGACCATGCCGGTCGCGCCGGCCGCGGTGCAAGGCCAGCCGCTGGAACAGGCGACACTGCCGCCGGCCACTACGCCAGGCGCGAACGGCGCCGCGCCCGCCGGTGCGTCCGCTCCGGCCGCTGCCGGCACGAGCCCCGCAGCGGCCGCCAACGGCGAGGTCCAACTGGCATGGCCCGCACGCGGTACGCTGCTCGGCCGCTTCGACGAAAAGGGCAACAAGGGCATCGATATCAGCGGTCAGCGCGGCGATGCGGTGCTCGCTGCGGACGACGGTCGGGTGATTCACGTAGGCCCCTTGCGCGGCTACGGGAATCTTGTCATCATCAAACACAACGAGACTTTTCTTACTGCCTACGGCCACAACGACAAGGTCGTCGTGACAGAGCAGGCAACGGTCCGCCGGGGTCAGAAAATTGCAGAGATGGGCAATACCGATGCCGATCGCGTGAAACTGCATTTCGAGGTTCGCAGGAACGGGAAACCGGTCGATCCGATGCGGTATTTGCCGCCACAGTGAGGGTTCATGCCACGCCAGAAAACAGTCTCCTCCGGAACCGCCAGCCGCACCCGTCGTGCCAAGCAACCGGAAGCACGTTCTGGTGTGGCACATCGTGACGGTCAAGCCGATGGCTACGATCACGATCTGGCGGCCGAGCTGATTCCCCTGACCGACGAACCGATCGCGCCCGGCGCGGGCGCAGTGGGTTTGCGCGAGGCCGATCTGATGGCCGACGACGGCGATGCGGTTGCGCGCGACGATGACGAAGGCGAGCGCGAGAGCGAGAGCGAGAGCGACGAGGAAGAGGGCACGACCGAAACGGTCGCCACCGAGCAGGAAGAATTCCGCAGCGCCCTGCATACCGAACTCGCCGCCGATACCGTTCAGCACTATCTGAACCGCATCAGCATCAAGCCGCTGCTGTCGGCTCCCGAAGAACTCCATTTCTCGACGCTGGCCAAGGACGGCGATTTCTCCGCGCGTCAGGTCATGATCGAGCGCAACCTGCGCCTGGTCGTCAGCATCGCCAAGGGCTATTTGAATCGCGGCGTGCCGCTGCTCGATCTGATCGAGGAGGGCAACCTAGGCCTGATGCATGCGATCGAGAAGTTCGATCCCTCGCGCGGCTTCCGTTTCTCGACCTATGCCACCTGGTGGATCCGCCAGAGCATCGAACGCGCGATCATGAACCAGGCCCGCACGGTCCGCCTGCCGGTGCACGTGATCCGCGAACTCAATCAGGTGCTGCGCGCCAAGCGGCATCTGGAGAAGGGCGGCACCGACGGACGCGATGCCAGCCTCGAGGACATCGCGCATCTGCTCGGCAAGACCCCTGACGAAGTGCAGGACGTCCTCGCACTGAACGAACACACGACCTCGCTCGATACGCCGTTCGATCTCGATCCGGGTTCGAGCCTGCTCGACTTCCTGTCGGACGAACACAATGCCGCGCCGGATCAGGAGGTCGCGCACCGCGAGCTCGAGAACCTGATGAAGCTGTGGCTGGCGCGGCTGTCCGAGAAGCACCGCTATGTCGTCGAGCGCCGTTTCGGCCTGAACCATATCGAGCCGGCCACGCTGGAAGAGCTGGCCGAGGAGATGGGACTGACGCGCGAGCGCGTGCGCCAGATCCAGCAGGAAGCGCTGGTCAAGCTCAAGCGGCATTTCGCTTCGCAAGGGGTGCGCAAGGACGCGGTTCTATGACGCCTGTGCTGGTATTCGACATCGAGACGGTTCCCGATGTCGCCGGCCTGCGCCGTCTGCACGACCATCCGCCGAGCCTGGGCGATGCCGAGGTCGCGGAGCTGGCCTTCGCCGCGCGCCGAGAAAAAACCGGCAGCGATTTTCTTCCCCTGCACCTGCAACGCGTGGTCGCGATCTCCTGCGTGCTGCGCCGCACGCAGCGCGACGGCACGGCGCTGTTCCACGTCGGCTCGCTCGGCAGCGAGGACGACGGCGAAGCCACGCTGATCCAGCGCTTCTACGAACTGATCGCACGCTACAGCCCGCAACTGGTGTCGTGGAACGGTGGCGGTTTCGATCTGCCGGTGCTGCACTATCGCGGGCTGGTCCACGGCGTCAGCGCGCCCCGCTATTGGGAAATGGGCGAGGGCCGCGACGACGACAGCCGCGAATTCAAGTGGAACAACTACATCAGCCGCTACCACATGCGGCATCTGGATCTGATGGACCTGCTGGCGATGTACCAGCCGCGTGCCAGCGCGCCGCTGGACGACCTCGCCAAGCTGTGCGGCTTCCCCGGCAAGATGGGGATGGACGGCAGCAAGGTGTGGGAAGCGTTCCAGCAAGGGCAGATCGGCGCGATCCGCGCCTATTGCGAGACCGACGTCGTCAACACCTATCTGATGTACTGCCGCTTCCAGATGATGCGCGGCGGCCTGACACCGCGCGAGTTCGACGCCGAAGTCGAACTGGTGCAGGAATCGCTGGCGGAGCTGCCCGGGCCGCAGTGGATGGAATATCTGCGGGCCTTCCAGCTGCAGCCGTCGAGCCGCGTGGCCGACGACGAAGAGATCGACTGAACGGCCGGCATCGCCCCGGCCGTTTCCGTTTATTCCTTATTCGAAGTCGCGCAGCGACAGGTGCACCGGCTGATGGTCCGAGGCCTGCGTGCTGCCGTCGACCTCGCAACGAACTACCCGTCCCAGCAGATCCTCGGTCACCAGCATGAAATCGCAGGCGAAGGGCGGCTCGTTCCACTGCGCCTTGTCGTAGAGCGCGCAGGTCGGTGCATGCGGTCGGCCCGGATGCAGATGCAGCCAGGCATCGCGCCACGCCGGCGTGCCGTCGTCGAACGGTGCGGTCAGGCGCTGGTAGGCCGCGTCGTCGGGTTTGCTGTTGAAGTCGCCGCACAGGATGGCGCTGCGCGGCCGCGGCTCGGGCGTGAACGGACCGAAGCGCTGTTCCGCCGGGCCGGGCTTTGCCGCATGCTGGCAGGCCTCGGCATGCCACGCGCGCAGAGCCTCGGCCTGCGCGTTGCGCTGCAAGGCCGAGTAGTACTCCAGATGCGTACAGATGACGCGCAGTCGCTGGGTGCCGGCCATCACCGTCGCTTCGAGCGCGACACGCGGCATCGAGGCGACGGTTGGATCGGCCGGCCATGGCAGCGCATGACGGAATACCTCGCATACCGGCAGGCGCGTCGCGATCAGGTTGCCGAACTGGCGCGGCATGTCGTCGGGCCCGAAGCGGTCGACGGCGGGGGCGAACAGCAGGTGATAGCCGGGAAGCAGCGCGGCCAGTTCGGCGACCTGGTCCGCGCCCGGGTTGCCCGGCATCTCGCCGAAGCCGCGGGTCACCTCCTGCAGGCACAGCACGTCGAAGTCGGCCAGCCCACGCAGCGTCGATACGGTGCGGGCAAGATCGACCTTTCCGTCGCAGCCGCGCCCCCATTGAATGTTCCAGTTGATCAGTTCCATCGCTCGCCTCTCCCGGCGCGTTTGTTCGCCCGCCCGCGGCGTCGCCGTCGTGCCCGTCCGATCGCGGCGACTGGTCTACAATCGCGCTTTCGCAAAACAATACGTCAGGTCCCGCTGGTGTCTCAAGCCGTGTCATCCCCGCAATCCGCCCCTGAACCGGTGCAGCAGCCGGTCGCCTCGCCCGCTCCCAGCCGCAAGCGTGGCGGCGCCGCCGCATCGGCTGCGGGCGCCGAACCGCAGGCCCATCCGACCGTGAAGATCGACAGCCTCGACATGGAGGCGCGCGGCGTCGGCCGGCTGGTGAACGAGGACGGGACGCCGGGCAAGGTGGTCTTCGTCGAAGGTGCGCTGCCGGGCGAAACGGTGGCCTATCAAAGCTATCGCCGCAAGCCGAGCTACGAGCAGGCGCATCTGGTCGAGGTCCGTGAGCCGTCGGTAATGCGCGTGCAGCCGGGCTGCGCGAATTTCGGCGTCTGCGGCGGCTGTTCGATGCAGCACCTGGACGCGCGCGCCCAGCTGGCGATCAAGCAGCGCGTGCTGGAAGACAATCTGTGGCATCTGGCCAAGGTACGGCCCGAGATGGTATTCCGGCCGATCGCCGGACCGGACTGGGGCTATCGCTACCGCGCCCGGCTGACGGTGCGCCACGTGGCGAAGAAGGGCGGGGTGCTGGTCGGCTTCCACGAGCGCAAGAGCAGCTATGTCGCCGACATGACGTCGTGCGAGGTGCTGCCGCCGCATGTGTCGGCGCTGCTGGTGCCGCTGCGCGAGCTGGTAGCCGGGCTGTCGATTCGCGACCGGATGCCGCAGATCGAGCTTGCGGTCGGCCAGGATGTGACCGCGCTGGTGTTGCGGATCCTCGAGCCGCTGAACGACGCCGACCGTGAACTGCTGCGCGCCTTCGCCGACCGCCACGACGTGCAGTTCTGGCTGCAGCCCAAGGGCCCGGACACGGTGGTGCCGTTCTATCCGCTCGATCGCGAACTGGCCTATACGCTGCCGGAATTCGGCATCCGCATGCCGTTCAAGCCGACCGACTTCACCCAGGTGAACCATCAGATCAACCGCGTGCTGATCAAGCGGGCCCTGCGGCTGCTCGACGCCCAGCCGGGCGACCGGCTGCTGGACCTGTTCTGCGGCATCGGCAACTTCACGCTGCCGCTGGCGACGCAGGGGCAGGAGGTGATGGGCATCGAGGGCAGCGAGGCGCTGACCGCGCGGGCGCTGGCCAATGCCGAATACAACGGCCTGGCCCACAAGGTCGGCTTTGCCTGCCGCAACCTGTTCGAGGTAAGCGCCGAGGATATCGCCGCGCTGGGACGCTTCGACCGCTGGCTGGTCGACCCGCCGCGCGAAGGCGCGCTGGCGGTCAGCAAGGCGCTGGCCGAGCTGGCGCAGGCGGGCAGCGACGTGCTGCCTGACCGTATCGTCTACGTGTCCTGCAATCCGGCTACGCTGGCGCGCGACGCCGGCCTGCTGGTGCATGAGGCCGGCTACCGGCTGCGCGGCGCGGGCGTGGTCAACATGTTCCCGCACACGTCGCACGTCGAGTCGATCGCGGTGTTCGAGCGGGGCTAATCGGGCCACGGCGTGGGCAATAGCGCGGAGGCAATAGCGCGGGGCAACAAAAAAGGGCCGGCATTGCCGGCCCTTCGTCATTGCGGTGAAGCGATCGCTTATTCGCGGTTGCCGCCGAAAATGCCCAGCAGCGCCAGCAGGTTCGCGAAGATGTTGTAGACGTCGAGGTAGATCGCCAGCGTCGCCGTGACGTAGTTGGTCTCGCCGCCATTCACCACGCGTTGGACGTCGTACAGGATCAGCGCGGAAAAGATGCCGATCGCCATCACCGACACGGTGATCATCAACGCAGGCAGCTGCAGCCAGATATTCGCCACGCTGGCCAGGATCAGCAGGATCACGCCGACGAACAGGAACTTGCCCAGGTTCGAGAAGTCGCGCTTGCTGACCGTCGCGATGGAGGCCATCGCCGCAAAGATGGTCGCGGTGCCGCCGAATGCATACATGATCAGCGCCGGGCCATTCGAGAACTGCAGCACGGAGCCGATCAGCCGCGACAGCATCAGGCCCATGAAGAAGGTGAAGGCCAGCAGCAGCACGACCCCCATGGCGCTGTTCTTCGTCTTTTCGATCGCGAAGAAGAAGCCGAAGGCGATCGCGAGGAACAGGATCAGCGACAGGCCCGGGCTGGCGGCCATGAAGCTGAAGCCGGTGGCCACGCCGATCCAGGCGCCGAGCACGGTCGGCACCATCGACAGCGCCAACAGCCAGTAGGTATTGCGCAGGACCCGATTGCGGACGGTGACGGCTCCCGCCGTCGCGCCGGCATTGCCGAAACCGTAGGTATTCAGCTTGTCGTTCATGATGACTCCTCATTCAAAGGGCGGTGCCGGAAGCGCCGGCGGACACCTCGCCAATGTGGCATCGTCCTTGCAGGATTGCAAGTGCAGGGTGATCTACAGAGCACTAAAAATCGCGAAACCGTCGAGGATCGGATGAGGCGCTTACGTTGCCTTGGATCGGCGAGGTGGCCCGGTGTTCCCGTCCCGTTGTCCCATATCGCCACGATGGTGCGCCGCGATATTCTTCGGGATGCCGCCCCGTGTGTTTCGCCGCCGCCGGCTCTCGAAACGATTGGGGTCTCGTGCTAGAATCTTGTGTTTCCCAATTTGGTAACCCCTTCATTTTTCGGAGTTTTTATGGCGATCGAACGCACTCTGTCGATTATCAAGCCGGATGCCGTGGCCAAGAACGTCATCGGTCAGATCTACGCCCGTTTCGAGGCCGCCGGCCTGAAGATCGTGGCCGCCAAGATGGCGCACCTGTCGCGCGGCGAAGCCGAGCAGTTCTACGCCGTCCACAAGGAGCGTCCGTTCTTCAAGGATCTGGTCGACTTCATGATCTCCGGCCCGGTGATGATCCAGGTCCTGGAAGGCGAGAACGCGATCGCCAAGAACCGTGAGCTGATGGGCGCCACCGACCCGAAGAAGGCCGAGAAGGGCACGATCCGCGCCGACTTTGCCGACAGCATCGACGCCAACGCCGTGCACGGCTCCGACGCGCCCGAAACCGCCGCCGTCGAAGTGTCGTTCTTCTTCCCCGGCATGAACGTTTACTCGCGCTGATTGTCTGGCCTGAACCCGGACACTAGACTGCTACCCGAAGCCCCCGCTGCCGTCATGAACGCTCTCGTCAACCTGCTCGATCTGGATGCGGACGGGCTCGCCACGTATTGCGGCGAGCTCGGCGAGAAGCCGTTTCGCGCGCGGCAGCTGCAGCGCTGGATCCACCAGTTCGGCGCCAGCCAGTTCGACCAGATGTCGGACCTGGCCAAGTCGCTGCGCCAGAAGCTGGCCACGCGCGCCGAGATCCGCGCGCCATCCGTGATCACCGACCATCTGTCGGCGGACGGCACGCGCAAGTGGCTGCTCGACGTGGGCAATGGCAATGCGGTCGAAACGGTCTACATCCCCGAGGAAACGCGCGGTACGCTGTGCGTTTCCTCGCAGGCCGGCTGCGCGGTCAATTGCCGCTTCTGTTCGACCGGCAAGCAGGGCTTCTCGCGCAATCTGAGCACCGGCGAGATCATCGGCCAGCTGTGGATGGCCGAATTCGCGATGCGTACCCAGCTGGGGCGCGGTCCGAAGGACGATCGCGTGATCTCCAACGTGGTGATGATGGGCATGGGCGAGCCGCTGCTGAACTACGACCAGGTGGTGCCGGCGATGCGGCTGATGCTCGACGACAACGCCTACGGCTTGTCGCGCCGCCGCGTCACGCTCTCCACATCCGGCGTGGTACCGATGATGGATCGCCTGGCCAAGGACCTGCCGGTCGCGCTGGCGGTGTCGTTGCACGCGTCCAACGATGCGTTGCGCGACGGGCTGGTGCCGCTGAACCGCAAGTACCCGCTGGCCGAACTGATGGCGGCCTGCCGCCGCTATCTGGAGTTCGCTCCGCGCGACTTCATCACCTTCGAATACTGCATGCTGGACGGCGTCAACGACGGCGTCGAACATGCGCGGGAATTGTTGAAGCTGGTGGCCGACGTGCCATGCAAGTTCAACCTGATTCCTTTCAATCCCTTCCCCGAGTCGGGGCTCAAGCGCTCGAACAACGAGCAGATCCGGCGCTTCGCCCAGGTGCTGATCGATGCCGGCATCGTGACGACGATCCGCAGGACGCGCGGCGACGATATCGACGCCGCTTGCGGCCAGCTCGCTGCCGAGGGCCGCGTGCAGGATCGCACCCGCCTTGCCGAGCGAGGCCGCTTCGGCAAGATCCCGCCGGTGGTGGCGGCGCCGAGCGGGGAGGCGCGATCTGCATGAGGCGTCTGCCTGCCGGTCTGCCCGCCGTGGTTCTGGCCGGGCTGGCATTGCTGACGGCGTGCCAGTCGACCGGCACACTTGCCACCCGAGGCACGCCGGGACAACAGGCGCCGCAGGTACCGGACGCCAGCCCTGCACCGGCCGATGCGCATCAGCGCGCCGTGCTGCGGCTGCAGCTGGCCTCGCGCTATCTGCAGGCCGGCCAGGGTGCGATCGCGCTCGATGAGGCCCGGCAGGCCATCGCCCTGGATCCGGACCTGACCGACGCCTACCACGTCCAGGCGCTGGCGCAGATGGCGCTGCGGCGGCCCGCCGAGGCCGAGCTGAGCTTTCGTGCCGCGCTGTCGCGCCGCCAGGACGACGGCGATTTGCTGAATAACTATGGTTGGCTGCTGTGCGAGCAGGGCCGCCATGCCGAGGGGCTGGCCCAGCTGCAGCGCGCGGTGGCGGCGCCGTCGACCGGCGGTGCAGCCAGAATGCTGACCAGCCTGGGTGCCTGCCAATTGCGCCAGGGCGATCTGGAGGCGGCGCACCGCAGCCTGACCGCGGCGCTCTCGCAGCCTGGTATGACGGCGGCCGCCAATACGGCCAACGATACGGCCGACGATACGGCCGACGCCGCAACGCGCGCGGCCGCGCATACCCAGCTTGGGCTGCTGTATTGGAAGCAGGGCGATCTGCCGCGGGCCCGCGCCGAGGTGGCGCTGGTCAATGCGGGACGCTTCGCCAGTCCGGCGTCGCTGTGGCTGGGCGCCCGCATCGCGCACCGCGAGGGAGACGCGGCCGCACAGCAGGCATTGCTGGCGCAATTACATAAGCGCTTCCCGGACTCGCGGGAGTCGAGCGCATACCAACAAGGAGCACGGGATGAATGAGCACGAGCGCGCCGAGGGCCAGGCCGTCTCGACCAATGCGAGCGGCAGCGCCAACGCGGTCGCACAGGAGATCGGCGCGAGCCTGGCGAAGGCACGCGCGGCCCAGGGGCTGTCGATACACGACGTCGGCGCGCGGCTGAAGGTGCCGGCGCAGAAGGTCGATGCGATCGAGTCCGGCAATGTCGATGCCTTGCCCGATCTGACGTTCGCCAAGGGGCTGATGCGCGCCTACGCGCGCCTGCTGCAGGTCGACATCGATTCCTTGCTGGCGCGCTTTCATGCCCAGGCCGCGCCCCCGGCGCCGGAGGTCGCGATCCGCCGCCAGGGTAGCCTGAACGCGAGCTTCGACGATCGCCGGCGCTTTCGCAGCAGCGGCACGTCCGGTTCCGGCGGACGCTGGATCTGGCTCGCGCTGGTCGCGGCCGTGGTCTCCGCCGGTGCGCTGTTCGGCGTCGATCATGTCAAGCAATGGCTCGATGCGCGCGAGCAGCAGTTCACGCAGTCGGGCACCGAAACCGCCGTCGAGGCGGAATCGGGCACTGTTACCGCGGTGCTGCCGCATGTGATGGGCGGCGCTGCCAGCGAGGCGCCGGGAGCGATGGCGGGCACGGAGGGCGTGGCCAACGCGTCCGCCACGCTGGCGACGCCGCTGGCACCCGTGACCGGTACGCCGGTCACGCCCAACGAATCCGAGGCCACGGCAGCGCCGGCAGCAGCCGCGCCCGCCGCGGCCACGTCGGCCGCCGGCGAACTGCAGCTGCGCTTCAGCGCGCAGACCTGGTATGAGGTTCGCGACGCCAGCGGCAAGGTCGTGCTGGGCGGCACCGCCAAGGCTGGCGACGAGGTCGCCGGCGGCGGCACGGCGCCGTACAAGGTCGTGATCGGCAACGTCAAGGGCGTCGCGGCGATGACCCGCAACGGCGAGCCGGTCGATCTGCAGGCGGCCAACCGCAACAACGTGGCGCGCCTGACGCTGCCCTGATTTTTCCGCCGGTCCCCGATCGCTTCCGTTTGTCAACCGCACGTCAACCGCACGCCAATGCAACGAGGTAACACCATGAACGCACAGGCCTGTCTGCCCGTACTGCCCGGATCGCTGCCGCGCCGCCGCACCCGGCAGGCGCGCGTGGTCTGGGGCGACAACGTGGTGACGATCGGCGGCGACGCGCCGGTGCGCGTGCAGTCGATGACCAACACCGACACCGTCGATGCGGTCGGCACCGCGATCCAGATCAAGGAGCTGGCGCGCGCCGGCTCGGAAATCGTCCGCATCACGGTCAATACGCCGGAGGCTGCCGCCGCGGTGCCCGCGATCCGTGACCAGCTCGATCGCATGGGCATCGACGTGCCGCTGGTCGGCGACTTCCACTACAACGGCCACAAGCTGCTGCAGGACCATCCGGCCTGCGCGCAGGCGCTGTCGAAGTACCGCATCAACCCGGGCAATGTCGGCCAGGGCGCCAAGCGCGACACGCAGTTCGCACAGATGATCGAGATGGCCTGCCGGCACGGCAAGCCGGTGCGCATCGGCGTCAACTGGGGCAGCCTCGATCAGGATCTGCTGGCGCGCATCATGGACGAGAACGGCCGGCGCACCGAACCGTGGCCCGCGCAGAGCGTGATGATCGAGGCGCTGATCACGTCGGCGATCGAATCGGCGCGGCGCGCCGAGGAAATCGGCCTGCCGGGCGACCAGATCATCCTGTCCTGCAAGGTGTCGCAGGTGCAGGAGCTGATCGCGGTCTACCGCGAGCTGGCGCGCCGCTGCGACTATGCGCTGCATCTCGGACTGACCGAGGCGGGCATGGGCAGCAAGGGGATCGTTGCCTCGACCGCGGCGCTGTCGGTGCTGCTGCAGGAGGGCATCGGCGACACGATCCGCATTTCGCTGACGCCCGAGCCCGGCGCGTCGCGCGACAAGGAAGTGCATGTCGCGCAAGAGATCCTGCAGACCATGGGCCTGCGCAATTTCACGCCGATGGTGATCGCGTGTCCTGGCTGCGGCCGCACCACCAGCACGGTGTTCCAGGAACTGGCCGCGAGCATCCAGTCGTATCTGCGCGCGCAGATGCCGGTATGGAAGACCGAGTATCCGGGCGTCGAGGAAATGGATGTGGCCGTGATGGGCTGCATCGTCAACGGTCCGGGCGAGAGCAAGCACGCCAATATCGGCATCTCGCTGCCGGGCTCCGGCGAATCGCCGGCGGCGCCGGTATTCGTCGACGGCGTCAAGGTGAAGACGCTGCGCGGCGAGCGGATCGCCGAGGAATTCCAGGCCATGGTCGACGAATACGTGCGCACGCACTACGGCAAGCGCAGCGAGGCGGCCAGCATCGATCACTGATCGGCCGCGCCGCAGCCGGCGCCGACCCAGCAACAGAATGACAACCATGAACGCATCCGAGAATCCGGCGCCGGCCAACGGCGGCGCCCAGAACACAGGCAAGGCCCGCGCGCTGCAGGGTGTCAAGGGCATGAACGACATGCTGCCCGCCGACGCCCCGCTGTGGGAGCAGTTCGACCAGGCGGCCCGCGCGATGCTGCGCGCCTACGGCTACCAGCAGATCCGCACGCCGATCGTCGAACCGACCCAACTGTTCGTGCGCGGCATCGGCGAGGTCACCGACATCGTCGAGAAGGAAATGTATTCCTTCACCGATTCGCTGAACGGCGAGCAACTGACGCTGCGTCCCGAGGGCACGGCGGCGGTGGTGCGCGCGACCATCGAGCACAACCTGCTGTACGACGGCCCCAAGCGCCTGTGGTACACCGGCCCGATGTTCCGCCACGAGCGTCCGCAGCGCGGCCGCTATCGGCAGTTCCATCAGCTCGGCGCCGAGGCGCTCGGATTCGCCGGCCCCGATGTCGACGCCGAAATCATCCTGATGTGCCAGCGCCTGTGGGACGACCTGGGCCTGGTTGGCGTGCGGCTGGAGATCAATTCGCTGGGCCAGGCTGACGAGCGCGCGGCCCATCGGCAGGAACTGATCAAGTATCTGGAAGGCTTCCAGGACATCCTGGACGAGGACGGCAAGCGCCGGCTGTACACCAACCCGCTGCGCGTGCTCGACACCAAGAATCCGGCGCTGCAGGAGATGGCGGCGAACGCGCCGAAGCTGATCGACTTCCTGGGCGAGGCCTCGCTGGCCCACTTCGAGGGCGTGCAGCGGCTGCTGAAGGCCAACAATATTCCGTTCACGATCAATCCGCGTCTGGTGCGCGGGCTGGACTACTACAACCTGACCGTGTTCGAGTGGATCACCGACAAGCTCGGCGCGCAGGGCACCATCGCCGGCGGCGGCCGCTACGATCCGCTGATCGCGCAGATGGGCGGCAAGTCGGCGCCGGCCTGCGGCTGGGCCATGGGCATCGAGCGGATCATCGAACTGATGCGCGAGGAAGGGTTGGCACGCCAGGCCGATGCCTGCGACGTCTATGTCGTGCACCAGGGCGAGGCTGCCGCGCAGCAGGCGATGATCGCCGCCGAGCGCATGCGTGATGCCGGATTCGACGTGGTCGTGCATGCCACCGCGGACGGCAAGAGCGGCAGCTTCAAATCGCAGATGAAGCGTGCCGACGCGAGCGGGGCTTCCCATGCCGTTATCATTGGCGAGGATGAACTCGCTGCCGGCGTGGTGCAGGTCAAGGCCCTGCGGGCCGCCGACGGGCAGACCGACGGGCAGACCGAGACCAACGGCCAGCAGGCCACGGTGCCCGCCGAGGACCTGGTCGACTATCTGGTCGAGTCGATGGTCGCCGGCATGGGCGGCGAGGCCGGCGAAGACCTTCAATGACGCAGGCGCGGCGCTCGATGCGCGCGCTTGCCTGACGACAATCCAACGCGGTTGAAACCACGAGATGGCTTACGATCTGGAAGAGCAGGAACAGCTTGAAAACATCAAGGCATGGTGGCGCCAGTACGGCAACTTCCTGACCTGGCTGCTGATCGCCTGCCTGTTGGCCTTCGCGGCCTGGAACGGCTGGAACTGGTGGCAGCGCAAGCAGGCCGGCGAGGCCGCGGTGCTGTACGAGCAGGTGCTCAAGGCCGCCGAGGCGCGCGATGTCGAGCGCACCAAGCGCGCCGCCGGCGACCTCGAGAACAAGTACGGCAAGACGGCCTACGGCCAGATGACCGCGCTGGTCGCGGCCAAGGTGTTGTACGAGGCCGGCGATCTGGCCGGTGCCAAGAGCCAGCTGCAATGGGCGGTCGACCACGGCGACGGTGAGTACCAGCACCTCGCGCGTGTCCGGCTGGCCGGCGTGCTGCTCGACGAGAAGGCCTACGACCAGGGGCTGGCGCTGCTCAAGAGCGAGCCGCCGAGCCCGTTCGTCGCGCTGTATGCGGATCGTCGCGGCGATCTGCTGGCGGCGCAGGACAAGCGCGACGAGGCGCGCGCGGCCTACCGCCAGGCGCTCGACAAGCTCGGCGCCGACGAGGCCGGCATGCGCCAGATCATCCAGTTCAAGCTGGACGCTCTGGGTACCGCGTAAGCGGGCTGCCGCCCTCGATGCCAGGCCCTGCATGCGGCATCGACGGCGCGAATCGTCCCGAACCGCTCCCAATTTCGCTTCCCACCTTTTTTCAGGAACGCAACCAGATGATGTCGATGCCTAACGGCGCTGCCCGGATCTCTCGCCCTGTTCGCTTGACCCAGGCGCTCGTCGTTGCCTGTGCCACCGCCCTGGCGGGCTGCTCGCTGTTCGGCAAGGCCGACAAGAACCCGCCGGCCGAACTGCAGCCGGTCACGCAGACGCTGACGGTCAAGCAAGCCTGGCGCGCCAGCGTCGGCAAGAGCGGCCCGTATTCGCTGCAGCCGGTCGCGGTCGGCGACAAGGTCTATGTGTCGTCGCACGGCGGCGACGTGACGGCGCTCGACGGCACCACCGGCCGCACGCTGTGGAAGGTCGACACCGACGTCGACCTGACCACCGGGCCCGGCAGCGACGGCAACGTGACGGCGGTGGCCGGCGAGAAGGGCGTGGTGTTCGCCTTCGATGCCAGCGGCAAGCAGCTGTGGAAGAAGCAGATCAATGGCGAGATCCTGTCCTCGCCGCTGGTCGGCCATGACCTGGTGGTGGTGCGCACCACCGATACGCGCGTGCTCGGCCTCGATGCGCAGACCGGCGAGCGCCGCTGGATCTACCAGCGCGCGCAGACGCCGCTGAACCTGCGCGCCGCGATGGGGATGGTGTTCGCCGGCGACGGCATCGTGATGGGCTTCCCCGGCGGCAAGCTCGGCGTGCTGGCACCGTCCAACGGCGTGCTGCGCTGGGAGAGCACGATTTCGTATCCGAAGGGCGTGTCCGAGATAGAACGGCTCAACGACGTGACGGGCCTGCCGATGATCAACGGCCGCCAGGTCTGCGCGACCACCTTCCAGGGCCGCGTCGCCTGCCTGGAACTGACCAATGGCCAGCCGCAATGGGGCAAGGACTTCTCGTCGCCGGTCGGACCGACCCAGGACGACGTATCGCTGTTCGCCGCCAACGAGCATTCGGTGGTGTATGCCTTCGATCGGCAGAACGGCAACGAGCGCTGGCGCAACGAGCAACTGCGCAATCGCCCGCTGGGCATGCCGTTGGCGCTGGGCCGCTCGGTGGTGATCGGCGACTTCGAAGGCTACCTGCATTTCCTGTCGCGCGAGGACGGCAAGTTCGTCGCGCGCGTGCGGACCGGCAGCAGCCCGATTACCGCCGCCCCGGTGGTGGCCGGCCAGACCCTGGTGGTGCAGACCCGAGGGGGCGACGTCTACGGCTATATTCCGGATTGAAGCGCTGACCGAAACAGGGACGGCCGCCTCGGCGGGCGTCCCACCGGCGACCGCGCGCTCACCTGTCGGTGCGCGCGTTCGCCGGACCCGACAGCATGGCCGACCCGCCGCGATGGCGGCGTCGGCCGTATGCGTCATGCGGGCCACGGCCCGCGGTTTGATTTCACCCGACAGGATTGCCGGCCCGGCGCACTGCGCCAGGCTGTCGGACCAACCTGATTCTTCGGAGGCATGCCTGGCGCACTGCGCCCGGCGTGGCCCTCCACCATTTGCATGAAACCAATGATCGCACTCGTCGGCCGCCCCAATGTGGGCAAGTCGACGTTATTCAACCGCCTGACCCGCTCGCGCGACGCTCTTGTCGCCGACCTGCCGGGCCTGACCCGCGACCGCCACTATGGCGAGGGGCGCGGCGCCGACCGTCCGTATATCGTCATCGATACCGGCGGCTTCGAACCGGTGGCCAAGGAAGGCATCGTCGCCGAGATGGCCAAGCAGACCCGGCAGGCCGTGGTCGAGGCCGACGTCGTCATCTTCATCGTCGACGGCCGCCTGGGCCTCGCGCCGCAGGACCTGGTCATCGCCGACTATCTGCGCAAGACCGGCCGCCGCGTGATGCTGGCGGTCAACAAGGCCGAGGGCATGAAGTACACCGCGGTCGCGGCCGACTTCTACGAGCTCGGCATGGGCGACCCCTATGCGATCTCGGCCACCCACGGCGACGGCGTGCGCGAGTTGATCGAGGAAGCGCTGGACGCCGCTGTCCAGCAACGCCCCGAGCTGGCCGAGCCGGAGGACCAGAACACGCGGGGCACCAAGATCGCGATCGTCGGTCGTCCCAATGTGGGCAAGTCCACGCTGGTCAATACGCTGATCGGCGAAGAGCGCGTGATCGCGTTCGACATGCCGGGCACCACCCGCGATGCGATCTATGTCGAGTTCGAGCGCGGCGGCAAGCCGTATACGCTGATCGATACCGCGGGGCTGCGCAAGCGCGGCAAGGTGTTCGAGGCCATCGAGAAATTCTCGGTCGTCAAGACGCTGCAGTCGATCGCCGACGCCAACGTGGTGGTGCTGCTGCTCGACGCCCAGCAGGACGTCTCCGAGCAGGACGCGCATATCGCCGGCTTCATCGTCGAGTCGGGGCGCGCGCTGGTGGTTGGCGTCAATAAATGGGATGGCCTGGACGGACATGCCCGCGACCGGATCAAGCACGATCTGCAGCGCAAGCTGCAATTCCTCGATTTCGCCAACTTCCATTTCATCTCGGCGCGCGAACGGACCGGTATCGGCCCGCTGCTGCGTTCGGTGGACGAGGCCTATGCCGCGGCGATGATCAAGATGCCGACACCTAAGCTGACGCGCGTGCTGCATGACGCGGTGGAATTCCAGCAGCCGCGCCGCGTCGGTGCGACGCGCCCCAAGATGCGCTATGCGCACCAGGGTGGCTCCAATCCACCGATCATCGTCGTGCATGGCAACTCGCTGAACGCGGTGCCGGAGACCTATCGGCGTTTTCTGGAAGGGCGTTTCCGCGCGGCCTTCAATCTGAAGGGCACACCGCTTCGAATCGAATTTCGTACGAACAAAAATCCGTACGCGCAATCGAAGGATTGAGTCGGAAAAGGCGGTCAGATGGGGGCGCCGCAGCCCCGTCTGTGGCGCCGAAGTTTCGTTTGCGTTCGTTTGGAACTGCGGCTAAATTCACACTAGCGGGAGCCCCCGCTGGTTGATGCCGGCCTGGTACCGTTTTGATTTTTTTTGACGCGATCTTGCGTCGTCCGACTTGAAACCGGGGATATCGATCCCCATCATTGATCACTAAATCTATAAATTTGGAGTGTGCCATGAGCAACAAAGGGCAATTGCTACAAGACCCGTTCCTGAACGCGCTGCGCAAGGAGCACGTGCCGGTTTCCATCTACCTCGTCAATGGCATCAAGCTGCAAGGTAATATCGAATCGTTCGACCAATATGTCGTCCTGCTGCGTAACACGGTGACGCAGATGGTCTACAAGCATGCGATTTCCACTGTCGTTCCCGCGCGCGCGGTCAATTTCCGCGTCGACGACTCCGCGGAAGGCTGATTCCGACGCCGCTCGCATTTCCCGCCGCGCGCACGTGCGGCAATCATGCTCCGACGCCGCGCCAGCGCCATCCGGTGCTGGCGCGGCATCGTTCTTTGTATCGTCGCGTTTTGCGAAGCGCGCCTTCCTTTTTCCGATCCCTGTTCTTTCCCGCGCCGCTGTGCGCCCCGAGCTTGCAACCTAGAGCCACTTCCCCCTCCGAACCCACCCGCGCCATTCTCGTCGGCGTCGATTTCGGCAAGCACGATTTCGAAGAGAGCCTGAGCGAACTGGCGTTGCTGACGTCCACCGCCGGCTCCACGCCGGTGCATACCCTGACCGGCAAGCGTTCGCGTCCGGACCCGGCGCTGTTCATCGGCTCGGGCAAGGCCGAGGAACTGAAGGAAGCGGCCGACGCGCTCGACGCCGACGTGGTGGTGTTCAACCACGCGCTCAGCCCCGCGCAGCAGCGCAATCTCGAACGCTTTCTGAACCGGCACGTGATCGACCGCACCGGCCTGATCCTCGATATCTTCGGCCAGCGCGCGCAGAGCCATGTCGGCAAGGTGCAGGTCGAATTGGCCCAGGTGCAATACCGCGCCTCGCGGCTGGTTCGCGCCTGGAGCCACCTGGAGCGGCAGAAGGGCGGTATCGGCATGCGCGGCGGCCCCGGCGAGCGTCAGCTCGAACTGGACCGCCGCATGCTGGACGACCGCGCCAAGCGGCTCAAGACGGATCTGTCGCGGCTGCAGCGCCAGCACAGCACGCAGCGTCGCGCCCGCGCGCGCAACGAGACGCTGAGCATTTCGCTGGTCGGCTATACCAACGCGGGCAAGTCGACGCTGTTCAACGCGCTGACCAAGGCCCGTGCCTATGCGGCCGATCAGCTGTTCGCGACGCTCGATACGACTTCGCGCCGGCTCTATCTTGACGGCCTGGGCAATGTGGTGCTGTCCGATACGGTCGGCTTCATTCGCGACCTGCCGACCCAATTGGTGGCGGCGTTCCGCGCCACGCTGGAAGAGACGGTGCATGCCGATCTGCTGCTGCATGTGGTCGATGCCGCGAGCCCGGTGCGCCATGAGCAGATCGAACAGGTCAATCGGGTGCTGGCCGAGATCGATGCGGCCGACATTCCGCAGATCGTCGTGATGAACAAGATCGACGCGGCGCCCGAACTGCTCGAGCATGGCCCGCGCATCGAACGCAATGAGGACGGCGTGCCGGTGCGGGTCTACATCAGCGCGCGCGACGGCATCGGGCTGGACAGCCTGCGCGAGGCGATTGTCGAGGTCGCGCGCTGGCTGGCCGAACGGCCCGCCGTGCCGGAGGCTGCCGACCCGCGGCTGCAGGATCTGCACGAACGCCGCCAATGGGAGGGCGATGGTGCGGATAGTGCGGATGGTGCGGGTGGTGCGGACAGTGGCGATGGCGCCGAGTCCGTCGACCCCAGCGCCGAGGCCGATGCCGATACCGCTGCCCAGGACGCCGATTCCGATTCGGACGCCGATTTCGGCTTGGCTTCCGACGCAGCGGCCGACCGGGATTCGGACCCCCATTCCGACCCCGATTCGAACCCCGATTCGAACCCCCAAGCGGGGCCCCAGCGCCGCCTTCCCGACCGCGACGCCGACTGATGCGGGCGGCGCCATGCGCCGCCTCCGGCATCAAATGAGCAAAAGTGGCGTCGATGGCTGCTAGAATCCCCTCGTTACAACTTTCCCGGAACCGTGCCCTACATGCCCCAGTTCTCCCGGACCTCTGATACAAGCCTTGCCCGAGGCGCCCGCCGGCCGAGCAGCTGGCAGCGCCTGCGCGCGATCCTGTCGCTGAATGATCCCCGCTGGGGCCGTGGCGACAAGGACGACGAGGACAAGGATGGGCGCGATGGCGGCCGCGACAACGGCCGGCAGAACCAGCGCCCGCAGGACGGTCCGCCGGACCTGGACGAGCTGTGGCGCGACTTCAATCGCCGCCTGAACAGCCTGCTGGGCCGCAAGGACAACGGCGGCGGCAACAACAACCAGAACTTCGGCGGCGGCACGCGCACGCCCGGCAAGGGTTCGGGCATCGGCGCCGGCGTGATCGCGGTCGCGGTGATCGCGATCTGGCTGGCCAGCGGCTTCTTCATGGTGCAGGAAGGGCAGACCGCGGTGGTGCTGCAGTTCGGCAAGTTCAAGTACACCACCGGCCCCGGCATCAACTGGCGCATGCCCTGGCCGATTCAGTCGGCCGAGATCGTCAACCTGTCGGCGGTGCGTTCGGTCGAGGTCGGCCGTTTGACCTCGATCAAGGACAGCAACCTGAAGGACTCGTCGATGCTGACGCAGGACGAGAACATCATCGACGTCCGCTTCACGGTGCAGTACGACATCCAGGACGCGACCGAATTCCTGTTCTTCAACAGGACCGATCGCGGCGGCGACGAGGAACTGGTGACGCAGGCCGCCGAGACCTCGGTGCGCGAGATCGTCGGCCGCAACAAGATGGATTCGGTACTGTACGAGAACCGCGAGCAGATCGCGCAGGGCCTGGCCAAGTCGATCCAGGCGATCCTGTCGGCCTACAAGACCGGCATCCGCGTGATCTCGGTCAACGTGCAGAGCGTGCAGCCGCCCGAGCAGGTGCAGGCCGCCTTCGACGACGTCAACAAGGCCAGCCAGGACCGCGAGCGCGCCATCAGCGAAGGCCAGGCCTACGCCAACGACGTGATTCCGCGCGCCCAGGGTACCGCCGCGCGCCTGGCCGAGGAGGCGCAGGCCTACAAGGCCCGCGCGATCGCGCAGGCCGAGGGCGATGCCTCGCGCTTCCGCCAGGTGCAGGCCGAGTACGCCAAGGCGCCGCAGGTCACGCGCGACCGCATCTATCTGGAAACGATGCAGCAGATCTACGCCAATACCAGCAAGGTCCTGGTCGATACGAGCCAGGGCAACAATCTCCTCTACCTGCCGCTCGACAAGCTGATGGCGCAGTCGCAGGGCGATCCCCGCGGGGCGGGGGCGGTGCCGCCCCCGGCCACGCCGACGCCGGTGCCGGACGCCAGCGCCGACACGCGTTCGCGCGAAGCGCTGCGCAATCGCGATCGCGATTCCCGTTGAGGAGAGAACCGAGATGAACCGACTGATTTCCTATGCCATCGGCCTCTTCATCGTGTTGGCAATCGCCTCCTCGATGGTATTCGTGGTCGACCAGCGGCAGTACGCCGTGGTGTTCGCCTTCGGCGAGATCAAGCAGGTGGTGCGCGACCCCGGCCTGCATTTCAAGCTGCCGCCGCCGCTGCAGAACGTGGTCTTCATGGACCGCCGCCTGCAGACCATCGACGTGGCCGCCGGCGAGCGTTTCCTGACCGCCGAGAAGAAGAGCATGATGGTGGACTGGTTCGTCAAATGGCGAATCACCGATCCGCGCAATTTCTTCGTCGCCTTTGGCGGCAACCTCCGCGGCGCGCAGGACCGCATGACGCAGCGGATCGACGCCGCCGCGCGCGAGGAATTCGGCCGCCGCACCGTTGCCGAAGTCGTGGCCGGCGAACGCGAACAGGTCATGCAGAACATCCGCAACAGCATGACCGAGTACGGCAAGTCGGTCGGCGTCGAGATTCTCGACGTGCGCCTCAAGCGCGTCGACCTGCTGCCGGCGA
>JAPSLC010000105.1 GCA_031181345.1 Cupriavidus sp. | reverse complement strand
TTCGTGCTGATCTTCCACGCGCTGAACAGCAACTGGGTCGCCAACGTGCTGAACGTGGTGGTGCTGACCGCGGCGCTGTCCGTCTACAATAGCGGGGTTTACTGCAACAGCCGCATGTTGTTCGGCCTGGCGCGCCAGGGCAATGCTCCCAAGGCGCTGCTGAAGGTTAACCGGCGCGGCATTCCGGTCGTGGCCCTGGGCGCATCGGCGGCCGCCACCGCGGTCTGCGTGCTGATCAACTACCTGATCCCGGGCAAGGCCTTCCAGTTGCTGATGGGCCTGGTGGTGTCGGCCCTGATCATCAACTGGGCGATGATCAGCGTGATCCATCTGAAGTTCCGCGCCCACAAGCGCAGCGCCGGCGTGACCACGCGCTTCCAGAGCTTCGGCTACCCGCTGACCAATTACCTGTGCCTGGTCTTCATGGCCGGCATCCTGGTGATCATGTACCTGACGCCGGACCTGCGCCTCTCGGTCTATCTGATCCCGGTATGGCTGGGCCTGCTGGCCGTGTGCTACCGGCTGCGGAACAAGGACGCGGCGCAGGCGCTGCCGCAGGGCGCACCGGTGCGCTGAGGCAGTGACGGCGATGCGAGGCGGCGCCCGGCGCCGCTCGCCACGCCGCGCGTCATCTCCGATCTTGCATCGGTCTCAATCTGGCTTGAGGTTTTCATGTTTGCTCATATCGACGCCTACCCCGGCGACCCCATCCTGTCCCTGAACGAGAACTTCGCGCAAGACCCGCGTCAGGACAAGGTCAACCTGACGATTGGCGTCTGCTTCGACGACGAAGGCCGCCTGCCGCTGATGGCCGCGGTGCGCGAGGCCGAGACCGCGCTGGTCGCCGACCAGGGTCCGCGCCCGTATCTGCCGATGGCCGGTATCGCCGGCTATCGCCAGGCCGTGCAGCAGCTGGTGTTCGGCGCGAACAGCGCCGCGCTGGCCGAGGGCCGCGTCGCCACCATCCAGACGCTGGGCGGCTCGGGCGCGCTGCGCGTCGGTGCCGACTTCCTGAAGCGCTATTTCCCCGAGGCGCAGCTGTGGATCAGCGATCCGAGCTGGGACAACCATCGCGTGGTGTTCGAGCGCGCCGGCTTCCAGGTCAACAGCTATCCCTACTATGACGACGCCACCGGCGGCCTGCGCTTCGACGCGATGATCGACGCGCTGCGCCAGGTGCCGAAGGGCCATGTGGTGCTGCTGCACGCCTGCTGCCACAACCCGACTGGCGTGGACCTGAACGCGTCGCAATGGCGCGAAGTCATCGCCGTGGTGAAGTCGCGCGGACTGCTGCCTTTCGTCGACATGGCCTATCAGGGCTTCGGCACCAGCCTGGACGAGGACGCCTTCGTGGTCCACGAGCTGGTGCGCGAAGGCGTGCCGTGCCTGGTCGCCAACTCCTTCTCGAAGAACTTCTCGCTGTACGGCGAGCGCTGCGGCGGCCTGTCGGTGGTCTGCGCGAACGCCGAGGAAGCGGGCCGCGTACTGGGCCAGCTGACCGGCGCGGTGCGCGCCAACTACAGCAACCCGCCGACGCACGGCGCCCGCATCGTCGGCAAGGTGCTGACGACTCCGGCGCTGCGCCAGTCGTGGGAAGCCGAGCTGGCCGCCATGCGCGAGCGCATCGCCGCGATGCGGACGGCGATCCACGACAATCTGCAGCGCCTGGTCGGCGACGCGGACCTGTCGCGCTACCTCTCGCAGCGGGGCATGTTCACCTATACCGGCCTGTCGGCAGAGCAGGTCGATACGCTGCGCGCCGATCATGGCGTCTATCTGGTCCGCTCGGGCCGCATGTGCGTTGCCGGCCTGAACCACGGCAACGTGGCGGTGGTCGCGAAGGCGATAGCCGGCGTGATGGGCGCGAAGGGCTGACCCTGCAGCGCCAGGGATGGGCCAGCGTACGCAAGTGCGCTGGCCCTTCTTCGTTTACATCACCATCCCGGTCGCGGAAGCCAGCGCGGGAATCGTCCATCCTCGTCCCAGCAGCACCATCCGGGTATGCAGATCGCTGAGCACCGACTCGGGGACCTCCGGCCCCAGGTAGCACAGCGTCTTGCTGCGCAGATCGACATAGCCGCGCTCGTAGTTGCGGGCCAGGGCCTCCCAAAGGGCATGCGCGCCGGCCGATTGCCGTGCGCCGGTGATCAGGCAGTGTCCCGCGTCCAGATACGAGCGATAGATCGCCGAGGCCAGGCCGCGGCGCTGGTAGGGCGGGGCGAACTTCGAATGCGGTGCGCGCAGATGGCGGTCGGCGCGGCGGTCCAGTTCGACCAGCCGGTTGAAGACGGTATAGCCGGCCAGGCAGCGCCGCACCGTATCTTCGACATAGAAGTAGTACTCGCCATCCGCTTCGCGGTAGCGCACGACCAGGCCGGGCAGCGCGGAGGGCGTGGCCGCGATGTCGTACAGGCAGTCGCCGGGCTGGTAGAGCCGGTCGTACAAGGTCTGTAGTTCGGCCTCGAGCGTGTCGGGCGCGTGCTCGACGTCGATGCGCAGCTCGATGGCGCGCAGCAGGCGGGCGAGGGCAGGGCGGCTTGCGTGCCGCCGGCGCGGGGATTCGGGCCATGCAACAGCGCCGAACGCCGCGTGAGCCAGCGTCGATGACATGGCGGCGGTCAACCGGTTTGCCAGGCGCCGCTGACCAGGTTCTGCGGCTTGCTGCGGGCAACGATGCGCGCGCTGACGTCCCAGATATCGATCCGCACGTTCAGTCCCGCATGGATGCCGTATCCCGGTCCGGTGACGATCTCCTCGTCGGTCTGCACGCCTTCGCCGGCCTTGATTGCGCTATCGGCGACGATCGACCCGCTTGCCTTGATGCCCCAGCCGGCTTCGATATGGTGGCTGCTGCGGATCGCGCCGCCGGCCTCGATGCCCTGGCCGGCGCTGATGCCGTGGCCCTGCAGATCGCCGTCGGCCTTCAGCGTCCCGCCGCAGCGGATCGCGTGCTGCGCGGCGATGCTGTCGCCTGCGCGCAGATTGCGGCCGACGTGAATGTGCTCGCCCGCGCTGATGTCCCAGCCCGCGCGCACGTTGCCCTTGGCATCGAGGAAGGTCGCGACGTCGATGCCCCATGCGGCCTTGATGTCGCCGCCGGCTTCGATGGCGCCGCCGCTGTAGAGATTGCCCGCGCAGTCGATATCTTCGCCGGCGATGATCGCGGTGCCGGCGCGGATGCCGCCGCCGACGCGGATCGTGCGTCCGGCCCGGACCACCGAATCGACGTCGATGCCGCCGCGCACGACCAGCGTGCCGGCGAAGACCAGCGCGCCGGCGTTCAGCGCATCGAGCGTCAGCACGGCATCGGTGGGACCGAACTGGTCCAGCAGCCAGCATGCATCGCCGACGCGGCCGGCATCGACCAGCGCATCGAGCAGCCGCTGGTAGTCGCTGCCGTCATGCCGGTTGCGCAGGAACCATTTGTAGCCGTCCGCGCAGGGGCGTTTCGCCTTGACGAAATTCTGGGTGAGTTCCATGGACATCGGGACCTCGGTAGTCGGTGAAAGGAGTTGCCGTCGTGCTGTGGGCGGTGGGTTGCCCTCTCCCCCAGCCCCTCTCCCGCAGGCGGGAGAGGGGAGCACGCAATCGGCACGCAGAGATGCAATGGCGATGTCGGGCTCCCTCTCCCGCTTGCGGGAGAGGGTTGGGGAGAGGGCAACCTGTGCAACCCGCCTACAGCGGATTCAGCACGAGAAATTCAACCGCGAGATAAAGCGCGGCAATGCCGGCCATGGCGAGCAAGGCGCGGTAATAGACGGCGGCGGATTTTTTGGTCTTGGCAGACATGCGATCTCCCATTTGCACGTTGAACAGTGGATCGCCATCGACGATGGCGATCCCCGGGCAATGTGCCGTGCCAGGGAGACCGGTGTGGGACTGTGGTGTGGCCTAGTCCCTGGCTCCCCGCACGGCTGAGAGAAGCACGGCGGGAATATGGGATGTGCGGGCGACCATGGCCTGACGCGCGGCAAAGCCGCAGGCGTCGCCGTACGCGCGTGCCGCCACAGCATGCAGGGCATGCTGGTAAAGGGCGGTGCGGCGCAGGACAGTTTGCATTCGGTCGCGATTGTGGGGAAGGTATCGGGCCAGACGCGGATGCGAATGGCGGGCTTTCGGTGGAGTGTTTGCTCCATCTGCCCGGAAATACGGGGCAAATATGGGTTGAAAGCAGGCCGAGTATCCCATAGCCGTTGAGAAGTCTCAACCCTGCGGCGCAGCAAGCGTCCGCGATCGCCCCTCAGCGGCAGTACTTCCGATACTGGTTGAAATGCCGAATCGCGCGATGCGCGTCGCCCAATTGCTCGTGCAGTCGCGCCGCATTGAAATGCGCGTCGGCCATATCGGGCGCGATGTCGATGCAGCGGTGATAGCTGCGCAGCGCGTCCTCGTATCGCTCCAGGTCTTCGAGCGTGACACCGAGATTGAAGTGGAGCAGCGGCTCATCGCCGATGGCGGCAACCGCGTCCCGATACAGGGATTCGGCCTCCTGCAGGCGGCCCGCCTCCGTCAGCAGGCATCCGAGGTTCAGATAGGGATCGGCGTAGTCTGGCGCAATCGCGATCGCACGCCGGTAGGCCTGTTCGGCCTTGCGCATGTCCTGCGCTTCGAGCTGGCAGCCGAGCTGGAACCAACTGCCGGCGTCGGCGCCAGCATTGTCGCGTTCGTCAGCTCGGTCCTCCGCTTTCCTCGCCGACTGGATCGACAACACCGCGCCGGGCTGGGACCGGCTCGGCTGCAATTCCATCAACAGCTGGCCGGTCTCGATCTCCCATTGGCGATGGGCTTCGGAAACGACCACGCCATTGCCGATCGCCGCGATGCGCACGCCCGACAGCGGCCGGTCGTGCGACCACGCCTTCAATCGCTGCAAGGCCCGCGTGACCCGGCGCGGCGGGACATTGGCCTTCTTCAGCGAATCGGCCGTGCGGATCAGCACCACGTCCTGGAACGAGAACTGGCGCTCGCCGCGACTGCCCTTGATCGGTTCAAGCAAACCCGCTCGCGTCAGGCTCGCCACCGTCCCGCGCGAAACCCCGAACGTGCCTTCGATGTCCTTCAGCGTGAAGCTGTCCTTGCCGACCGCGCTCATTTCCTGGCAGTACGTCGGATCGGGGTCGCGGCCTCCGTGGCGCGCTTGGCGCCCTTGCGCGGTGCGGCCGTCTCGCGCGCGGGCTTCCTGGCGGCGGCCTGCGATTTGCTCAGGCTCGCCTTCAGCGCCGCCATCAGGTCGATCACCTCGCCGCCTTCGCTCGGCCGCTCGGCGGTGGCCGAGACCGTGATCTTCTTGCCCTCGATCTTCTTGTCGATCTCGGCCAGCACGCGCTGCTTTTCCTCGTCCTGATAGGCCGCGGGGTCGTAGGCCTCCACCGTGCTCTGCTCGATCAGTTGTTCCGCCAGCGTCAGCTCGGCGGGGCGGATATCGGTGCGCTCGACATTCAGGTCCGCCATCGAGCGGACCTCGTCCGCATAGAGCAATTGCTGCAGCACCAGCCCATCGTCGTTGGCGCGCACCTGCACCATGTACTGCTTGCCCTTCCACACCCAGGTGGCCAGCGCGCAGGTGCCGGTCTTGCGCATCGCCTCGGTCAGCAGGCTGTACGGCTTGGCGCCGCGCTTGTCGGGTGCCAGATAGTAGGCCTTGTCGAAATAGATCGGGTCGATGGCGCCGGTCGGCATGAAGGCGACGATGTCGATGGTGTGGCGCGCGCCGGTCTCCAGCGCATCGAGTTCCTCGGTACTAAAGATGACGTACTTGTCCTTCTCGAACTCGTAGCCCTTGACCATCTCGGAGCGCTCGACCACCACGCCCTCGCGCTGGCATATGTACTGCTGGCGCAGCCGCGAGCCGCAGCCCTTGTGCAGCAGGTTGAAACCGATGCCGGACTTGCTTTCGGTCGCGGAAAAGACCCGGACCGGGATGGAAACCAAGCCGAAGCTCAGCGAGAGGGA
>JAPSLC010000002.1 GCA_031181345.1 Cupriavidus sp. | reverse complement strand
CCGAGCGCATCCACACGCAGGGCAATCCGCAGCAGACCGGCAATGCCAAGGACGTGGCCATCATCGGCCAGGGCTTCTTCCAGGTCACGCTGCCGGACGGCACCACGGCGTACACCCGCGACGGCTCCTTCCAGGTCGATCAGAACGGCCAGCTGGTGACCGCCAGCGGCTTCGTGATCGAGCCGGCGATCGCCATCCCGGCCAACTCGACCTCGCTGACCATCGCGCGCGACGGCACCGTGTCGGTCACGCAGCCGGGCAATGCCAACAACGTGCAGGTCGGCCAGCTGCAACTGGCGACCTTCATGAACCCGACCGGACTGGAAAGCCTGGGCGAGAACCTGTACGTGCAGACCGACGCGTCGGGCGCACCGAACCCGACCGTGCCGGGACTGAACGGCGCCGGCATCCTGCAGCAGAACTACGTCGAGGCGTCCAACGTCAACGTGGTCGAGGAGCTGGTCAGCATGATCCAGACCCAGCGCGCCTATGAAATCAACAGCAAGGCCGTACAGACGTCGGACCAGATGCTGCAACGCCTGACTCAGCTGGGTTGAACATGAACGCCATGCTGTTCCGTCTGGGCCGGTCGGCCTGCCGTCTGGCCTGCATTCTCGGGCCGCTGCTGGCCACCGGCTGCGCGCTGATGCCGCGCGAGCCGCTGGTGCAGATGCCGACCACGGCCCGGGCCGAGCAGCGGCCGATGATCGCGCCGACCGGCTCGATCTATCAGAACTCCTACGCCGGCAACCCGCTGTTCGAGGATCGTCGTCCGCGCAATGTCGGCGACATCCTGACCATCGTGATCAGCGAGAACATCAACGCGTCGAAGAACTCCGGCACCAACGCTTCGCGCACCGGCAACGCGGCGCTGGCCTTCGACGCGGTGCCGCGCGCGCTCGGCGGCCTGTTCGGCGCCAGCCAGAACGCCAACATCAGCGGCGAGAACGGGATTCGCGCCAGCGGCGGCTCCAGCGCGGCCAATACCTTTAACGGCACCATCACGGTCACCGTGATCGAGGTGCTGGCCAACGGCAACCTGGTGGTGTCCGGCGAGAAGCAGATGGCCATCAACCAGGGCGCGGAATTCATCCGATTCTCGGGCGTGGTCAATCCGCGCACGATCACCGGCGACAACGCGGTGCCCTCGACCCAGGTGGCCGACGCCCGCATCGAATACACCGCCAAGGGCTATATCGACGAAGCGCAGAACATGGGTTGGCTGCAGCGCTTCTTCCTCAACGTTTCACCGTTCTGAATCGCGTCATGTCTTTGCGCTTGGCTGATTGTCTCCGCGGCTGCCTTCGTGGCTGCCTGCGTCTTTGCCGTCCCGGCATCTCCACGCCGGGCCTGCTGCCGCTGCTCGCACTGGCGCTTGCGCTCGCGCTTGGCCTGCTGCTGCCGGCAGGGCCGGCCCATGCGGAGCGGCTGAAGAACCTGGCGACCATCCAGGGCGTGCGCGACAACCCGCTCGTCGGCTACGGCCTGGTGGTCGGTCTGGACAACACCGGCGACCAGACCATGCAGACGCCGTTCACCACGCAGAGCCTGACCAATATGCTGTCGCAGCTGGGCATCACCCTGCCGGCGGGCCGCAACATGCAACTCAAGAACGTGGCCGCGGTGATGGTCACCGCGACGCTGCCGCCGTTCGCGCAGCCGGGCAGCCAGCTCGACGTGGTCGTCTCGTCGATGGGCAATGCCAAGAGCCTGCGCGGCGGCACGCTGCTGATGACGCCGCTCAAGGGCGCCGACGGCCAGGTCTATGCGATCGCGCAGGGCAACCTGCTGGTCGGCGGCGCGGGCGCGTCCGCCAACGGCAGCAAGGTGCAGATCAACCAGCTGGCGGTCGGCCGCATTGCCAACGGCGCCATCGTCGAACGCGCGGTGCCGGCGTTCCAGTCGGACAACGGCGTGCTGACGCTCGAGCTCAAGAGCTCGGACTACGGCACCGCCGAGCGCGTGGTCGACGCGATCAACCGCAATCTGGGCGGCGGCGTGGCCAGCGCGCTCGACGCGCGCGTGGTGCAGGTGCGCGTGCCGCAGGCCTCGTCGCAGCGCGTGTCGATGCTGGCGCGCATCGAGAACATCGACGTCACGCCGGCCCGTGCCGCGGCCAAGGTCATCCTGAACGCCCGTACCGGCTCGATCGTGATGAACCAGGACGTCACCGTACAGGACTGCGCGATTGCACACGGCAACCTGTCGGTCGTCATCAATACCCAGCCGGTGATCAGCCAGCCCGCGCCGTTCAGCGGCGGGGAAACGGTGGTCGCGCCGGTGTCCCAGATCGATCTGAAGCGCGACGGCGGCTCGCTGCAGCTGGTGCGCGCCGGGGCCTCGTTGTCGGCGGTGGTGCGCGGCCTGAACTCGCTGGGCGCGACGCCGGCCGATCTGCAGACCATCCTGGAAGCGATGCGGGCGGCGGGCGCGCTGCGCGCCGAACTCGAAATCATCTGATCGCCACGGGCCATCGCATGAGCCAACCGATCCACGCTCAAGCCGACCTGTCGCAGCGCTTCGCGCTCGACACGCAGGGGTTCGAAGCGCTGAAGCAGCGCGCGCGCGACGGCAGCGCCGACACGCTGAAGGCCGCCGCCAAGCAGTTCGAGGCCGTCTTCACGCAGATGGTGCTCAAGAGCATGCGCGAGGCGACGCCGCAGGACGGGCTGTTCGACAACGAGCAAACCAAGCTCTATATGTCGATGCTGGACCAGCAGCTGGCCCAGCATCTGTCGTCCAAGGGCATTGGCCTCGCCGAGGTGATGGCGCGCCAGCTTGCGCGTGCCAGCGGCCAGCCGCTGCCGCCGCAGGCCGCCGCCGCCAGCCGCATGGACGAGGTGGCCGGCACGCTCGGCCCGCTGCTGGACGGGCGCAGCACCGCCGCGGCGGGCGGCGACGAGGAACAGGTGCCGCGCGCCGGCACCGTGGTGCCCGGCGGCGACTGGAACCCGACCGCGGGCCTGCGCCAATATCAGGCACAACAGACCAGCCAGTGGCAGGGCGGCGCGGCCATGCCCGAGGACACGCCTTCCCATATCAGCGCCTTCGTCAGCCGCATGGCCGGCCCGGCGGTGACCGCATCGCGCGCCAGCGGCGTGCCGGCACGGCTGATTCTCGGCCAGGCCGCGCTCGAGTCCGGCTGGGGCCGCCGCGAGATCACGCATGCGGACGGCAGCACCACCCACAACGTGTTCGGCATCAAGGCCGGCGCCAACTGGAAGGGCCCGGTCGCCGAGATCACCACCACCGAATACGTCGACGGCCAGCCGCAGAAGATCAAGGCCAAGTTCCGGGCCTACGGCTCGTACGAGGAGGCCTTCTCCGACTACGCGCGGCTGCTGTCCAGCAACCCGCGCTATGCCGGCGTGGTATCGGCCGGCTCGGCCGAGGAAGCCGCCCACGGTTTGCAGCGCGCCGGCTATGCCACCGATCCGGAGTACGGCGCCAAGCTGGTCAGGATCATGGGCAAGGTGCCGGTCTGAGGACCGGCGGCAGTTGATGTCGCCCGCGGTTTCTCCCCTCTCCCGCTTGCGGGAGAGGCGCGGGGAGAGGGTAGGCGGCGGTCGCTATGCTCCGTGGTTTGAAACCACCCCCTCTCCCCAACCCTCTCCCCCATGAGGGGGAGAGGGAGTACGCATCAGTCGAGGGCAAGCCCGGCGAGAAGGCTTGCACACCGCCGCCTTTCTCCCCTCTCCCGCTTGCGGGAGAGGGGCGGGGGAGAGGGCAAACGGCGCTTCGCATGCCCCAGCACCCAAAACTAGCTCCAACCCTAAAGTCCATCGCCCAATCTGCCGTTACCACCCTCATCCACCGCCACGGTCGCGACTGCATCGCGCGGACATGGCGACCAACAGAATCCGGGGCTAGTGCATGTCTCTCTTCAATATCGGCCTGTCCGGCCTGAATACGGCACAGAACGCGCTGACGACCGTCGGCCACAACTTCAGCAACGCGGCGACGGCCGGCTATACGCGCCAGAACACGATCATCGCCTCGTCGGGCGGGCAGTACACCAGCCAGGGCTTCTTCGGCCAGGGTTCGACCACCACCACGGTGATGCGGGTCTACGACGAATTCCTGACCAGCCAGCTGCGCAGCGCCGAAACGTCGAGCGCGCACCTGTCGACATACTCGGAACAGATCAAGCAGATCGACAGCCTGCTGGCCGACCAGAAGGGCGGCATCGCGCCGCTGATGCAGAAATTCTTCGCCGCGGTGCAGGGCGTGGCCGACAAGCCGGGCGATACCGCGGTGCGCCAGAACATGCTGAACGCCGCCCAGTCGCTGGCCGGCCAGCTGCGTTCCGCGGCCTCGTACTTCCAGAACCAGCAGGAAGGCATCAACAGCGAGATCCAGAGCTCGGTCACGCAGGTTAACGCCTATGCCAAGCAGCTTGCCTCGCTGAACAGCGAGATCGCCAAGGCCACCGCCGCCAGCGGCGGCCAGCCGCCCAACGATCTGCTGGACCAGCGCGACGAACTGATCGCGCAGATGAACAAGGTCGTCGGCGTCAAGGTGGTCGCGCAGGACGGGGGCAGCTACAACGTGTTCGTCGGCAATGGCCAGCCGCTGGTGGTCGGCGCCAACTCGTACGACCTGAAGGCCGTGCGTTCGGCGGCCGATCCGTCGCGGATGGGCATCGCCTATACCTTGCCGGACGGCACCGCGATCGAGATGGATGACTCGCTGTTCAGCGGCGGCAGCATCGGCGGCCTGATGCAGTTCCGCAGCGAGACGCTCGACGCCGCGCAGAACGCGATCGGCCGCATCTCGCTGGCGATCGGCCAGACCTTCAACGCGCAGCACCGCCTCGGCATGGACCTGAAGGGCCAGATCGGCGGGGACATGTTCGCGCTGGGCTCGCCGACGGTGATCGGCAACGCCCGCAACAACGGCACCGGCACGGTATCGGCCACGGTCGCCGATGCGACCGCACTGACGACCAGCGACTACACGGTCAGCTTCGACGGCACCAGCTACAGCCTGGTGCGCAAGTCGGACAACGAGGTGGTGGCCACTGGTGCCGGTCCGACTTTCACGGCCGACGGCCTGAGCATCACGGTGGGCGGCACCATGAGCGCCGGCGACAGCTTCCAGATCCAGCCGACCCGCAATGTGGCCAGCTCGTTCGAACTGGTCATCACCGACCCGGCCAAGGTCGCCGCCGCCTCGCCGGTGCTCGCGGAAACCAGCGCGTCGAACATCGGCACCGGCACCGCCAAGGTCGGCAATGTCGCCCAGGGCTTCAACGTGCCGGCCTCGAAGATCGTCGCGACGTTCGACGGCACCGCGTACACCTTCGCCGACGCCGCCGGCAATCCGGTGACGCCGGACGCCGGCCCGGTCCCCAATGGCAGTGCGGTCGACTACACGTTCGACGGCGTGACCGTCAGCTTCGGCGGCGCGCCCAAGGTCGGCGATACGTTCACCATCGGCGCCAACGTCGGCGGTTCGTCCGACAACGGCAATGCGCTGGCGCTTGCCAAGCTGCAGACCGCCAAGACCATCAACGGCGTGTCGAGCTTCAACGACGCCTACGCCCAGCTGGTCAACGACATCGGCAGCCGCACCAAGTCGATCGATATCGCCTCGACCTCGCAGAACAGCATCACGAACCAGGTACGTACCGCCCAGCAGTCGGTCTCCGGCGTCAACATGGACGAAGAAACCGTCAATCTGCTGCGTTTCCAGCAGCTCTATCAGGCCAGCGCCCAGGTGATCCAGACCGCCTCGTCGCTGTTCGATACCATCATCAATATCCGCTGACGGGCCGCCCGCCTACCGAGACCAGGAAACCATCATGCGTGTCGCCACTTCCACGTTCTACCAGCTCGGCCTGTCCGCGATGAACGGCCAGCAGTCTTCGCTGCTCCACGTGCAGCAGCAGCTCGGCACCGGTCGCCGCGTGCTGACGCCATCCGACGATCCGATCGCCGCCACGCGCGCGCTCGGCGTCTCGCAGTCGCTGGCGGTCAACGAGCAATACGCCGCCTCGCGCAACCAGGCCAATATCAACCTGGCCCTAGAGGAAAAGACGCTGCAAAGCGTGATCACCACGATCCAGAACGTGCAGACGCTGATCGTCTCGGGCGGCAATGGCACCATCAGCAACGCCGACCGAGCCTCGATCGCCGCCGAACTGCAGAGCAACTACGATCAGCTGGTGGGCCTGGCCAACGCCGACGACGGCAACGGGCAGTACCTGTTTGCCGGCTTCAAGTCGGGCACGCCGCCGTTTGCCGCCAATGGCGGCACCGTGCAGTACGTCGGCGATACCGGCTCGCAGCTGCTGCAGGTCGACGTCGCCCGCCAGATGGCCGCCGGCGACAACGGCCGCGATGTGTTCCTCAGCGTCACCGGCTCGGCGGACTACGTGATGATCGCCGACGGCGGCAATACCGGCACGGCAATGTACGGCGCGCTGTCGGTCACCGACCCGACCGACCCGCTGTACGGCCACGCGTTCTCGATCGACTTCGCCGTCGACGGTGCCGGCAATACCAGCTACACCGTCACCGACAACAGCGTCGTGCCCCCCACGGCCATCGGGCCCGCGACGCCGTACGTCGCCGGCGATGCGATCCAGTTCGGCGGCGTGTCGTTCACCGTCAAGGGCGCGCCGGCCAACGGCGACTCGATGACGCTGGCCCCGGCCAAGCAGGCCGGCACCGACATCTTCGCCAACATCCAGGCTGCCATCGACGCGCTGAAGCAGCCGGTGACCACCGAAGCCGATCGCGCGCGCCTGGACAACGCGCTGGCGACCGCCAACCGCAAGATGAGCAACTCGCTCGACAACGTGCTGACGGTGCGCGCCTCGGTCGGCTCGCGGATGCAGGAGCTCGATGCGCTCGATACCATCGGCGCGAACCGCGACCTGAACTACGAGCAGACGCTGTCGGGACTGCAGGATCTGGACTATGCGTCGGCGATTGCCGAGTACTACCAGCGCCAGACCGCGCTGCAAGCGGCGCAGCAGTCGTTCATGCAGATTCAGGGGATGAATCTGTTCACGTATCTGCGGTAAGGGCGGATAGGGCGGGGACGTGTAGACAGCGCCGTCGGGATGAAGGTGGAAGCCGGCGGCGCACTGTCGGCCCCGCCAGGACATCCCGATTGCGCCAACCTTCCGCCGCCGCGCGTCATCACCTGCTCGAACGCCTCATCCGCGTCGTCACCGAGAACGTCTCCGCGGGATGGATGGTGACGGAGACTTCGAACGTGTCGCCCGCCTCGTCGAGATAGCGGCGCACGACCTTCAGCACTGGCGTTCCCAATTCGATGCCGAGCGCGCGGCCCACGCGTTCGTCGGCCAGCGTGGACGCGCGCACACTCTGTTCGATTTCGGCGATATGCCGGCCATGGCGTGACTCGATCAGCGAGCTGACCAGCACGTCCGGCGTATCTCGCACGATGGCGCCGATGTCCTCATAGCCGGTATCGATGTAGATGTCGGTCCACGCGATCGGCGTGGCGCTGGCATCGTCGTTCAACCGCACGCTGGAAATGCGCAGCCATTGCGAATCCGGCGTGCCTCCCAACGCAGCAGCAACCTCAGCAGGCGCGGTCGCCGTCTCCACGGCCTGTACCACGCGCCGATGCTGCTCGCCGAACTGCATCAGGTCTTCGACCGACGCCAGCGTCGGCTTGAACACCGCCTTCGGCTGGGCGGCCTCCACACGTGTGCCGACGTTCTTTCGGCGCGATACCAGCCCGAGTTCCTGCAGCTCCTGCAACACCACGCGGATCGTGTAGCGGCTGGCCTGGAACTGCTCGCACAGCTCGAACTCGGTGGGCAACAACGCTCCCACCGGATAGCGGCCGCCCTGGATGCCTTCCAACAGTTCGCGAGTGATCTCTGATGCGGTTCGTCTGCTCATTTCGCCATTGTCCCCGACTTGACGGGACGTAATCCGAGGGTTAACACCGATTTCCTGATATATGTTCGAACATATCTAATGTGGTCATTGCCGATATGTTCGAACATATCGATCGACCAACAGCATGCCACGAGGTCGCTCCATGCTCCATTCCAGGATTCCCGCCGCCAGTACCGTCGTCGATTCCGCGCTGTTCCGCGATGCTTTCGGAACGAAGGCGATGCGAGCGATCTTCTCCGACGGCGCGCTGGTACAGCGCTATATCGATGTCGAGGTTGCCCTCGCCAAGGCCGAAGCACGCGTCGGCGTGATTCCGGCCGAAGCGGCCGAGACAATCGCGCGCGAATCCCGTATCGAGCGCATCGACTTCGATCACATGCGCGAGGAAACCGATATTGTCGGCTATCCCATCCTGCCGCTGGTGCACCAGCTCGTGCAGATGTGCGGTGACGCCGGACGCTACGTTCACTGGGGAGCCACCACGCAGGACATCATGGACACGGCCGTGGCCCTGCAGGTGCGCGACGCGCTGGACAGCATCGATGCCGATATTCGCGCGCTGCGCGGCATCCTTGCCGATCTCGCCAAGGCGTATCGCGATACCCCGATGGCCGGCCGCACGCACCTGCAGCAGGCGCTGCCGGTGACTTTCGGCTACAAGGTCGCGATCTGGCTGGCGATGTTCGACCGGCATCAGCAACGCCTGGCCCAGCTGCGCCCCAGGGTTGCGGCGGTGCAATTCGCCGGCGCCGCCGGCACGCTGGCATCGCTGGGGGACAAGGGCTTTGAGGTGCAGCGCGCGCTCGCCGAGGCGTTGGGCCTGGGCGTACCGGCCACGACCTGGCACGTCGCGCGCGACGGCTTTGCCGAAGCCGTCAATCTGCTCGCGCTGATCACCGGCTCGCTGGGCAAGATCGCGTTGGACATCATGATCATGGCGTCCACCGAGTTTGCCGAAGTCTACGAGCCTTTCGTCAAGGGCCGGGGGGCGAGCAGCACGATGCCGCAGAAGCGCAATCCCATTTCGAGCGAATTGATGCTGGCGGCATCGAAGGCGGTGCGTCAGCACGCCGGTTTGATGGTCGATGCGCTGGTCCAGGACTTCGAGCGCGCCACGGGCCCGTGGCACGCGGAGTGGATCGCGATTCCGGAGAGCTTCATCCTGACCTCCGGCGCGCTGCACCAGGCAAAGTTCGCGCTTGGCGGACTGATCGTCGATGCGCCACGCATGGCACACAACCTCGGCATCTCCAAGGGCCTGATCGTCGCCGAAGCCGTGATGATGCGGATGGCTCCGCATATCGGTCGCCAACAAGCGCATGACGTCGTCTACGGCGCCTGCCGCACCGTCAACGAAGCCGGCGGCACGTTGGCCGAAGCCCTGCTCGCCTTGCCCGCTGTCACGCAGCACTTCGACCGTGCTGCGATCGAGCAGATGGTCGATCCCGCCAACTACCTCGGACTCGCCCCGCAGATGGTAGACCGCGCCGTCGCTCTGTCGGCGGAAATCGCCTGAGCAAGCGCCGCCAGTACGAGACCGAAGCCGGTCCACTTGCACTGATCGCATCGAACGATTCCAGCGCATCCATTGCGGCGGCGGACCGGAGCGGTCCGACCGCTGCAGCCTACCAAGGAGACAAGCCATGAAACTCACCACAACCGTCGTGCGCGCCTCGATGACGATCGCCGCGCTGCTTGCCGCGGCGTCGGTACACGCGCAGAACTGGCCGACCCGGCCGATCACATGGATCGTGCCCTTCGCCGCGGGCGGTCCCACGGACGCGCTGGCACGTACCATTGCCGACAGGGTGTCGCGCGAAGTCGGCCAGTCGATCATCATCGAAAACACGCCGGGCGCAGGCGGCACGATCGGGGCAGGGAAGGCGGCCCGCGCGCCCGCGGACGGCTACACGATGCTGGTGGGCCATATGGGCTATATGGGGGCAGCGCCGGCGCTATACAGGAAGCTGCCGTACGACCCGGTCAAGGACTTCGCCCCGGTCTTCCGCTTCCCGGATACGCCGATGGTCTTGATGGTGCGCAAGGACCATCCCGCCAGGGACGTGAAGGCGCTCGTCGACTATGGCAAGCAGAATCCGGACAAGCTGTTCATCAGCAATGCCGGCATGGGATCGACCTCGCACCTGATCGCCGCGATGTTCGCCTCGTCCGCCGGCATCAAGGTCTCGCTGGTGCCGTACAAGGGTGCGGGTCCGGCGCTGATCGATGTCATCGGTGGGCAGGTCGATGGCATGTTCGACCAGACCAACACCGCGCTGCCGCAAATCACCGAGGCCAAGGTCAGGCCGCTGGCCGTCACGTCGGCCAAGCGGGTAGCACAGCTCAAGGACGTGCCGACGCTTGCCGAGACGGTCGCCCCCGGTTTCGAGGCGGCGACCTGGTACGGCATCTACGCGCCCAAGGGCACGGCACCGGCGGCCGTGGAAAAGATGCAGCAGGCCTATCTGAAGGTGATGAAGGACAAGGCGTTCACCGACCGGCTGTCGGCGCAGGCAATCCAGATGCTGCGTGAGGACCAATACACCGCCAGCGCGCTTGGCAAGCATACCGAGGCGGAAGTCGCGCGTTGGAAAGGACTGGCGGCCAAAGCCAATATCTCGCTGGACTGAGCGCGATGACGGCGACCCGCACGGAATACGACGCCTTCGGTCCGGTCGAGATCCCGGCCGACCGCTATTGGGGCGCGCAGACGCAGCGCGCCCTGGCCATCTTCGATATTGGCAGCGAGCGCTTCCCGGCCTGCCTGATTCGCGCATTCGGCCTGCACAAGATGGCGGCGGCCGCGGCCAATCTGCAGTGCGGCGCGCTCGATGCCCACATTGCGGCCGCCATTATCGACGCGAGCGACGAGGTGCGGCACGGCGCCTTCGACGACCACTTTCCGTTGACGGTCTGGCAGACAGGGTCCGGCACGCAGACCAATATGAATGCGAACGAGGTCATCGCCAATCGAGCGAACGAGCGGCTAGGCCAACCGTTGGGGACCAAGCGGCCCGTTCATCCGAACGACCACGTCAACCGCTCGCAGTCGTCCAACGACAGCTTTCCGACGGTGATGCACCTTGGCGCGGTGCTCGAGCTGCAAGGCAGCCTCGTTCCGGCGCTGACCACGCTACGAGACAGCCTGCACGCGCGTGCCAGGGACTTCGCCGATATTCTGAAGCTGGCCCGCACGCATCTGATGGATGCCGTGCCTACCACGCTGGGCCGCAGCTTCGAAGGGTTCGCCGCACAGGTGGACCACGCGGTGGCTCGCATCGAAGCGACGATGCCGCGGCTGCTGATGTTGCCGCAGGGCGGCACCGCGGCGGGGACCGGGCTGAACGCGCCGGACGGCTTTGCGCAGGCATTCTGCGACGAGGCAAGCCGCCTGACCGGTCAGCCATTTCGTCCCAATCCCTGCAAGGTCGAAGGCATGGCTGCGCACGACGCCTTGCTGGAATTGTCTGGCGCACTGAACGTCATCGCGGCATCGTTCATCAAGATTGCCAACGATCTGCGCTGGATGAGTTCGGGGCCGAACTGTGGCATTGGTGAAATCGTCATGCCAGAGGACGGATTGACTTCGTCGATCATGCCGGGCAAGCGCAACCCGACGATCGCCGAGGTCATGGTGCAGGCTGGCATGCAGGTGGCCGGCAATCATGTGACCGTGACGATGGCAGCGGCCAGCGGCAGTTTCGAGCTGAACGTCGCCAAGCCGGTGTTGATCCATAACGTGCTCCAGTCGATCCGGCTGCTGTCGGACAGCGCACGTACGGTCGCACAGCGGGTGATTCCGGGACTTGAGCCGAATCGCGCCACATTGGCGCGACAGCTCGAGAGTCCGCTTCTTGCGGCCACCGCACTCAATCCAGTGATTGGCTACGACCAGGCTGCACGGATCGTGCGCCACGCCATGGCATCGGGAATGTCGCCACGTCAGGCGGCGATCGATCTGGGTGTGCTCAGCGGCGAGGAGTACGACCGGCTGGTGAATGTGGAAAAGATGGGCCGCGGAGTCGCATAGTCCTTCGCCGAATGCAGCGGTGAACGGACCCGAGCCCTTTTAGCCTGAAGGCAAGTGAGCTTTGCCCTTGACCTGCCCATAGATCCGAAGCCATCAATGACGCGGCGGATTTGGATCGCTTCCTGCCGGGCTTCGCGTCTCCTGCACCTTTTGCTCGCCCACCGGCGCATTGCTGACCGGCGAGACCAGCGTGGAAGGATCCACCGCGCCAGTGCCCGTCGCGGGCGTACTTCCCTGCGTCTGCGTCGACGGCGCTTCCGACACACCGACCCTGCGGTCGTCGTCGCCGCCGCAAGCGGAAACCGCAAAGGCCGTCAGCGCTGCGGCGAACGCTACGCCAGCGCAGCGGTTCATCGAATCCTGTTTCACCTTGCACCTCCTGATTCTCGGCAATCGCTGCATGGTGCGCACGCTTGGCAGTGCGGCCCGGCTCTGCCTTCGTAGGGGCAGTCTTGTCGTAAATCGTCGCGACGGAGAAGACGAAAGCTGTAACAGATCGTTACGCGTCTTCTCATTTGGATCGCCCGAACTACCGTCTGCAATATGCGGCCCGCATGTCGATGTTCAGCCTTTGGTGATCACGCCAAGGAGGCAACAGATGGGTGCTCGAATTGCAGTGATATCGCTCGTCGGTGCGACTTTGCTGGCCGCACATCCCGCTCCGGCGCAAGCGCCTTCCACCGATGCACAGATCAATGCGATCGTGCAATCGATCCTCAACCAGATGACGCAAGCCGAGAAGCTCGACTACGTCAGCGGCACCGGCGCATGGGACGTCAAGCCGCTGCCGCGGCTGGGCGTGCCGCAGATTCGTGCGACGGACGGCGGCCTTGGCGTGCGCTTGAGCGACCCGCAAGGGGTCGCCTATCCCGCCGGGCCCGCGCTGGCATCGACCTTCAGCGTCGACCGCGCCAAACAGATGGGCGTCGGCCTTGGCCTCGATACGCGCAATCACGGCTTCCAGCAGGTGACCGGTCCCGGCCTGAACATGTATCGCACGCCTTTTGCTGGCCGGGCCTTCGAGTACCTGTCCGGTGAGGATCCCTTTCTCGGCGCGGTGCTGGGCGCCGCTCAGGTCAATGCGATTCAGTCGCAGGGCGTGTGGGCCGACGCCAAGCACTATCTCGCCAATGAGCAGGAGGTCAATCGCTTCAATCTGATGGAAACCATCAGCGAGCGAGCATTGCGTGAGATTTACATGGTGCCGTTCGAATCCGCTGTAAAGAATGCCAATGTCGCGGTGATCATGTGCGGGTTCAACGGGCTCAATGGCGCCGATCCGGTTTGTGAAAGCGAGCATGCGATTCAGCGCGTGCTGAAGAATGAATGGGGATTCAAGGGCATCGTCGAAACCGACTATGCGGCGCTCAAGCATGGCCAGGCCGCGGCCGTGGCGGGCGTGGATATCGAACGTCCGTCTGCGCTGCATTTCACGCCGGCGGCGCTGAGCGCGATGCTGGCAAACAGCTCGCTGACGCAGGCCCAACTCGATGACAAGGTGCGGCGCATTCTTGGGCGCGTCGTGGCCTACGGATTCATCGGCAGCGTGCCGCCGGCGACTGGCGAATCGCATCCGCCGTTCTCCGAGCGCGCCGCGCTGGACGTGGCGCGCGAAGGCATCGTGCTGCTGAAGAACGGCGGCCAACTACTGCCGTTGCAACGCGGCTCGGTGCGCAATATCGCGGTGGTCGGACGGCTCGCCACCGATGTGCCGCCGACCGGGTTTGGCAGCGCCTATGTCCGCGCCTCACGCTTCATCACCGAGATCGACGGCTTGCGGCAGATCGCCGGTCCGGGCACGAATATCGTGCTGCTCGACGCGCTGACGCTGGACCCGGCCCGCTCCGCCTGGACCACGCCGACTGGCCAGCCCGGCGCGCAGGCGCAGTACTTCGCCAATGCCGACTGGAGCGGTGCGCCGGTGCTGTCGCGCGTGGAGCCGGTGATCAATCTCGATACGTCGGGCAATGCGCCGCCGGGAAGCGCCTATACCACGCGCTATGGCGGCGATGGCTCGGCGCCGCCGTCGTCGGTGCGCTGGACCACGACGATCCGGCCGACGATCAGCGGTCCCCATGTGTTCAAGGCTCGGGCCGATGGTGCCGTCCGGCTCTACGTCAACGGACAGTTGATCATGGACAACGGCGAGGGGACGCCGCTTCCCGGCAACGTGATTCCGCCGACCGTGCCGCTGAGCGCCCGCATCAATTTGCAGGCGGGACAGACCTACACGGTGCAGTTCGATTATTCGCGCCGCCCGGGGTATATCCCGGTGTTCGGCGGCTTTCTCGGTGCGCAATTGAGCTGGGCCTCGCTGCAGGCGCCGGCGGACCTGCGCAACTACGACGCGGTGGTGGTCGCCGCCGGCAACAGCGCCGAGTATGAGGGCGAGGGATTCGACCACCCCTTCACGCTGCCGGAATTCCAGGATGAATTGATCGCCAATCTGTCGCGCGCCAATCCGCGCACGATCGCCGTGCTGCACGGCGGCACGGGGCTCGATATGCGCAACTGGATCGATCAGGTCGGTGCCGTGCTGCACGCGTGGTATCCCGGCTCGAATGGCGGGCAGGCGCTGGCCGAAATCCTGTTCGGCGACGTCAATCCTTCCGGCAAGCTGCCTATCACGATCGAGCGGAACATCGCGGACAACCCGACCTATCCGAACTATCCGCAGTTCTCCAATGATCCGAATATCCGCGCGATGACCTACACCGAGGACATCTTCGTCGGCTATCGGGGATTCGAACGCAGCAACGTGGCGCCGTTGTTCCCGTTCGGGTTCGGGCTGTCCTATACGACCTTTACCTACTCGTCGTTGAGCGTGTCGCCGGGGTTTGCCGCGGGGCAGGGCCGGATCGCCGTTTCGTTCGATATCACCAATGCGGGCCAGATGGCCGGTGCCGAAGCGGCGCAGGTCTATGTGAGCCAGCGCGGATCCGCGGTGCCAAGACCCGTCAAGGAGCTCAAGGGTTTCACCAAGGTCTTCCTGCAGCCGGGGCAAACGCAGCGGGTCACCGTGTACCTCGACCAGCGCTCGCTGTCGTACTTCGATCCGGCGCGCAATGCCTGGGTATCGGAGGCCGGCGCTGTCGATGTCCTGGTCGGCGCTTCCTCGCAGGACATCCGGCTGCGGGGCCAGCTCTTCAATATCCTTCCCTCTGTGGTGACGCCGCGCGCCAGCAATCCGCTTCCGGACCCGACGCTGGTGCAATTGGGGCCGGTGCATCCCTGATGCCGGTCGCTGCAGCCTGCCGGTCGCTCCGACCGGCAGGCTTTTCAACAGCCAAGTAGAGCGCGAAACCGCGCGTCTTCAATCAGCTCGCCGCCTTCTCCTTGCGATGCGCCTTCGCCTTGTGCGCGGCATCGTGCGAACGCTTGTGCTTCGCCTTCGTCGTCCTGGCGGTATGGTCTTTCTCCGCAGCTGGCGCCGCCGGCTTTGCCGGGGTGGCGGGGCTGGCAGGCGTTGCCGAGGTCGCCGGGGTTGCGCCTTGAGCCAGTGCCACGCCGGAGACCAGGAAGGACATGGCGGTGGCGAGAACCGCCAGTTTGCCGATGGACGGGATACGCATGACGTTTTCTCCTTGAAAGAGGGGAGAACTGCAGAACGAAACGGCCGACAGCGTCGGCTTTCGAATGTCGCGGGAAGCGCAACGGGCGCGCCGATGCGCTCCGTCCCGCTTCGACAAGCGAAATCGGGACCGACAGTCCGATAACGTGCTGGCCGCGTCGGGCGTTGACCGTTGCTGCGAGGCCGCTGAACGAGGCCAAGTTGGAATGCACGCACGCGCCAATCGGCTACAGTTTCCGAAGCGATCAATCGAGGTAAAGAATGACAGGCGCGAGGCGTTCAGCAGGGCTGGTGGTGGTGCGTCAGTTTGGCGGTCAGTGGCGCTGCCTCGTGCTGCGCGCATACCGCAATTGGGACCTTCCGAAGGGAACGCCCGAGCCTGGGGAGCAACTGCTGCAGACGGCACTGCGCGAGACCGCCGAGGAGACCGATTTGTCGGTCCTGACCTTGCCTTGGGGCGATGAGTATCGGGAGACCGAGCCGTACGCCAAAGGGAAGGTCGCGCGCTTCTACATTGCCTTGTCGACGGAAGGCGAGGCAAGCCTTCCGGTCAGCGCCGAGCTCGGCCGGCCGGAACATCACGAATTTCGTTGGGTATCCTTTGCCACCGCGCTCAAACTGCTGCCGCCGCGCTTCGTGCCGATTCTGCGGTGGGCGCAGAGCATGGCAGAAGGAAATCCTCAAAAAACCCCGGCATAACCGAACATCTGGTATGCAGGCAATTCCGCGCATACTGGGCGGTCAGGCGGCTCGATATCGCTTGGACGCACATCCACTCTACTTAACTCGGCCGGATGGGCAGACAAGGGGCCTTGCTCAATCCGATCCGCGCCGCACGATGAGTAAGGCGTGTGTGTTCATAGCCGCCCAACTCAACGGTTCCCTGGGCAGCATGCGCCAAACCTAATTTTTACTTCGCACACCCCGAATGTGGTATGGAATGTGTGGCAAAACTGTGCCAAGATTCCCAAAAACTCACAGATAACAAAACTCGGCAAGTCAGCAAAGATTTATGCATTTCGATGCATTAACTGACCGGTATCCAGTTTTATCCAACTTCAACGGCATTGCGCTTCCTGGCCAGTGGGCCGAACAGGTTAAGCATTTGGGCGGGCTAGATGGACAACACGAATATTGAGCAAGCGTCGGCCGCTGCAGAGTCGCCGCGCGTGAAGGTCGACGCTACACTGGCGGGCAAGGTCAATCTGGCGGACTTTCAGAACGCCGTACCTGCAATCCGCGAGCTCACTGTATTAAACGACACGAAGTGCGACTATCAGTCATTGCGCCTAGTCGTGACGTCCGAGCCGGCTTTCCTCAAGCCGAAGACGTGGCACCTTGACAGGCTTGGAGCGGAACAGAGTGTTCGCATCTCTGACCTGGATATTCCACTGGATGGGGCACTGCTAGGCAGGCTTACCGAGGCCGAGAAAGCGGTAGTAACGTTCCGGCTCCTGAAAGAGGATCTCGAACTGGCCGTCGCCGAATTTCCCGTTGAACTGCTCCCGAGGAACCAATGGGGAGGAATCTCGTATCTGCCTGACATGGTGGCGGCATTCGTCCAGCCCAACGAGCCAGCTGTAGAACGGCTCTTGAAGCAGACATCGGAGGTTCTCCGCAAGGCGGGGAAGAGCGGTGCAATCGACGGCTACACCAGCGGAGCAAAGCGAGCTTGGGAGCTCGCCTCGGCAGTGTGGACCGCAGTCGGTTCCATGGGGCTGGACTATGCTCTCCCGCCTGCGAGCTTCGAGCAAAGCGGTCAAAAGGTCCGGGGTCCGGCCCAGGTTTCAGAGTCGGGGTTGGCGACTTGCCTTGATCTCACGCTGTTGTTCTGTGCCGCGCTGGAGCAGGCGGGACTCCATCCTATCGTCGTTTTCACGCGCGGACATGCTTTTGCGGGTGTATGGCTGAAGGCCGAGGAGTTTACTACTGCGGTTGTCGACGATGTTACTGCGTTACGTAAGCGTGTTCGGCTGAAGGAGCTGGTGCTCTTTGAAACCACGCTGGCGACACATCGTCCGCTACCGAAGTTCAGCTATGCCGTTGAGAAGGGTGCCGAACAAATCTCGGAAGTCGAAGAGGAGAAATTTGAACTCGCCGTTGATATTCGGCGCGCTCGACTTCAGCGTATCAAGCCCTTGGCCAGCAGCGAGGCGGCCGCCCCCAAGGACGTGCTGGCGCAGGAGGGCGTTATTGCTCCCGAGTTCGAAGAAGCCCCTGACCTTCCTGAAGACACACATCGGCGTTCGGATGAGGAGATTCCCGAGCGGCCGGAAGACCGTCTGACTCGCTGGCAGCGCAAGCTGCTCGACCTCTCGCTGCGAAACAATCTGCTCAACTTCAAGGCGGCCAAGAAGGCGGTCAAGCTGGATGCGCCTGACCCCAACGCGCTGGAAGACTTGTTGTCCGAGGGGCATGCCATCAAGCTGCTACCGCGACCGGATCTAATGGATGGCAGCGATCCGCGCAGCCAAGCCATCCACGAAGCGCGGGAGCGGGAGAACGTTCGCCGCGAACATGCCCTGGATGCGCTCAAACGGAAAGAAGTGTTCGTCGGTATCTCGCCCGATGACATGGAGAGTCGGTTGACGGACCTGTATCGCTCGTCTCGGGCTGCGCTTCAGGAGGGCGGCTCCAATACCTTGTTCTTGGCATTGGGTTTTTTGTCGTGGAATCGGGACGACACCGATAACAAGCGGTTCCGCGCACCGCTCATTCTGGTGCCTGTGACTCTCGAGCGTAAAAATGCCCGCTCAGGATTTAGCATTCTTCTACACGATGACGAGCCGCGCTTTAATCCAACGCTGGTTGAAATGCTTCGCCAGGATTTTGACCTGTCGCTGGACGTAGTCGAGGGTGAGTTGCCGAAGGATGACTCCGGTCTCAATGTTGCGGCAATCTGGAACACGGTTTCCGATGCAGTCAAGGACGTCAAGGGCTGGGAAGTCGTGGACGACGTCATACTTTCGACATTCTCGTTCGCCAAGTATTTGATGTGGAAAGACTTGGTCGAGCGAACGGACCAACTCAAACGAAACCCAGTCGTCAAGCATCTCATCGACACGCCACGTGAAGTCTATCCGAGCTCTATTGAGTTTCCGAAAGAAAGAGACCTTGACCGGGAGCTTCCACCGCAGAACATGTTCTGTCCGCTCCCGGCCGACTCATCGCAGTTGGCCGCTGTTGCCGCTGCAAGCAAGGGTAAGGATTTTGTCCTCATCGGGCCACCCGGTACCGGCAAGAGCCAGACCATTGCAAATCTTATTGCGCAATGCCTAGCTGAACATAAGCGAGTGCTGTTTGTCTCGGAAAAGATGGCAGCACTGGATGTTGTCTATCGGCGTTTGAGAGATGTCGGTCTTGGGCAATTCTGCCTAGAGCTGCATTCCAGCAAGGCGCGCAAGTTTGAGGTGCTCGAGCAACTGCGGAAATCCTGGGATGCAGCAAATGCAGTTGAGCCGGATGACTGGATTGATGAAGCAGAACGGCTAGGCACGGTACGTGCCCAACTGAATCGTTATGTCGAGCGTCTCCATGCGCGCCATTCCAACGGAATGAGCGCCTATGAGGCAATTGGTATGGTCGTGGCCGGAAGGGACCTACCCTTGGTCGAGCTGTCATGGCCAGGCGCAGAGTCGCACGATCGATCCATGCTTAATAAGCTGCGTGAGGCTGCGGATCTGTTGGATGTGAATGTGACTGCGGTCGGTGAGCGCAATCTGACGACGTCGCCCTTGGCGCACGTTATCCACAGCGAGTGGTCTCCGGGATGGCAATCGACACTACTGTCCAAAGCAGCAGCCGTGCAGTCTGTGGTGGAGAGGTATAACGGCGCTGTTGCAGATTTCATTCGCGCGCTGGGCTTGCCTGACGTGGCACTGCACGCCAAAGTCCGGTCGGCACTAGCGCTGCTGGCCAAGACACTTCCGGAAGCGGCAGGACGTGATTGGCAATTTGTGTTGAGGCCAGACGCGAAGCAGATTCTCGAAGGCCTTCACAGAAGCGTCGACCTGGTCCGGCAACATATAGAGGTACACGCTGCATTGCCGGCACCGCTTGATTCCGAGCGCTTGGAGAGGATTAATCTAGCTATTGCGGCTCTCACACGGCATCGTGAGCTGATGGCGCAACTCGCCGAGCCGTGGCCTGCCGCTGTCGTCGACAAGCTCCAACATGGTATTGAACTGGTTTCCGCGATAGCGGAAGAGACGCGCAAGCTCTCGGTACCTTACAAATCAAAGCTGACCACCGCATTTATCGAACAACTTAAGGCCGACCTGGACGAGGTCGAAGCATCAGCGTGGCCGATGAGCTGGATGAAGCGTAAAGCGCTTATCAAGAAGATGAAGGAAGCGGCTGACGGTCCAGGAGAGCCAAACGTCGAAGACGATGTACAACGCTTGGTCAAGATTGATGGTCTTCGAACACAGATCATCGCTATCACGGACCTCAAGCACTCGACCGGTGGAGTATGGTCTTCATTGGAAACGGATGTGGACGTTGCGCGCGCGTCCATTTCCTTCCAAAAGGCACTTGCTGCTGCTCGGGCTCGTGTGGAATGGGAAGACGTTGGCCTTGAACCCATTGCACAGGGCGTTTGTGGTGATATTGCTCGTTCCGACCTTGCTCGGATGCGTGAGTTGCGACAACTGGATACCGAGCTTGTCCGCTTGGAGTCCGTTGCAGACGATATGCCTGGTGTGTGGACCGGCTACCAGACAGACTTGACTGCAGCGATATCGTTCGCTGTTTACCAGTCGGTTCTCAGAGATGCCAAGTCAGGCAGCAATTGGACGGACAGTGGACTGAGCGCCGTGGAGACGGGCAGATGCGGTGAGCATCCCGCTCGTACCCTTGCTAGCATGCGTCAGTTGATCCATCTGGAACACGAACTTCACGGATTTGCAGACCTGGCGGAAAAGACCTCGAATCTTTGGAGCGGACTGCGGACGAAGTCTGAAGATGTCGCTGCCGTTCAAGAGTTCTTCACGTCCTTGCTAACCGCATTGGCGCCCCTTGCCGAGACTTCGGAAGGAGCGGCGGCGGTGCGTGAACGAGTCGGCCGTTTGCTGGGCGCCGGCAACATGATGTTGGCTGAAGGCGGCCCTGTGGCTGCCGCTGGCGATCGCTACGTGCAAGCCATGGCTTCGCTCGATGCGGTAGCGGGCGACTTTGCAATTGCCAGCGGACTGGCGGGAGACGATAGCGGGTTCCACGAAATGCCTCCCGCCGAGATTGCCAAGAAGGCATCGCTAGTGCTCCGTTCTCAAGGTCGGTTGAACGCATGGTGCGCGTGGCGTAAAGCGCGCGGCCACGCCATCTCACTCGGCCTCGCATCTCTGGTTGCTGCCGTTGAGCATGGTGCTGTTGCAGGGGGAAGCATTCGTGAGATGTTCGATGTGGCGTATGCACGCTGGTGGCTAAACGCGGTCGTAGACGCCGATGACGTTCTTCGCAATTTCGTGTCCGCTGAACATGAGAAGCGTATTCGTGATTTCCGTGAACTTGACGAACGCTTTACCAAGCTAACGCAGTCGTGGGTACGAGCGCGACTTTCGTCCGGACTCCCATCACAGCAGAACGTGTCTCGGGACTCGGAGTGGGGCGTCCTTCGCTACGAGATGAACAAAAAGAGCAAGCATTTGCCCTTGCGTGAGCTGATGAGTCAGGCGCCGAGCGCTGTTCTGTCTCTGGCGCCTTGTCTATTGATGAGTCCGTTGTCAATCGCTCAATACCTGCCGTCGGACTCGGCCGAGTTTGACCTCGTGGTCTTTGACGAAGCATCGCAGATCCCTGTGTGGGATGCCATTGGCGCCATCGCGCGTGGCAAGCAGGTGGTAATGGTCGGCGACCCGAAGCAACTTCCACCCACGAGCTTCTTCGACCGTGCCGAATCCGACTCGGAGGATATCGACGTCGAAAGTGACCTCGAGAGTATTCTTGACGAGTGCATTGCGGCGAATCTCCCAGCACGAAATCTTTCTTGGCACTACCGTAGCCGCCATGAAAGTCTCATCGCATTTTCCAATCATCGCTATTACGAAGGCGGTCTCGTAACGTTCCCGTCGCCTGTAACGACGGATCGCGCCGTCAGCTTCCACCTCATCAGCGATGGTGTGTACGAAAAGGGCGGAGCGCGTATCAACAAGCCCGAAGCGAAGGCTCTGGTCTCAGACCTCATCTCACGATTGAAGGCGCCAGGATTTCGTGAGTCCGGTTTGACGATAGGCGTGGTCACGTTCAACTCCGAACAGCAAACGCTCATCTTGGACCTTTTGGACGATGAGCGACGCAAGGATGCCACGATCGAGCCGTTCTTCATGGATACTGAGCTGGAGCCGGTATTCGTCAAGAACCTCGAGAGCGTTCAAGGCGACGAGCGCGACATCATGTACTTTTCGCTGACTTATGGCCCCACCGTAGGTGGAGAGACGTCTATGAATTTCGGCCCTATGAACAAGCAGGGTGGCGAGCGTAGACTGAACGTTGCCGTCACCCGCGCTAGACAGGAGCTGCGGGTCTTCTCCAGCTTGCGACCGGAGCAGTTGGATCTCTCGCGCACCCAAGCCGCTGGCGTTCGCGACCTCAAGCATTTCATGGAGTTTGCGGAACGCGGTGCTCGGGCGCTTGGTGAGGCAGTCGCGGGGAGCTTGGGCGGTTTTGACAGTCCTTTTGAACAAGCTGTGCATGCAGCACTGACGGCGAAGGGCTGGAACCTGCATACGCAAGTCGGCGTGTCGTCCTTCCGCGTGGACCTTGGCGTTGTAGACCCAGACGCGCCCGGTGCATACCTTGCGGGCGTGGAATGCGACGGCGCGACCTATCATCGTTCGGCAACGGCCCGTGACCGCGACAAACTTCGTGAGCAAGTACTCCGCGGACTCGGATGGGACATCGTTCGAATTTGGTCCACGGATTGGTGGATCGATGCAGACGGCACAGCCGAGAAGATTCATCAACGTCTATCGGACCTTTTGATCGCAAAACGGGCCGTCCGCTCAACTCAGGAAGAACAGGCGGAGCGCCTTGCCGAGGCTGCGATCGATGCGGCCAGGGAAAAGTCCACTGCGGAAGTATCGAAAACCTCTCCACCGGTCGGCGAAATTGTAGTGAGCAGCGAGGTTGTGGAAGAAAGCCCATCGATTTATGCGTCTAACCGGACCCCGATTCCTTCATCCGACATCGACGTAGGCGAGATGTTTGTGGAAGCCGATTTGGCATCCGCTGGCTACGCCACAGATCCGGATGCATTCTTCGACCGGGCATACGATTCAACCCTTCTTGGCATGATCGAGCATGTGATCAACATCGAGGGCCCGGTTCGAGATGAGGTTCTTGCGCGCCGCATTGCGCGGGCCCATAGCTGGACCCGTACCGGCTCGCGTATTCAGGATCGCGTGGTTCGGCTTGCTGAAATACACTTCGCCGCCAAGAAAGAGGATATCGGTGTGTTCTTCTGGCCGAAAGCCAGTGGTGGTCTTGAGAGCGTCGGATTTCGGCGCTCGCCGCTGGGGAGCGCCCGTTCGGTCGACGAGATATCGATTTCGGAATTGACGTCCCTGGCCTCCCGGTTGCGCCAAGAGGGGCACGATGAAGAATCGGCGCTCAGCTTGATGGCGAGGGAGTTGGGTTTGCTCAAGCTGCGGGCGGCCAGTCGAGAGCGTTTGATGGTGGCGTGGCGGAATTCCGGAGCATCCAGGTAGGATTCGACCATTCGCTTGAAGCGTAAGCATGATATTGCGGCCCTCCGCTCCAGACGATCGTCGTTCATGGCCGAACTCGTTCGTCAAGATATCGTCTAAGTATCTTTGGAACGATGCGAGCAACGCCATGCGAAAGGCTTTTTTTAGCGCAGTGAGTATTGTCTTCCTGCTGGTAACGATTGCCGGCTGCGGTACGAGCCGTGCCTCGGGGGACCGGCAATCCGGCATCACCATGTACGGCACGGTCGACGCAGGCGTCAGTGTTACGCGATAGGGCGCGATCAGGCGCGATAAGACGGGGTAAGGCGGCGCTGCCTGACCCGATTCATCCAAACGGCAATTGATCGAGCCATTCGCCAATGACGGCACGCGCCGCGAGCTCCAGCATCGCGCCATGCCGAGCGGCATCCGCGCGGATCGCCGGGATATCCAGTTGATGCGACGCCAGCTCATGCGCATGCCCGATCAACCAGCGCTCGATCTGCCGATGATCGGCCTCGAGATGGAATTGCAGGCCGAGAATGCACGGCCCCAGCGAAAACGCCTGATTCGGAAAACCCTGCGTTTGCGCCAATCGCGATGCGCCTTCCGGGATCGCGAATTGATCGCCGTGCCAATGCAGCACCGGAATGGCGCCGATATGCCGCAGCGCAGAGGCTCGACCTTGCTCGGTTAGTGTCAGTTCGCCGTAGCCGATCTCCACCTTGCCTGTCGCCGCCACCGTTGCGCCCAGCGCTTCGGCCATCAGTTGCGCGCCGAGACAGATGCCCAAGGTCGGCTTGTTCTGCCTGAGCCGCGCTCCGATGGCGGCCTTCTCCTGCGTGAGAAACGGGTAGCGGTCGGTGTCGTACACGCCGATCGGGCCGCCCAGCACCACCGACAGGTCCGCCGTCGTCACTGCCGCGCTGTCGATGGCATCGACGCCGGCCTCCAGATAGCGGACCGTATAGCCGCGTTCGTTCAATAGCGGTGCCAGGATACCCAGATCTTCAAAGGCGAGATGGCGGATCGCCAATGCGGTGCGTTTCATGCCGTTTTTTTCTCCATTCCATCAGCATCGACAGGGCGGATGGAAATGTCCCGCCCTGCCGCGATCGCAGCCGCGCTTACGCCGCGGCGCGCAGCTTCACCGCCGGAAAGTCCACCGGCACGGCGAATGCCACATTGACGTAGTTGGTGAACAGATTCAGCGCCACATGGGCGAGGATCTCGACGATTTCCTCGTCGCTGAAGCCTGCCTCGCGAACCGCGCGCACATCGGCATCGCTGATCTGCCCGCGCGCCTCGACGACCTTCAGCGCGAAGCGCAGGGCCGCCGTGGTCTTCGGATCGGTGGATTCGCCGCCTTGCGCGGCCGCCATTTCCTCGGCGCTGGCGCCTGCCTTGCGGCCCAGCGCCGTGTGGGCAGCGAGGCAATATTCGCACGCATTGCGGTTGGCTACCGCCACGGCGATCTGCTCGCCCAGCCGGGCAGGGATGACGCCGGCGCCGAGCGCGCCGAAGCTGCCCCACATGCTCTTCAGCGCGGCAGCCGAGTTGGCCACGGCCTTGAACATGTTCGGCGTGGCACCGAACGCGCCATGAACCTGCGCCAGCAGCGCCTGGCGGTCTGCCGTGGTGTCGTTGGGATCGATCAGGGGGACGCGGGACATACGGTACTCCTTGAGATGGATGGTTGCCGTCCGAATGGAGCGGTCGGATGCAATGGTAGGTAGAATGGCTGGACGCGAGGTGCAATAACGTCCATGAAACTTGTCCATTCATCCGAAATCGCCGCCCCCGCCCCGGCCGATCCCGTCGATCGTCTGACCGCGTTGCTGGACCGTTTCCGTGTCCGCACCAAGCTCTTTCATACGGGCAAGCTGTGCGGGCGATCCACCTTCGAGCCGCTGCCGGGACGCGCCTTCCTGCACGTGCTGCGCCGAGGCGAGATGGAGGTGCGGCACCGGCCCGGCGAGACGGCCGTAGCGCGTTTCCACCTTGCAGAACCGACGCTGCTGCTCTATCCCCGACCCTTGCACCATCAGTTCGTCAATCCACCCGAGGACGGTTCGGATTTCACCTGCGCTACGCTGGATTTCGATGGCGGCGAACGCAACCCGATCGTGCAATCGCTGCCATCAGTGGTGCGGGTGCCGCTAGATGCGGTGGAAGGGCTGCGGCCCGCGCTGGACCTGTTGTTTGCCGAGGCGGATCAAGTCCGCTGCGGCTCGCGCGTGCTGGCCGACCGATTGTTCGAAGTCGTGCTGATCCAGCTGTTGCGCTGGATCATCGACCATCCCGCGGAGGTGGGCGTGACAAGCGGACTGATCATGGGGCTGTCCGATCCACGCCTGGCGAAGGCGCTGGTCGCCCTGCATCGATCGCCGTATGAGGGGTGGTCGCTGGAGCGGATGGCCTCGACCGCTGGCATGTCCCGCAGTGCGTTTGCCGCGGCCTTCAAGGAAGCCACCGGTACCACCCCGGCCGCTTATCTGACCGACTGGCGGCTCAGTCTTGGCGCATCGATGATGCGCTCCGGGCGACCGGTGAACCTGATCGCCACGGAGCTTGGATTCGCCAGTGCGTCGTCGTTCTCGAAGGCGTTCCGGCAACGGATGGGCGTGTCGCCGCGCAAGTGGCTGGCCGAGTCTTGAGTCAGCGGGCTACGGCGGCACGGCCGCGTATGGCCGCCAGCACCAGCACGGTTGCACACGCCTCCAGGAACGCAACGAAGTACAGACCGGACGACAGCTGACCGGTATTGGTCTTGAACCAGCCGATCATGTACGGCGCCACGAAGCCCGCCAGGTTGCCGATCGAGTTGATCAGCGCGATGCCGCCTGCGGCAGCGGTGCCGGCGAGGAAGGCGGACGGCAGCGACCAGAACACCGGGAATGCGGCCAGGATGCCGATCGACGCCAGCGTCAACGCCACCAGGGCCAGCATGGCGCTGTGCAGCCACATACCAGTCAGCGTCAGGCCGACGGCGGCCAGCAACGTCGCCATCGCGCAGTGCATCCGGCGTTCGCCGCTGCGGTCCGAATGAATGCCGTTGAGGACCATCGCGATGGTGCCCGCGATGAACGGGATCGCCGATACGAGGCCGATCCGCAGATTGCCCTGCACGCCCAGTTCCTTGATGATCGACGGCGACCAGAACGCGATGGTGGCGTTGCCGCTGACCACGCAGAAATAGATCGCGGCGCAGATCCAGACGCGGGAATTGACGAACGCCGCCTTCAGCGTCGAGTGCTTGGCCGGATCGCGATTCTCGGCCTCGATGGTGCGCGTGACCAGTTGTTTCTCGGTGTCGGACAGCCAGCGCGCGTTCGCGGGCTTTTCCGGCAGGTACATCATCACCGCGATGCCGGCGAGCACCGACGGGATGCCTTCGAGCACGAACAGCCATTGCCAGTTGGCGAGCCCATCGACCCCATCCATCGTCGTCATGATGAAGCCGGCCAGCGGGCCGCCGATCACGCCGGCGATGGCGAACGACGTCATGAACAGGCCATTGATGCGCGCACGCCGTGCCGCAGGGAACCAGTACGTCAGGTACAGCACGACGCCGGGGAAGAACCCCGCCTCGAACACGCCAAGCAGGAATCGCAGCGCGTAGAACTGCATCGGCGTCTTGACGAAGATCATCGCCATCGACGCCAGGCCCCACAGGATCGTGATGCGGGCCAGCGTCTTGCGCGCGCCGATCTTCTCGAGCAACAGGTTGCTCGGCACCTCGAACAGGAAATAGCCGAGAAAGAAAATGCCGGCGCCGAAGCCATATACGGCTTCGCTGAATTGCAGGTCCTGCAGCATCTGCAGCTTGGCGAAGCCGACGTTGACGCGGTCGATCCAGGCGAGGATGAACAGGAAGACCAGGAAGGGAATCAGGCGGATGGCGATCTTGCGATAGGCCACTTCGCATTGCCGCGCGACCTCGGCTGGTTGCGCGTTGTCCAGGGCGCCCGCGGCGCTGCTGATCACGGAAGACATCGGTGTTGCTCCTTGGGTGTGGTGGGCGGGGCTGCGCTGCATTGGCGCAGCCCTCGGACGGCCGCTGTGCTGGGGGAGCGCCGGCAGCTGCGGCGTCAGCGCAGCAGCGGCTCGATCGAGCCGGCGACCTGCAGCACGCGCGCGTCGTTGCCTTGCAGGCCGCAAACGCTCAGGCCGATTCCCGGCGCGATCGGCAGTGAAACCGCGCAGCCGTCCAGGAAATTGATCACGCTCGGATTACGCAGCACCAGTGCGTTGGTCGCGAAGAAGTCCTCGTCGCGCTCGAGCGCATCGAGTCGCGGCGGTCGCACTGCGACGGTGGGCATCAGCCAGGCATCGGCATCGCGTAGCCGCTCGGCGGCGTGTTGCTGCATCGTGCGGCGCTCGGCGAGCAGCGTGATGTAGTCCGCCGCGCTCTGCTGCGCGCCGCGGCGGATGCGCTGCGCCACCCGCTGGTCGTAGCGTTCGCCATCGCGCGTCAGCCAGTCGCGATGACAGGCCCAGGCCTCGGCCGCGGTCAGGCCGCCACCGGCGTTGATCTCCGGCAAGCGCCGCAGCTCGGGGAAGTCGAATGGCACGATGCGCGCGCCCTGCGCCGACAGCCGCGACAGCATGTCCTCGAATGCCTGGGCGACCTCGGCATCGACGCCATCCCCAACGAAATCGCGCGTCACGTAGAGCCGCAGCCCCGCCAGCGAAGCCGGACGCGCGTCCAGCGTCTCGCCGCTCAGCACGGCATCCATCGCGGCACAGCAGGCAACCGATCGGGCCAGCGGGCCGGCGGAATCCAGCGACGTGGACAGCGGGACGGCGCCATCGAGCGGCACGCGTCGGGCGGTCGGCTTGAAACCGGTCAGGCCACAGAACGCCGATGGAATGCGAATCGAGCCGCCGGTATCGGTGCCCAGCGCGGCTACCGCCATGCCTTCGGCCACGCTGACGGCGCCGCCGGACGTGGAGCCGCCGGCGATCCGCTCGGCGTCGAAGGGCGAGCGCGGCGTGCCGTAGTGCGGGTTCAGGCCGAGTCCCGAAAACGCGAACTCGCTCATATTGGTGCGACCGATCAGCACCGCACCGGCGGCCCGCAGGCGGGCCACGGCCGGAGAATCGGCCAACGCCGGCGCATTGCCGTCGAGCACGCGCGAACCGGCGCGGGTCACCTGTCCGCGCACGTCGAACAGGTCCTTGATCGACACAGGCAATCCAGCGAGAGGCGAGGCCACCAGACCCGCTGCGCGTGCCTGGTCGGCAGCGCGCGCAGCGGCCAGCGCGCCGGCTTCGTCGACCTCGACAAAGGCCGTGCCGCCCGCGGCGCGATGGCTGTCGATGCGTGAGAGCGCCTGCTCGGTCAGCGCGACACTGGTGGTCTGTCCAGCGGCCAGCCGGGCCGCCAGCGCTGCGATGGTGGACTCGCTCATTCGGCCACCGCCAGGCTTTGAACGCGATACGCGTGGCGCAGCGTGCGGTTGCGCACCGGGTCATGCAGTTCGACCTCGAAGGCCTCGCCATGCCCCAGCTCGCCGATCACGGCCTGGGTGCCGCAGAACATCGCCGTGCCGGGCGGCAGCGACGACTCGCCGGTCAGGCGCTGGATCAAATCGCGGGGATCGAGCAGGCGCGTGACCTTGCCATCCTGGTACAGCGCGCGCTCGCCGTCGCGCACGCGCCAGCAACGCATCTCGAGACTGTCCCAGTGGTCGGCCACGTCGTCGAAGCGCCAGACCTGCGTGCCGACCGGCTTGTCGCACATCTGCTTGGACACCGTTACGTCATAGGCCTCGACCTTGCGGTCGGTGTGGTCCGATCCGACGCCGACGTACAGTCCATCGTCCGCCTGCAGCAGCACCACTTCGATTTCGCCGGAAGAATCGTCACGCGGGACCTCGATGACGTCCGCGGTGGTCAGCAGCGACGCCGCCAGCGGATAGAACGTCGGCACGCTGGCGGGCGGCTTCACGCCGATGGCCTGCAGCTCTTCGATATGGTGCTGGACGGCCTCGAGATCGCGGCCGGTCCATCCGGCAATGATCAGACGTTGAATGTCGAGGGCGAGTTTGCCCCCGCCGGCGACTTGGAAATGCAGTGTCGGCATTGCGTACTACCTTGATTGGGAGAAAAGAGGGGGTTACAGCGTCCGGATGATGTTCTTCCGGAATTCGTCGATATGCGTGCGGACCGCTTCGCGCACCGCCGGCACATCCCTGCGCTCCAGTGCGTCGACGATCTCCAGGTGCTCCTGGTAGACGTTCTCGAGATGCTGCGGGTCGGACAGCGACAGGAACCAGAAGCGCGCCTGCTTCTCATGCAGGCCGCGCAGCAATTCGGCCAGTACCCGGTTGCGCGAGGCGGCGGACATCGCCGTATGGAATTTGAGGTCCAACGATGCCAGCGCGGGGATGTCGCGTCCGGCGATCAGCGGGGGCGAGCGGTCGACGATGTCGCGCATGGCCTTGAAATCGCTGTCGTGGCCGCGCTCGCAAGCCAGCGTGGCGCACAGCACCTCGTTGGTGGCGCGAACCTCGATCATGTCCAGCACTTCGTTCAGCGACAGCGGTGTCACCAGCACGCCCTTGCGCGGCATGATCGACACCAGCCCTTCGACTTCGAGGCGATGCAGTGCCTGATGGACCGGGGTGCGGCCCAGCCCCAGCATGGTCGCCACCTGTGCCTCGTTCAGTGGCTCGCCGGGCCGGAATTCGCACGAAATGATGCGTCGCTTGATTTCCGTATAGGCCAGTTCGCGCATGGCCGCCCCCGTCTGGGAGGCGGTTTGCTTGCCGCTGTCGTCGTCGGTTCCTACCAGTCGGATGGATGTTGCCACGGTCCGGTTCTCGTCGTCTCTGAAGTTGGAGTGATACTAGTGTGATATTTCACAGGCTGCAAGGGCCGGATTTGTCAGGGTTTACGCGGAGGGCGGAACGGGGCCGGCGGAGAGGACGCGCGATTCCGTGGGTCGATCACGCCGCTTCACCGGCCGACTATGGGAAACTGCGCCTCCATACCGGAGAAGACCCATGCGCATCGCGTGCCTGCATACCGCGCAAAGCAATGTGGCCGTATTCGACGCCGCGGCACGGCAATTGAATCTCCCAGAGGCATCGCTTCACCACGAGGTACGCCCGGAACTGCTGGCCGCGGCGGAACTCGCTGGCGGGCTGACCTCCGACATCGAGCATCAAACCTGTGACGCGCTGCTGCAACTGGGCCGCTGTGCGGATGCGGTGCTGCTGACCTGTTCCACCCTCGGACCCTGTGTCTCGCCTATTTCGGCTGGTTCCACGGCTCCTGCGGCGGTCCCGACGATCCGGGTGGACAGAGCGCTGGCCGAAGAGGCGACGCGATTGGCCGGCAACATCATCGTCCTTTGCGCGGTCGAGACGACGCTGCAACCGACCGCTCGGCTATTTGAAGAGGCGGCAGAGCACTCCGCTTGCGATGTCGAGGTCAGGCTCGTGCAAGGAGCGTGGAGCCTGTTCAAGGCCGGCAAACACGGCGACTATCTGGCCGCAATCGCCAACGCGGCGGACCGGGCCAGCCAGGACCGGGCAACCATCGTCGCCCTGGCCCAAGCCTCGATGGCCGGTGCCGCGGATTTGACGAAGCACGCGCCGAAGCCATTGACCAGCCCAGTAACCGGCCTCGCGGCTGCGCTTGGCGCGATGGGGGCAGGGCATCGGTGAAGCCGATCAGGATCGGCCCGATGCGTGCGAAGCCTCCGCTACGGCTGGGCTGACGGGGCCGAAACCGCTGTTACGCGGCCTCGTGGCGATTTCCGGTCGTGCCGCGCACGATGCTGGACGGCAGACGCCCGGCAACCCGCAGGAACGATCGGCGCATCGCCTGCTCGGAGGCGAAGCCGCTGCGGCGTGCGACTTCCTTCAGCGAGGCAGCGGTCGTGTTGAGCATCGCCGTTGCATGCTCGACGCGAATGCGCTCCAGCGCCGCCGATGGCGACTCCTGCGTCTGCTCCATGAACTTGCGATAGAACGATCGCACCGAATGTCCGCTGTAGGCGGCCATGTCCTCGGCGCGCCAGGGTTCCGCCGGCCGCGCCGCGATCTGCGCAAGCAACTCCGCGAAGGTGCCGGCGCTGCTGGTTTGCAGGCGGAGCGCATCGCTGTATTGCGCCTGTCCACCGGGCCGGCGCATGTGCACGACCAACCGTTTTGCCACCGCGGCGGCGCAGCTTGTGCCGGCATCCTCCTCGATCAGCGCCAGCGCCAGGTCGATACCTGCCGAGACCCCCGCGGAGGTATAGACGTTGCCATCGCGCAGGTAGATCGGGACCGGGTCGACTCGCACGTCGGGATACGCGCGGGCGAGCCGTTCCGCGGCCCGCCAATGGGTGCAAGCGGCACGTCCTTGCAGCAGTCCGCTCGATGCCAGCAGGAATGCGCCCGTACACACGGAGCAGATCCGTCGCGCGCTTGCCGCCATCGTGGTCAACGCGAGGCGCAGCGCCGGCTCGCCGCAGGCCGCGTCGACGCCCGGCCCGCCCGGCACCATCAGCGTATCGATCGGCAGCGGCAGTTCGCTCCAGGGTTCGGTCAGCACGGCCAGCGGCCCCGTGCCCTGCACCGGGCCGCCCATCGCGCTGACGATGCGGACATCGTAAGAGGGACCGCGCTCGCCGGCGGCAGTGACGAAGGCCTGCACCGGGCCGGCAAGATCGATGGCCTGGAAGCCGGGATAGACCAGCAGCGCGACGACCGGTGAGGCTGGCACTGGCGCAGGCACAGCGCCTGGCAGCGGTTGAGGGCAAGTTGGCAGGGCCATGGAGAAGGGCGCTCCTAGTATGACGGCACGTCGTGTCCGCTGATCCACGCGTCGCCACGCGTTCTTGGGAGCTATTCGATGCTGGTCAATTTTGCGTTATTCGAAGGTGTCACACAACTGGACCTGACCGGACCGTATGAGGTACTGGTTCGCGCGCCAGGATTTCAATGCGAGTTGGTTGCCAAAGACGCCGCGCCGGTTCGTTCCGATCGTGGCCTGATGCTGGTGCCGACCACGACCATCGCGCAGGCCTCGCAGTGCGATCTGCTCGTCGTGCCCGGCGGCCCGGGCACCGATGCTGCCCTCCTCGATCCCGAGTGGATCGCCTTCGTGCGCAATCAGGCCGAGCGCGCGCGTTGGGTGTTCGGCATCTGCACCGGCTCGCTGCTGCTTGGCGCGGCGGGTTTGCTGCACGGTCGCCGCGCGTCCGGCCATTGGCTGGCCCGCGACCTGCTCACTCAGTTCGATGCCATCCCGATGGACGACCGCACCACCATCGACGGCAAGTACTTCACGTCCGGTGGCGTGACCGCCGGGATCGACATGGCATTGCGCGTGGTGGCCAACGTGCTCGACCAGGAGGCCGCCGAACAGATCCAATTGCAGATCGAGTACGACCCCGAGCCTCCCTTCGTCGGCGGCACGCCGTTCACGGCGCGGCCGGAGATCATCGCGCGCTGCAGGAGCGCGGGCGCGCAGCGGCGCCAGTTGCGCGAGGCTGCCGTACGCGAAGCCGCGCAGCGGCTGGACATCGAATGGAGCCGGCAATGACAGCCGTGGCCAGGAGTGTTCGCCGTGCCGCTCTCGTCATCGCTGCGATGGCAGGCATGTTCCATGGCTGGTCAGCACGGGCCGAGGGACGCGCCGACGCCTACCCGGTCCGGCCGGTGGTCATCGTGGTGCCCTATGCGGCCGGAGGGCCGATGGATTTGGTGGCGCGCCATCTTGCGGTGGCTCTGAAGGACCGGCTTGGCGCCACCGTGATGGTCGAGAACCACGGCGGGGCGGGAGGTACCATCGGATCGCAGCGGGTCGCGCGCGCCGCTGCCGACGGCTACACGCTGCTGCTGCATCACGTCGGCCTTGCGACGGTGCCGGCGCTGTATCCATCGCTGAAGCTCGATCCGCGGCGCGATCTGGTGCCGCTGGCGCTGGTATCGGAAGTGCCGATGATGGTAGTCGTACCAGCGGGTTCATCGATAGCTGGAATCGACAGCCTCGCATCGAGAAGTCGCGCGGGCCAGCTGAACTGGGGCACGGCGGGACCCGGCTCGGCCTCCTCGCTTTGCATGCGGCTGGTCGGGGCAGCGATGCGCGGCCGCGATACCGAGGTCGCGTACAAGGGCACCGGGCCTGCGCTGATCGACCTGATGGCAGGGCGCGTCGATGCGATGTGCGACCTGGTCACCAACCTGAAGCCCATGCTCGATAGTGGCAAGGTCGCCGCGCTTGCAACGGTGTCGGATCGGCGCATTTCCATGTTCCCCGGGGCGCCCACGCTCGCCGAGCACGGCCTGTCGGTGGAGAGCTTCGCAGTGTGGTACGGGCTGTTTGCTCCTGCCGGCACCCCTGCCCCCGTCGTGCAGGCGTTGCGCCGTGCCGCCGAGGCCGCGGTGGGCAATGCTGCCTATCGGACCGCATTGGCCGGCGCCGGGGCCACCGTACCGATCGCCGGCGACGCCACCGCGACGCGATTGGGCGAGCGCTTGTCGCAGGACGTCGCCAGGTTGCGCCCGTTGTTGGCGGCCGCTGCGGATGGCCGCCAATAGGTACCGCAGGGACTCAAGGCCGCGAGACGTAACCGCCTTGGTTCGGCCGTGGCTATCCCAGATCGATGAGGACTCTTCCCCCCTCGATCCGTACCGGATAGCTGCGAAGGTTCTCCGTCACCGGCGCGCACACTGCCGCGCCGGTCCGGACATCGAACTTGCCCTGATGCAACGGGCATTCGATCTCGTGTCCATCGAGGAATCCATCGCACAATCGCGCGTGTCCATGCGTGCAGAGATTGTCGGTGGCATAGATCTCGCCGTCGACGCCGTACAGCGCGATCTCCCGTCCGGCGACTTCGACGGCGATCACGTCGTCCTGCGGCACGCTGGCAAGCGGCACGGCTTCGGTCCAGGTTTCGGTCATGGTTCGCTCCAGGATCAGATCGGATAGATCAGCGAGTTGGGAATCATCTCGCTATCGAATACGCAAAGCCGCGAGGCGAAACGCAGGCCGTCCGGGGTGCGCACCACGGTGTCGAGATAGCGGCCGGCATTCAGCACATCGGTCAGCTGGTCGGGCTTGGTCCGCAGTACCGCGTAACTGGCCTCGGACACGATGCGCTCGCCGTCGGTACTGCGCACCAGGGGCGCGCCGACGATGTGACGCTGGTAATAGGGGTCGTGGAACAGCGTCTCGCGAATGCCGTAGATGCGATCCCGCAGCATGGCCTTGCTCTCGAACGACAGCGTCGCCAACGGCAGGCCGCGTTCATGGTTTTCCCGCGGCTGGACCTTGTAGATGCAGTCGTCCGTGAAGAACTCGGGCCAGCGGTCCCAGTCGCCGTTGTCGAGGACGCTTGCATAGTCGGCATACAAGTTCAGCAACGCGTGGTAGTCGGCGAACTCCATCTTCAGACCTCCATCACTTTGCGCCAGTAGGCGTACATGCCGCGGATCAGCGTTTCGGTGACCATGTGGTCGGTGTTCTCCGCGGTGCGTCCGCCGAGCTCGGCGAGCACGCGGTGCCAGGGCTTTTGCGCGAAGCCTTGCTGCGAGCATTCGATGGCCTCGCCGTCATCGGCCGACACGAAGCCGGCGGGGCCGAACAGATTGGCCTGGCGGAGTCGCCGCCGCGTCATGGCGTCATCGTCGTCCTCGAAGCCGAAGTGGGTCCAGACGAAGTCGAACGCATCGGGGCCGCGGGGCTGGATATGCCGCGTGGAGACCGAATTGACCTGCTGGTGGAAGATCACGCTGGGAAAGATCGTCATCATCACGGCGGTGGGTTCGCCCCACCAGGGCTCATGCACGATGTCGAGCAGGCGGTCGTCCTTGAGCGTCATCTGGTCCTTGAAACTCGAGACCCCCGAGGTAACCTCGCTCTTCCCTCCCTGTCCGCGCGTCGACACCATCGCGGCGTGACGCAATTGCGGGTCCATGACCAGTCGCGCCTTGTTGTCGGCGCGCCAAAGGCCGAACGTCACGAACCACGTATGCAGCAGACCGGGGTGGTATGGGTCCTTGATGTTCTCCTGCATCAGCTTCCAGTTGCCCGGGATGCGCTGCTTGTTGTAGCCGAGCAGTTTGAGCTTGCGCCCGTTGAACAGACGGTCGAAGTAGCCGAGGATCTCCGGGCCGAGATAGCTCTCCAGCGGCTCGACCTCGTGATCGAACGACGCGAATACCACGCCGCCGCGCGTCGCCACCTTGAGCCTGGTCAGGCCGTGTTCCTCCGGCCGGAAATCCGCGGGCATGCCGCCGTTGATCTTGCCGTCCTGCTTGACGCCGCGACGAAACGGCACGCCTTGCAGATTGCCCTTCAGGTCGTAGTTCCACTGGTGATAGGGGCAGTGAAAGTCCTTGCGGTTGCCGCTGCGTTCGCGGCAGAACTTCATGCCGCGATGCGCGCAGACGTTTTCGACCACGTTGATGTCGCCGTCGGCGTCGCGAATCACGATGACGGAGCGCTCGCCGATCGCGGTGCGCTTGAAATCGCCGGAATTGGGTATCTCCGCTTCGAGGGCGACATAGTTCCAATGGCCGCGATAGAAGCAGCGCTCCAGTTCGCGCTGGTAGAGCTGCTGGTCGGTATAGACGCGGAATGGGATGCGGCTGATGCCGTCGTCTGGCCATATCGCGTCGGTGCGTGCGGCGTTGATTTCCATGCTTTGTCTCCTGTCCTTCTTGCTGGGTCGTTGGGGGTGCCGGGCTTCTGCTTTCGAGAAGATCAGGCGCTGGATGCGTAGAAGGCATCCGCGTAGATATGGTCGCCACGGATGCCGCGATCGCGCAGCAGTGCCGTGGCGGCCTCGACCATCGGTGGCGCCCCGCACAGATATGCGCGCCAGCCCGTCAGATCGCCGTAGTCCTGTGCGACGGCTTCGGTGACGAGCCCGGTGCGCAGATCGCGGTCGTTACCCGGCACAGTCGATATCACGTCGATGCGCAAGCGTGGATGCCGCTGCGCCAGTTCGTTCAGCCAGTCGAGCCCATAGGCATCGCGCGGCGAGCGAATGCCGAAGTACAGATGGATGGGATTCGAGAGCCCGGCGGCGATCGCGCCGCGCACGATGGAGAGCACGGGCGCCAGACCCGTACCTCCGGCAATGCAAAGGATTGGATCGTCGTTGCGGGTCCGCAGATACGACGTGCCAAGCGGTCCGCTGACGCGAACGGTGTCGCCTATCTTCAATTGCTCACGGATATAGCCAGTGACCCGGCCGCCGGCGACCGTACGCACATGAAATTCGAGCTCGCCATCGCCAGGCAGCCGCGCCATCGAATAGGGACGGATATGGTCGGGCGTGAATTGCAGCATCGCGTACTGGCCCGGAGAGAACGACAGCGGCTTGGCTGGCGCGAGCCGGATCAGCTTGATGTCGTGCGTCAGGTCCGCCAATGCCGTGACCGTGCCCTTCAGGATGCGAGCGGGATGGACAACCACCTCGTCCGGCTCAGGAATCTCGATGGTGCACGGGCCCATCACGATGGATTGGCAGGCGAGCAGCTGGCGTCCTCCTTGCTGATCAATGTCGTTGGGCGCATCGGCGTGGTTATCGCCGGCTTGCCGCACATCGCCCTCGATCAGACGGCAGCGACAGGTGCCGCAGCGGCCCGCCATGCAGCTGTACGAGATCGGCAAACCATGCTGCTGCAACGCACTCAGCAGGTTCTCGCCTTGCGGCACGTCCAGACGCTGTCCGTGGGGAAGGACGCGCACCTCCATATCGTCTCCGGTTTGTCGTTGTCGTTGTCGTTGTTGTTCTTGTTCTGTTCGGCGTCCATCATCGAACACCGGGAACGATAAACCAATAGAATCCCGCTTATATGACCCATTCACCAAAGTGATAACGATAAAGGGCGGAGACATGCGGCTGCAGGACGTCGATCTGAATTTGCTTGTCGTGTTTGAGCACCTGTTGCGGCTGCGTACCGTATCGGGAGCCGCCCGCGAACTGGGCCTGACGCAGCCGGCCGTCAGCAACGCGCTGGCCCGCCTGCGGCGCATCTTCGACGACCAGCTGTTCGTGCGCAGCGCCAAGGGGATGTTGCCGACGCCGGTGGCGGAGGATCTCGCCGAGCCTGTTGCCTATGCACTGGACGCCCTGCAGTCAGCCCTGAACCGCAAGGTCGCCTTCGACCCGCTGCGCAGCGATCGCCGGTTTCAGCTGGCGATGACCGATATCGGCGAGGTGCATTTCATTCCGAAGCTGATGAGCGCGTTGCGCGAGAGGGCACCGGGCGTGTCGATCGCGACCGTGCGCAATACCGCGATCGACCTCGCCGACGCGATGAGCCTCGGGCAGGTCGATCTCGCGTTGGGCCATCTTCCCGAGCTGCCGTCGGAGTTCTACCAGCGCAGGCTGTTTCGCCAGCGCTATGTCTGCATGTTCCGAGCCGGCCATGCGCTGGACAAGCGCGCCGTACGACTTCAGGACTTCGAGCGCGCGGACCACGTGGTCGTAACCGCGGCGGGCACAGGACACGCCCGGGTCGACGAGATCCTTGCCAAGCTCGGCGTACGACGCAACATCCGCCTGCGCGTCCCGCATTTCGTCGCGCTGGCCGACATCGTCGCCACCACGGACCTGGTGGCGACCGTCACCGAGAAGTTCGCCGAACGGAGCGCGGCGTATTTCGGACTCAAATCCATCCGCCATCCGGTCGATTTACCGGATATCCAGATCAATCTGTTCTGGCATGGGCGATATCACCGTGATCCGGGCAATCAGTGGTTGCGGGATTTGATTTTTGAGTTGTTTGCGGAAGATTGAGGCGGAGTGCCGATTGTCGGTGCAATCGGGCTGGCTGCTGAATGGGACTTGTCCCCACTTCGGTAGGGATTAACTTCATATCGCATGGACCGTTAATCAACCGGTGACAACGCGAACTGCCGTCTGGATGTGCGTAGATAGCGATGCAATAAATCGGAGCCGCCAGTTCCGCTGGGCACTTGTATAACACCGATGTTGCGTATCCCACTCATTGGGGGTGTCGCCTTCCGGTGCCTTGCGCGACCATTCCGCCCTCGCTTTGTTACCCACGCTGTTCTTCTCATATTCCCCCTGCTTAGGCGGGGTTCCACGTCGCGGCGTGTCAATAGGAATGCGTGGACATTAAGAAATTTATTAACTGGGATAAAAAGTACTAAATTCGCCGTTTAATTAGGAATCGAGGAATTCCTCTAATTCGACGGAAATCCTAAAGAATCAATCTTTGACATTCGGCCCGCGATTTCCTCGCTATAGTGCGCCGGCCAATCTCTTCCGCATTGTCCTCCCATGAACCGCCGCCGCTATCGCCTCGTCTTCAATCAACATCGCCGCATGCTGATGGCGGTCGAAGAGTCCGCCGTGGGCATGGGCAAGGGACGCCACGGTGGTTCGCGTGCGGAGGGCGCTACGAGCAATGGAGGCATGGGTCAGGCGGTGACTCGGTTCCCGTTGCCCGCGCTGACGCTGGCCGCGTGGTTGGCATGGGGCATGCCGGTGCATGTCCTGGCGCAGGTGGTGGCGGATCCAAACGCCGGCGCCCAGCGGCCCACGGTCGTACAGACCGCCAACGGTCTCAACCAGGTCAACATCACTCGCCCGTCGGCTGCGGGCGTGTCGACCAACGCGTTCACGCAGTTCGATGTTCCCCGTGCCGGCGTGATCCTCAACAACTCGCCGGAGATCATCGCGACGCAGCAGGCCGGCTATATCAATGGCAACCCGAATCTGTTGCCCGGCGGGTCGGCGCGCATCATCGTCAATCAAGTCACCAGCGCGCTGCCCAGTCAGCTGCGTGGATACCTGGAAGTCGCGGGGCCACGCAGCGAGGTCATCGTCGCCAACCCGAACGGCATCCTGGTCGACGGTGCGGGGTTCATCAATACCAGTCGCGCCACCTTGACCACCGGCGTGCCGATGTTCGGCGGCAGCGGCACCCTGGACGCGTATCGGGTGACAGGGGGGCAGATCAGCATCGATGGCGCCGGCCTGAATGCCGCCAACGTCGACCAGGTCGACCTGATCGCACGGGCAGTGAGATCCAATGCCGCGCTTTACGCCAACCAGCTGAACGTCGTTGCCGGCGCGAATAGCGTGGAACGTGGGACGTTGGCGACGACGCCGATCGAAGGCGTCGGTGGAGCGCCCGCTTTGGGCATCGACGTCAGCCAACTGGGCGGCATGTATGCCAACAAGATCCTGCTGGCGTCCACCGAGCTGGGCGTGGGTGTTTCCAATCGCGGCGTATTGGCGGCGCAAGCCGGAGAGCTGACGCTGACCACGGAAGGACGGTTGGTATTGGGCGGCCAAACGAGTGCAAGCGGGACGCTTTCCGCCAGGGCCCGCGACGGAATAGATAACAGCGGCACGACCTATGGCGCCGCTGCCGTGACGATGGGGACCGCCGGCACGTTATCGAACGCTGGAATGCTGGCGGCACAGCAAGGACTCGCCGTGAATGCCGCCAGCGTGTCGTCCAGCGGCACGCTTGGCGCCGGCGTCAACAGCGATGGATCGGTAGGGGCGGGTGGCGACCTGGCGATCGTGTCCACCGGCGCACTGTCTGCAACCGGCCGGAATGTGGCTGGCGCCAATGTTACGCTGCACGGTAGTACCTTGAACCTGGCCGGCAGTCAGACGGCCGGCAATCGAGACGTGAGCCTGACGGCGGTCGGTGGCAATCTTGATCTTTCCGGGGCGACAACAATTGCTGGTGGTGGCATTGGCGTCCACGCGCAAGGTGCCTTGATCAACGATCGCGGCCGGGTTTCGAGCCAGAGCGCCATTACGGTGAATGCCAGGGCGATATCGAATCAGTCCGGCCAGATTCTGGCGCACGGGCCGATGATCATTCGGTCCAACGGCGTAACGAACAACAACCGAGGCACGCTGCAATCCGGCGGCGCGCTGACGATCTCAACTGCGAACTCGATCGACAACACCGCGGGCCGGATCGCGTCGCTCAATGGCGACGGCTTGTCGATCGATGCCGGCACCATGATCAATGCCGGCGGCAATACCGCGACTGGCGAAGAAGGGGGCGTGATTGGCAGCAACGGCAGCGTTCGGCTCGCCGTTCACGCGCTGGACAACCATGGCCGTATCGAGGCAACTGGAAACGCCAATCTTGTTGCCGGTTCGCTGAACAACGACGGCGGGAGCATGACGGCTGGCGGCGCGCTGACCGCCGATGTCGACGGCTCGCTGACGAACCGTGGCGGCAAGCTGACGGCGGCCGGCGCGACTGTCGCCGCGAATGTGTTGGACAACTCCGCTGGCCGCATCGAGGCCGGCCATGTAGCGATCGACACAGTGGCTAGCCTCGTCAATCGTGGCGGCGCGATCAGCCAGTACTGGCAGGGCGACACCCGGATCGTTGCGGGCGGATTGCTCGACAACAACGGCGGTACTCTGGCGACGAATGGCCAGAACCTGATCGTTACCGCCGGTGCCTTCGACAACAGTGGCGGCAAGATCGAGCATGCCGGTGCGGACAAGCTGATGCTGTCGAGTGCTGGCATGTTTGCAAATGAACGCGGCACTATCCAGACCAATGGGGCTCTGGTGGCGCAGGCAGGTGCGATCGGCAATCGGGATGGCCGGCTGTACGGGCAGACCGACCTGGTACTGCAAAGCAATGCAGCCATCGACAACACCCGGGGCGACATCCAGACTGCAGGAGATCTGACGCTGTCAGCAAGTGGTGCGCTGAGCAATGCCAACGGCACGTTGGCCGCAAACGGCCCGAACAGCGCGATGGCGGTGTCCTCGAACGGCATCGACAACAGCGCCGGGCGATTGATCAATGCGGGCGGCGGCACCACGACAGTGACATCGCATGGCGAGCTCGGCAACACCGGTGGCTTGCTCGGCGGCAACGGCGACACGACCATCGTTGCGCAGACCCTTACCAACGCGTCTGGAGGCAAGCTCACATCGGCTGGTGCCCTCGCACTGGAACTCGCAAAAAACCTGGACAACCGGGGCGGCACGCTGTATGGGCAGACGCGGCTGACGATTTCCAACGGGGCCGACTTCGACAACCGCCGCGGCAACGCGCAAACGGCGGGCGATCTTTCCGTGGTGGCGGGTGGGGCGCTGACAAACGCCGCTGGGACCTTGGTAACAAACGGCGCGCACAGCACCATGGCGGTGTCGGCAGATCGTTTGGACAATAGCGGCGGCAAGCTGACCAATGCGGGCGATGGCGCCACGACGCTGACCGTCTCCGGGACGCTGAGCAATGCCGGCGGCGTGCTGGGCGGCAACGGCGATACCTCCGTGGTGGCTGGGAGGCTCGTCAATACTTCCGGCGCCAGCGTAGTGGGCGGTCGAACGTTGTCGCTGGATGTCGACCAGAGCGTCGACAACCGCGGTGGCGCGCTATACGGCCAGACTGGCGTACGCGTCAGCAACGGCGAAGCCTTCGACAACGCCGGCGGCGATGTAGAGACCAATGGAGACCTGATCGTCACGGTTGGCGGCGCATTGAACAATACGGATGGCACGTTTGCCGCCAATGGCGCACACGGTGCCATGGCGGTAGCGGCCTCGCGTATCGACAATAGCGGCGGCAAGCTCGCCAATGCAGGCGACGGTGCGACCTCCGTGACGACGAAAGGCGCGCTGATCAACAGCCGCGGCGTACTCGGCGGCAATGGCGACACCACCATCGCCGCGCGCGACCTGATCAACACCGAGAAGGGCAGCATCGTCGCCGCTCGTGCCTTGAATGTGGCAGTCGAACAGTCACTGAACAACCGTAGTGGGGCCCTGTTCGGTCAGAAGGGCCTGACACTGAATACCGGTGCTGGCGTAGACAATGCCGCAGGCGATATCGAGACCAGCGGCGATCTGGCCATCACTGCACTAGGCGCAATCAGCAACGTGGGTGGCACGCTGGCCGCCAATGGTCAGCACAGCACCATGACGGTGTCGGCGGCCAGTATCGACAATCGCGGAGGGAAGCTCGCCAATGCCGGCGATGGGGTCACCACGGTGTCCTCCGACGGCGCAGTAACAAATTCGAACGGTGTGCTCGGCGGCAATGGCGATACCACTGTTCGCGGCGGCGACTTGATCAATACCTCCAACGGCAACATCGTCGCCGGTAAGGCGCTGGCATTGCATGCCACCCACACTGTCAATAACAGCGGCGGCACGCTCTATGGGCAGACGGCGTTGTCCGCGTCAAGTGGTGCAGGCTTCGACAATAGCCACGGCGATGTGCAGACCACAGGAGACTTGACGCTGTCGGCAGGCGGGGCGCTGTCGAATGCGGGCGGCACGCTCGCTGCCAACGGGCCCAACGGCTCGATGGCCGTATCCGCGGCGGTCTTGGACAATAACGCCGGACGTATGGTCAACGCGGGAAACGGTACAACGACAATCAACACTGCCGGTACCCTCTTGAATCACGCGGGCGTCCTCGGTGGTAACGGCAACACCACGATAGCCGTACAAGACCTTGTCAATACCGGCGGCGGCAATGTGACCGCGGGCCGCGATCTCGCGCTTCGGGTCGCACGTACGGTCGACAACCGTGGGGGAACCGTATACGGCGGCACGGCGCTCACGTTGTCCCAGGCAAGCGCTTCCCTCAACAACCAGGGTGGCACCGTGCTGGGCGGCCAGGATGTCATCGTCAGGGTGGCGTCGGTAGGCAACGCCGGCGGTATCGTTCGCGCCAATCGAGATATCGGCGTTGCCGGCGCGGTCGGCGGCAGCGGGGAAATGACGGCCGGCCGCAATCTGACGCTGGATGTGGCAGGCGACTACCTGAACGATGCCGCCAATCGACTGAAGGCCGATGGCGAGCTTCGTGTGTCCAGCACAGGCACGCTGACCAATACCGGCACACTCGCCGCAGCCGGGAACCTCTCGGTGACCGGCGCCAATCTGGTCAACAGCGCCGGTGCGGTTCTGACGGGTGCTACCGCCACGATCGCTGCCGGCAATGCGATCTCGAACGCCGGCCGCATCGACGGCGACACCGTACATACCAGCAGTGCGTCGCTGGACAATACGGGCACGATCATCGGCTATGCGGTACAGGTCCAGGCAGGTGACATCACCAACAACGGACCCGCTGCGATCATCGCCGCCGCACAGGACCTCAAGCTCTATGCCGGCAATTCGGTTTCCAACCTGGATGGCGCGACGATCTATAGCGCAGGCAATCTGCAGATCGGTCGCGATGGCGCGCGCGACGGCAGCGGGATGCTGGCGAACCAGACGGGGTCGCTGCTGAACCGGTCTGCCACGATTGAAGCGGATGGGGATGTGGATATTGCGGCGCGGTCGGTTACGAATTCGCGTACAAGCGTGGTAACTGAGGCGGGTACACCGACCTCAACCACACAGACCCTCAAGGCGTGGCTCGCCGGCTTGCCAGACTTCGAGTTGTCGGGACACCAGAGCATTACCATCCCACAATGGCGATGGACTGGTGGGGCCGCAAAAATCAGCGCGGCAATGATGCAGGCGTTGCGGAACCCGATCACGATTGAAGTGCCGAAAGCCGATGTCGCAAACGTGGATACGGCCAGCAAAACGCTTTCGTTTACGAAGGCACCGATCGAGGAGTTCTACAACAGGTCACCCAAGATCTGCGACGACAATAACTGTCAGCCTTGGGAAGAGATTCTGACGAGGCCGCTCACGACCAACTCGACTCAGCATTACGAGGCTATTCAGGACACCGGCACGAGCTACAAAATCACGTTCTGGCCGGACTACGACCCCGCTCGCCATATCCGACCCGACCAGGTTCGCATCCGCTTCGACCTCGGCGTAGACAATCACGACTACAGCGAGATCGAGCGGACCACCACGACTTCGGTCAGCACTGATCGCCTCGTCAGCGCAACTGCCGCGGGCGTCGTGCGCGCCCAAGGCGCCATCCGCATCAACAGCGACGGAGGTGCCATCCTGAACCAATCGTCCACGATGGCTGCCGGCGGCGATCTGGTCCGCCGGGCCATCGGGGGCTCGGTAAGCGATGTGGGCACGGCGCTGCAGCAAACCATCACCAACACCGACACCTCGACCTTCTACTGGCATCAAAAGTCGGGCGGCAATAGCGATACCAAGGTGGTGCCCTATCCGACCATTCCCGTCGCTTCCACAACGGTCATGGCGCTCCCGGCGATTGCATCGTCCAACCAGTCGGTGCAGACCACGGCCCGCGATGTATCGGTGACAACGGTGGATCGTGTGGGCAACACAGTGACCGGTAGTGGTGTCGCCGGAGCCGGGAAGACGAACGGTGGTGTTTCCGGTGGCAACGCGACCCGTGGCAGCGTCACCGGCGGCGATATGACGGGTGGCGGCGTCAGCGGTGGAAACATGACGGGTGGCAATGTCAGTGGTGGAGGAGCTGCCGGAGCTCAGGTTGGCGGTGTATCCGGCCAAGCGGTACGTCCGCAGACCGTTGGTACGGCCCGGGGCGGCCTCCCCAACCTGACGCTACCGACGAACGGCTTGTTCCGGATCCAGCCGGCACCGAGCGCGACCTACCTCGTTGCCACCGACCCGCGTTTCACGCAATACAAGTCCTTCATCTCCAGCGACTACATGCTCGGCGAACTCGGGCTCGATCCCCACAAGGTGCAGAAGCGACTCGGCGACGGCTTCTATGAAGAGAAGCTGATACGCGACCAGGTGACGCAGCTCACTGGACGAACCTTCCTGGCCGGGCATTCCGACCAAATGGAAGAGTACAAGGCGCTGATGAACAACGGCGTCGCTTACGCCAAGGCGTTTGGGCTCACCCCGGGAATCGGGCTGTCCGACGAGCAGATGCAGCAGCTGACCACGGACATGGCGTGGCTCGTTTCCCAGGACGTGACGCTGCCGGACGGCACCACTCAATCTGTTCTTGTGCCCAAGCTCTACCTGGCTCAAGCCAATACGGTGAACATGAACGATACCGGCGCGTTGGTGACCGGCAAGACGGTTTCCATCGACGCCAGCGGCAATGCGGATAACAGCGGCCGAATTGTTGGCGACGTCGCAACCCAGGTGCTGGGTAATAACATTGTCAACCGCGGCACCATCGGTGGTACCGGCGGCAACACCGTAGTTCAGGCAGCGCTCGATGTTCTGAACAAGGGCGGAACCATCACGGGCAAGGACGTCGTAGTGGGGGCGGGCCGCGACGTGATCAATGAAACCCACACCATCACGGCCGTGCGGACGCTCCCCAACGGCTACAGCGCCGGTGGCACCGGCATCGGGACCGTCGCTTCCATCTCGGCCAGCGGCACGACTGCGGTACTGGCGGGGCGAGATATCAGTATGAGCGGCGGCCGCGTCGACGCGGGCGAGAATGCGCTACTGGCGGCGGGCCGTGACCTGAACATCGGCACCGTGGCGCTCGGCACCACCCAGGACGCCGTGTCGCGCGGCAGGCAGAGCTACAGCCACGATCAGGTCGTGACGAACGCCGGCAGCACGCTTCACGCGGGGGCAAATCTTATTGCCGTCGCGGGACGCGATGCCACGCTCAGTGGTTCCGCGATCGAGGCAGGCGACAATGCATCGCTGCTGGCCGGCCGAGACACCACGGTGACTGCCGTGATGGACACCCACACCCATAGCGAAGGGTCGCTGGGCGGCAAGGGGGCGCAGTATACGCAGTCGTCGTATGACGAGACTGCGCGGGGGAGCAGCGTGAAGGCCGATGGCAATATCAAGCTGGCGGCGGGACAAGACTCCCTTGCGGTTGCAGTACTGCAGGCCAATGGCATGAAGGCCATGGAAGGAGCAGGGTCAATCCCGGCTGGTACCGGCAATCTTTCGGTGCTCGGGTCTTCTGTGACGACAGGGGATGGGGTTGGTGCCGCGACTCTGCTGGCAACGGGAGACATCACAGTCGCCACCGTCGACGAGACGCACACCGCGCAGTACTGGTCCGAGAGCAAGCGCTCGGGCCTCTTGTCGAAGGAGCAGACGACGAAGGCCGGAAGCGAGCAACATAGTATTGCTATTGCTTCTACAGTGTCCGCCAATTCTGTCTCGGCGAACGCCGGTCGCGATATGACTGTGCTGGGCTCGAACATCGTTGCGACCGACGACGTGATACTGCGTGCGGATCGGGACCTGACAATCGGAGCCGCACAGAGTAATGCATCGAGTACCGCCTTCCAGGAGACGCGCCGGTCCGGCATGTTTTCTGGGGGCGGCATGGCTGTCACTATCGGGAAACAAGAGAGCAATCAGAGTCAAACTGCGCACACCACCACGCACACCGGTTCAATGGTCGGAAGCCTGCAGGGAAACATCGAGCTCCGTGCCGGCGACACATACGCCCAGACGGGAAGCATGGTAAGCGCGCTGCGAGGCGACGTCGACATCGCTGCAAAGAAGGTGGATATCAACGCTGCCACTGACACGGGGCGCTTCGAACAAGAGGCGCACTTCCGGCAAAGTGGCCTCACTATTGCAGTATCGAACCCCGTACTCGACGCCATGCAAACAGCGGGCCAAATGGCGCGCGCACAGAGCGAAACCGACGATCCGCGGATGAAAGCCATGGCTGCTGGTGCGGCAGGCCTCGCCGCGAGAGATGCGGCGGGTGCCGTGCAGGCCGATCCAAAATCGGGCGGTGGACTGAATATCAGCATCACCGTAGGCGGCGCAAAGAGCGACAGCAAGCAAACGCAAACGAGCTCCACAGTCGTCGGCAGCGAGGTCAGCGCCGGTGGCAATGTCCGCATCCGCGCAGAAGGGGCTGGAGCAAACAGCAATATCAATGTGGTGGGCAGCGATATCCATGCGGGCGATAGCGTCTCCTTGAAGGCCGAGAACCAGGTCAATCTGCTTGCGGCTGCCAACACAGCCGAGCAGCACAGCAGCAATCAGAGCAAGTCCGGTGGAGTAGGCATCGCGGTGAGTGTCAGTTCGAGCGGTATGGCCTTTGGGGTGACGGCCAACGCCGCCACCGCGCGCGGCAACGCGGACGGCCATGACGTGACTTGGACTAACAGCCATGTCAACGCAGGCAATGCTCTCCTGATTGAGTCGGGTGGCGACACGACATTGCGCGGTGGTGTTGCGTCGGGGAACCGAGTGGCCGTTGATATCGGCGGTGACCTGAACATCGAAAGCCTGCAAGACACAAGCACATATCGGAGCAAGAGCCAATCCGCCAGCGGTAGTGTCACTGTGGGCTACGGCTTCTCCGGTAGTGCCAGCGCCAGCCAGCAAAAGGTCAATAGCGACTATGCGAGCGTGACCGAGGAGTCCGGTATCAAAGCTGGGGATAAAGGATTCCAGGTCAACGTCGGGGGTGATACGAGCCTTAAGGGCGCTGTCATCGCATCGACGGATGAAGCAGTGCGCAACGGCGCGAATCAATTCCAGACGACGGGTCAGCTTACGCTGAATGACATAGAGAACCGGGCAAACTATAAGGCTGAGGGATTTGGTGTGTCGACCGGCGCGGCGTCGGGGGTCGGTCTGGGGTTTGGCGGAGCAAATTCGAATAGCACCACGGCAGCCGGCATTTCAGGCGTCGCTGGCGATAGCTCTGTCAGGACAGGAGATGCATCGAGGGGGATCGACAGGATCTTCGATGCCGAGAAGGTCGAGAAGGAAATCAACGCCCAGGTCCAGATCACCATGACCTTGAGCCAGCAAGCCGGCCGTGCCGTCGATAACTACATCAAGAGGAATCGCGGCGAACTGCTTGCAAAATTGAAGGAAGCTGGCAGCGATGAAGAGCGGGCGGAGCTGCGCGGCAAGCTAGACGAGCTAACAAAGCAGGAAAAAGTCCTGAATATCCTGATCGGTGCCGTGACGGGAATGGGGATATCAGCTGTCACAAAAGAAGGCCTATCGATGGCGGCCGACGAAATGCGCAAGTTGATGATTGAAGACTCCGCGAAGTTCGCTGGGGTAACGGATGGGACTTCAACTTATGACAACTTGTCTGGAGAAAGTGAAGGGGTGCGAGGCGATAGGTACAAGCTAGGCGGTACGCGCTGGGATTTGGACAAGCTGTGTGGACCGGACAATGCAAGATGTAAGGTTCAGAATGGTGCCGACGGTTTACCAATCCTGGACGCGAATGGAAAGACTCAATTGCTGCTCACTAAAAATGGACAGGTTCAGTTCGACCCGGCCGCCGCCAACATGGGCCTGGATGAGTTCCTAAAGACCATAGATGGCAAGGACTTGAGCGGCCCCACTGGCGGAATCCAAGGCGCGAAAGGAACCCTGTTTGGGGTTCCGTATGACGCTGGCAGCTGGCAGGATAAGCTCATTGAATCGTTTGCTGGCCCTCACGACATGATTGGTGGAAAGCTCAGTGGTTTGTACGACCAGGAAGGTAACGCAGAGCGCGGAAGGCCGTCTGCCGTCGCAAAGGCTCAGGATCTGTGGAGTGCGACCGGCGCTATTATGGCGTCCAGCCCGTTTGCAATGGCGGAACTTCTTCCGACACAAGTGTGGAACGCAATATCAATTATCTTGAAGGCGGCAAAATGATGTCGAAGAAATTGGTGTCTATCGTCTTGATATCATTTTTAATGACCGGCTGCAGCATCGGGAATGGCCGTATTTGTGGGCCGCAGACGCCAGCGATCAACTGCAATAAGGAGGGCTATGAGCGGCTGATGGACACCACCCCTTATATCGAAAAATGGAAAAAAGAAAATGGCACACCGGGGGAGCGCGATGTCGCCTCAGAAGAATGTGGTGGGGGCCGCGGGAAGTACGCGCCCGTTATCCCCGATAAGGTGATTCAGGCCGAACGTTTGCCGGGGGAAAGTAAAGATAAGGCCTACGACCGATTACGCATAAACTGGCAACGATGTATGGTGAAAAAGGGGTATCGCTACACCGGCGAGTGTTACGGGACGCGAAATACCCCAGCCTGTGGAGCTCCTTGATTGATGCGCCTAGCAGTTTCCTTGCATTGGGGTGTGGTATGAGGCAACCCAAAATAAAATCCGTGGCGATTTTTGCGGCTTCCATGACCTTGTGCGCGGCGGCCGCCGCGCAAGCTACAAACGAGATCACTAAAAGCCGAATTCGCGTGTTCGGACAAAACGGTGCGTTTGCCGACATGTTCTCCGGAAGCGCCTGTATCAAGAGCAGCGGGGGCGAGCGTGTGTCGGGCGGCATGAGCGACGCATTTGGATCCATGTTCGGATTGGTGTCAAATACTTCTCTTGGTATCGCGGAGACCGAGACGACCAGGAACCTGGAGAGAAAGAACGGCGTTCTGTCAAAAGCATATTACAGGGAGTATGTCATTCCGTCCGGTGTGCCGACCAGTCTCAAGTTGGGATTCAAAGACGTATCGACGTTCTATCACCGCGCGGGTGTCCAATATAGCAGCGCAAGTCCATCGTGCTTCGGGACGATCTCCTTTACGCCTGTGAGCGATCAGGACTATGAAGTTGGCTTCGATTGGAGCGGAAATGTATGCTTGCTTACTGTGAATCGAGTGGTCCAGGAGAACGGTGAAGTGGTTCTGGAGCCTGTGCCGGTGAGTGTCGCTCCCGATTGTTGAGGCGGGACGCGATGAATAGCCGTGAAATTCGATAAAGGGATGAATAGCATCCGGCTCGTTACCCACAAATGGCGAGCCAATTTTTTGACGGAAAGAAGGTGGCTAGGCGTCGCTGGATGTTCTCGCGCGATTGCAAACGTCCGCGAATATCCATCACGAACTGCCTTAAGCATTCATGAAGCTCCCAAAGAAATCCGCCGTGACCGGACGTTGGGTATGCGCCGGCGTATTGGCTTTGTCTCAGGCAGGCTACGCACAGGTGCCTCCCGGCGGCACGGCGCAGTCCGCCCTTCAAACTGCTGTCGAGCAAGAGCAACGCATCCGCCAACAACAGGAAGCCCGTGAACGAGCGCAGACGGTCGAATCGCCCGGCATACGTGGTGCCGTGGCGCCACCAGTCGAGTTTCCGATATTGCCGCACGAAACAACCTGCTTCCGCATCGACAACTTCGTTCTCGACGTTCCCGCCGATCTGCCGGCACCTGTACGAGAACAGGGCGCTTCAGGCCTACCGCAGGACCCCTTCGCATTCGCCCGCAGCTGGCTTGACCACTACAAGGGTAACTGCGTCGGCAAGCATGGCGTCGACCTGCTGATAAAAGGCGTCTCGCAAGCCATCCTCGACCGCGGCTACGTGACCAGCCGTGTGCTGGTGCCCGAGCAGGACCTGAGCACCGGAACGCTGCGTTTGACGCTGATTCCCGGCGTCATTGGCGAATTGCGCTTTGCCGAGCCGGACCTATGGGGCACGTGGCGCAGCGCGTTCCCAACCCGTAGCGGTGAGCTACTGAACTTGCGCGATCTCGAACAAGGGCTCGAGCAGATGAAGCGCGTCGCGAGCCAGGACGTCGATATGCAGGTGGTGCCGACCGCCACGCCCGGGGTTAGCGACGTCGTCATCGCGGTCAAGCGATCCAAACGTTGGACGGTGGTGGCGTCAGTGGACGATTCCGGCAGCCGTTCGACCGGCAAGCGACAAGGCAATGTCAGCCTCGCCATCGACAACCCGTTAGGCCTGAACGACCTGTTCAACGTGGGCTATTCCCGCGATCTCGAGTTCGGTGACAAGGCTCGTGGCACCAAAGGGTGGAACGGCTTCTACTCGGTACCATGGGGCTATTGGACCGCGACGCTGTCGGCCTACGGTAGTGACTATTTTCAACAGGTCGCGGGCGTCAATCAGACGTTCGTGTTCAGCGGCGAGTCGCAGAACGTGGACCTCAAGCTGCATCGGGTGATTCGCCGCTCGCAGAACGACGTGTTGGGTCTGCAATGGCGGTTGACCCGCCGTTTCGGTAAAAGCTACATCGAAGACACCGAGATCGCGCAGCAACGGCGCAATAACACCGTGGCGGAATTCGGCATTACCGACCGGCACTACTTCGGCGCTGCACAACTGGACGCGAGCCTCCTGTATCGGCAAGGTGTCGGCGGGTTCGGATCGCAGGCCGACACGCTGGCGGCGCAAGGCGGGCCGACCTGGCAGTTCAAGATGGCGGTGGCCGATATCAACCTTTCCGTGCCGTTCAAGCTCGGCGAGCAGTCGTTACGATACGTGACCACCTTCCGTGGTCAGTTCACCAACGACCGCTTGTACTTCGTCGATGCCATTACGATCGGCAGTCGATATACCGTACGCGGCTTCGATGGAGAGAACTTGCTGGCGGGGGATCGCGGCTTCTATTGGCGCAACGAGCTGCAGCTTCCGGTCGCGAATTCTGGGCAGGCAGTCTACGCGGGACTGGACTACGGCCGCGTGTTCGGGCCTTCGACTGCCGCATTGGTCGGTACTCAATTGGCGGGCGCAGTGCTGGGATTGCGCGGGGGCTTGGGGACAGGATTGGGGGCGTTCTCTTACGACGTGTTCGTTGGTACGCCCGTGTACAAACCAACGTCCTTCCATACGGCCGGCGTCACAGGTGGATTTCAATTGGTGTATCAGTACTAGGCACCGGTTTCAGAATCGAAGCATCCTGTATTCCGTCTTTCGATGACACATCCCGCCTTCCCCCAAATGCTGATCATCACCGGCCTGATGGCCGCCGGCAAATCGTCGGTAGCGCAGGCCATTGCGGCGCGCCTGCCAAAGTCCGTTCACCTGCGCGGCGACACGTTTCGCAAGATGATCGTGAATGGCCGAGCCGAAATCACGCCCGAACTGTCACACGAGGCGCTGCAACAGCTCTCGCTGCGCTACCGCATCGCGTGCGAGGCGTGCGAAGCCTATGCCGACGCAGGCTTCACCGTGATCTATCAGGACGTGATACTCGGTGAGTATTTGAGGGAGGTCCACACGAGGCTGTCGCGCTGGTCGCCGGGCGTACTAGTGCTGGACCCGACGCTGGATGTGGTCGCCAGCCGCGATGCCGAACGGCAAAAGACGGCGTATGCCGGTGAGTGGGCGCCTGCCTCGCTGGCCGCCGGGCTGGAGCATACGCCGCGCATCGGCTTGTGGCTCGACACCTCAGCCATGACAGTGGAACAGACGGCCGACTACGTATTGCGCCACGCAGAGGCGACCAAAGCCGGCGAGCGCTAGAGCGGGGAGCGTCCGCAATCACCACCATCCTGGTCCAGCTTCAGTTCCCGGCCCGAGCTCCGGTAACTCCCGCCTCTTCTTTTCAATTGCCTTACCATTCAATCATTGCAGAGCGGACCCACTCCGCGCCGAAACGATCGAAGGCACACCATGGCAATGACCATCACCCCCGGAACGACGACCCGCACGCTGATCCCCGGCGAAGCGGGCGATATCGAATTGCTGATCGACGCCCCGAAAGACGCCGTACAGGGCATTGCCGTCGTCGGCCATCCTCATCCCATGCAGGGCGGCACCGCCGATCACAAGGTGCCGCACCAATTGGCCCGCGAGCTAACCGCGCACGGCTTTTTGGCGGTGAGGTCCAATTTCCGCGGTGTTGGTGCGACCCAGGGCCAGCACGATGGCGGTGTCGGCGAAACGAGCGACATGCTGGCGGTGGTCGACTATCTTCGCGAGCAATATCCGGATCTGCCACTGGCGCTGGCGGGATTCTCGTTCGGGGCCTTCGTTGCCGCGCTGGCATCGGTTCAACTCGCCGAGCGCGGCACCAACCTCGATCATCTGATTCTGACCGGCATGCCGTCCGGCCCCGTCGCGAATCACCGAACCTATGACACGCCGCCGGTGCAGCCCAATGCGTTGGTGATCCATGGGGAGAATGACGAGCGGGTGGCGCTTTCCGCCATCTTCGATTGGGCCCGTCCGCAGCAGTTGCCCGTCGTGGTGGTGCCCGGCGCCGATCATTTCTTTACCGGCAAGCTGCCCCTGCTCAGGCGCCAGGTCGCGAGCTATCTCGAACGTCCGGCCTTATCAGCCGAGGCGTGAGCAGTAGCACTGTGTCAGCCACGCGTTGTGCCGTCTTTCAACCGATCCAGAAACCATCTCGCCGCCGGTCCGGGCGGCGTGTCCTTCCGATAGACCGCGAACATGGCGATCGGCGGCGTACGCGGTTGAAAGCTCTGCAGCCGTAGCGCAATCAGGCGCCCCTGCACCAGATCGTCCTGCACCATTGCCGCCGGCATATGCCCCCAGCCGAAACCGGCGCGCAGGAAGGCATGCTTGGCGCCCAGATCGGCCAGGCGCCAGGTCAGCGGCGAAAACACGCCGAACGTCGCGCCATCGGTCAGCGTCGTGCGATCGGTGAGTACCAGCTGGACATGGTCGGCCAGCTCGCTTGCGCGAATCAGGCGTTTTCGCGACGCCAATGGATGTCCGGGCGCCACGACCGTGACCATCGGCACATCGAGCAGCTTTTCTCCCTCCAGCGTGTCCGGTACCGACGGCATCGAACCGCTGATGCCGAGCCGGCAAACGCGCTCGATCACCGGCCGCATTACCGCGCCCAACGCTTCGACATACAGGCGTAGCGGCGTATGGGGAAAGACGTCGCGAAATTCGCCTACCGCCGCGGTCAGCGACTCCATTGGATACATCACGTCCACCACCACTGACAGCTCCGGTTCGAGACCGTCGGCCATGGCCCTTGCCTTGGACTTGAATCCGTCCATGCCGCTGACGACGACGCGTGCCTGCGCCAGCAGCGCAGCGCCCTGTTCGGTCAGGCGCGGATAACGGCCCGACCGATCGAACAGCTGCACATTGATCTGCCCTTCGAGATTCGCCAGCGTGTGGCTGACCACGGATTGCGCGCGTCGCAGCTTGCGACCCGCGGCGGAGAAGCTTCCTTCATCGGCGGCCGCGATAAAGGTGCGCAATTGATCCAGCGAGACGCCGTCCAGCATATATCTAATCCGTAGATGGATAGCATCCAGAAATATAGTCTTCCTGAATGGGTGTCAAGTCCCTAATCTGCGCTTCAGCCATCGCGATTCCCCGCGATGCTGATTCACGACACAGCTAAAAGACACAGGAATCCATCGATCATGAACTCGAACCAATTTGCCTCGCAGTCCTTCCTTCCCTTTATCGGCCGGGTGGCGATGGCCACCATTTTTCTGATCAGCGGCATCGGGAAGTTGATGGCCCCGGCGGCGACCATTGCGTATATCGGATCGCTCGGCCTGCCGGCGCCCGCGTTGGGTTACGCCGGTGCGCTCGGACTAGAGTTGTTGGCCGGCGTGTTGCTGATTGTCGGTTTGCGCACCAGGGCGGTGGCTGCATTGCTGGCCCTTTATGCAATAGCCACGGCCGTGCTTTTCCACCATGCACTGGCCGATCAAAACCAGATGTTCCATTTCTTGAAGAACCTCGCGATGGCCGGCGGCCTTCTGCAGGTCGTGGCATTCGGGGCCGGGGCATACAGCATCGACGCCCGCCAACGCAGCAAGGGCAGCATCGCGGTCGCCGCCAATTGAACGACAAGCCAACCCACCATCCGGAGCACATCATGAAGAACGCCGCGGAACTGCTGCAGCAACATATCGAGACCCTGGTTGGCAATCCGGCGCAATGGCGCGAGCTGCTTGCCGAAGACATCGTCTGGGAACTGCCGTATGCGCCGAGTCTTGGCCATCCCGCGAAGCTGGAGGGCCGCGAGGCCGTCATGCGTCATGCCGACTGGTTCGCGGGCGCCGTCTCCGAGTTCCGCTTCTTCGATCTCGAGATCCTGTCGGCCGCAAGCCCGCAGCACGCCGTGGCGCGGGTCCGTGCCGAAGGACACATAGACGCGACCGGGCGGACTTACGAACAGGAATACGTGGTGTTCCTGACGGCTCGCGATGGCGCGATTGCGCATCTGCGCGAGTATTTCGATCCCGTGCGGGCGGCGCTGGCGCTCAATGCACCGATCGTAGGTGTTGCTGCCAGGAGCATCTAATGAAGGCGATTCGTGTTGCCGCTATGGTGGTCCCGAGGGCCTGACACTGCCGCAAGTTGCCACGCCCAACTCCGGCGACGATGAGGTGGTAATCGAAGTGAGGGCTTCGGCAGTGATCCAACCCGCCGGCTAGTCCTTGGCTACGTCGGCTTGATCAGCCTGACACCCTTCCACTGCCCGCTCCCAACCATCTCCGACACGATGGTCTGCAGCGCGGCCTCGACGCTGCGGCACGCCAGGCTCAGGCTCGCCGATGACGACAGGCACAGGCTGACGCGGCGTTCCAGCGTCGCGTCGGCAATAGACATCGCGGCGAGCTGGTCGTCCTGGTCGCCCGCCAGCGCGGACCACGGCAGGATGGTCCAGCCCAGTCCTTCGCGCGCCGCCGACAGCAGCACGGACACCGCACTGGTCTCCGCGACCAGGCGGCATTGCAATCCGGCACTGACCAGCGCGCGATCCCACAGCACGCGGACCGAGTTGGGAAAGCTCGACAACAGCAGCGGCAGCGCTGCGGCCTGCGCCAGCGTGATGGCGTGGGGATGCCCGGGATGTCCTGGAATTGGCCGGCCGACCAGCATCAGTTGCTCGTCGAGCAGCGGGGTCGACTGCATGTTGGGGCGTTGCTGCACGTCCATCGCGACGGCGAGGTCGAGCTTCTGCAGCGCCAGCGATTCGGCCAGATCGGCGCTGGAGCCTTCGACGATCTCCAGCGTGATATCGGGGAAGTGCTCGGTCACATGCCGCAGCAGCGGCAAGGCCAGCACGCGGGACGTGCTGGTCGGCAAGCCGACGGTGACATGGCCGCACGGCACGTCGCGGCCGTGCTGTACCGCGGCCTTGGCCTCTTCCATCTGCCGCAGCACCATCTTGGCGTGACGGTAGAGGATATGGCCGGTGTCGGTCGGTCTCGTGCCCGAGGGGCCGCGCACCAGCAATCGGGCATCGAGCTCGGCTTCGAGATTGGCGACGTGCTGGCTCAGCGAGGGCTGGGCGATATGGAGCGCATCGGCCGCGGCGGTGATGCTCTCCAGTTCGACGATGCGCGCGAAATAGCGCAGCTGCTTCAGGTCCATGTTCGGCGAGGCGTTGGCGGGGCACGCCGGCAATGTAGCATCCCGGCGCTGACCCGCTCTCCATACTCCCGCCTGGACTAGCCGCGAATCGGCAGCTCGAGATACGAAGCGAGTTCGCCGCCGAGTCGGATCGACAGCCGCGGCGGGCGGCCGTGCGGCACCTGCGGGAAGTGCCCGCGGTCGGCGCCGGCGATCGACAGGCGCAGCCGGCTTCCGGTGGCCAGCGTCCAGGCGACGGGCAGCATCGCGAAGTGCAGGCGCTCGGTCTGCCCCGGTACCAGGCGCGACGCGTCGGCCTTCGCGAATGTGCGATAGGGCCAGGTGGTGCGGTATTCCGGCGGGCACGGGGCGTTCTTGCGATGCAGCGCGCGCAGCATGCCCTCGGTGATATAGCGGACCTGTCCGGAAGCCTCGACCTCGGACAGGAATACATGCAACGCGGCATCGGGCTGCGAGCTGGCCAGGCCGATGTTCAGCACGACATGGCCGGCGATCGACAGCGGCGCCGTCAGCACCGGGCCATCGAAGGACAACAGTTCGTGCTGCCGTTCGCTCCAGTCCGGGTAATAGTCCTCGATATTGGCCGCGCCGAGCCGCTCATAGCGGGTTTGACGGCCGGTGGACCAGTTGAAGCTGGCCATCGTGTCGCGGTCCGATTCTGACGCGGGGCAGGTCGGTGACAGGCTTTCCGCTTCATTGCTCAGATACAGCCGCTGGGTATCCCGCACCGGCGGCCACGTCGGGGCGGCGTGCCATTGCTCGTCGTGGACGCTGTAGTAGTGGACCCGGGCTTCCCGCTCCAGGCCGGTGGGCAATTGCATCAGATGATGATCGAAGAAGCGCAATACCTCGGCCAGCAGCGGGAAGTCGGATGCGGTGTGGCTGCGCCACGGCGAGATATTGGTGCGCGCACCGTGGTCCCAGGGGCCCAGCAGCAGCCGACTATCGTGATTGGGCAGCGACAGGAAGCGGGTGATCGCGCCATTTGCATAGCCGCCGCCGTCGTACCAGCCCGAGATCGAATACACCGCGACATCCTGCGCAATGCCGTCGAGATAGCGATAGGGGCTGCAGCTGCCCGAATCGAGCGCGGGATCGTGCTGCGTGACGCCATCGCGGAAGGCAAACTCCGGCGCCAGATCGGCCAGCGCGAAGTTGTTGCGATGCTGCTCGATGGCCGCCTGTACCAGGCTGCCATCGCTGTCCGCGTCGACGCGCTCCGGCCCATCGAAGCGCGGATCGTTGAAGTAGGGATAGCGGGCCAGCAGCGCGCGGTCGTCCTGGTCGAGCGCGACCATCAGTTCGTCATAGGCCTGCACCCAGACCTTGGACAGCAGGCCGCCGGGGTACAGCTGCTCGCTGTAGATGTCGGAGACCGCGAACAGCGGGGCGATCGCCTTGACGGCGGGGTGGCCCGTGCTGGCCAGGAAGCAGGCGGCCGCGCCCAGATAGGAGATGCCGGTCGAGCCGATACGGCCATTGGACCAGGGCTGCGCCACGATCCAATCGGCGATCTCGAAATAGTCGTCGCGCTCGGTCGGCGAGCGCAGCGCATCGCGCGTGCCGAAGCTCGCGCCGGTGCCGCGTACGTCGACCACCACCACGGCATAGCCCTTCGGCACGAAGGCGTCGCGGTACTTGGCGGTATTCGGGCTCGGTTCCGCGCCGGGCTCGCGCAGCCGGAATCGGCGAAAGTACGGCGTGAAGATGACGATGGTCGCATAGCGGGCCGGCGCGCCGTCGCCCAGGGCCGAAGCTTCGGCCTCCAACGGCTGCGGCACGAAGACGTCGACCGCGAGCCGGCATCCGTCGCGCATCGTCACATAACAGGACAGCGGCGCATCGGGAATGGCAAAGCCCGAGGGACGTGTTTCGAGATAGGCGCTGGCCGGCGTTTTCCAGGCATTGCCGCGGAGATCGAGATCGGACATGAATCTTGCGTTGTGGTCGGTTGGCTTGCGGCAATGGTAAGCAGCGCCCCCCGAGCCGCGGAAAGACGAAATGCCGATACGGACATAGGGCCGGCCTATGGCATGCTGCGCCGCGGCACTCAATTCGGTCGTTGGCACATCGAGATACGCCAAAGGAGGGCCGAATGCCGATGCAAAAACGCATGGCATGCACCGTGGCGATTCGCCGTGCCCCTGAGCGGGGCAGCCGGCAAGCCGCCATAGGCTCGACCTATGGCGGCATCGAGATTCCGTATTGGTTGGCACTCGTGCGAATTCTTACCATCGCTCTACGAGCCGGATCGATGGCGGCGCGTTGCGCTCAGGAAGGGCGCGGCGCGCCAGCGCAGCCATCGAGACCATTTCAATTCGCATGATTGGGGAAAATTGCAGATGTACCGTTCCTTGATGGGCGCCGCGATCGCGGCCCTGATGACGCTGTCCGGCGCCGCGATGGCCCAGGACGCCTATCCCAGCCGTCCTGTCCGCTTGATCGTGCCGCAGTCCGCGGGCTCGGGCGGCGACGTGGTCGCGCGGATGCTGAGCGAGAAGCTGAGCCAGGAGTTGGGTCAGTCGGTGGTGGTCGACAATCGCGCCGGCGCCAACGGCATCATCGGCACGTCCTTCGTGGCCAAGCAGCCCGCCGACGGCTACACGCTGCTGCTGACCGGTGTGTCGCAGGTCAGCTTCAACCAGCATCTGTACAAGTCGCTGCCGTACGATCCGCAGAAGGACTTCACCTTTATTGCGCCCGTGGTCGATACGCCGTTCGTGCTGGTGACCAGCAAGGCCAGCGGCATCACGTCGATGGCGCAGTTCATCGAGAAGGCGAAGGCCAAGCCGGGCGCGCTGACCTTCGGCAGCGCGGGGGTTGGCAATTCCACGCACCTGGCGATGGAGATGCTGGCCGACAAGGCCGGCATCAAGCTGACGCATGCCGCGTACAAGGGCTCGGGTCCCGCGCTGACGGGCGTGATCGCCGGCGAAGTCGACGCCATGGTCAGCGTGGTCGGTTCGGCGCTGCCGCAGATCACCGGCGGCAATGTGGTGCCGGTGGCGATCGTCGGGCAGAAGCGGGCCAAGGAATTGCCCAATGTGCCGACCGTCAAGGAAGCGGGTCTGGAAGTGCCGGTGATGCCTGGCTGGTACGCGTTGCTCGGGCCGGCCAATATGGACGCCAAGGTCGTGGCACGCCTGAATGCCTCGGTGCAGGCCTTCCTGTCCGATCCGCAGGTCAGGAGCAAGCTCGCTTCGCTTTATCTCGAGCCGCTGGCGGGCTCGGCCGAGGCGATCAAGCAGCGCGCCGTGACCGACGCCAAGGTCTGGGGCGAATTCATCAAGCGGCGCGGCATTCAGAACTCGTGACGCCAGGACGCCTCAAGGGCCATGCAAGGGGCCATTCACGCCCGCGGTCCCACGGCGTCGAATAACGACGGCGCCCCCGCGAACGCGGGGGCGCAGTGCCGTTGCACGCCGCCGAGATTGCACATGGCCGGAAATGTCAGCCCGTCCGGCGGCATCGCGATACCGCTAGCTCTGCAACTCCGGCACGTTGGCGGCTTCCTCATGCACGGTCAGGCGATCGTCGACATCCTGTACCCCGGCGATCCCCCGCACCGCGGCGATCAGTGCTTCGTGCTCGGCCGCCAGGATGTGTCCGCCCAACCAGACTCGCCCGCCGACCACGGCCACGTCGATCGCGCCGGGATGGCCTACGAGACGGCCCATTTCCGCGCGAACGCGCTCGGCAATGGTGTCGTCATCGGCCGAGTGCTTGCCCAGGCCGGTCGCGCTACGCACCTTCGCCGCGATGCCCTGCATCCGGTCGGTGATCCGTTTCGCCTGCTTCTCCGCGAGATCCTGCATGTCGTGGCGGCTTGCCTCGGCCTTGTCGCGCAGCTCCGCGCGGCGCCGGCGACCCGACTGCGGATCGAACAGGTACATGATTGCCGCGCCAACCGCCGCCGCGATCGCAAATGGCAACAGGCCCGGCTTGTTGCCGTGCGTTTCGCGCTGCATGCCGTCCCGCCGATCCTCGTGCATTCCGTCGTTCATTTGCGCCTCCTTGGAAACAATGGATTCACGCCCCGCCCGGCGGCGGGGACATGCTCAAGACGCGGAGCATCAGGTGTGCCAGTTCGACCGTGCGCAAGGAGAGCCGGCGTGGCGGGACGAATGCGGTGTGCGAGGCCCGAGATAAAGCGATCTGGCGGCCCATCGCAGAGGTGAAATTTACCGATGCGGAAATCTGTGTTGCAGAAGGGCTTGCAGGAGGGTCTCAGGGACGTGGCTTCGCCGGGTTTCGTTCTGGTGCTGCGTTCTCCGCCCCTTTGCCTGCGTCCTTCGCCAATACCCCGGCCACTCGTGCCTTCAACATCGGCAGCACCGCTTCACCGAACCACGCGTTCCGCTGGAACCACGCCACATTTCGCGGCGAGGGATGCGGCAGCGGGACGTATCGCGGCCCATACTCGGCCCACGCCTTGACGGTATCGGTCAGCGACGGCTTGCTTGCGCCGCCGAGAAAATACCGCTGCGCATAGAGGCCGACGAGCAGGGTCAGTTCGATGTGCTTCAGCCCGGCCAGAATCCGGTCCATCCACATCGGCGCGCACTCCGGCCGCGGCGGCTTGTCACCACTGGCGGCGCGGCCGGGATAGCACAAGCCCATCGGCACGATGGCGAATCGGGCCGGATCGTAGAACGTCTCGGCGTCGACACCCAGCCATTCGCGCAGCCGCTTGCCGCTGGCGTCGTTCCACGGGATGCCGGTCTGATGGACCTTGGTCCCCGGCGCCTGACCGACGATCAGGATGCGCGATTGCGGCGACGCCTGCAGGACGGGGCGGGCGCCGAGCGGCAGCGCCGGTTCGCAGGCCCTGCAGGCCCGGACTTCGGAGAGCAGCGTGTCGAGACGGATGATGCGTTGTGCCTTCATATCAGGGGAGTTGCCGAGCGGTCGTTGCCAGCGTAGATGCGTCGGCGCCGGCCGCTTGGCGGGTTGCGCGACACTACCAATGTCGCGATAATCGATTTTTCGCGACACCACGCCGCCTTTTAATGTCGTGATATTTCGAATCACGACATTAAGCGATGCCAAGGCCAATCCCGACCCAGCAATACGAAGTCGTCCTCGACCTGGTGGCGCGTTACCCGGAAGGCGTCGGCATTGAGCAGATCGATGCGAGCCTGCACGAGGTTGCGACCAGGCGGACCCTGCAGCGGTGGTTGAACGACCTGATCTCGCAAGGATACCTGCGCCGCGAGCGGGCCGGCCGCGCGACGCGGTATCGGCTCGCGACGCTGGTCACCGCGGCGGGCAGCGTCAAGCTGGAGGTGAGGACCACCGGGCGGAGCGGTCTTCGGGTGCCCCTGACGGCCGAGGCGGAATCGGTCCAGGCTCACCTACTGCGACCGCTGTCGCAACGCAATCCCGTCGGCTACGACCCGGCGTTTCTCGACGCCTACCGTCCCAATCGAATGTTCTACCTTCCGGAGTCGGTACGCGCGGAGCTGAAGGCGCAGGGAAGCGTGATCGATGCCCATGAGCCCGCCGGGACTTACGCGCGCCAGATCGCGAGCCGGTTGCTGATCGACCTGTCGTGGAACTCCAGCCGCCTGGAAGGCAACACGTATTCGTTGCTCGAGACAGAGCATCTGCTGTCCGTCGGCGAAGCCGCGGAAGGCAAGGATGCGCTCGAAGCGCAGATGATCCTGAACCACAAGGAGGCCATCGAGTTCCTGTTGGCCGGCGCCGAAGACATCCAGTTCAACCGCTATACGATCCAGAATCTGCACGCGCTGCTTTCCGAGAACCTGCTGCCCGATCCGGCGGCGAGCGGGCGGCTGCGCACCATTGCCGTCGGCATCGGGCAAACGTCGTTCACGCCGTTGGACGGTCCGCAGCGGATAGCAGAGTGCTTCGACCGCGTGCTCGAGACGGCGGCTGCCATTGAGGACCCGTTCGAGCAGGCTTTCTTTGCCATGGTTCATTTGCCTTATCTGCAGCCGTTCGAGGACGTCAATAAACGGGTCTCGCGGCTGGCCGCCAATATTCCGCTGATCCGGCAGAACCTGTGCCCGCTCTCCTTCGTCGACGTCCCGCAGCAGGCCTATATCAGCGCCATGCTGGCCGTCTATGAATTGAATCGGATCGAGTTGCTGCGCGACGTGTTCGTATGGGCTTACCAGCGCTCGTGCGCGCGCTACTCCGCTGTCCGGCAGTCGGTCGGGGAGCCCGACCCGTTCCGCATGCGATATCGAATCCAGATCGGCGAGACCGTCGCCGAGGTGGTGCGCATGCGGATGAACAAGGTCCAGGCCGTGGCCTTCATCCGAAGCCGTGCCGAGCAGTTGGACGAACGGGAGCGCTCCCGCTTTGTCGAGGTTGTCGAAACGCAATTGATGACCTTGCATCTGGGCAGCATTGCGCGGTTCCGCTTGCGCCCGAGCGAATTCGAGAAATGGACCGAAGTCTGGCAGTGAAATAACGCGCAGTCGGGTAATTCCGGAGCAGTTTTCCGGGCAGTTTCCGGCAACCCGATATTGCAGCTTTTACAATCCGCGATATCGAGGAGTCGCGAAGATGCATGGCGGAAAGGTTTCCCGCTACGGCATGCTTCTTGCCCCGCCCCCGTCATTAGCGAACCACCAAAGGCTCGCATGAAGCCACGGCAAGACGGTAGCAAGGGAGGCAAGGCAATGAAACGCATCGGTGAGCCCGCCCGGTTGCGCGAATCGTTGGATCCGGCCGACGACAAGACGGCGGCGGGCGGTGTCATCTCGGCGCCGCCGGCTGAAGCGCTCACCGGCGAAACGTGGCGCAAGGGCGCCCGTGTCACGCTGCCCGTCCGGCAATTGCGGCCCACGCAGATGACGGTTGGCCTGTATCACGTTCAAAGCAAGATGGACGTGACCCTGCGCCATCAGGGCCGCAAGCAGATCGAGCTGATGGAGCGGCATCGCATCCATGTCGTGATCGGCCCCGGCCCGGCCTTCTACGTCATCGACCATCATCACTGGGCGCGCGCCTGGTACGAGCTGGGCATCGAGTCCGTGCCGGCGGTAATCAAGCACAACTGGAGCGGCCTGCCGCCCGATCGCTTCTGGCTCGAGATGGAAGCGCGCCATCTGGTCCATCCCTACGATCAATACGGCGAGCGGCAAGGGCTTGCGGCCTTGCCGCATTCGCTGGCCGAGATGCGCGACGATCCGTACCGCAGTCTGGAAGCCTTCGCGCAATTGGCCGGCGGCTACGACAAGGTCAAGCAGGCGTATCCGGATTTCCGCTGGGCCGACTTCTTTCGCCGTCATATCGATGGGCGGCTCGACACGGTGTCCGGCTTCGCGCTGGCGCTCGCGCATGCGGTCAAGCTGGCGCGCAGCAGCAAGGCGCGCGGGCTACCCGGCCATCTCGATGACAGGGAGAGCGACAAGCCGCGCGCCAAGGCGAATGCCAAGCCGGCTGGCAAGGGCAAGGGCGCGAAGTCCGGCAAGTCGGGCAAATCCGGCCAGTCCGACGGAAAGGCGTGATGACGGCGCCCGCGCAGGCGAGCACGATTGCGCCGGCGGCCGCCTTGCCCGAGCGGCTCGATGGGCTGCCCTGGTCGCGCTGGCACTGGCGCGTGGTGATTGCGCTCGGCGTGGCCTGGGTGCTCGATGGCCTCGAGGTGACGCTGGTCGGCTCGCTGGGCGGCGTGTTGCAACGGCCCGATACGCTTGGGCTGTCGGCCTCCCAATTCGGCTGGTCGGGCTCGGTCTACATTGCCGGCGCGGTGCTCGGTGCGCTGATCTTCGGCCGCCTGACCGATCGCCTTGGCCGCAAGCGGCTGTTTCTGCTGACGCTGGCGGTCTATATGGGCGCGACGCTGGCAACCGCCTTCTCGCCCAACTTCGCGGTCTTTGCGCTATGCCGCTTCGTCACGGGTCTGGGGATCGGCGGCGAATACGCGGCGATCAATTCGGCGATCGACGAACTGGTGCCGGCGCGCGTGCGCGGCCGCGTCAGCCTGGCGATCAATGGCAGCTTCTGGCTGGGCGCGGCGCTCGGCGCGGGCCTCAGTCTCGTGCTGCTGGACCCGCGCGTGCTGGGTCCCGAGCTCGGCTGGCGCGCGGGCTTCGCGCTCGGTGCGATCCTGGCCGTGGCGATCCTGCTGGTGCGGCGGGATGTACCGGAGAGCCCGCGCTGGCTGCTGACGCACGGCCGGCCGGAAGAGGCGCTGCGCATCGTCGAGCGGATCGAAGCCGAGGTCTACGGCCATTCGCCGCATACCGTTCGGGACGATGCGGTGCTCAGGAACATGCCGCGCGCCGCCGCAGAGGCGACGCCGTGGCGCGAGGTCGCTCACGTGATGCTGCATCGCTATCGCAGGCGCACCGTGGTCGCGCTGGCGCTAATGATCTCGCAGGCCTTCTTCTACAACGCGATCTTCTTCACCTACGCGCTGGTGCTGACGCGCTTCTACGCCGTGCCCGATGCCCGCGTTGCGCTCTATCTGTTTCCCTTCGCGCTTGGCAACGTGCTGGGTCCCTTGGTACTGGGTCCGCTGTTCGACCAGGTCGGCCGGCGCAGGATGATCGGCCTGACCTATTGCCTGTCTGGCGTGGGGCTCGCGCTGACCGGCTGGGCCTTCGTGCAGGGCTGGGTCGATGCGAGAGGGTTAGCGCTGTGCTGGTCGGCGGTGTTCTTTCTCGCCTCGGCCGCGGCAAGCTCCGCGTATCTGACCGTCAGCGAGGTCTTCCCGCTGGAAATCCGCGCGCTCGCGATCTCGATCTTTTTCGCGATCGGCACCGGCGCCGGCGGCTTTGCCGCGCCGGCGCTGTTCGGCATGCTGGTCGAGACCGGCAGCCGTGGGGCCGTGGCGATCGGCTATGCGATCGGCGCAGCGCTGGTGATCGTCGCCGGGCTGCTGGCGTGGCGATATGCGGTCGATGCCGAACGCAAGCCGCTGGAGGCCGTGGCCGCGCCGCTGCGCCCGTATCGGGACTGAGCGCGCCGGCGCGCGGACATCACCAGCCGTTGTGCGGCGCGCCGCTGTCGACACGCCGGTGGGCGGCAAAGCGTTGCAGCAGGAAGTCGACCAGCGCGCGCGTCTTCGCCGACAGATGGCTGCGCGTCGGGAACACGATATAGATATCGGCGTTCGGCAGACTCCATTCCTTCAGCACCGGCTGCAGCTCCGCGCTGCGCAACAGCGGTGCCACATCCCATTCCGATCGCACCAGGATGCCATGTCCTTCGCGCGCCCAGCCCAGCGCCGATTCGCCGTCGTTGGTGCTAAGCGGACCGCGCACCTTGACGGTCTCCTGCCGCGTGCCGCTGCGCAGATGCCAGGTGCCGAAGGTCTCGTCGCTCTCGCGAATGAAGATGCATTGATGCCGCGTCAGATCCTGCGGCGTGGCTGGTATGCCGGCGGCCTTCAGATACGACGGGGCGGCGCACAGCAGGCGGCGATTGTTGGCCAGCAGCCGGGCGGTCAGCCGCGCGTCCGGCAACTCGCCGAAGCGAATCGACGCATCGAAGCCCTGTTCGACCAGATTGACGGGACGATCGCTCAGATGCAGCTGCACCTCGACACGTGGATGCAGCCGCGCGAAGGCCGACAGCGCGGGTGCGATATACCGCCGCCCGAAGCCGAGCGTCGCGCTAATGCGCAGCAGGCCGTGAGGCGTCGCACCGCTGCCGGCAACGGTGCGCTCCAGCGCCTCGAGTTCAGCCAGCACGCGCGCGCCTTCGACCAGATAGGTTTCGCCCTCCGGCGTCAGGCTGAGCCGCCGCGTGGTCCGTTGCAGCAGGCGCACGCCAAGACGGCGTTCCAGCGCGGCCAGCCGCTTGCTGACCGCTGGGGGCGTGACCCCGAGTTGCTGTGCGGCGGCGGCCAGGCTGCCGTGCTTGTTGACGGTGGCGAAGAAGGCGAGATCGGAAAAGCCGTCCATGGGGCTGTCTGATGAGGGGGGCGGGGCGTGCCTATTCGTGAATATCAGTTAATCAAGCATGATCCGCCCGGAAATTATGCTGGTTTGCATCAATGATACGATGCCTTCCACCACGAGACCAATAACGAAACGAACAACTACTCAACCCCCGGGTGGATGGAGACAACGATGAAACCGCAATTCCTTTGCGCCAGCCTCGCGTTGGCTTTCGGCAGCACGTTTGGCGCCGCGGGCGCGTATGCGCAGGGCTATCCCGAGCGGCCGATCAAGCTGGTGGTGCCGTACGCCCCGGGCGGCAGCGCCGATATCGCGGCGCGGCTGGTCGCCGACGAATGGGCCAAGGCGCTTGGCGGCACCATCGTGATCGAGAACAAGGGAGGCGCCGGCGGCAATATCGGCGTCGATGCGGTGGCCAAGGCGGCCGGCGACGGCTACACGATCGGCCTGCAGACGGTGTCGCTGGCGATCAATCCCTCGCTGTTCGCCAAGATGCCGTACGACACGCAGAAGGACCTGGCGCCGATCGGCATGGTGGCGAGCTCCCAGCACGTGCTGGTGGTCAACAACCAGCTTCCGGCCAAGGATCTGAAGGCGCTGCTGTCGATGCTCAAGGCCCAGCCGGGCAAGTACACCTATGGATCGGCGGGGCCGGGCAGCACCTTCCATATGGCGGCCGAGCTGTTCAAGAGCGTGGCCAATGTGCCGATCGAACATATCCCGTATCGCGGCGGCGGTCCGGCGCTGATGGACACCATCGCCGGGCAGGTCAACATGAGCTTCCCGGTGCTGTCGGCCGCGCAGCAGCAGGTGCAGGCCGGCAAGCTGCGCGCGATCGGCGTGACGGGGCCGAAGCGCTCGCCGCTGATGCCGGATGTGCCGACCATCGCCGAGGCAGGGCTGCCGGACTATGCCTTCGAAACGTGGTTCATGGTGTTCGCCCCGGCCGGCACGCCGCAACCGGCGATCGCCAAGCTCAACGCCGCGCTCAATACCGCGCTGAACGCGCCGGCGCTGAAGGCGCGCATGGTGCGCGAGGGCTTCGATCCGATGCCGACCACGCCGGAGCAGGCGCGCGCACGCCTCGCCAAGGAAATGCCGCTGTGGGCCAAGCTGATCAAGGAGCGCGGCATTTCGGCGGATTGAACCCAGATTGCCCGCCGCAGACGACGCAAACGCCGCGGAACCTCGCGGCATGACATATCGCCTCACTCGGAACCCTGCATGATTCCCCGCACGCTATATCGCAAGCTGGTCGACTCCCATACGGTCGCCAGGCTCGACGACGACAACGTCCTGCTGTTCTGCGATCTGCACCTGATGAACGAGTACACCAGCCCGCAGGCCTTCGCCGGCCTGCACGAGCAGGGCCGGCCGGTGCTGATGCCCGGGCAGAACGTCGCCGTCGTCAGCCATATCATTCCGACGCACCCGGCGGCCCACCCCGGCGCGATCCGCGTGATTGCCGACCCCGCGTCGGCCCTGCAGGCGAGCAACCTGAAGGCCAATTGCGACCGGCACGGGATCGCGCTGTTCGATACCAACGACCGGCTGCAGGGCATCGAGCATGTGGTCGCGCCCGAGCACGGCATGATCCGGCCGGGCATGGTGGTGATCTGTGGCGACAGCCACACCACCACCTATGGCGCGCTGGGGGCGCTGGGCTTCGGCATCGGCACCTCCGAGGTCGAGCACGTGCTGGCCACGCAGACGCTGGTCTACCGGCTGGCAAAGGACATGCGGATTCGCGTCGACGGCACGCTGCCGGCCGGCACCACGGCCAAGGATCTGGTGCTGATGATCATCGGCCGGATCGGTGCGCAGGGCGCGCGCGGTTATGTGGTCGAGTTCTGCGGCAGCGCGATCGAAGCGCTCAGCGTCGAGGCGCGCTTCACGCTGTGCAATATGGCGGTAGAGGCCGGCGCGCGCGGCGCGCTGATCGCGCCCGACGCGACGGCGATCGACTACGTGCTGCAACGCGCGCCGGATATCGACGACGGTTTGCGGCCTCAGGCGCTTGCCGCCTGGCGCGCGCTGCGCAGCGATGCCGACGCGGCCTTCGACGTCGAGCACCGCTTCGATGCCAGCGACGTGGCGCCGCATGTCACCTGGGGCACCAGCCCGGATCAGGTCGTGCCGGTGGGCGGACGCATTCCCGATCCGATCGAGCAGCCCGAAGGCCCCGCACGCCGCAGCACCGAGCAGGCACTGGCCTATACGCGCCTGGCACCGCGCGCGCCGATCGCCGGCACGCCGATCCAGCATGTGTTCATCGGCTCCTGCACCAACGCCCGCATCGAGGACCTGCGCGCGGTGGCGCAAGTGGTGCGCGGCCGTCGCGTGGCGGATGGGGTGCGCGCGATGGTGGTGCCCGGTTCGGGCGCGGTCAAGGCGCAGGCCGAGGCCGAGGGCATTGCCGCGCTGCTGATGGAGGCCGGCTTCGAATGGCGGCAACCGGGGTGCTCGATGTGCCTGGCGATGAACGACGATGTGCTGGAGGCCGGCGTGCGCTGCGCCTCGACCACCAATCGCAATTTTGAAGGCCGGCAGGGCAGGGGGGCGATCACCCATCTGATGAGTCCGGCAATGGCGGCCGCCGCCGCCGTGACCGGCCGGATCACCGATGTCCGCGCACTGGAGCGCCACCATGACTGAACCGCTTCGCATCGACGGCAAGGCCGCGGCGATCCGCATCGAGAACCTGGACACCGACCAGATCATGCCGAAGCAGTTCCTGCGCGGCATCGATAAATCCGGGCTGGCACAGGGCCTGCTGTACGACCTGCGCTTCGATGCGCAGGGCCAGCCGCGTCTGCAGTTCGTGCTGAACCGCCCGGAATACGCCGGCACCTCGATCCTGATCGGCGGCTCCAACTTCGGTTGCGGCTCGAGCCGCGAGCACGCGGTCTGGGGTTTGCAGCAGTACGGCATCCGCGCCGTGATCGCGCCCAGCTTCGGCGAGATCTTCTATTCGAACGCGATGAACAACCGGCTGCTGCTGGTGATGCTGCCTCCGGAGCAGGTCGCCACGCTGATGGAGATTGCCGAAGGCAGCGACGGCGGTCCCGTGAGCATCGATATCGATGCGATGCGCGTGCGCGCCGATGGATTCGATGCGGGCTTTACGCTGTCAGGTCGCCATCGCGAGATGTTTCTGCAAGGGCTCGACATCATCGGCCTGTCGCTGGCGTATCGGCAGCAGATCGAGGCGTTCGCCGAGCGCCGCTGGGCCGCCGAGCCGTGGACGCGAGACATCGCCGCGGCGACGCGCAGGCGGCTCAGTGGCATCCCTGGGTAAGCTTCGGTTGCATGCCGGCTGCCTATACTCAATGCAGCCCGCCGGCCTTGACCGGTGTCGCGCCGGCGGTGCCAGGGCGGACCTCGTTCCGCCATTTCATGCAGGCAGCGTCAGGAGGCAGCAATGGGACGCAAATATATCGATTGCCGGGAAATTCCCAGCGACACCAAGTGCACCGTGGCGATCAGCGCCGACAGCGAGGACGAATTGCTGGAGGCCGCTGTGCAGCATGCGGTGACGGTCCACCAGCATCAGGATTCGCCGCAATTGCGCGAGCAGATCCGGGCGGCCTTCAAGGAGGGCTCGCCGCCGCAGTAATGCCGGGATGACTTCCGGCAGCCAGAACACTGCGCCATGACCTTCCGCCGGCCCCTGGGCCGGCGGTTTCGTTCTCACGGGGTGGCGGCGAGCGCGGCGTTCTCGCGCTTCAGCGTCTCGCGCGCGCGGGCAACCGCGGCGCGCCGGGCTTGCAGATCGGCGGCGGCCGCCTCCAGGTCGGCCTGCATCGTGACAAGCCGCATACGCACCAGCGCGGGCGAGGGCCCGCCGGACGACATGCGGGCGCTTACGCCCTGCACCGGGTCCAGGCAGCGCCGCACCGCCTCGTCGCTCAGGCCGATGGCGCGGCCGATCTGCTGGCGCGCCGCGATATCGACCATCTCGCTGGTGATGCCGTCGGCGGGCAGCCGTGCGTCCAGCGCCTGGCGCACCACGGCGCCGACGATGTGATGCGCCTCGCGGAACGAAAGATCGGCCTCGCGCACCAGCGCATCCGCCAGATCGGTGGCCGCCGAAAAGTCGCGGCGCGCGCGCAGCAGCATGTTGTCGCGCAGCGGCGTCGCCGAGCCGATCACCAGCGCCAGCAGCCGGGCGCTACGCACGCATTCGTCCGCGCATTCCCAGAATCCGCGCATGCTCTCGCGATTGCCGTCGCCGGTGTGCGAGAAGTTGGTGCCCTTGACCGTCGATAACGCGGCGGTAAGCAGGCCGGTCAGATGGGCGGCCTTGCCCTTCAGGTATTCGAGCACGACCGGGTTCTTCTTCTGCGGCATGATGCTCGACGTCCCTGCCACGCTGTCGGGGAAATCGATCAGCCCGAACTCCGGCGTGCACCAGACGAAGTAGTCCTGGGCCACGCGGCTCCAGCTGACCGCCGCGATCGTCATTGCGGACATCATTTCCCAGGCGAAATCGCGCGACGCCACCGCGTCGAGCCCGTTCGCGACGCAGCGCGAGAAGCCCAGCAGCCGTGCGGTTTCCTCGCGCTGAATCGGGAAGGCGGTACCCGCCAGCGCACCGGCACCGAGCGGGCAGGCGTCCAGCGTATCGAGCGCGCGCAGCAGCCGTTCGGCATCGCGGGCAAACGCATCGGCCAGGCCCACCAGGTAGTAGCCGTAGGTGATCGGCTGCGCCGCCTGGAGGTGCGTGTAGCCGGGCATCACGGTGTCGACGTGCTGCTGCGCCATGTTCAGCGTGGTCGTGCGCAGATCCTGGATTGCCTCCAGTAGCGCCAGCCCTGTGTCGCGCGCGCGCAGCCGGTCAACGGTCGCCAGGATGTCGTTGCGGCTGCGTGCGACATGCAGACGCCCACCGGCGTCGGCACCTGCGGTCTGCATCAGCTGGGCTTCGTAGTTGAAGTAGGCGTCCTCGCGCGCCGGGTCGAGTGGCACGGCGTCGGGGCCTGCGTGTTCCATCTCCTCCAGCGCCCGCGCAATCCGCGCCGCCATCGGTCGCGGCACCAGTCCCGCGGCATGCAGCATCAGCAGATGCGCCTGGTTGATGTCGGTCAGGTAGCGGAAGCCGCTGCCGAAGTCGCGATTCAGCCGCGGCAGATAGATGAGCTCGCAGACTTCGGGGGCGGTCGCCTGCTGCAGGCGGCGGCTGACTTTCGAGGGGGCGTTGCCGGTGGCGTCGGTTGCTGTCGTGTCCATATGGCCCGAAATCTCGGTGAGGGATGTTGTGTCGTGGGGCCAGTATGGAAATGCACGCCGCATATCGTCAAATCACAGTATGGGGTCAATTCATACGGTTTTGATATACCATCGTCGCGCGCTTTTCTTCGCCGACGACACGATGAACTTCAAGCAGATCGAAACCTTCCGCGCAGTGATGCTGTCGCGCTCAATGACCGTCGCCGCCGAGCAACTGCACACCTCGCAACCGAACGTCAGCCGCGTGATCGGGCAGCTCGAACGCGAGGCCGGCTTTCGGCTGTTCGAACGCATCGCGGGCCGGCTGGTGCCGACGGGCGAGGGCGAGGCACTGTTTCGCGATGTCGAACGCGCCTTCGTCGGGCTGGACACCTTGCGCGATTCCGCTCGGTCGATTCGCCAGGTGGGCACCGGCACGCTGCGCATCGGCGCGGTGCCGTCGATCGCGATGAGCGTGATGTCGCCCGCCATCCGGGAATTCCGCAAGCGGCACCCGGACGTCGCGATTTCCGTCCATACCAGCGATTCGCCGACGGTCGCCAAATGGACTGCGACGCAGTTCTGCGATTTCGGCCTGGTGTCCTACGTGGTCGATACACCGGGCGTGGAGGCAAGTTCGCTGCGCGATGTGCAGGGCGTCTGCATCGTGCCGGCGGACCACCGCCTCGCGCGCAAACGGCGCATCGTTGCCAGCGATCTCGATGGCGAGACGTTTATCTCGCTGACCCACGGCGACGGCACGCGCGCCGTCATCGATTCCGCCTTCGTGCCCGATCGGCGCAAGCTGACGCTGGAAACGCCATACGCCGCGACCATCTGCACGATGGTCAGCATGGGCCTGGGCGTCAGCGTGGTGAATCCGGTGGTGATCCGCAGCCTGCGGATTGCTGGCGTGAAGGCGCTGCCGTTCGAGCCCGCGATTGCGTTCAACAGCTATGTGCTGCGCGCCCGCCAGCATCCGGAGCCGGCGCTGGCGCGGGCGTTTCTCGAATGCCTGCGGCGCGCCATCGGGTGAGGGCAAGATCGACAAGCGTCACCGTGGCTACAATGGCTCGCGGTTATCCGATGACTATCTGACCAACCCAAGGGAAATCACGCCATGCCAAAACATATCGGCATCGTCGGCTGCTCCGCCGAGGGCGCCGCGCTGTGCTACCGGACGATTTGCGCCGAAGGCGCGCAGTTTCTCGGCCCGCACGGGCATCCCGAGATCTCGATGCATACGCCTTCGCTCGCCGACTATGTCGCCTGCCTGGACCGCGGCGATCTGGTCGGTGTAGCGGAGCTGATGCTCGATTCCGCCAACAAGCTGGCGCAGGCCGGAGCCGATTTTCTGATCTGTCCGGACAACACGATCCACCAGGCATTCGACCATGTCGCGGCCCGTTCTCCACTGCCCTGGCTGCATATCGCCGAGGTGGTTGCCGACGAAGCGGTCCGGCGTGGCTATCGCAAGGTGGGCGTGACTGGCACGCGGTGGCTCGTCGACAGTGAGGTCTACCCGGAAAAGCTGGCCGCACGCGGCATCGAGGGGGTGCGTCCGGGTCTGGAGGAGCGTGCGGAAATCGGCCGCCTGATCATGGAGGAGCTGGTGCGCGGCATCATCCGGGCGGAGACCGTCGCTTATTTCCAGCACGTCATCGCCGGCTTGAGGGCGCAGGGCTGTGATGCGGTGGTGCTTGGCTGTACCGAAATCCCGCTGATCATCAGCGATGCGAATTCTCCGCTGCCGACGCTGGACTCGACGCGTCTGCTCGCCCGCGCGGCGTTGCGGCGGGCGGTGGAGCAGATGTAGGCCCAGCCCGCTACTGTGGCCTCCATGCCACAAATCCCGCATGCTGCTGCAGGGTAATCGAGCCAAACTTGTTGCGTCGCAGCAGATGGTATATAGTCGAGTCTGTCTCCTCCACCACCTCGGTGGATTCCAGCCGCGCGAAACTTCGCGCGGTTTTTTTTCGTCCGTCGCGGTCGCGATGGGTGCCGCGGATGACCCCCAATTTCTCGGCGGATTCCGCATATCGATGGAACCGCAGCGAGGAAGGCCGGCGGCCCCCGCCTTCATGCACCACGCCGGCGAACCGCCTGCACCATCGCGCGGCAACCTCGCACCAGCCCGGCGAAAACGCCGTCTTCTTCCATAAATTATTGCGCCGCAACATCCCATCCCATAGAGTGGCTGAAACGTTGATTTCCGCCACTTCCATGCCCGTTGTATCCGCCTTGACCCGCCCCGTTTCCGCTACCGCAGCTGCGATCGGCACTACTGTTCGAGAGACAGCCGTCAAAGCGCGCGACGCCGGCCTGTGCCGCCGCGGCGCCGTCTATGGCGCCTCCTTTCTTGCCCTGGCGACGATGGGCTGGCTGGGTGCCGACCAGGGCCTGCTATGGTCGGCCACCGCCTCGATCTGGACATGTCTCGCCGACCCAGGCGGTACCGCGCGAGACCGGTTGCCTCCGCTTGCCTCGGTCGGCATTGGTGGAGCGTTGGCGAGCGCGCTTGGCGGCGCCTTGGCCGGCAGCCCCATCGCAGCGGTGCTGGTGGTGCTGTCGGCCGGCCTTGCCGCCGGCATGGTGGAGCTGCGCGGCACCGCGGCGGCGTTGTCGGCCAAATTGCTCTACGTGGTGTTGATCGCGGCCTGCCTGCAGCCGGTTGGTGAGGCGAGCCCCGCCGTATGGGCACTGGAGTTGGGGCGCGACTATCTGCTTGGCGGCGTATTTGCCTGCGTGGTGTCGCTGGCGCTGCTGCCTTCGGCACGCGATACGCGGCCCCGGCCACAGATGGTGGCGATCTTCGCGGCGCTGGAAGCGTTGGCCCGCACGCTGGCCGAAATGGCCCCGGTCGCCGACGACCGAGACACGGATGCGCCTGCGGATGGGCAGACCGATATCGGCAAGCGACGCGTTCGCGAACGAATCGAGCAGGCGCGCGAACTGATCGCCGCGCAGCGCTCGTGGTTCGATCCGGCCATGCTGCTGCATTACCGTTACCTGATCGTGATGGCCGAGGCCGTCTTCGCCCTGCTGATTGTCGCCTCCGATCTGCGCGGCAGGCGCGGTCACGAACGGCTGCCGCTGCGCCACCTGCATCGCTGCGTCGACGATCTGCGCGAGCAGATCGAGCAGGGCCTGGCGCGCCATTCGGCCGATCTGCCCGCGCTGACGCGATCGATGTTTCTGCAGCTCAAGCGACTGCACGGCCAGGTCGCCAATGCCAGCGCACCGCCGCTGTATCACGCCGCGCTGGCATCGCTGGCGCGCTTTCCCGACTTTGCCGCGTGGCGCGCGTCCTTCCATTGGCCGCGCCGCTCGCTGTGGATCGGCCTGCGCGAGTGGCGGACCACGCTGGTCGAGCTCGGCGCACGCGATGCCCGCGTGACACGCCACGCCGCGCGGCTGGCGCTGGCCGGCGGCCTGAGCCTGCTGCCCGGTCTGGTGTGGCAACTCGATCATGGCTACTGGGTCGCGGTGACGGTAATCATGGTGCTGAGCCCGCAGCTGCAGACCACGCGGCGGATTTCGCTGCAGCGCTTCGCCGGCTCGCTGGGCGGCGCGCTGCTAGCCTGCCTGGTGGGGCTGCTGCATCCCGCGGCCCCGGTCGCGTTGGCAATCAGCGCGGTGTCGCTGTCCGCAGCCTACGTGGCCCGCCTTGCGGGCAGTCCCGGCCTGTTTGCGCTGATGCTGACGCCCGCGGTGATCCTGTTCTCGTGGATCGGCGAACCCGCGTCCGACAGCAGCCATGTCGCGATGCTGCGCGGCGCCGATACCGCGTTCGGCTGCCTGATCGCGCTGGCCAGTTACCTGGTACTGGCCCCGCGCGCCGAACTGTCGCGGGCACGCCGGCGCGCCCGGGAAGCGGTCGCGATCCATGCGATCTATCTGCGTGCGGCCTTTGCGCAGGCGCTGTCCGATGCCGAACTGGAGCGTTCGGAGATGCGGCTGGAAGCGCTGCGCGTGGCCGCTGGCCGCGCTTCGGTCCGCGCGGAGCAGGCGCTCGAGCAGGCCGGCGCCGAACTGGGTCCGGCCATCGTGATGGAATTCGCGCGGCTGCATGTGACCGTGCGCAGGATGGCGGCGCTGGCCGGCGTGATTCGGGCGGAGGCGGTCGGCAGCGAGGCGCCGGTGCCTGCGAGCGCCGACACGCGGCGGCGTCTTGCCGATGTGCAGGACGAACTCGCGACGCTGGCGGCGCGGCCGGGCGACGCTGCAATGACTGACGCGGGCGTCCATGGCGAGGTCGCGCAGCTTGACGGCATGCATCAAGCCGCGCCGCAATGGCGTGACCGTTTCCTGCAGGAGCAGGCGATGCTCGCCCACCGCTATGCGGCGCAGGCGCATGCCGGCGTGCAGAGGATTGCGACGATGGCCCCGGCGCGCACCGGCCGCTGGCGCCGCGTGCTGGCGGCGGGCTGACAGCGGGCTGACGCAGTTACCCAACAAGCAAAAAAGCCCGACGGCAGGTGCCGTCGGGCTTTGCAGATTGCCGGCGCTGGTCCGGCATTGGACACGTGGGCTAGCCGCCTTACGCGCCGATCGGCTTGCCGTCCTTGTGGCGGACCACGATGGTCGACGAGCGCGCCGGCAGGCTGGCGCTGGGCCACGCGCCGTTCGGGTGCTGGATGTTGATGAAGAACGTCGTCAGGTCCGGCGTGTAGGCGATGCCGGTGATCTCGCAGCCGTGCGGGCCCACCAGGAAGCGCTTGCACTCGCGGGTCTGCTGGTCGACGTAGTGCATCGAGTTGGCACCGAAGATATCGGTCGTGCTGCTGCCGGTGCCGGCATCGGTCTGCACCCACAGGCGGCCCTTCGGATCGACGCGGATGCCGTCCGGGCTCGAGAAGGTGTCGCCGACGATGTTGCCCTTCAGGTTCTCCGCGGCCAGCGACGGGTCGCCGGCCAGCAGGAAGATTTCCCAGGTGAAGGTGGTCGCCAGCGGCGAGTCGCCCTGTTCCTTCCAGCGGATGATGTGGCCGTGCGGGTTGGTGGCGCGCGGGTTGGCCGGATCGGTGACGCGGCGGCTGCCGTTGTTGGTCAGCGTGCAGTACACGGTCTTGTCCAGCGCGACCGTGATCCACTCCGGGCGGTCCATCAACGTGCCACCGGCAACGCGGGCAGCCGCCTTGGTCTTGATCAGCACGTCGGCCTGCGAGTTGAAGTCGACGATGGTCGGCGTCGGCGGCGTGGTCGATTGCGTGTAGTTGCCCGGGTCGCTGGCACCGGTCACCAGGCCGTTCTTGCCGTGCGTCAGTTCGATCCACTGGCCCGTGCCGTCGCCGTTAAACTTGGCCACGTACAGCGTGCCCTGGTCCAGCAGGTTGGCGTTGGCGGCGCGGTTGTTCGGATCGAAGGCATTGCTGGGGATAAACTTGTAGATGCAGCCCGGGGTGCCGTCATCGCCCATGTAGAACGCCACGCGGTTGCTGGCGTCGGTCATGTAGGCGGTGTTCTCGTGGTCGAAGCGGCCCATCGCGGTGCGCTTGGTCGGCGCGCCCAGCTGGTTCAGCGGATCGATCTCGACCACCCAGCCGTAGCCCTCTTCCGGGTTCGACTGGTCGAGATAGTTGTCGGTGGTTTCCTCGCAGGTCAGGTACGTGCCCCACGGCGTGTTGCCGCTCGAGCAGTTGTTCAGCGTGCCGACCACGCTGCCGCCGACCGCGCTGGCCGCCGGGCCACCGACCTTGTAGATGGTGTTGCCGGTGTAGCGCTTGTTGTAGCGCGAGTCACGCTTGACGCTCCACTTGCCGTCGACGAATTCGATCTCGATGATCGACACGCCGACCGACGACAGCGCCAGGCGCTTCTGCTCGGCCGTTGCGGTGGCTTCGTCGTAGCTGCCCGGGAACAGGATGGCCGAATCCATCGCTTCGTGATTGATCGCCAGCAGGCCGCCCTTCTGCGGGTCGACGCCGGGGATCTCGAAGAAGTGCATGCCGTCGTGGTTGCCGCCGGCTTGGCGCTCGGTTTCCGCCGAGCTCTGGAACGAGCCGCTATAGCCGACCGAGCCGATCTCGACCGGATCGCCGGCGGAGAACAGGACTTCGTACGAGTAGTTTTCCGGCAGCGTCACCGTGTCGGCGGTGACCTTGTCCGCCACCGGGTTGAAGCCGATGCTGTAGTCCAGCGGCTGGCTCGGGGTCGGGCCGGGCGCGGGAGCCGGGGCCGGTGCCGGCGCGGGATCGTCGTCGCCACCGCAGGCGGCCAGCAGGCTGGTCGAACCGAAGACCGACAGCAGCGACAGGCTCAGGCCGCCGCGCAGGACCTTGCGACGGGCCGGGTTGGCGGCGACGATCTCTTCGAGCGTCTGGCCGGGAACGGTGATGTAGCCTTCAGCCGCACGGCGCGGTTCGCGCGCCTTATCGGTGATGTAAGACATGACGGGGGGACCTCCCTTTGTTGGATTGAATGCCGGGCATCGCATCGCGGCCATATCGAAGCCAGTTCGCGGCTGCGTCGTGCCAATGCGAGGAATGCAGCGGCAAGTGCAGATTGACGGCGAGGTGGATGCTAGAGGCCGTCCGTGACGTCGCGATGAAAAGATGTCTGATGCAATGGCATCAAGTGCGCGGCAAGGCGCGGACGGCTGCCTTCGCGACGAAGCTTCATCGAGATTTCATCGATGTGTCATCGCGTCGTCATGTCGGCGTGTTTCAGCCGGCCTTGCGAAAGGTCAGGTTCAGGCGAAGCGGCCCGATCACCGGGTGATCGCCGTCGGCCAGCGGCGCGATGCCGTGATAGAAGAGCCGGCTCGGCCCGCCCCAGATGGCGATATCGCCGTGAGCCATGCGCACGCGCGCCGGACGGTCGGCGCGTTGCGGGCCGCCGAACAGGAATACCGCGGGCAGGCCCAGCGAGACGGAGACGATCGGCGCGCGCAGGTCGCGCTCGTTGCGGTCCTGATGCAGCGACAGACGCGTGCCCGGGGTATAGCGGTTGATCAGGCAGGCGTCGGGGGCGAAGTCGGGATAGCCGGCAGCCGCGGCGGCCTCGCGTGCGAGTTCGGCGAAGACCGCGGGCATCGCGGACCAGGGGCGGCCGCTGTCCGGGTCGATGGGGTCATACCGATAGCCGCGCTCGTCCGACACCCAGCCGAGCGTGCCGCAATTGGTCATCGCCACCGACATGCGAAAGCCGCCGGGCGTGACCAGATGACGGAAGGGGGCTTCCGCCTGGACTTGTTCGATCGCCTCGCGCAGCGCAGGCGCGCGCGACAGCGCGAAGCCGCGCAGTACTACGGCACCCGGCCCGATCGCTTCGCTATCGTTCCCACCCCGGCTGTCGGGCTCGGGCAGGTTGTCGAACAGGTCGAAGGTCATGGGAGCGCCGCGCGTATCGGTTCACTGGGGAGGGGAATGATACGCCGGTGCTCGAGCTACCGTCGGGTTTGCCCCCCCTCTCCCGCAAGCGGGAGAAGGGAGTGTCGTGTGGCGGGGAATATCGCCCGCTCAGGCGAACGTATCGACCTCACCCAGCGCCACGCGGCGCGGCGTGGCCGGGGCCGTGGCGGTCTGCGTCGCGCCGGGCTGCTGGAATTCCGGCCCGCCCTGCGCGAAGCCCTGGCCACGGTGTTGCGGGGCCTGCTGTTGCCCCTGTCCCGGCTGGCCGGCGAACTGCTCGGCGCCGACCGAAGTCTGGCCGAGCTGGATGCCGCTGTCTGCCATCGCATGGCGCAGTTGCGGCAGGGCAGCTTCGACCGCCGCGCGCACGCTCGCGTGCGGCGAGACGAACTGGGCCTGGGCCTGGTCGTTGACCACATTGAGCACGATCTTCAGCGGACCGAGGTCGGGCGGGTTCAGTTGCAGCTCGGCGGTGTGGTTGCCCTGCGTGGTCAGCCGGACCATCTGCTGGCCCAGGGCCTGGGGCCACTGCGGATCGCCCAGACGCGGGGCGAGCGGCAGCGTGACCGCAGCTTGCGCACCCGACTGCGCGCCGAGCGTGGCCGCGGTGCCCTGCGGCAGCGGCGTGGCCCCCTCGATCGGTGCGGCGACCGCGCCGTTGTCTTCGCCCGGTGTCTTCCCGGCGGCCGCAGCGGCCTGCAGGGCGGCCTGCAACGCGGCCGTCGGCGTTACGGTGGTGCTCGCCGTCGCAGCAGGCTGCTGCGCAGCGGCGGCGAACTGGCTCGCGGCACCGTCGCGGCGGCCGGCGGCGCCGTCGTGCGCGCCGCCGGTGTCGGTCGACGTCTGCAGTTGCGCCGCACTCAGCGCGGTCTTGGCGGTCGCGTCGAGCGACATGGCCGGCTTGCCGGCATCGGCTTCCACATCCGTCGGCGTGGCGGGCTTGGCCACGGCCGCATCCGGCGCGACCGTGGTTGTCGCCAGCGCCGCGCGTTGCGACGCGATGGTGTTCAGTGTGTCTTCCGCCAGCGACGGCACAGCTTCCGGTGCGGTTGCCGCGGCCGGCAGCTGGCCGGCGATGGCAGTCGTCGGCGTGGCAGGCATGGCTGCACCGACCGCCGGGCCTGTGCCGGCAGCGCCAGCAACGGCGGCAACGGCCGCAGCAGCAGCGGGCGCGGCCGGCAGCATCGCCGCCAGCAGGGCCGCGGCGGCCGCGGCTCCTGCGTTGTCATGGGTGCCGGTCTCGTCGTCGGCCAGATCGGTGGTGTCCTTCCGACCTTCGGTCGCACCGTCGACCTTGCCCGCGTTCGCCTGCGTCTTGCCGGCATCGGCCTCGGCGCTGGCCGGATCCGCCTTCTTGCCGGCTTCCGTCGCGTTCTTGCCAGCGCTGTCGGCAGCCTTGCCGCTCTTGCCGGCCGGTTGCTGCTGGCTGGCGGCGCGCGCTTCGCCGGCCTGCGTCTGGCGCGCGCGCGCCAGCGCATCGCCGAACTCGCTGGCGCCCGAGGCGGGCTGCGGATTGCGCGGGGCGTTGGCGGGCGCGGTGCCGCCGCTGACGATTTGGCTGATGTCGATCATCTGGGGCTTATTGGTTGTGTCCGCTGCGGACCTGCTGGCTCGCCACGCGGGCGGCGTATTCGTCGGTGGTGCGTTGCTCGCGGCGCGCGGCGATCTGCTGCTCGCGCGACTCGGCACGGGCAATCAGCGTATCGAACGAGTTCAGGCGCTGCTTCTGCTTCTGCCAGTTGGCGCGGCCGGCCAGCAACTGCGATTCGGCCTTGGCGAGCGCCTCGGTCTGCTGCCGGATCGCCGCGTCAAGCGAATCGAGGAACTGCGAGAAGTCGTGCCAGCGCGCCGACGGCATGCCGTTCTGCATCAGGGCCTGCATGCGCGCGCGGTATTCCTGACGGTACTGGGTCAGCGCGGCGAGCTGCTGCTCGGCCTGGGTGCGCTGGCCTTGCAGCCGCCCGAGCTCGCGCGCGGCGGTGTCGGTGTCGTTCTGGGCCAGGTCGGCCAGCGTGTTCAACGGGGAGGTCTTAGCCATTTGCGCTCCTGTCGAAGAGCAGATGCAGTTGATCGATCGATTCGCCGTAGCCCGCGCGCTCGTGTATGTCCTGCTGCAGGAAGGCTTCCATGCGCGGGTGCAGGCGGATCGCCAGATCGAGTTCCGGATCGGCGCCCGGCACGTAGGCGCCCACGCTGATCAGATCGCGGTTGCGCTGATAGCGCGACATCAATTGCTTGAAGCGGCGCACCGACCCGAATTGCTCCGGCGAGATCAATGCGGTCATCGCGCGGCTGATCGAGGCCTCGACGTCGATCGCCGGATAGTGGCCGGCCTCGGCCAGGCTGCGCGACAGCACGATATGGCCGTCGAGGATCGCGCGCGCCGAATCGGCGATCGGATCCTGCTGGTCGTCGCCCTCGGCCAGCACGGTATAGAAGGCGGTGATCGAGCCGCCGCCCTCGGCGCCGTTACCGGCGCGCTCGACCAGCGTCGGCAGCTTGGCGAACACCGAAGGGGGGTAGCCCTTGGTCGCCGGCGGCTCGCCGATGGCCAGCGCGATCTCGCGCTGGGCCATCGCATAGCGCGTCAGCGAATCCATGATCAGCAGCACATGGCGGCCCTGGTCGCGGAAATACTCGGCCAGGCGCGTCGCGTAGGCGGCGCCCTGCATGCGCAGCAGCGGCGAGGTGTCGGCCGGCGCGGCGACCACCACCGAGCGGGCACGGCCTTCCTCGCCAAGGATGTTCTCGATGAAGTCCTTGACCTCGCGGCCGCGTTCGCCGATCAGGCCGACCACGATGACTTCGGCGCTGGTATAGCGCGCCATCATGCCGAGCAGCACGCTCTTGCCGACGCCCGAGCCGGCGAACAGGCCCATGCGCTGGCCGCGGCCGACCGTCAGCATGCCGTTGATCGCGCGCACGCCGACATCGAGCACGGTATCGATCGGCGCGCGCGACAGCGGATTGATCTGCGAGCCGGCCAGCGGCACTTCGCGCGCAGCCTGCAAGGGGCCCAGACCGTCCAGCGGCCGGCCCGCGGCGTCGAGCACGCGGCCGAGCAGCCCTTCGCCGACCGGCAGGCGCTTGGAGCCGGGCTCGCGCGGCGCGCTGTCGCCGCTGGGCAGCGGCGAGGGTTCGAGCGGATAGACGCGCGCGCCGGGAACCAGGCCCATCACGTCCGATTGCGGCATCAGATAGAGGCGGTCGGCGCCGAAGCCGACCACCTCGGCCTCCGCCATGCGCGGGCCTTGACCAGTCGCGCCGGCATGGCCCGGGATTTCGATCAGGCAGTCGCTGCCGACCGGCATGCGCAGGCCCACGGCCTCCAGCACCAGCCCGGCCGCGCGAGTCAGCCGGCCGCAGCTGCGCTTGCTGTCCAGCTCGGCCACGTTGGCGGCGGCGCCGGCCAACGCATCGCGCCAGCGCTGGCCATGCAGCTCCGGCGGGTTGGCGGAATTTGCGATCGGCGCGGCGATGGGCTCACGCATCGGGCGCTTCCCAGGGATCGTTGCGGCCGAGGGCCTTGACCACGCGGCTCCAGCGGGTGGCCAGCGTCGCGTCCAGTTCGCCGCTGGCGGCGCTGGCGATGCAGCCGCCGCGCGCGACCGTCGCATCGGCGCGCACCGACCAGCCGGCGGCTTCCAGCTCGCCGGCCAGGTGCGTTTGCACCAGTTCGACATCGTCGGGATTGAGCAGCAGGCAGGGCGCGCCGGACAGCGCCGGTTCGTTGGCCAGCAGCTCGCGCACGGCGGGCAGCAGCACGGCGGGGTTGTGTGCGACGGTGTCTTGCACCAGCTTGCGCGCGACGTCGAGCGCCAGCGCGATCAGCGTCTGGCCAACCTCGTCGTCGATGCGGCGCAGCGCGCCGGCGAAGGTGGTGGCCAGCTCCTGCAGACGGGCGGCCTCCTGACGCGCGGTTTCGAGGCCGCGCGCATAGCCTTCGCGATGGCCGTCGCCGTAGCCCTGGGTCTGGCCCTGCGTGTAGCCCTGGGCATAGCCTTCCTTGCGGGCGCCCTCGCGCATCGCGTCGAGCGCGGCGAAGTCGATCGGCGGCGGCGCCGGTTCGTCCGGTTCGGCCTCGAACACGGGCGGCGGAGGCGGCGGCGCGTCGAAGGCCGACATCTTCCAGCGGCGCCAGCCGTTGCTGTCGTTGCCCCGCTCGCGGGGCGTGCCGCCCGAGGCCGGCATATCGGTGCCGAACGCGTCGAAGCTCTCGAAACCCGTGTTGTCCCGGCCGCCACGCAAGTTCAGTCCCCTGGATGGGGCCGACGAAGCGGCGGACGCGGGCGTGGACGCAGCCGGCACGGCGGCGCGGGCCTGCGCGCGCGGGTCATGGCGTTGCTCGTGGCGCGGCTCGTAGCGCGCGCCGAAGCCGTCATCGTGTTCGTCGTCGCGGCCGTTGTCGACCGGGCCGCCGAGGTGTTGGCCCAGCGCCTGGCGCGCATAGGGATTAGACATAGGCATCGTCGCCGGCTCCGATCTGGATCTCGCCGGCGTCGGCCAGGCGTCTTACCACCTGCAGGATGCTCTTCTGCTCGGCCTCGACCTGCGACACGCGCACCGGGCCCAGCGCTTCCAGGTCCTCGCGCAGCATCTCGCCCGCACGGGTCGACATGTTGCGGATGAACTTGTCGCGCAGTTCCTGCGGCGCGCCCTTGAGCGCGACGATCAGCGACTCGGTGGCGATTTCCTTCAGCACGCGCTGGATGCCGCGATCGTCCACTTCCAGCAGGTTCTCGAACAGGAACATCTCGTCGATGATCTTCTGCGCGAGGTCGCTGTCGTGCTGGCGCACGCCGGCGATCACCGCCTCCTCGTGCGTCGTGTTCATCAGGTTGATGATTTCGGCCGCGGTGCGGATGCCGCCCATGCGGCTGCGCTTCAGGCTCTGGCCGGCCAGCAGCTTGGTCAGCACGTCGGTCAGTTCCTGCAGCGCGCCCGGCTGCACGCCGCCGAAGGTCGCGATCCGCAGTACCACGTCGTTGCGCAGGCGGTCGGTGAACAGCGCCAGCACCTCCGAGGACTTCTGGCGGTCCAGGTGGATCAGGATGGTGGCGATGATCTGCGGATGCTCGTCGCGGATCAGCTCGGCCACCGAGGTCGCGTCCATCCAGTTCAGCGAGTCGATGCCGCTGCCCGGATCGCGCGATTCCAGGATGTCCTCGATCACCGACAGCGCGCGTTCCTCGCCCAGCGCCTTGTTCAGGACGCTCTTGATGAACGTGCTCGAGTCGACCGACAGCGCCAGGAACTGCTCGGTCTCGCTGCGGAACTCGGCCAGTACGGCCGCCATCTCTTCCCGCGTGACCGCGTTCAGCGACGCCATGGCCGAGCCCAGCGTCTGCACTTCGCGCGGCGACAGGTGCTTGAACACCTCGGCCGCCGCATCCTCACCGAGCGACATCATCAGGATGGCGCTCTTCTGCAAGCCCTCACCGTTCATCGCTAGACATCCAGTTCTTGATCACACTGGCGACCAGACGCGGGTCGCGTTGCGCGGCGTCGCGCACCAGGGCGAGATCGCTTTCGTATTTGGCGGTCAGGCGCAGCACTTCCGGATCCGGCAGCTGTTCCTCGACCGGCAGCAGCACCGACTCGGCCGTGTTGTTCTCCGCGGGCGGCGGCAGCGGCGGCGCGGTGTACTTGCGCAGGATCGGCCGTGCCACCTTGAACCACACGAACAGGGCCAGCAGTGCCAGCAGCAGGTATTGCGCGGCGGTCTTGGCCAGCTCGATCATCTCGGGTTGCTTCCACAGCGGCAGTTCGGGCTTGATCTCCTCGCCGGAGGTGAACGGGCTGTTGACCACATTGAGCGAGTCGCCGCGCGCCGGCGAGAAGCCCATCGCCTCCTTGGCGAGGTTCTCGATCTGCGCCAATTGCGCGGCGGTCAGCGGCTCGCTGGTGATCTTGCCGTTCGCGCCGGCCACCTGGCGATGGTTGACCACCACCGCCACCGACAGGCGGCGGATGCCGCCCGGGGCCTGCTGCACGTGGCGCACGGTGCGGTCGAGCTCGAAGTTCGTGGTCGAGTCGCGGCGGTTGCTGCTCGGGCCGGACTGGGCGCCGGCGAGCGCGGCCTGCGTATTGGCGGTACCGGCCTGCTGGCCCTGCGCCTGCTGACCGGCCTGGCCTTGCTGGCCCGGCTGTCCTTGTTGTCCTTGCTGTCCCGGCTGCTGCGTGACCACCGGCGCGGCGGCCTGCAGCGGCGGCTGGTTCGACAGCGCGCCCGGCACGCCGCCGACAGGCGAGCCGCCTTGCTGGTTCGATTCGCTGGTCTGCTGGCTGCGGATCGCCGCGCGGGTCGGGTCCTGGTTCGGCTTGAACGACTCGTCGGTGTGCTCGACGATATTGAAGTCCACATCGGCGGTGACCTGGGCCTTCACATTGCCCTGGCCGACGATGGGTGCGAGGATCGACTCTACGCGCTGCACATAGGTGCGCTCGAGCGTCTGCACATACTTGAGTTGCGTGGCATCGAGCATGCGCTCGTTGCTGCCGTTGCCCGACAGCAGGTTGCCGTGCTGGTCGACGATCGAGATCGACTTGGGCGTGAGCTCGGGCACGCTCGACGACACCAGATGGCTGATCGCCGCGACCTGGCCCTCGTCGATGGCGCGGCCCGGATGCAGCGTCAGCACGATCGAGGCGGTCGGCTTCTGGCGCTCGCGCACGAACAGCGTCGGCTTCGGAATGGCCAGATGCACGCGGGCGGACTGCACCGCGGCGATCGATTCGATCGAGCGCGCGAGCTCGCCTTCGAGCCCACGCTGGTAATTGACCTGTTCGGCGAACTGGCTGATGCCGAACTTCTGGTTGTCCATCAGCTCCATGCCGGCGTTGCCGCTCTTGGGCAGGCCCTGCGACGCGAGCCGCAGCCGCATCTCATGGACCTTGTCGGCCGGCACCATCACCGCACCGCCGCCCTCGGCGAACTTGTACGGCACGTTCATCTGCTGCAGCGACGCGATCACCGCGCCGCCGTCGCGTTCGGACAGGTTGCTGTACAGCACCTTGTAGTCGGGGCTGCGCGACCACAGCACGCCGACCGCGATCGCGGCGGCCAGCGCCGCGCCGCCGAGCATCAGCGGCAGGCGCGGATTGCCCTTGAAGCGCTCGATCAATTCCGAGCGGTTGCCCAGCACGGCTGCGGCATTCATGCGCGGGCCTCCGTGTTGGCCGACCCGCCGAGCCGGCCGGGCAGGGGCGAACCTTGCCGGGGGCGCAATGCGCCGCCGTGGCGGTGGCCGATGTCGGCATGGCTCAGATCACGCAGCAGACAAAACACGCGTACTCTCCGCGATAGTTAAACAAAGGGGCGCCGGTGTCGTTAATGCATTCGCTGGCAGCAAACCAGGGATGCGGGTGGGAGCGGCAAGGCGACAGCCCGCCAGACCCGGCACGGTAGCGATGATCGGTTACCGGGCGCACAGACAATCGGGGGAATAGGGCGGCTTTTCGGTCCGATTTCGGCCTATGCCGGCTGGGACGTGGCAGGTACGCTTCGGCTGCTGGATTGGGCGCGGGCCCGCGTTTGGCGTTCCCGTGTCCACCCGATCGACCCATTCACGGGCGCCTGACCTCGTTTCGGGCCCCCGCCAATCACGGATAAGACAGACCGATGAGTTCGATTGCTTCCATCGAAGGCATGCTGCAGCAGCTGCGAGGCCTGGCGCAGAGCGCGTCGGGCACGACTTCCCAGACCGCCCCGGCCGCCGCTTCCGGCTTCGCCGGCGAACTGCAGCGCTCGCTGCAGAAGATCAGCGGCGCCCAGGAACGGGCCTATGGCCTGGCCGAGGCGTTCGAGCTCGGCAAGCCGGGCGTCGCGCTGAACGACGTGATGATCGAAATGCAGAAGGCCAGCATTTCGTTCCAGACCGGCGTGCAGGTGCGCAACCGGCTGGCGATGGCGTATCAGGAAGTGATGAACATGGCGGTGTAAGAACGAAGCGAAGAGCGGCGAGCGGTAGCGCCGCGTCGCTCTTGCTCCGTGCTCAGACTTCCGCCTCCGGCCATAGCCGCGGAAAGACAAAACGAAGGCTTTGTAGCGGCAGGGCGAAGTGCAGATCATCGCGGTGCGATCCCGATCGCAGGATGCCAAAGTCGATCAGGGACCGCGTCACGCGGCGTGTCGTGGCCGCGCTTTCGCCGAGAATCTGAGCGAACTCGCCTCGGCTCAGAGGGCGCATCAGCGCCGCAGTCTCGAGGGCCAGCAGGGTCTTTTCCGGCCGGATCAGCGATTTCTCCGAGCTGATTTGCCATGGGTTGGCATGCAGATAGGCCAGCAAATGGTGCAACCTGAGACGCAAGCCCGCAAAATCCATCATGCCCAACATGAAGTCGATTTGATCCAGGCAGCAGTCCAGAAAATACAGCACGAAGTGGACCAATTCTTCCTGGGACAGATTCCCGCGGCCGTCCAGGTCATTCCGACGTTGGAGATCGGCATTGGCGAGTCTCGCGTAGTACGTTTCCTGGCTTCGAGCGAAGGCGCGCAGCGGAGACCATAGTCCCTGCGTCAGCCCAATGCGGTGAAGTATCAAATGGCTATGCAGCCGACATACCCGGCCGTTGCCATCTATAAACGGATGAACCCATGCCAGCCGGTGGTGGGAGCAAGCCGTGGCGATCAGGATGCTCTCCATCCCCCGTATACGCCGGTAGCATCCACTCCATTCCCTCATCAGCCGCGGAATGACGGCCGGCTCGGGCGCAATGTGTTTTCCCACGCGCACCGACTTTTCACGATATTCGCCCGGGATTACGTTTTCACCTTGCTCGCTTTGCCGGTATTCGGCCGGCATGGCGTCAAAGAACAAGCGGTGAATCTGCTGGACAAAGACCGGGTCGAACAAATCCTCGATCTGCATGCCGGCCAACCGCTGCTCCAGCGTCTCCTCGGTACGGATGTGTGCGATGGCAAGCAGTTGCTTGGTTTTTTCGTCGCTGTCGTTTGAATACTGCCGTTGCAATGCCTGCTCGATGTTGGCGGGTGTGGTGTGCTGCCCTTCAATCTTGTTCGAGTAGTAGGAGTTCATGCTCCGCAACAACGGCGCCACCGCTTGGCCGACAGGCGTCTTCTGGTATGCCGAGAGAGCCTGGACCTTCTGTAGAAGCGTGCTGGTTCGCTCTCGTGGCTCAGAAAGCACCCGCTCCTCGGGAAAAAGCGGCTGAAACGACGAAATGTCGAGCATGGTGCGCAAGGGGAGCGGCGATTGAGCGGTTGGCTGGAGTGATGATTGTAGGGTTTTATAACCTACAACCTATTGAAAGGAAAAGAGTTTTTTTCAAAGTCTGTAGGGATTGTAGTAGGGATCCGTGGCGCGGCGTAGCGGATAGCTTGCCGCCCCTCGGTGGCCCGGTTGATGAGACGGCTCTGAAAAAGGCCTATGCGGCCTTCATTCGATCCGCACAATCCCCGTATCGGCCTCCAGCCGATGCAGCCACGCCAGCAGCTCGGCCACCGCCGTATAGAGCTGTGGCGGGATCTGGCTGTCGAGGTCGACCTGCATCAGCAGGTTGACCAGCGTCGGGGAGTCGTGGACATAGACGCCGGCCTCGCGCGCCTGCGCGATGATCGAGTCGGCGATCAGGCCGTAGCCCTTGGCCACCACGCGCGGGGCCGCATCGTTTTTCTGGTACGACAGCGCGACGGCGGCGCCGCGGGGCGAGTCCTGCTGGCTCATGCTGCGCCCTCCGCGTCGGTGTCGCGGCGGACCGAGAAGTGCAGCAGGTCGATGCCGCGCGCGCCGAGGTGATTGCGCAGGCGGTCCTGCGCGTCGTCCAGCATCTGTGCGATGCGGTCTTCCTGCACCGCCAGGCGGGTTTCCAGACCCGTAGGCGTCAGGATCAGGCGGGCCTCCACCGTTCCCAATTGCGGCAACTCGAGCACCAGGCGACTGGACCAGGTGCGTTTGTCCGCGCTGTCGCCGTGCTCGCCGGAGGACCCATGTTCCTGCTGGCGTTCGGCGATATCCCATTGCATCGGTGTGCCGGGCCACGCTTCGCCGGCCCAGCGGAACTGCTGGGTGGCCAGCAGTTCGAGCTGCTGGCGCACGATGCCTTCGGTATTCGGGTGGATGGCGGGCGCCGCTTCGGCCTTCGCCATATTGGCCGTCGCGTCGGGCCGCGCCTGGGCGTCGTCGGCGGTTGCGGCCAGCAGCGTCTGCGAGCCAGCCTGGCGAGCGGCATCGTTGGCGGCGGCCTGGTAAGCCTGCGCAGCTGCCTGCAGAGCGCGCGGTGTTTCGCCGCCGCGCGGCGCGTCGCCGGTGCGGGCACCGGTGTCGCCCGGCGTTGCGGCGGGTTCTTCGGCGGCACCATCCGGGCCCGTGCCCGCTGCGGAGCGGGCGGCGTTCAACGCGGCGTCGAGCACCGCTTGCGAGGGCTCGGCCGCGGCGAGGGCCTGGATCGCGCTGCTCAGGGCCTGGGCATCGGTGGGCGAGGCGGACGGCAGCGTCGGAAGAGGGGCGGTGGTCGAGGGACGCATCGGCGCGCCCGGTTGCGAACCGTAAGTCCCGGCCGTCGGTCCCTGACCCGAAGCGGCACTACCATGCGCTGCGCCGCCGGCACCAGGATAAGGATGCCGGCCGATGCCGGCCTGCGGCTCGCGGGCGAGGCTGGCGAGTCCGCGCGCGCCCGCGATCCATTGCGCCAGATGCGATTCGTAGAACAACCCGCTGTCCTGCACCAGGTGCATCAGCGCCTGGCCCACGTGCGCGGTTCCCTCGGGCAGGCGGGTGGGCGGCACCGCCAACAGCGGACCGGCGCTGCGCAGCGGCGCGGCCGAGCCCTGGGCCAGCAGGGTAAGGATGGTGCGGGCGGCAAAGCTGAGGGTTTCGCGGGTGGAACCGAGCGGCGTGGTGCCGGGAGCCTGCCCCTGTGGACCGGTTCGCACCGGCAGTTCGACCGCGCCGGTGGAGGTGCCGTCGGACTGCCGGACCGTGGCGCCGCCGGGACTGGACGTCGGAATCAGCGCGGCCAGCTTGTTGGCCGATACCTGCGCGCGCAGCGTGCCGGCATCGAGCGGTTGCCCTGACGGCGAACCGGGCGGCAGATGGATCGCGGTCATGGGGAGGGTTCCGGATGGTCCGCTGGGTCACCGGCTTGCCGGCGATGGCCAGCGGGACCCGGCATGGGGTCAGGCAAGGCTGCCGTAGGCGTGCGACAGGTTTTGGCGCCGGCGCGAGTCGCCCAGCAGTTGGCCCAGACGCGCCAGGTGCGGCAGCATCAGGTCGCGGATGCGGGCGTCGTACGCGAGAATCCGATCGAGCAGCGCGTGGCGGCGCATCCGTTCTTCGGCCGAGACCGGAACGTTGTGCTCGAGCTCGCGCAGGCGGTCGACGACAGCCAGGTAGACCTTCTGCACGTCGTTGAAGGCGGTCCAGTTTTCCGCCTCGGCGGCTTCGAGCATCTGCTCGGACAGCACCAGCAGTTCCTCGTAGTTCAGCACGGTGGGAGAAACGGTACGCATGATCAGTTCTCCTGCGCTTCGACGACGGCTTCCGGCTGTACCGGCGCGGCGGGCTGCGCGGCGTTCTCGCCCGCTTCCGGCTCGCCGATCTGCGCCCATGCGGTGGCTAGGTTTTCCAGCAGCGCGTCGACCTCGTTGAGCAGCGTGACATCGCTGCGCACATTGGCCAGCAGCAGGCGGCGGGTCATGTAGTCGTACAGCGCCTCGAGATTGGCGGCGATCTCGCCGCCGGTGTCGTGGTCAAGCACCGCGCGCAACCCGTTGTCGACGATGTCGATCGCCTTCGAGATGGCCAGGCCCCGGGCCTGCACGTCGCCCGCATCGAGATGGAACTTGGCCCGCGCGATGGCCGAACGCGCGCCGTCGTACAGCATGGCGATCAGCTTGTGCGGGCTGGCGCTCATGGCCCCGGTCTGCACGCCGACCCGGGCATAGGCGTTGATTGCTTGGCGCGCATACATGATGGCGATCCTTGCCGTTGATTACTTCTTGGTCTGGTTGGCCAGCGCGGCGAACTGCTCGGTCAGATAGCTGCGGGTCTGATTGAGCTCGCTGACCAGCAGGTCCAGCTGGGTGAACTGCGCGCGGTAGCGTTCGATGGTCGTGTTGACGCGGTCCTCGACCTGCGCGTAGCGGTCTTCCAGATCCTTCAGGCTCTCGGTCAGGCCATCGGTAGCGACCTTGATCGCGCCGTTCGTCTTGTTCAGGCCGTCGATGGCGTCGTTGATCTGCTTGCCGTAGCCGCCGGCGCCGGTGGTGTGCGAGAACATCGAGGTGACGCCGCCGAGGTTGTCGCTGATCGCCTTGGTCAGCTTCTTGTCGTCGACCTGCAGCGTGCCGTCCTTGGTGAACGAGACGCCGATCTGCGACAGCGTGATGGTGCCGCCCTTGCCGTCCGGCTGCGGCACGTTCAGCATGCTGCGCAGGCTAGTCTGGATCGAGCGCAGCGTGCTGTCACCGTTCAGTGCGGCGCTGCTGCCGGTGGTCGTGTCGAACGCGGTCAGGGACTTGGCCGTGCTCTGGATGTTGTTGTACGCGGTGACGAAGCCCTGGATCGCGGCCTTGATCGCGTCGTTGTCGCGCGTCACGGTCAGGCTGCTGGTGCCGGTCTTGTTCAGCGTCAGTGTGACGCCCTGGGCCGCGTCGGTGACGGTATTGCTCTGGCTCACCACATCGATGCCGTTGATCTTCAGCTTGGCGTTGGTGGCGCGCACCGTCTCCTGCATGCCGCTCGGCTGCACTGCCTGGGTCGGATCGAAGCCGACCAGGTTGCTCAGTTCGGGGCTGTCCGCGGTAATCCGCATGCTGGACTTCTCGCCGGTGGTGTTCGACGTCAGCACCAGGCGATAGGGGGTGCCGCTGCCGTCGTTGACGATGCTGGCGGTCACGCCGACGTTGGCCTGGTTGATCGCGTCGCGAATGCCTTGCAGCGTGTTCTGGCCCGGCTTGATCTCGACGGTCTTGGTGCGTTCGGCGTCGGCGGTGAAGCCCAGCGGATCGGTGTAGCCGCCGGTGCCTTCGTTGTAGCCCTGGCGCGTGCCGAATTCGAAGGTGATCTTGCCCGTGCCGATCGCGCTGGTCTGGCTGGCGACGTTGGTGCCCACCAGCGATTGCGCCTGCGCCAGGCTGGTGACGTTGACCGAGTAGGTGCCCGGCACGGCGTTGGAACCCGCCGCGGCGGTCATGATGTCGCTGGAACCGGCCACCGCCTTGGCGGCGCCGAACGTGGCCGCGTCGGCCAGCTTCTTGGCGGCGCTCTGGTAGGCCGACAGCACGCTGCTGAGCGTGCCGTAGGCGGAAAGCTTGGCTTGGTAGCTGGACGCCTGGGTCTCGAGCAGCTTCAGCGGCGTCTTTTCCGCGGCCTCGAGTTTCTCGAGCAGCGCGCCAAGTTCAAGTCCGGAGCCGACACCGATGTTGGAGATGGTAGCCATGGTCTTCTGCCTTTGTTGTTCAGCTTGTCTACGATGAGCGGGGCGTCATGCCGCCTGGCGGACGAACACGCCCTGCAGCCTGTCCAGCGCGCGGGCGAACCGCAGCACTTCCTCGGTCGGCATCTGACGGATCAGTTCGCCGGTTTCCTTGTCGATGACCTTGGTCACCACACGGTTGGTCACGTCGTCGATCTCGAAGCGCAGGCCGATCGACGTGGTGCGCAGCACCTCGGTCAGTTCGCCGATCGCGCGCCGGATGTCCGCCGCTGCCTCCACCGCCTCGCCGTCGACGGCCGGCGGGATGGCCGGGTCCGCGCCGGCGACCGGCGGCAATGCAGCGGCCGTGCTCTGCGGCACGGCTGGCAGGGCCACGCCGGAGGGCGCGGCGACGGGCGAGACGGAGGGAGGTGCCATGGTCGATTCCGCTTCGGTTCGGTTCGATCGGGGCGCTTCCGAAGAAACGCTTTGCAGGCAGCGAACTGCCTGCAAAGCATTCCCAGCGGAAAACCGGGCCTTGCGGCCCGGCCTTCCGCGCCGTTGCGAATTAACGCAGCAGCGACAGCACGTTTTGCGTGGTCTGGTTGGCTTGGGCCAGCACCGAGGTACCGGCTTGCTGCAGGATCTGCGCGCGGGTCATGTTCGACACTTCCGTTGCGTAGTCAGCGTCCTGGATGCGCGAACGCGAAGCCGACAGGTTGGTCACCGTGGTGCCCAGGTTCGAGATCACCGAGTCGAAACGGTTCTGCACCGCACCCAGCGAGCTGCGCAGCGTGTCGACGTCAGCCAGCGCTGCGTCCAGCTTGGCCAGCGGGTTCGAGCTCGCGCCCGAGGTGATGCTGGACAGTTGGATGTTGGCGGTGTCGAGTGCGAAAGCGGCGGTACCGGCGGTCGTGGTCACGTCGGCCGATTGCGGGTCCAGAGCGATGTAGAACTCCTTCGCCACGCCGTTCTCGACTTCGAAGCCCTTGGCCTTCAGCGTGCTGACTTCCGTCGCGCTGCCGGCGGTGATCGTCACGGTGGCGTACCAGTTGCCGTTGTCGTCCTTCTCGGCGGTAGCGGCCAGCGCGACGCTGCCGTTGGCCACGCCCAGGCGGCCGGCCAGCGCGTTGGCGCTCGACTCGGTCACGGCGGTGGTCGTCACGTTGGTCGTGGTGCCGTAGGCGGCTTGGTAGTCAGCGGCGACCAGAGCGGCCGGCGTGCCCTTCGGGCCCGACACGTTGAAGCCGTCCAGACCCAGGGTCTTGGCGGTGATTTCCTTCAGGTCGATGGCGATGATTTCGCCGTCGTTCGCGCCGACCTGGATGTTCATCTTGGTGTCCTTGGCCAGAACCTTGACGCCGTTGAACTGGGTCTGTTCCGAGACACGGTTGATTTCTTCCAGACGCTGCTTGATTTCGTCCTGGATCGACTGCAGGTCCGAAGCCGAGTTCGAGCCGGTAGCGGCTTGCACCGACAGTTCACGGATACGCTGCAGGTTGTTGTTGACTTCCGTCAGCGCGCCTTCGGTCGTCTGAGCCAGCGAGATGCCGTCGTTGGCGTTGCGCTGAGCCTGGGTCAGGCCCTTGATGTTGGCGGTGAAGCGGTTGGCGATCGCTTGACCAGCCGCGTCGTCCTTGGCGCTGTTGATACGCAGGCCCGAGGACAGGCGCTGGATCGCGGTGTTCAGCGCCGATTGCGACGTGTTCAGGTTGTTCTGAGTCATCAGAGACAACGAGTTGGTATTAATGACTTGCGCCATGGTACGACTCCTATTTGCAATGTTTTACGCATTCCGGCGGGTGCCGTAACGTTGGCTGCCTGCACTGCAGGGCGTGAAGTGCCTCCGTTGCCAAGGTTATCGACCGGGCTGCCGAAAGGTTTAGAGTGATCTTCAGGCGGCGGTGCGGAAAGCTGTCATTGCAGGGCTGCAGGCGGCTCGCGGCGGCGCTCAGGCGCGCCGCCGGGACCGCGTGCGGGGGGTGAACAGGCGGACGAACTCGGGCGGGACGTCGTCGCGGGCCAACTCGATCGGCTGCCCCTCGGCACTATCCGGGGTAATCGCCGCGATCGCGTGCTTGTAGACGACCTGGGGCGCCGGGTCGCCCGGGGCAGTGGCAAGCAACACCATATAGGCGTCCGCCCCGACCACGACCCCGTGCAGGCGCACGCCGCTGGTCAGGTGCAGCACCACCGGATGGCGGCTGGCGCGGTGAAAAGCCAGTTGCCGGTCCTGCAGCTGGCGGCCCGGGCGAATACTTCTGATTTCCTGATACTTCACGACTTCTCCGGTCGAGCCCGAAAGGGTTCTGTCGGCAGGCAACGGTACGGGGATCAGGCACGAGCCGGCGCGGATGGGGCGCGACGGCGTCCGAATTGGCGAGAGCCTGATCATGGCGACGGATGAAACATTCGCTCTCGGTACCGGCGCGGGGGAAGCCATCGCGTGTCCTTGCGGCCGTGGCGCTTGTTGTTCGCGGATGTTCTGCCTCGACGGTCGGACTGGCGGTGCTGCCAGGAGAGAAGGGGAATACTTCGGCCCGGAGAGTAACAAATTTTTACAACTCGGAGATCGAAGGGGCTTGGTCAAGTGACTAGAGGGAAACCTCTAATTAAGTAGTTGCCTACATTGGCCGATATAACGAAGCGGTTCTCGGCGTAAAGTGCCTTTTGAAGCGCGACCGGGAAGGCAGGCCGCATCTGAAGCGGGTTTTCATCCGAGTAGGTACTCACCTCGTCGCTTTTCGGGTGCGCAGCGTGGCGTCTTTGCCTTGTTTTATTTGTAAAACAAAGTAAGCGTCACTATCGGCATTTACCCCGATGGAAACTCTATTTACACCTCATCTAAGCACCGCTATAGTCGGCACCGAGCCAATCGGCTCTAGCAGTCCTGGAAAGCCTACGAGCACCCCGCGCGTGGGCTTCTTTTTTTGCCCGCGTCCTGTGCAATGCCGGACGTCTTCGCCGCCTCAGGCGGAATACCGGATGCTCGGCGTCAATTGGACACCTGTCCCGTTTCAAGCAATCGGGCGAGCTGACGGGTTTTTTGCCCCTTGTTTGCCATTTGGGCATGGCGCCTGTGCGCACCGCTTGTTTTCCCGACATTTCCCCTGACGCCCGGAACGCCGGAATCGCCCCAGACCCGGCCGTATCGATTCGCCATCAAGAAACCGCTCCCTGTTGCCGTTAGCGATGCACCGCCGCGCATGCGCGCGCGGCGTGGACTACGAGAGGAAAGGGGGCGGTATGGGAGGATGGAAGCATTTCGGCATCGGTGCGCGCCTGGCGGGAGCCTTTGCCGCGATGGTGGCGCTGCTGGCCGTGGTGGCAGGCTTTGGCCTGATCGCGCTGGGCGATATGAACGCGTCGATGCGCACCACCGTCGAGCAGCGCCTGCTGAAGGTGATGGAACTGGACGGCGTCAAGGAGGGGGCGCAGGCCATCGGCATCATGGTGCGGGACGCGGTGCTGACCGAGGATCCGGCCGTGGTCCAGCAGAACGTTGGCCGCGTCAACGAGCGCCGCAAGCAGATGAGCGCGACGCTGGACGACCTGTCCAAGCTGATCGCCGCCTCCGACAATGCCGGCCTCAAGCAGGTCTTCGACGAACTGGGCAAGCATCGCGCCGCCTATAACACCCAGCTCGACCAGCTGCTGACGCAGTTGCAGGCGGGCGAGTTCGTCGCCGCGCGCGCCGGCTTGATCGTCACGCTGCCGGCCGCGCAGGCGGCGTACTTCGAACGCCTGGACACGCTGATCGCCTCGGGCCGCAAGATGGCCACCGAGGCGGTGCAGCAGGCCCAGGCGGACTATCTGTTCACGCGCAATCTGTTGCTCGCGCTGGGCGCGGTATCCGCGCTGCTGGCCGTCGGCCTGGCCGTGGCGATCACGCGTTCCATCGCCGGACCGGCGCGGCAAGCGCTGGCCGCCGCCGAGGCGCTGGCACAGGGCGACCTGGCCTTCGCCATCCGCGCCAACGGCAACGACGAGATGGGCCGGATGCTCAAGGCAATGCAGCGCGCCTTCGCGGAACTGTCCGTACTGGTGCGCGGCATCCAGGGCGCCTCGGGCGCGATCGACGGCGCCACGCGCGAGATTGCCAAGGGCAACACCGATCTGTCGCAACGTACCGAGGAACAGGCGGCCTCGCTGCAGCAGACCGCCGCATCGATGGAGCAACTGACCTCGACCGTGCGCCAGAACGCCGACAACGCCCGCCAGGCCAATCAGCTCGCCGTCAACGCCTCGGCGGTGGCCGCCGAAGGCGGACGTACCGTGCGCAGCGTGGTCGAGACGATGCAGGGCATTTCGCAGTCGTCGACCAAGGTCGCCGAGATCATCGGGGTGATCGAAGGCATTGCCTTCCAGACCAATATCCTGGCGCTGAACGCCGCGGTCGAAGCCGCGCGCGCCGGCGAACAAGGGCGCGGCTTCAGCGTGGTGGCGGCCGAGGTGCGCAGCCTCGCGCAGCGCAGCGCGGCGGCGGCCAAGGAGATCGGCGAGCTGATCAACCGCTCGGTCGAGCAGGTGGAGGTCGGCGCCCGCCAGGTCGAGCAGGCCGGCGGCACCATGGACGGCATCGTCGAGGCGGTTCGCCGCGTGACCGACATCATGGGCGAGATCTCTGCTGCCAGCGCGGAGCAGTCGACCGGCATCGAGCAGGTCAACCGCGCGATCGCGCAGATGGAGAGCGTGACGCAGCAGAACGCGGCGCTGGTCGAACAGGCCGCCGCCGCCGCCGAAAGCCTGCAACAGCAGGCCGCCGGGCTGGTGCAGGACGCGGCCAAGTTCCGCGTCGAGGCTTCGCCTGCCGCATTGCCGCGCGCCGTGGATCCGGCCCGGGTACTTGCCATGGCGGCGCCGGTTGCCAAGGGTGCGTCGGCAGCCGCCGCGACCTCGCCGCGTGCCGCTACCCCCTCGCCGGGTGCGGCCGCGGCCCCCCGCACTCCCAAGGCACCTGCGGGCTCTCATGCCGACGGTGCTGCCGCAACGGGCGCGAAGCCCCGTGGCACGCCGGTGCGGCCCGCCGCCCTGGCCGCAGCAGGAGTGCCGGCCGCTGCCGCAGACGACTGGCAGAGCTTCTAAAACGTAGGTGGGACGCAGACCCGCGTCCCAGTCCGCCGAGGACAACCGCAGCCGGAGAGAGCGATTTGGCGTCCCAATTTGTCGTCTATAATTGACAAAAATTGGAGGCGCCAAATGAACGTCGCTCTACTTGGCAACGCCATTCGCCGCAAACGGATCGAACTGGGCCTGACCCAGCAGCAATTGGCGGATATGGCGGCGTTGTCGCGCCAGACCTTGAACGGCATCGAGCACGGCCATGTCAACGTCACCGTGGACACGCTGGGCCGTCTGCTGGATGTGCTCGGGCTGACGTTGGAAGTCGCGGACCCGGAGCAGAAGCGAGGTCGGCCCGCGCGGGCGGTGTGGATGGCGGCGAAGGGCGCCAGCACCAGCTATTCCGGCGAACTGACGCCAATGGCCCTGGAGCAGGCTCTCATCACCGGACAAGTCCCCGACGAACTGCAGCCTCAGGTCGCCCAGATCCTCGATGAGGCGCCGCTGCAGTTGGTGACAAAGATGGTGGCGGAAGTGGCCTCGCGCCACGATCGAAAGCCCCGTGAGGTCTGGAAGAACTTGCGCCAGATGGCGCGCGCGCTGATGGCAACGCGGGGCGGCCTATGGGCAAGACCGTGAAACTTCGCGGTGACCCTTGGGAAGCCCTGTTTCCACACGCCCTTACGCTGATGGACGAGGTAAAGGCGCATGGAGGCGGCGAGCCGTTCTGGACGTTTGGCGGCGGCACGGTATTGATGCTGCGTTACGACCATCGCGTATCGAAGGACATCGATATCTTCGTCCCCGATCCGCAGTACCTCGGCTTTGTGACACCGCGCCTAAGCGACGTGGCGGAGGCCATCACCGCGGATTACGTGGAACAGGGAAATTTCGTCAAGCTGGTCCTGGAATCGGGTGAAGTCGACTTTGTGGCTTCACCGAACTTGACTGCCGAGCCGTTCGAGGTCTGGGAGATCATGGGGCGGCCGGTTCGCGTCGAGACAGCGGCCGAGATCGTCGCCAAGAAGCTGTACCACCGAGGCGACAGGGCGACCGCACGAGACCTGTTCGACTTGGCCGTTGTTGTCGAACAGGATCGCGACGCGCTCGAGCGCGCAGCCCCGTTCTTGCTGCGGCACGCAGATACATTCATGGACCAGGTAGTGGGACGGCGCCCGATACTCGAGAAGCAATTCGCGCAAATCGAGCGGCGGCAATTCGCACGAAGCTACGACGACTGTGTCGTCCTCGCAAAAGACTTGTTTGCCATGTTGGACAGCGCCAAGGGCCGCAAGGACGGGTAAGAACGCCGAAAGGCACACTTTTAAGCAACCGCCTACAATAGCCGTCTGTTTTCCATTAGAAAAGCCGGTCCGGCCAGCGCGGTCGTGCACCGGCTGTCTTGTTTCTCCTTGCCCGCCCGATGACCGCTCCCCTTCGTTCTGGCCAGCGCCTTGCCGGCGCCGCTGCTTCCGTTGCGGCTTCCGCCGGAGCGCCGGCATCGCCCGCCGCGTCACCGCTCCCGCCCAAGCCCATTCCATCCGGCGAGCCGACCGGGTCGCCGCCGGTGCCCGTGATGCAGGTGATCTTCGGCCTGATGCTGGCGATCCTGCTCGGTGCGCTCGAACAGTCGATCGTGGCCGTCGTGTTGCCCGAGATCGCCTTGCGGCTCAATGGCTTCGACGTGATGGCCTGGGTCGTGTCGGCCTACCTGATCGCGTCCACGGTGGCCACGCCGATCTACGGCAAGCTGTCCGACGTGCTCGGCCGGCGCTCGGTGTTGTCGTTCGCGATCGTGCTGTTCCTGCTGGCCTCGATTGCCTGCGCGCTGGCGCAGACCATGCCGCAGCTGATCGTCGCGCGCATCCTGCAGGGGCTCGGCGGCGGCGGCCTGATCTCGGTGTCGCAGGCGGCCATCGCGGACGTGGTGCCGCTGCGCGAGCGCGGCCGCTATCAGGGCTATGTCAGTGGCGTGTGGGCGGTTGCCAGCATGGCCGGTCCGGTGATCGGCGGCTATCTGGCGCACTACCTGTCCTGGCGCTGGATCTTCTGGATCAACCTGCCGCTGGCGCTGCTGGCACTGGTGACGGTGCGGCGCGCGCTGCGCCATCTGCCGGCCGGTGGCGGCCGCAAGCATCCGATCGACTATCTCGGTGCGCTGCTCTTTGGCGGCGGCCTGACCGGTGTGCTGGTGTTCCTGACGCGTCTGGGCCAGGGGCACGATGTCTGGCGCGCCGACTCGCTCGGCCTGCTGGGGGCCGGTGTGGTGGCGTTGCTGCTCTTCTTCTGGCAGGAGCGTCGCGCGGCCGATCCGGTGATTCCGTTGGCGATGTTGCGGGTGCCGACGGTGGCGATCTGCTGCATCACGCTGTTTCTGTGCTTCTTCCAGTTGATCGCGATGTCCGTGCTGTTGCCGCTGCGCTTCCAGGTGGTCGGCGGCGCGCAGGCGGACAGCGCGGCGCTGCGGCTGGTGCCGCTGACGCTGGCGATTCCGTTCGGCGCCTTTATCGCGGGGCGGCTGATGACCTGGAGCGGTCGCTACAAGCCCTTGCAACTGATCGGCGCCGCGGCCGCGCCGCTGGCGATCGCCGCGCTGGCCTTCGTCGATCCGCGTGCGGTGGTACTGACCGGGGTCGTGATGGTGGCGCTGGGTCTGGCCATCGGTCTGCAGTTGCCCAGCGCGCTGGTGGCGACGCAGAACGCGGTGCCGCCGCAGCAGGTCGGCGTTGCGACCGCGCTGACGGCGTTCTCGCGCATGCTGGGCGGCGCGGTCGGGGTCGCGGTGCTGACCACCGTGCTGATCGCGCTGCTGCGCCATAGCGGCATGGCCGTCAGCCCGCTGCCCGGTGGCGAGGACGTGCTGATGCATCTGTTCCGCGAGGTGCTGTCGCTCGGCGATGGCGCCGAGGCCGCCGTCGTGCGGCAGACCGCCGAGCGGGCCTTCCGTGCGCTGTTCCTCGCCAGCGCCGCGGTATCGCTGCTGGCGCCGCTGCTGGTCGTGCGGCTGCGCGAGGCGACGCTGCGCGGCAGTCCGGTCAAGGCGGCGGCCAGCGTCGAATAGCGAATGACGGGCGGGTCGGGCGCGTGCCGCATCGGTGCATGCGGCACGCCCTTGCCATCAATCCATATCGACGACCCGGCCCGGGCAGAGGATATGGTGCGGATCGAGCGTCCGCTTGAGCAGGCGCATGACGGCCAGCTCCGCCGGCGTGCGCGAGCATCCCAGGAACGGCTTCTTGTGCGTGCCGATGCCATGCTCGGCCGAGATGCTGCCATCGAAGTCCTGCACCACGCGATAGACCACCTCGCTGATCGCGTGCTCGGGAAAGTCGGCCAGCGCGACATTCGGCAGATAGACGCTGACATGCAGATTGCTGTCTCCCACATGCCCGAAATTCACCAGCTCGGCATCCGGCCACCGGTCCAGCACGGCGGCGCGCAAGGCCTGCGCGAACTCGCCGATCCGGCCGATCGGCAGGCTGACGTCGAACGCGGCGTTGGGCGCCCACATCACCGGAAACTCCGCCACGGCGTCGCGCAATTGCCAGAAGCTCTGCGCCTCCTTGTCGCTGGTCGCGATGGCGGCGTCCTGGATCAGGCCCGCATCCATGGCGGTCTCCAGCATCGCCTCGAAGGCGGGTGCGTCCTGGCCGGCGTCGTCGCCCTGCAGATCCAGCAGCACGTAGAAGGGATGGCCTGCTGGCAACGGCGCGCGCACGCCCGACACGCGCGTGGTCACCAGTTCGTAGAAGTCGGCCCACATCACCTCGAACGCGGACAGCCGGCCCGCCAGCTTGCGCTGCGCATGGCGCAGCAACTGCACCACGTCCTCGTAGCGGGACAGCGCGCATAGCGCCGTCTGCGTACTTGCCGGCAGCGGCGCCAGCTTCAGCACCGCGCGCGTGATCACGCCGAGGGTGCCTTCGCTGCCGATGAACAGCTGGCGCAGGTCGTAGCCCGCATTGTTCTTCAGCATCTTGTTCAGCGACGTGAGCACGGTGCCGTCGGCCAGCACCGCTTCGAGTCCCAGCACCTGGTCGCGCATCATGCCGTAGCGGATCACGCGATTGCCGCCGGCATTGGTGGCGATATTGCCGCCGATCTGGCAGCTGCCGCGCGCGCCCAGGTCCACCGGCAGCAGCCAGTCGGCTGCGCGCGCCGCCTCTTGCGCGGCCTGCAGCGTGGTGCCGGCCATCACGGTCATCGTGCCGGCCTGGTCGTCGATCTCCTCGACGCCGCGCATCCGTTCCAGCGACAGCACCAGTTCGGCGCCGGCGGGCGTCGCGGCGCCGGCCAGTCCCGTCAATCCTCCCTGCGGCACTACCGGCTGGCGATGGCGATGGCAGATCGCCAGCACCGCGGACACCTCGGCGGTATTGCGCGGCCGCGCCACCGCGATCGGCGGGTTGGGATCGAGCGGGGCGTACCAGTCCTTGCGAAAGCGCGTCTCGATGGCGTCGCCGGTCTGCAGGCCGGCGGGGTCCAGCACCGCGGCCAGTTCGGACAGCAGGGCGTCGCGGCTCGCGGCTGCGGATTGGTCTTGCGTCATTGGGCTCGCCATCAAGGGGTCTCGTAGTGGATTGGATGGATGGATGGATGGGAAAGAAGGGTACAAGCAGGGCGCAAGCATTCGGCAGCGCGATCACGCCCCGCTCCACGCCTCGCGGTTGATCTTCACCGTCGGTTCGCGTCGGGGCGCCTGCGTGCGGGCCAGATGCTCCATCGCCGGCTCGATGACCTCGGCGAGCTTGCGGAAGGCCGGCCCGATCTCTTCCTCCGGCACGCAGGCATAGCCCATCAGCAATCCCTGCCGCGCCTGCGTCTCGTCGCTGTAGTAGCGCGACAGGGGCCGCGCGCTCAGGCCCTGCGTGCGCGCCGCCATGCTGATGCCGAGATCGTCCGCGCCCGGCGGCAGATGCATCACCAGGTGCAGTCCGGCCTCGTGCGTGGAGGTGGGCCAGTCCGCGCCGAAGCGCTCGGCGATCGCCTCGCGCAGCAGGCTCTGTCGCTGCGCGTAACGCAGCCGCACGCGCCGGATATGGGTGGCGTAGTGCCCCTCTTCGATGAAGTCCGCCAGCACCGCCTGCTGGATCAGCTGCCCCTCGCGGAACAGCTCCGACAGCCCGGTCGCGAAATGCGGGGCCAGCGGTTTGGGCAACACCATGAAGCCCATGCGGATGCCGGGAAACAGCGTCTTGGAGAACGTGCCCATGTAGATCACGCGATCGTGCTCGTCGAGCCCTTGCAGCGAGGCGAGCGGACGGCCCTCGAAGCGGAATTCGCTGTCGTAGTCGTCCTCGACGATCCACACGCCGCGCTGGCGCGCGTATTCGAGCAGCATGCGCCGGCGCGACAGGCTCATCACGGTGCCGAGCGGGTACTGGTGCGACGGCGTGGCGAAGATGAAGCGCGGCGGGTTCTGCAGCGTGGCGGCGTCCGGTGCGATGCCCTCGCCGTCGACCGGTACCGGAATCGGCTCGACGCCGGAGTTCGACAGCAGGCTGCGCGTGCCCCAGTAGCCGGGGTCTTCCATCCACGCCTTGTCGCCGGGGTCGGCGAGCAGGCGGGCGATCAGGTCGATCGCCTGATGGATGCCGGTCGTCATGATGATCTGTTCGGGATCGCACCGTACGCCGCGCGCCAGACGCAGATGCTCGGCCAGAACGCGGCGCAGCGGCAGATAGCCGCCGTTGTGCGCGTAGGTCAGCAGCTCGGGCCGCGGCGCGCGCCAGTGCTTGTTCAGCAGACGGGTCCACACCGCGCGCGGAAACAGCGAGACGTCGGGCACGCCGGCCATGAACGCACCCCATTGGCGATCGGACGCACCGGCATGCGACACCAGATGCTGGCCGCGCCGGGACAACGCAAAGCGGTTCGGGTTTTGCTGCGCCGCAGGCACGATGATGGTGCCATTTGCGGCGCCAACCTTGTGCAACGCACTATGGTCGGGAAAGGTGTGCGACACAAAGGTGCCACTTCCGGTCGACGCCGTGACATAACCCTCCGCGAGCAACTGCTCGTAGGCGTAGAGCACGGTGTTGCGCGACACCCCCACCTCCTTCGCCAGCATCCGCGAGGCCGGCAGCTTGCAGCCCGCGGGGATCGTGCCGGCAAGGATTTCCTGGCGAATGATCTGATAGACCTGCCGGTTCATATGCGTGCCGGACTTGTCGGCGCTGCCGTCGGTCGGCCGTTCCAGCCGTTGCAGCAGCAGCTCGGACAGAATGGACTCTTTCAAAATGGCTCCAGCAAAAACGGCAAATATGGACCTATCTATGGTGCCAACTGTGCGCTAATTTCCCACCCATCGCGTGCCGGTGCAAGCAGTTTTCACATCGGCGAGCCCTCGCAGCCCGGCGTTCCAAGGAGCCCCCATGCAAGATTCGGCAAGCCAACTCAGTACCACTGACATCGCCGGCGCCGTGCGCTCGCTGTTGCCCTATATGGTCGAGACGCTGTCCGGTTTCGTCGCGGCGGCGAGCCCTTCGGGACAGGAACAACCGGCGGCCGATTTCATCGAGGGGGCCTTGCTTGACCTGGGACTCGCATCGGAACGGATCGAACTGCGCGCCGACGCCATCAAGCATCTGCCGCTGTTCTCGCCGCCGTGCTGTCCCGACGGCGGCCGCTACAACCTGCTGGCCACGCATCGGCCCGCTTCCAGGGGCGGACGCTCGGTACTGTTCAACGGCCATCTCGACGTGGTGCCGACCGGGCCCGAATCGATGTGGCGCAATCCGCCGTACACGCCGGTAGTCGAGGACGGCTGGCTCTATGGCCGCGGCTCGGGCGACATGAAGGCGGGCATCGTCTGCGCGCTGGCCGCGTTCAAGGCGCTGCGCGCGTTGGGCGTGCAGCCGGCCGGCGCGGTCGGCTTCAACGCGGTGCTCGAGGAAGAGAACACCGGCAACGGCGCGCTGGCCACCGTGGCGGCGCTGCGCAGCGCGGTCGGCGCCGGCAAGCTGGCCGCCTTCGATACCGTGATCATTCCCGAACCGCTGGGCGAGGGGCTGATGAGCGCGCAGGTCGGCGTCTACTGGATGTTCATCGAACTGACGGGAAAGCCGGCCCATGCGGCCTACATGACGTCGGGTGTCAATCCGGTGGAGGCCGGTGTTGCCGTGATGGAAGACCTGCGCCAACTCGAGGCCGAGTGGAACCGGCCGGAGAACCGTCCGCCGGTGTATCGCGACCACGCGCATCCGATCAACTTCAATCTCGGGCAGATCCACGGCGGCGAATGGAATTCGTCGGTGCCGTGCACCTGCACGCTGGGCGTGCGCATCGGCTTCTATCCGCATATGGACATCGACGAGACCAAGGCCATCGTCGAGGCGCGCATCCGCGCCACCGTCGCGCGGCTGGCCAGCAATCTCGAACTCGCCATCCGCTACGAGGGTTTTCATGCCCCGGGCTGTGAGTTCGATCTGGACGTCCCCAGCATGCAGTCGCTGGCCGAGGCCCATCGCAAGGTCCACGGCGAGCCGGTCAAGCGCGAGGCGACCACCGCCACCACCGATGCGCGCCATTTCCGCCTGATGCTCGATACCCCGGTGACCTGCTACGGTCCCATCGCCCGCAACATCCACGGCATCGACGAATCCGTGTCGCTCGACAGCATGGTGCGGGTGGCCACCACGCTCGCGCAATTCATGCACGACTGGTGCGGCGTCGAGCCGATCGGCCGGACATGACGCCCGCATGGCGATCGGTCACGGTGTGACAGATCGCAGCAGCAAGGCCGCAGTGCCCGCTGCCCTGCCGTCAGTCGTGTTTCCGCAGTGCCTCCGCAGTGCCTCCGCAGTGCCTCCGCAGTGCAATCTGTACCCGCTGTTCACAACGACAAGGAAACGAGCCGATGAAACGAGTTACGACGCGCTTTCAGCAGCGCCTGGCTTCGCTGGCGATCGCGGCGGCAGGCCTGACCCTGTTGCCGCTGGCGCTGCCCGCCGGTAACGCCGCCGCCCAGACCACCGGCGGCACGCTGTCCGGCATCGTGCAGCCCGAACCGCCGATCCTGGTCAGCGCGCTCAATTCGCAGGCGCCGACGCAGTACATCGCCGGCAAGATCTATCAGGGCCTGCTGACCTATACGCCGGACCTGAAGCCGCAGCCGGAGCTGGCCAAGTCGTGGAAGGTCTCTGCCGACGGCCTGACCTACACCTTCGAGCTGCAGAGCGGCGTCAAGTGGCACGACGGCAAGCCGTTCACCTCGGCCGACGTGGTGTTCTCGATCGACAAGCTGCTGCGCGAGGTCCATGTGCGCACGCGCGCGGTGTTGAACAAGTACATGGCGTCGATCCGCGCGGTCAACGACACGACCGTCGAGATCAAGCTGAAGGAGCCGTTCCCGCCGTTCATCTCGATGTTCGAGACCGGCACCATGCCGATGATGCCCAAGCATCTGTACGAGGGCACCGACTATCGCAACAACCCGGCGAACCAGAAGCCGATCGGCACCGGCCCCTTCATGTTCAAGGAGTGGAAGAAGGGCGCCTATATCAAGCTGGCGAAGAATCCCAACTACTGGAAGAAGGGCAAGCCGTATCTGGACGAGCTGGTCTTCTACGTGATCCCGGATTCGGCCTCGCGCGCGGTGGCGTTCGAGAAGGGCGACGTGCAGGTGCTGCGCGGCGGCGATGTCGACAACGTCGACGTCAAGCGCCTGCGCGCGCTGCCCAACGTGGAATACACCACCAAGGGCTGGGAGCTGTTCTCGCCGATGGCCAGCATGCTGATGAACCAGCGCAAGCCGCCGTTCGACAACGTCAAGGTGCGCCAGGCGGTCATGCACGCGCTGAACCGCAAGATGATCGTCAACAACATCTTCTTCGGCATGGGCAAGCCGGCGGTCAGCCCGTTTGCGTCGACCACGCTGTTCTTCGACAAGAACATGCCGAGCATGGACTTCAACCTGAAGAAAGCACGCGACCTGATCAAGGAGTCCGGCGTCAATGTCGGCCAGTACCCGGTCAAGATCCTGGCCACCTCGTACGGCGCCAACTGGGACCGGCTGGACGAGTACACCAAGCAGATGCTCGAGCAGCTCGGCTTCAAGGTCAGCATCGAATCGGCGGACGCCGGCACCTGGGCCGCGCGGGTCAGCAACTGGGACTTCGACCTGACCACCACCTACACCTACCAGTACGGCGATCCGGCGCTGGGCGTCGAACGGCTGTACGTGGCGCGCAATATCGTCAAGGGCACGCCGTTCGCCAACGTGCAGGGCTACAACAACCCGAAGGCGGACGAACTGTGGACCAAGGCCGGCGCCACCATGGACCCGGCCGAGCGCCAGAAGCTCTATAGCGAGGTGCAGCGGATCCTGGTCAACGACGTCGCCAACGCCAACCTGTTCGAGCTGGAGTTCCCCACGCTCTATCGCAAGAACGTGAAGAACCTGGTGACCACGGCGATCGGCCTGAACGAGTCGTTCGACAACGTCTCGATCGAGAAGAACTGAGCCGCCGTTCCCATCTTCTCCCCTCTCCCGCCCGCGGGAGAGGGGCAGGGGAGAGGGTGAGCGCCACCACGAAGTCAGTGGAGCCTGCCGTGAATTTTCTTTCCTTCCTGATATCGCGTCTTGGCAAGGCCGTCGTGGTCGTGCTCGGCGTCGTCATCATCAACTTCTTCCTCATCCGCCTCGCGCCAGGCGACCCCGCCACCGTGATGGCGGGCGAGGCCGGCGCCGGCGATGCCGCCTTCGTCGGCCAGCTGCGCGAGCAGTTCGGCCTGGACAAGCCGCTGCTGACCCAGCTCGGCATCTACCTGAAGGGCGTGGCTCAGTTGGACCTCGGCTACTCGTACCGCAATCATCTGCCGGTGCTCGACCTGATCCTCGACCGCCTGCCGGCCACCTTCCTGCTGATGAGCGGGGCCTTCGTCTTCTCGATCGTGCTGGGCGTGCTGCTCGGCGTGATCGCCGCGCGCACCCGCTACGAGAACCGCCGCCGCTGGATCGACAGCGCGGTGATGTCCGGCGCGCTGCTGCTGTATGCGACGCCGCTGTTCTGGCTGTCGCTGATGGCAATCATCCTGTTCTCCGTCGTGCTCGGCTGGCTGCCGGCCTTCGGCATGGAGACCATCGGCGCGGGCTACACGGGCATGGCGCGCGTGAAGGACGTGGCGCTGCACATGATCCTGCCGACGATCTCGCTGGGCTGCTTCTTCATGGCCGTCTATGTGCGCCTGACTCGCGCGTCAATGCTGGAAGTGATGGGCATGGACTACGTGAAGACCGCGCGCGCCAAGGGCGTGCCGGCCAACCGCGTGATCCGCGTGCACGTGCTGCGCAACGCGCTGCTGCCGGTGATCACCTTTGCCGGCATCCAGCTCGGGCAGATGGCAGGCGGCGCGGTGCTGACCGAGACGGTGTTCTCTTGGCCCGGCATCGGCCGGCTGATGTTCGACGCGCTGCTGCAGCGCGACTACCAGCTGCTGCTGGGCATCTTCTTCGTGACATCGGCCCTCGTCGTCTTCTTCAACCTGCTGACCGACGTGCTGTATCGCTTCATCGATCCGCGCATCTCGGTCGGCGGCAAGGGAGCCACCGCATGAAAGCCTTCCTGCAACGCTATTGCCGCAACTACGGCGCGGTGATCGGCGCCCTGGTGCTGCTCGCCGTGATGGCCTTCGCGCTGTTCGCCCCGGTGTTGTACGAGGATTCGCCCTGGTTGATGGTGGCCGATCCGCTGGTGCACCCGTTCGCCGATCCGGCCTATCCGTTCGGTACCGACATGCTCGGCCGCGATATCACCGCGGGGATGCTGTACGGCGCACGCGTGTCGCTGCTGGTCGGCGTGATCTCCACCGCGGTGGCGCTGTTGTTCGGCATCCTGATCGGCGCGGTGGCCGGCTACTGCGGCGGCCGCATCGACGACGCGCTGATGCGCTTCACCGAGTTCTTCCAGACCATTCCCCAGCTGGCGATGGCGGTGGTGATCGTGGCGATCTTCAATCCGTCGATCTATTCGATCGTTGGTGCGATCTCGGTGGTGTCCTGGCCCCCGGTTGCACGCCTGGTGCGCAGCGAATTCCTGTCGCTCAAGCAGCGCGAGTTCGTGCAGGCCGCGGTGGTGATCGGCCAGAAGCCGCTGCGCATCATCGCCACGCAGATCCTGCCCAATGCGATGTCGCCGATCATCGTGTCGGCCTCGTTCATGGTCGCCACGGCCATCCTGACCGAGTCGGCGCTGTCCTTCCTCGGCCTGGGTGACCGCAACATGATGAGCTGGGGCTTCATGATCGGCGCGGCTCGCACGATGATCCGCGAGGCATGGTGGATGAGCGTTTGGCCCGGCGTGGCGATCCTGCTGACGGTGCTGTCCATCAACCTGATCGGAGAAGGCTTGAACGACGCCATGAATCCGCAGCTGCGCCGCCGCGGCGAATGAGGGAGCGCGCCATGTCCGTTCAGTCCATGCAGCACCCCCAACACCATCCGGCCGCCCCGCTGCTGTCGATCCGCGACCTGACCATCGCCTTGCCCAAGGGGGGCGACCGTCCCTACGCGGTGCGCGACATCTGCTACGACCTGCACGCCGGCGAGATCCTTTGCATCGTCGGCGAATCGGGCTCCGGCAAGTCGATGAGCGCCAACGCCATCATGGGTTTGCTGCCGCCGTACCTGAAGCCGCAGGGCGGCCGCATCCTGTTCCGCGGCAAGGACCTGCTCGCGCAGGACGAGGCCACCCTGCTGGCGATGCGCGGCAAGGACATGGCGATGGTGTTCCAGGAGCCATTGTCGGCGCTGAACCCGGTGATGACCGTGGGCGACCAGATCGCGGAGGTCATGCGCGTGCATCACGCCTATCCCGGCGAAGCGCGCATGCGCCGCGTGCTGGAGTTGCTCGACTTCGTCGGCCTGCCCGATCCCGCGACGCTGGTGCACAGCTATCCGTTCCGGCTCTCGGGCGGCCAGCGGCAGCGCGTGGTGATCGCGATGGCGCTGGCGCTGGAGCCCGCGCTGCTGATCGCCGACGAGCCGACCACCGCCCTCGATGTCACCACGCAGGCGCAGATCCTGGCGCTGATCAAGCGCATCCAGGCCGAGAAGGGCATGGGCGTGATGTTCGTCACCCACGATTTCGGCGTGGTGGCGGAGATCGCCGACCGTGTCGCGGTGATGGAGAAGGGCGTGCTGGTCGAGATGGGCAGCGGGCAGCAGGTGCTGAACCACCCGCAGCATCCCTATACGCGGCGGCTGATCGGCGCGGTGCCGCACGGTCGCTGCGGCGAAGCGGAGGGCCAGGCCGCCGAGACGGTGCTGGAGGTGCGCGACCTGCGCAAGACCTATGTGTCGGGCGGTGGCCTGTTCTCGCGCAAGCGTGTGGTCCATGCGGTCGACGGCGTCAGCTTCACCGTGCGGCGCGGCGAGACGCTGGGCATCGTCGGCGAGTCGGGCTCGGGCAAGTCGACCATCGGCAAATGCCTGCTGCGGCTGACCGACATCGATGGCGGCGAGCTGCTGTTCCAGGGGCAGGACATTGCCAGGCTGTCGGAACGACGCTTTCGTCCGCTGCGCAAGGACGTGCAGATGATCTTCCAGGATCCGTTCGCCTCGCTCAATCCGCGCCATACCGTGGGACGCATCATCAGCGACGGGCCGGTCGCCAGCGGCGTGCCCCGCCAGCGGGCGGAAGCCCGGGCGCGCGAGCTGCTGCAGCTGGTGGGGCTCGAAGACTCGGCCTTCGACCGCTATCCGAACCAGTTTTCCGGCGGGCAGCGCCAGCGCATCGGCATCGCGCGTGCGCTGGCGCTCGAGCCAAAGCTGCTGGTGGCCGACGAGTCGGTGTCCGCGCTCGACGTCTCGGTGCAGGCGCAGGTGCTGGAGCTGCTGGCCACGCTGCAGAAGCGGCTCGATATTGGCCTGATCTTCATCACGCACGACCTTCGCGTGGCGGCGCAGATCTGCCACCACGTGATCGTGATGCACAAGGGCAAGGTGGTCGAGTCGGGGCCGCCGGCCCAGATCTTCGATGCGCCGCGCCACGACTACACGCAGCGCCTGATCGCCGCGATCCCCGGCAAGGAGTGGGATCCCAAGGCGATCCGCGCCGCCGCATGACCACGCATTGGCCCGGCCGGCCAGCAACCGCGACAGTGGCCGCGACAGTAACCGCGAAACCGACGCCGTCCGCGCGCCCAACCCGAAGCCCCATGGAGAACACGATGAAGAATGCCGAACTGGTCCGCCGCAAGGATGCCGCCACGCCCCGTGGCGTGGGCGTGATGTGCAATTTCTACGCCGAACGGGCCGAGAATTCGGAGATCTGGGATGTCGAAGGCCGCCGCTATATCGACTTCGCCGCCGGCATCGCGGTGCTGAACACCGGCCACCGGCATCCTCGCCTGGTCGCCGCGGTGCAGAAGCAGCTGGAGCGCTTCACGCATACCGCCTATCAGATCGTGCCCTACGCGAGCTATATCGAGCTGGCCGAGAAGATCAACCAGCGCGCGCCGGGCCAGTGGGCCAAGAAGACCGCGTTCTTCACCACCGGCGCCGAGGCCGTCGAGAACGCCATCAAGATCGCCCGCGCCGCCACCGGCCGACCCGCGGTGATCGCGTTCTCCGGCGGCTTTCACGGCCGCACGATGATGGGGATGGCGCTGACCGGCAAGGTCGTGCCTTACAAGGTCGGCTTCGGCCCCTTCCCGGGCGAGGTCTATCACGCGCCGTACCCGTGCGAGCTGCACGGTGTGTCGGTCGAGGACTCGCTGAAGGCGCTGCAGGTCCTGTTCAAGGCTGACGTCGACCCGAAGCGCGTCGCGGCCATCATCTTCGAGCCGGTGCAGGGCGAGGGCGGCTTCAATGTCGCGCCCGACGCTTTCGTCAAGGCGCTGCGCGCGCTCTGCGACGAGCACGGCATCCTGCTGATCGCCGACGAGGTGCAGACCGGCTTCGGCCGCACCGGCAAGCTGTTCGCGATGGAGCACTACGGCGTGGCGCCGGATCTGACCACGATGGCCAAGAGCCTCGCCGGCGGCATGCCGCTGTCGGCTGTGTGCGGGCGTGCCGAGATCATGGACGCCCCGGCGCCGGGCGGGCTCGGCGGCACCTATGCCGGCAATCCGCTCGCCGTCGCCTCGGCCCTGGCGGTGCTCGAGGTGCTGGAAGCCGAGAACCTGATCGCGCGGGGCGCCGCGCTCGGCGAGCGGCTGATGGATCGGCTGCACAGCCTGCGCCCGCGCGTGCCGCAGATCGCGCAAGTGCGCGGCCTCGGCGCGATGGTCGCGGTGGAGTTCCAGCAGGCCGACGGCAGCCCGGATGCGGAGTTCACCCGCGAGGTACAGAACCGCGCGCTGGAGAAGGGCCTGCTGCTGCTGTCGTGCGGCGTGCACGGCAACGTGATCCGCTTCCTGTTCCCGCTGACCATCCCCGATGCGGTGATGGACGAGGGGCTGGACATCCTTGCCGACGTGCTGGTCCGCTGAATGGTCCGCTGAATGGTCCGCTGACCGATACGCGGTCGCCCCTCTTTTCCCCGGAGTTTCCGATGCAATTGAACGATACCGGCCTGCTGCGTGCGCAGGCCCTGGTCGGCGGCGCGTGGGCCGACGCCGATGGCGGCGAGACCTTCGTCGTCACCAATCCCGCCACCGGTGCGCCGATCGGCAAGGTGCCGATGATGGGCGCAGCCGAGACGCGGCGCGCCATCGAGGCCGCGCGCGTCGCGCAGATCGAATGGCGCCGCCGCACGGCCCGCGAACGCAGCCAGATCCTGCGCAAGTGGCATGAGCTGATGCTGGCGCACGCCGATGACCTGGCGCTGCTGATGACCACCGAGCAGGGCAAGCCGCTGGCCGAGGCCAGGGGAGAGGTCGTCTACGCGGCCTCGTTCCTCGAATGGTTCGCCGAGGAAGGCAAGCGCGTCTGCGGCGATGTGCTCGCCTCGCCGGCGGCCGACCGCCGGCTGGTGGTGGTCAAGGAACCGGTCGGCGTCTGCGCGGCCATCACGCCGTGGAACTTCCCGCTGGCGATGATCACGCGCAAGGTCGGGCCCGCACTGGCCGCCGGCTGCACGATGGTGCTCAAGCCCGCCGAGGACACGCCGCTGTCGGCGCTGGCGCTGGCCGTACTCGCCGAGCGCGCCGGCGTGCCCGCGGGCGTGCTGAGCGTCGTGACCGGCGACGCGGTGGCGATCGGCGGCGAGCTGACCGCCAATCCGGTGGTGCGCAAGCTGACCTTCACCGGCTCGACCGAGGTAGGCCGCATCCTGATGCGCCAGTCCGCCGACACCATCAAGAAGCTGTCGCTGGAGCTCGGCGGCAACGCGCCGTTCATCGTGTTCGACGATGCCGACCTCGATGCGGCGGTGGAGGGCGCCATCGCCTCCAAGTATCGCAATGCCGGCCAGACCTGCGTCTGCGCGAACCGGCTCTATGTCCACGACAAGGTCTATGACGCCTTCGCCCGCAAGCTGGTCGCGGCGGTGGCGCAGCTGAAGGTCGGCCATGGCGTCGAGCCCGGCGTGCTGCAGGGTCCGCTGATCAACGAGGACGCGGTCGCCAAGGTCGAGTCGCATATCGCCGACGCGCTGGACAAGGGCGCGCGTGTGCTGGCCGGCGGCAAGCGCCATCCGATGGGCGGCACTTTCTTCGAGCCGACCGTGCTGGCCGACGTGACACCGGCGATGCGGGTGGCGAAGGAAGAGACCTTCGGCCCGCTGGCGCCGCTGTTCCGCTTCCATACCGACGACGAGGTGGTGGGCATAGCCAACGACACCGAGTTCGGGCTGGCCTCGTACTTCTACAGCCGCGATATCGGCCGCATCTGGCGCGTCGCCGAGGCGCTGGAATACGGCATGGTCGGCATCAACACCGGGCTGATCTCGAACGAGGTGGCGCCGTTCGGCGGCGTCAAGCAATCGGGTCTGGGACGAGAGGGCTCCCGATACGGCATCGAGGACTATCTCGAAATCAAGTACCTGTGCATGGGCGGCATCGACCGCTGATATCGCTTCGCCACGCTGCGCGTCCCGACCTTGTCCGGGCGCGGCACCCTGACCGCAATGCGAGGACCAGCATGAGCAGACCCCAGGCCGTACCGACCGTGCAGGTCGACAACGAGCGTGTGATCGTGACCGAATGGCGCTTCGCGCCCGGCGCGGAGACCGGCTTTCACCGCCACGGCTACGACTACGTGGTGGTACCGATGACGACCGGCCCGCTGCTGCTGCAGACGCCGGAAGGCGAGGTCACCAGTCAGCTGGTGGCGGGGCGCGCCTATTCGCGGCCGGCGGGCGTCGAGCACAACGTGATCAACGCGCACGAAGGCGAATGCGTGTTCGTCGAGATCGAGATCAAGACGGCGGCCGGCGCGGCATCGGCGTCGTGCTCGGCCGCGCAAGGAGCCAATCGATGACCGAAGCGTCCCCCCAGCATCGCGCCGCGGATGGCCAATCGCCGCGCGAGCGCAATGGCGGCCAGATCCTGGTCCAGCAGCTGCGCATCCATGGCGTCAAGCGGGTGTTCCTGGTGCCCGGCGAAAGCTATCTGCCGTGCATCGACGCGCTCTACGACCATCAGGACGCGATCCAGCCGGTCGTCTGCCGCCAGGAAAGCGGCGCGGGTTATATGGCGGAGGCCTACGGCAAGCTGACCGGCGAACCCGGCATCTGCTTCGTGACGCGGGGGCCGGGCGCGACCAATGCCAGCATCGCGATCCACACCGCCCATCAGGACTCGACGCCGATGATCCTGTTCGTCGGCCAGGTCGGCAACGACTTCATCGAGCGCGAGGCGTTCCAGGAGATCGACTATCGCCGCATGTTCGGCGAGATGGCGAAGTGGGTCGCGCAGATCGACCGCACCGATCGCATCCCCGAATTCATCGCGCGCGCCTTCGCGATGGCGACCGGCGGCCGGCCAGGTCCGGTGGTGCTGGCGCTGCCGGAGGACACGCTGTGGGGCAAGGCCACGGTGCCCGACCTGCCGCGTTATCGGCGTGCGTATGCGGCGCCAACGCCGGCGGCATTGACATCGCTGACGACCTTGCTTGCCGAAGCACAGCGGCCGTTCATGCTGGTCGGCGGCTCCGGCTGGACGCCCGAGTCGATGCGCCAGATCGCAGGCTTCGCCGAGCGCTTCGCCTTGCCGGTGGGCGCGGCATGGCGCCGGCTCGAATGCTTCGACAACCATCATCCGAACTTCGCCGGTCATGTCGGCTGGGGCATGGGCGAGGCGCTGCGCGCGCGCGTTCGCGACGCCGACCTGCTGATCGCGGTCGGCACGCGCATGGGCGAGGCGACCACCGAGGGCTATACGCTGGTGGAGAGTCCACTGCCGCGCCAGCGGCTGGTGCATGTCCATCCGGACGCCGGCGAGCTGGGACGCGTGTTCCAGCCCGTGCTGCCGATCGTTGCCGACGTGGCGTCCTTTGCGCAGGCCGTCGACACGCTGCGTCCGCCGGTCCAACCGACGTGGGCGAGCCAGACCCGTGCCGCGCGAAGCGACTACCTGGCGCAGCAGGAGCCGGCACCCGCGCCCGGATCGCTGAATCTGAATGCCGTGGCCTGCCATGTGCGCGACCACGTGCCGGCCGATGCCTGCATCACGGTGGGCGCCGGCAATTACGCGTTGTTCGCGCATGCCTATCACCGCTTTCAGGGCGTGGGCACCAGCCTTGCGCCGACCGTGGGATCGATGGGGTATGGCCTGCCGGCGGCGATCTCGGCCAAGCTCGAATACCCCGACAGGACCGTGGTCTGCTATGCCGGGGACGGCTGCTTCCAGATGAATCTGCAGGAGCTGGGCGTGGCGATGCAGTACCGGCTCGGCATCGTCGTGCTGGTCTTCAACAACGGCATGTGGGGCACGATCCGCGCGCACCAGGAGCGCGAGTTCCCCGGCCGCACCATCGCGCTGGACTTCGACAACCCGGACTTCAGCGAGCTGGTGCGCGCCTATCGCGGCCACGGCGAAGTGGTGCGCAGCGACGCCGAGTTCGGCCCGGCGTTTGCACGGGCGCTCGAATTCGCCAATACGCAGCAGCTGCCCGCGCTGCTCGAGCTGCGCTACGACGCCGACGGCATCGCACCCGGCATGACGCTGTCGCAGATTCGCGCGGCGGCGCTGGCGCGCCAGGCGGAGCGCGCCTCCTGAACCCGCTGATCCATCCATTGCGCCGGCAGGCACCACCCACGACAGCCGCTCGAACACCTACCCCCTACGATATGCGTGCCTTTTTCTCGGATGACCAGTTGCTCCATCAGCCGCGCCAGTTCATGCGCGCGGGCCGGCTGTGCGAGCCGACCGACGTGCCCGCACGCGCGGCCGCGCTGCGGGCCACGCTCGCCACGCGCGGCATCGACCTGGCGGTCGCGCCGGACTACGGCCGCGCGCCGCTCGAGACCGTGCACAGCGCGGCCTATCTCGACTTCCTGTGCCAGGCCTATGACCGATGGCAGGCGCTGGCGCGTCCCGGCTTCGAACCGGGCATCGAGGTGTTGCCCAACCTGTCGCCGTACCACAACGGCAAGCTGGACCAGGACCGGCGGCCCGACTGTCCGACCGACTCGGTGATCGCGCAGGCGGGCTACTACCTCGGCGACCTGAGCTGCCCGCTCGGCCCGCACAGCTGGCAGTCGATCCTGCGCTCGGCCCACAGCGCGGCGGCCGCGGCTGACCATGTCTGCGAGCCGCAGGGCGGCGGCATGGCCTACGCGCTGTGCCGGCCGTCGGGCCATCACGCGCACAGCGACCGCGCCGGCGGCTTCTGCTACGTCAACAACGCCGCGATCGCCGCGCAGGGGCTGCTCAAGCGCTTCGGCAAGGTGGCGGTGCTCGACGTCGACGCCCATCACGGCGACGGCACCCAGCAGATCTTCTACCAGCGCTCGGACGTGATGACGATCTCGCTGCATGCCGATCCCGCCGGCTACTACCCGTTCTATACCGGCTATGCCAACGAACGCGGCTACGGCGCGGGCTATGGCTACAACCTGAACTTTCCGCTGCCGCACGGCACCGGCGACGCCGGCTTCCTGGCCGCGCTCGACAGCGCGCTCGACGCGTTGCGCGACTACCGGCCGCAGGCGCTGGTGCTGTCGCTGGGCTTCGATACCTATGTGGATGACCCCATCAGCGTGCTGGCCGTCGGCATGGACGGCTACCGCGGCATCGGCGAGCGCATTCACGCGCTGGGCGTGCCGACGGTCGTGGTGCAGGAGGGCGGCTACGAGGTCGACGCCATCGGTGCGGCGCTGGACGCCTTCCTGTCGGGCTTCGCCCCTGCGATGGCCTGAGCACCGCTTCCCGAGGAGAACACGATGACGACACTGAAGATCGACGGCCAGCGGCTGTGGGATTCGCTGATGGCGCTGGCGCGCATCGGCGCGACACCCAGGGGCGGCAACGCGCGGCTGGCGCTGACCGAGCTGGACGGGCAGGGTCGCGACCTGGTGACCGGCTGGATGCGCGAGGCGGGCCTGACCGTGACGGTCGACCAGGTGGGCAACATCTTCGGGCGGCGCGCCGGCCGCAACGACGCGCTGCCGCCCGTGATGACCGGCAGCCATATCGACACGCAGCCCACCGGCGGCAAGTTCGACGGGTGCTTTGGCGTGCTGGCCGGACTGGAGGTGGTGCGTACGCTGAACGATCGCGGCATCCAGACCGAGGCGCCGATCGAGGTCGCGATCTGGACCAACGAGGAGGGCACGCGCTTTGTGCCGGTGATGATGGGCTCGGGCGTGTTCGCCGGCATCTTCCCCTTGCAGACGGCGCTCGACGCGACCGACCGCGACGGCAAGCGCGTCCAGGATGAGCTGCGCGCGATCGGCTATGCCGGGTCCGCCGAGGTCGGCGGCCGCCAGGTCGGCGCCTATTTCGAGGCCCATATCGAACAGGGCCCGATCCTCGAAGCCGCCGACAACGTGATCGGCGTGGTGACCGGCTCGCTCGGCCTGCGCTGGTACGACGTGACGGTGACCGGCATGGAGGCCCATGCGGGGCCGACGCCGATGCCGCTGCGGCGCGATGCGCTATATGGCGCCACCTTCCTGATGCAGGAGGTGGTGCGGATCGCCAACGATTTCGCGCCGCACGGACGCGGTACGGTCGGCGTGGTCAATGCCCATCCGGCCTCGCGCAACGTGATTCCCGGCGCCGTGACCTTCACCGTGGACCTGCGCCACGAGGACGCGGCGCGCCTGGCCGAGATGGATGCGCGTTTTCGCGCGGCCTGCGCGGCGCTGGCCGCTGGCACCACCACTGGCACGCCGCTGGAGGTCGACGTGCGCGACGTGCAGTATTTCCCGCCGACGCCGTTCGCCCCGGCGCTGATCGCCGATGTGCGCAACGAAGCCGAGGCGCGCGGCTACCGGCATCAGGACATCGTCACCGGCGCCGGGCATGACGCGGTCTACATGGCCAGCGTCGCGCCCACCGCGATGATCTTCGTGCCCTGCAAGGACGGCATCAGCCACAACGAGATCGAGGACGCCAAGCCCGAGCATCTCGAGGCGGGCGCCAACGTGCTGCTCGGCGCGATGGTGGCGCGGGCGGGCACGTGAACGCCGCCGCGCGGGTCCGCGACAACCGCGCCGGCTGGTGGCGCGGCGGCCTGCTGTTCCTCTGCGTGGTGATGCTGTTCGCCACCGTCGATGCCACCGCCAAGCATCTGGTGGGCCGCTATCCGGCGCCGTTCCTCAATGCGGTGCGTTATGCGGCCACGTGTACCGTGGCGATCGCGATGCTGGCGAACGCGGGGCGCCTGCGCTTCTGGCACACGCCCCATCGCGGCTTGCTGTTGTTGCGCGGCCTGATGCTGGCGGTCATGGGCACCTGCTTCATGACCGCGCTGTTGTGGATGCCGTTGGCCGAGGCCACCGCGATCTACTTCATGGCGCCGCTGGTCGTGGTGGCGCTGTCGCCCTGGTTGCTGGCCGAGCACGTCGGGGCGCGTCAGTGGCTGGCGGTGGCGACCGGGTTTGCCGGCATGCTGCTGATCGTGCGACCGGGCGGCCAGCTGTCGTGGATCGGTACGGCGCTGATGGTGGCCGCCATGCTCGGGTACGCGCTGCTGCAATTGCTGACGCGGCGCATGGCCGGAAAGGTCGATGCGACGGTGCAGTACGGCTTCGCGGCGGTCATCTGCATGATCGCCACCGGCCTGCCGGCGCCGTTCTTCCTGCCCCAGGTGTGGCCGGATCTGGTCGACTGGCTGACGATCCTGGCGATGGGCTTCATGAGCGCGCTGGCCCAGGTGCTGCTGATCCTGGCCCTGCAACGCGCGCCGGCCTCCACGCTGGCGCCGCTGAATTACTTCCATCTGCTGCTGGCGCTGGTGTACAGCGCGTGGTGGTTCGGCCGCTGGCCGGACGGCATGGCCATGGCCGGCATCGCGCTGATCGTCGGCGCCGGGCTGTCGCTGACACTGCCACGGCGTAGAGCCGCGGCGACGGCTTCTCCTTCCGCGCCCCTTGATACGGAGCGTTGCGCCGTGCCGCGTCGCTGAGCATGACGCGGCAATACGGTGAACCACATCGACCAGAATGGTGCACCGTGATGCAACAGAGGGACCGGCTTCATGCGGATGACGCCGGCGGGAGACACGCGTCCGCATCGCGGCGTTTTTCAGCGTATTTCGCCGGTGGTCCGCATGGCACGGCAGTTGCGATGTGTTGCCCATGCGCGTGATGGCGAGCGTCGTTGTCACGCATCCATCCGTCCGTCTTTCGCTCAAAGAGGTCTGTCGATGCCATTACGTTGCCGTCTTCTGCGCGCCGGCCTTGCCGTCGCCGCGCTTGCCGCTCTTGCCGCATCGTCGTGGAGCCATGCCGACTCCGCATGGCCCCGGCAGCCGGTCAAGATCGTGGTGCCATTCAACCCCGGCGCCGCCACCGACCTGATCACGCGGCAACTCGGACAGGCCCTGGCCAGGGAGTACGGCCAGAGCTTCGTGATCGAGAACAAGCCCGGTGCCGCCGCAATGATCGGCAGCGAGGCCGTGGCCCGCGCGCCGGGCGACGGCTATACGCTGCTGATGTCCGGCCCCGCGTCGATGGTGACCAACCGCTTCCTCTACAAGAAGTTGAGCTACGATCCGGACGCCTTCGAGAAGGTTGCGGTGGTGGCCTACACGCCCAATATCCTGTTGTCGCATCCGTCGCTGCCATTCAGGACGCTGCCGGAAATGGTGGCCTACGCCAAGGCCAATCCGGGCAAGCTGACCTATGCGTCGTTCGGTGCCGGCACCACCTCGCACATGGCCGGCGAAATGCTCAAGGCGATGGCCGGCATCGACATCGTGCACGTGCCGTACAAGGGCGCGGGTGAAGCGATTCCGGCCCTGCTGTCGGGCCAGGTGTCGATGTACTTCGACACCATCATGACGGCGCTGCCCTACGTCAAGGCCGGCAAGCTCAGGGCGCTCGGCGTGTCGAACGCCAGACGCTCGGCGATGGCCCCCGATGTGCCGACCATCGCGGAGCAAGGCTATCCGGGCTATGACATCGCGCCCTGGTACGGCATCGTGGCGCCCAAGGGCACGCCGGCGCCGATCGTGGACAAGCTCAATGCCGCGATCAACCGGCATCTGCTCGACCCTGCCTTCCGCGACAAGCTGGCCGCAACGGGTGCGGAGCCGCGCGGCGGCAGCGTGGCCGATTTCCGCGCGATGGTCGATGCGGAGATTCCACGTACCGAGAAGCTGGTCAGGCAGTCGGGACTGACGCTGCAGTAAGGCGTTGCCGATGCCGCCGGGGAGTCGGGCGCGCCGGCGGCTCAGCGCGGTGCCGCAGCGGCGCGCCGGCGTGCACGGGCGGCCAGCCCGCCGCCCAGCGACCAGCGCAAGGTCGGCGCCAGCACGCGCATGCCGGCCAGCGACAGCGGGCGCCGCAGCGCGCTGACGCTGGACCCCGCCAGGCCGAGTTCGCGCCGGACCCAGTCCGGCAGCAGCGCAATGCCGGCGTCGGCCATGATCCGTACCGTGGGCACCAGCAGCGGATTGGCGACCGGCATCTGCATCACCAGCCGCACCACTTCATGGGTGCGCTCGGTCACCAGCAATTGCGGGCGCATCGTCTGCAGATACCCCGCGATCTGGTCGCGCGAACGCGGCACTTCGGTCGCGCCGAGCAGCTCGGCGACCAGGGCCACCTCGTCGTAGTAGCGATCCTGTTCGGCGTGGGACAGCGGGCCGACATAGCGCAGATAGGCGGCGAGGAAGCTTGAGACCTCGGCCACGTGGACCCAGGTCAGCAGCGCCGGATTGCTGGCGGCATAGGGGCGGCCATCCGGCGCGGTACCGGCCACGCCGGCGTGGATGCGGCGCACGCGTTCGATCAGGCGCATCGCGTCGGCGCGGTTGCCATAGGTGGTGCCGGCGATGAACTGCGCCGTGCGGCCCAGGCGCCCCTGCATATCGGTACGAAACGTGGAGTGGTCCCAGACCCCGGCCAGCGCCAGCGGGTGCATGGTTTGCATCAGCAGTGCGCTGACGCCGCCGGCCAGCATCGCGGGAAAGTCGCCATGCACGCGCCAGCAGACCGCGTCGGGCCCGAACAGGCCCGGATCGCCCGGGGGGTTGTCGTAGTCCAGCGTCAGGCCCGAGTTGCTGCGGGTCAGCGCGCGAACGTGCGCGCCGGCGTGTTCGCGCACGCGCCGGACCACGTTGCCCGGGCGCGCTGCCGCGGCGTTCAGTCCCTGTCTGCTTCCTTCACTGCCTTTCATGCCTGACCGATCTCGTACCGCCTCAGTGGATCGGCGCTCGGCGGAGCGCCGTGTCAGCGTCGTTACGGCGCTGTTTCAGCCCCGTAGACAGCCTAATAGTAACGAAGGTCGGTGGCCTTGCCCCAGAACACGCGGTAGGCATAGATCGTGTAGCCGAGGATGGTCGGCAGCACGATCACCGCGCCGATCAGGATCACGGCCAGCGATTCCGGCGCGCTGGCGGCCTGCCAGATGTCGAGCCGGTCGACCACCAAGTAGGGGAACAGGCTGTAGGCCAGGCCGTTGAAGGCCATCAGGAAGATCACCGCGGTGCCGACGAAGGGCACCCAGCCCCAGCGGTCCTCGCCGGCCTTCTGCATCGGTCCCATCCGGCGCAGCATCCGGTCGATGATCACGAACAGCGCGACCGTGATCAGCGGAATCGGCGCCAGCAGGATGATGTTCGGCAGCGAGAACCACTTGTCGAAGATCCGTTCGCTGACCAGCGGCGTTACCACCGAGATGGCGGCCACGCCCACGCCGGTCAGCCACAGGCTGCGCCGGGCCCAGTAGATCGCCCGCGCCTGCAGGCTGCCGGTGGTCTTCATGATGAGCCAGCTGGCGCCGAGCAGGCAGTAGCCCGCCACCAGGCACAGGCCCACCACCACCGCGAACAGCAGGTCGAGCCAGCCGTATTCGAAGCCGGTGATATAGAGGCCCAGCATCAGGCCCTGCGAGAACGAGGCCAGCAGCGAGCCGCCGTAGAAGGCCCAGTTCCACCACGGCTTGTGGTGCGCGCGCGCCTTGACGCGGAAGTCGAAGGCCACGCCGCGCAGGATCAGCCCGGCCAGCATCAGCGCGACCGGCAGGTACAGATTGGTCAGGATCACGCCGTGCGCCATCGGGAAGGCAGTCAGCAGCAGGCCGACGCCGAGCACCAGCCAGGTTTCGTTGGCATCCCAGAACGGGCCGATCGACGCGATCATCGTGTCCTTGTCGGCATCGTCGGCGCGCCGCAGCAGCACGCCGACACCCAGGTCGTAGCCGTCCAGGATCACGTAGATCAGCATCGACAGCCCCATCAGGGCCAGGAAGACCAGCGGCATCCAGCCGGCGGGTTGGGACAGGTCGGTCATTGCGCGCTCCGTGGCTTGCCGCCGATGACGGGTTGAGGGGTTTCGATTTCCGGTTCGTCGATGGCCGGATCGGAGCCGGCGCGGCGGGCCAGGTAGAACACCACCGAGATATAGGCGGCAATCAGCAGCAGATACAGCGACAGGTACATCAGCAGCGTGGAGCCGACCATCGTCGCCGGCACGTCGGAGGCGGCCTCGGCGGTGGTCAGCACGCCATAGACCAGGTAAGGCTGCCGGCCGATCTCGGTGACGTACCAGCCCGCCACCAGCGCGATCCAGCCCGAGAACGTCATCGCCAGCAGCATGCGCGCCACGCCGCGGGACGGCTCGCCGCGGCGCTTGAACTGCCAGGCCGCCAGCCACGAGACCAGCAGCATCAGCATGCCGATGCCGACCATGATGCGGAACGCGAAGAACACCGGGGCCACGGGCGGATGCTTGCCGGGGAAGGCGTCGATGCCCTTGACCTCGCCGTCGAAGGTGTGGGTCAGATAGAAGGACGCGAGCTTCGGGATCGAGATTTCCCAGTCGGTGCTCTGCGTCAACGCATTGGGCCAGCCGAACAGCACCGCCGGGACGCTCTTGCCCGTGGTCCAGATGCCCTCCATTGCCGCGATCTTGGCCGGCTGATGTTCCAGCGTGTTCAGGCCATGCAGGTCGCCGACCACGATCTGCAGCGGGATCAGCACCGCGGCCACCATCACGCCGGTGCGCATGGTCGAGCGGACTTCCGGCGAGCGATCATTGCGCAGCCAGCGATAGGCCGAGATGCCGGCCAGCAGGAACGACACCGTCAGCCCCGAGGCGATCAGCATATGGGTCAGGCGGAACGGAAATGACGGATTGAAGATCACCTGCAGCCAGCTGACCACATGCGCCTTGCCGTCGATCATTTCGAAGCCCGCGGGCGTCTGCATCCACGAGTTCAGCGCCAGGATCCAGAACGCCGACAGCGTGGTGCCGCCGGCCACCAGCAGCGTGGCGATGGTGTGGGTGCGGTTGCTGACGCGGCGCATGCCGAACAGCATGATGCCGAGGAAGGTGGCCTCCAGAAAGAACGCGGTCAGCACCTCGTAGGCAAGCAGCGGCCCGGCGATATTGCCGACGGTCTCCATATAACCCGGCCAGTTGGTGCCGAACTGGAAGCTCATCGTGATGCCGCTGACCACGCCCAGCGCGAAGGTCAGCGCGAACACCTTGACCCAGAAGCGGTAGGCGGCCATCCAGCGTTCGTCGCCGGTCTTGCCGTAGCGCAGCTTGAAGAACAGCAGCACCCAGCCGAGCGCGATGCTGATGGTGGGAAACAGGATGTGGAAGGTGATATTGGCGGCGAACTGGATCCGCGCCAGCAAGATCGGGTCGAGCGACGACAACATGGGGCACTACTCCTTCTTGGTGCGAGCCGGCTTGCGCTTGCCTTCGGCGGGATTGCCGCCAAGGGCCCCGGATAGCTTGTCCTTCACTTCCAGCAGCTTAGTCACGCGGGAACCGAGTCGCATCAATTTTTCCAACGTGGCGACATCGAGCTTCTGGATATCGCTGAACCAGCCGGTCACCAGCAGGATCAGCCCGTACATTTCCTGCATGCGCCGCTGGGCGTGCTTGTCGTCGGGATCGGACGGCGTTTCGAGTTGAACTTCCCGCAACATCGACAAAGTGGGGTCGATCTCCCGGCGGCGGCGTTCCTCGGCCAGCGTGCGGAAAATCGCCCAGACATCGTCCGGCGCCGAGAAATACTCGCGCCGGTCGCCCGGCTGGTGCGAAAGCCGTACCAGGTTCCACGACTCCAGTTCCTTCAGCCCGATGCTGACGTTGGAGCGCGAGAACCCGAGCGACTCGGCGATCTCGTCGGCATTGAGCGGGCGCGGCGCGGTAAACAGCAGCGCGTAGATCTGGCCGACGGTGCGGTTGATGCCCCAGCGGCTTCCCATTTCGCCGAAATGGAGGACGAAGCGCTGGACCAGGGGCGAGAGTTGCATATTTGTCTGTTTTGAATTTTCAGGAATTCGTGAAAGTTTAGAACGGAATGGCGGTGCGGGGCAAGCACGGCCGCCGCTGTGCGGCCACGTGTCGCAGGTCGCTCGCACGTCGGTCGGCGTCCCGTCTCCGGCGCGGTGCCGCTATAGTGCGGGCTTTGCCCCGACCCCGACCCTGGAAGGCCGCCTCCCGCATGCCGCATCGCGTACACCCCCTCCCCAACGATGACCGTACCAATGGCTGGAGCGCCTTGCTGCCGCCCCGCCAGCCCACGCAGCCATTGGCCGGGGATTGGGATGCGGACTGGGTGATCATCGGCGCCGGCTACGCAGGCCTTGCCGCGGCGCGGCAATTGGCCGCACACCGGCCGCATGACACCATCGCCGTGGTCGAAGCCGGCATCGTGGGAGAGAACGCGTCCGGCCGCAATTCCGGCTTCGCCATCGATCTGCCGCACGCGCCCGAGAGTTCGCCGGCCGCGATCGGCAAGGGACGCGATGCGATTCGCGTCAATCGGTTCGCCATCGCGGAACTGGATCGGCTGATCGGCGCGCATGGCATCGACTGCGGCTGGCGGCAGGACGGCCGCTATCACGCGGCCGTCACCAGCGAAGGCGCCGACCATTCGCTCAGGGCCTATGCCGCCAATCTCGATGCATGGGGCGAGCCCTATGAATGGTTGCCGCGTCCCGCCCTGCAGGAACGACTGGGTACCGGCTATTACGCCGCCGCCATTCATACGCCGGGAACCTGGCTGATGAATCCGGCGGCGCTGGTCCGCGGGCTGGCCGACAGCCTGCCGCCGCAAGTCCGGCTGTTCGAACAGTCCCCGGTGGTCGAGGTGCAGTTCGACGGGCAGGATCGGTACGTCCGTACCGAACACGGCCGCGTCCGCTTCGGCAAGGCGATCCTCGCGGTCAACGCCTTCTCGCAGTCGTTCGGCGTCTATCGCGAGCGCCAGGTGCCGATGCTGCTGTTCGTCAGCCTGAGCGAGCCGTTGAAGGATGCCCAGTTGGCCCTGCTGGGGTCGGATCGCAGTTGGGGGATCACGCCGGCGCACGGCGTCGCCGGTTCGACGCTTCGCCTGACGCAGGACCGACGCCTGATGATCCGGCAGGGCTTCGAGTATTCGCCGGCGCTCAGGACTACCGAGCAGCGGCGAACGGCGGCCAGGGCGATGCACCTGCAACTGCTGCGGCGGCGCTTTCCGCAGCTCGACGACATCGCGCTCGCGCATTTCTGGATGGGGTGGCTCGCGATCTCGCAGAACCACGCACCCGCCTTCGGACAAGTGGCCGAGCACGTCTATGCGGCGTCGTGCTGCAATGGCTCCGGCGTGGTGCGCCACACCGCGGCCGGCATGCTGATCGCCGATCTGGCGCTGGGGGAGCGCAATCCATTGATCGACGATTTCCTGGTCCAGGGCACCGCCAACTATCTGCCGCCGCGCCCGCTGCGCGACCTTGGTATCGGCCTGACGCTGAAGTGGGAGACCTGGAGGGGTCGGGGGGAGCGCTAGCCGCCGCACTGTAGAATACGATAACGATTCTCGTTTATTGAAAGCAGTGTGAGCAGAATGGACCCCCGTCCCAGCATCCTGATCGTCGACGATCACAAGGACATACGTGATCCCTTGTCGACTTACATCAGGCGGTTCGATTTCGATGTAGAGGCCGTGGCCGACGGCAAGGCGATGCGCCAGCGGCTGGAAGAGCGCCGCTACAGCCTCATCGTCCTGGACATCATGCTGCCCGGCGAAGATGGCCTGTCGCTGTGCCGCTACGTGTCCGAGCATGTGGGAACGCCGGTCATCCTGTTGACCGCGATGACGGAGCAGGCCGACCGGATCGCCGGACTGGAGATCGGCGCGGCCGACTATGTGGTCAAGCCCTTCGATCCGCGCGAGCTGGTGGCCCGTATCCGCAGCGTGCTGCGCCGCAACCGCCTGCCCGAGCCACGCGAGCCCAGCGATGTGCCGGCGCCCAGGGAATACCGCTTCACCTTCTGCGGCTGGACCTTCGATACGAGGACGCGGGCGCTGCGCAACCCGCGCGACGAGGAGGTGCCGCTGAGCACGGCCGAGTTTCATCTGCTGCGCGCGCTGGTCGAGAACGCCAACCGGGTGCTGAGCCGCAGCCAGCTGCTGGACATGACGCAGCGCTCGGGCACGATGACGTTCGACCGCAGCATCGACAGCCAGGTCAGCCGCCTGCGCAAGAAGCTGGAACCCGACCCGCGTCATCCCGGCATGCTCAAGACGGTGCGCGGCGACGGCTATCTGCTGGCCACCAAGGTCTCGGTCCTGCCCTCATGAAATGGTTCCCGCGCAGCCTGTCGGGCCAGCTCGTGGCCCTGTGGCTGCTGGCGATGCTGGCCGCGCATGTCTTTGCCGTGGTCGCCCTGTCGTGGTGGCGCGCGGACAATGCCACGCTCCATCCCCTGTCGGTGCGGACCATCGAGACGCGCATCCTTTCCGCCTATCGGCTGGCCAGCCGATCCGCCGATGCGGATGCCTTGCTCCAGGACATCAGCCTGCCCGATTCGACGTTCCAGGTCGCCGCCCACGCCGTGCCGGACCCGTTCGGCATGGGCGAGCAGGAGCGCGCGATCGCGCAGCGCCTGCGCGGCCTGCTCGAGGTTGCGGGCAAAGTGCCGATCCACGTCCGCCTGCAACAGGCCGAACCCGAGCGCGGCAGCCAGCGCGGCGGCAACTGGCTGGAGCGGGCGTTCAGCAGAACGCATGCGCTGGCGCTCGACGTCGAGGTCCAGTTGCCCGATGGGCGTTGGCTGCGCACCCGACACTGGCCGACGATGGTCCCCGCGCACTGGTCCCGGGTGCTGAGCTTCTCGCTGCTGGTCGGCATGCTGCCGACGGCGATCATCGCGCTGCTGTTCGGGCGCCGCATCATGCGTCCGCTGCGGCTGCTGACCGAGGCGTCGAAGCGCGTCAGCCGGGGCGAGCGGGTCATACTTCCGCCGCCCGACGGGCTCAGCGGGGTACGCGAAATCACGCAGGCGTTCAACGACATGCAGGAGAGCCTGACCCGCTTCGTCAACGGGCGCACGCAGATGTTCGCGGCCATCGGGCATGACCTGCGCACCCCCCTGACCTCGCTGCGCATCCGCGCCGAGCTGATCGACGATCGCGAGCTGCGCGACGCCATGGTCAAGACCCTGGACGACATGAGCGTGATGGTCGAAGGCGCGCTCCAGTTCGCGCGCGACGATGCGCTGCAGGAGCCGACCCAGGACGTCAGGCTCGACGAGCTGATCCAGGAAATCGTCGACCAGCAGACGATCCAGGGGCGCGAGGTGCACTGCGAGGTGTGCTGCGAGGGGCGCTGCGAGGGGCGCGGCGAAACGCGGCCGGATCCGGAGCTGTTCTATCGTTGCCGCCCCGTTCATCTGAAGCGGGGGCTGAGCAACATCATCGACAACGCCGCGCGCTACGGGCAGGTGGGCATTCGTGTGGTGGCCGACAAGGTCCGCAACACCTTGCGCATCGAGGTCGAAGACGAGGGGCCCGGGATCGACCCCGACCATCTCGAACGGGTCTTCGAACCGTTCACGCGGCTCGATTCCGCGCGCAGTTCGGACACCGGCGGCCTGGGCCTTGGCCTGGCCATTGCCCGTTCCTGCATCCGCGCCCACGGCGGCGATGTCACGCTGCACAACCGCGCCGAAGGCGGTCTGCGGGCCGTTATCGAACTGCCGAACTAGGTGGGCGGCGGGGCGCTCGCCGTGCCGCCCGCGCGTGCGATTGTGGCGAACTATGTCAACAGACTGCTGGTTGCAATAGTCCGCCACAAATCAACAAACACGGGCAACATCAAATAGTAATCATTCGCATTTTGACGGGTGCCGATGCCTGCCGTTCCCTGGCGAGCGTCGAAATGCGTGTTCACCTCTTTGACGGGGAGGGTGCTTCTTGTTTCCAGCGAAGGCTCGGCAGCACGTCAGGTCCGTTGTCCTTCTCTGGAGTCCTCCGTGCAGCAAAGAAAAATAGCGAACGCCATCCGCCTGCTGGTTTCAGGCGCTTCCGCAGGTCTGGTGATCTCTGTCTCGACGATTCCGCTCGCCGCCCATGCCCAGGGCGCGCCAGGCGAGGACAGCTCCAGCGGACGAGCCAGGACCGGAGGCAACGTGCTGCCGCAGGTAACGGTGTCGGGCGACGCGATCCAGAACACCAATGACGCCCCGCTCGGCATTTCGCGGCTGCCGGACACCGTCCGCGAAACGCCGAAGACCATCAACGTGGTGCCGCAGGAGGTCATCGAGCAGCAGCACGCCACCTCGCTCGAGCAGATCCTGAAGAACGTGCCCGGCATCACGATCTCGACGGGCGAAGGCAACGGCGGCCAGAGCGGCGACCAGTTCCGCATCCGCGGCCTGTCCGCCAAGGGCGACATCTACGTCGACGGCCTGCGGGATTTCGGTGCCTACAAGCGCGATGCGTTCAATACGGAAAGCGTCGAGGTCATCAAGGGACCGTCCGGCGAAAGCTTCGGCGTGGGCAATGTCGGCGGCCTGATCAACCAGACCACCAAGAAGGCGAACCTGCATACCAGCACCAGCATCGACCAGGGTTTCGCCACGGAAGACACCTATCGCACCACGGTCGACAGCAATTTCCGCCTGAACGACACCTCGGCGCTGCGCATCAACGGCATGTTCCAGAACGGCCGCGTGGCCGACCGCGCCCACGTCGGCGACGATCGCCGCGGCCTTGCCATCGATTTCGGTACCGGCCTGGGTACCAGCACCGAATGGCATCTGAACTATTCGTATCTGCGCCGCACCGGCGCGCCGGACTTCGGCGTTCCGGTCGCGCAGGGCGCCGATGGCATCTACCGTCCGCTGACCGAGTACGGCGTGCCGGGCATTTCCTCGTCGACGTCGTACGTCCGCAATACCGATCGCGACAGGACCGACGCGCACGTGGTGTCGTCGAACTTCAAGACGAAGCTCGACAACGGCATCACCATCAGCAACGACACCCGCTTCAGTTACTACGAGCGCGACTTTTCGGCGACCAATCCCGCCGCGGTCAGTTACGCCAACCTCCAGAGGCTGCTGGCCGGGGGCAACGTCCCCGTGTCGTACGGCGCCGGCGGCGGCATGACCTACCTGCAGCGCGGCTGGGGCGTGCAGAATGTGCTGAGCGCCAAGGGTGAGTTCATGACCGGCAGCCTGCGTCACAAGGCGATGGTGGGGCTCGATACGATCTACCAGCGCGACCACCGCAGCATGGGTACCTGGACCGGCCGCAACAACAACCAGACCGTCGTCAATCCGGTCTTCGACAACAGCCCGAACGCGACCGTGGCGTACGCCAACACGCGCGACGCCAACGCGACCAATGTCGGCGTGTTCATCAACGACCGCGTTTGGCTCAACGACAAGTTCTCGCTGCTGGGCAGCCTGCGCTGGGACTACTTCCAGAGCGAATTCTCGACCAGTGCCTCGACGCTGGGCGGCAAGGCTGACTCGAAGAAGCTGAGCCCGTCGATCAGCGCGATCTGGGAGCCGACCAAGGACGCGATGTTCTACACGTCGTTCTCGCGTACTTACCGGCCGGTGGGCACCGATATCGCGGTGGCCGTCGGCGGCGTGGCGTCCGAAGTGCCGCAGAACGGCGTCGGCAACGAGCCCGAGCGTTCGGACACCGTCGAGGTCGGCGCCAAGGTCGACTTCCTCGACAAGCGGCTGGGCCTGACCGGCGCGATTTTCCAGACCAGGAAGGCCAACGCCTACACGGTCGATCCGGTGACTGGCGACATCACCAACGGCTTCTCCGATTCGGGCGAAGGCCGCAAGATCCGCGGTGTGGAAGTGGGCCTGAGCGGCCGCATCGTCGGCGGCTGGACCGCCAATGTTGCCTATGCCTACCTGAGCGGCGAGGTGACCTCGGCCACCAATGGCGCCATCGTCGGCAATGCGGCGCCGGGCGTGTCGCGCCACAACGTCACGCTGTGGACCGCCTATGACATCCCGCATACGCTGCTGCCGGTGCCGGGCAAGCTGACGATCGGCGGCGGCCTGCAGTACGCCACCGGCTACTGGGCCGATTCGGCGAACACCGCGAAGATGCCGGACAACTTCTCGCTGGACGCGATGATCGCGTACAAGGTCGGCAAGTACCGGATTTCGCTGAACGGCTACAACCTGACGGACCATCTGAACTATCAGTCCTCGTTCGGCGCCGTGCGCGCGGTGCCGACCTCGCGCAGGACGTTCCTGCTGAACGTCGGCATGACGTTCTAGGCAAGGACGAGCGGACGGCGACCCGAAACCGCTCACGTCGTTCCCGCGCACGCGGGAACCCAGCGTCTTTCAAAGCCACTGGGTCCCCGCATTCGCGAGGACGACGTGCCGGTCGGCAATGGCGGAGCCGCTAGAATTGCGACACTCCGCTGCCTTTGCGCCATTTCCGCGAAAACTGCCATGCTGGTCCAGATCCCCGATGTCCTGACCCCCGAAGAAATCCGGTATTGCCGGGAACGCCTCGAGCGCTCGCAATGGGTCGACGGGCGCGCGACCGCCGGCGACCTGGCGGCCAAGTCGAAGCACAACCTGCAGATCCCGGTCGACAGCGCCGAGGCGCGCGAGTTGGGCGAACTGGTGCTGACCGCCCTGGGCCGCAGCCCCACCTATCATTCCGCCGCGCTGCCCCTGCGTGTGTTGCCGCCGATGTTCAATCGCTATGAAAGCGCGATGACCTTCGGCACCCATGTCGACAATGCGATCCGCACCGTGCCGGGAACGGGCGGCATGCGCATTCGCGCCGATGTGTCCAGCACGCTGTTCCTGTCCGATCCCGACGAGTACGAGGGCGGCGAGCTGGTGATCCAGGACCTGTACGGTTCGCACACGGTCAAGCTGCCTGCCGGGCATCTGGTGGTCTATCCCGCCTCGTCGCTGCACACGGTGACCCCTGTCACCAAGGGCACGCGCTGGGCTTCGTTCTTCTGGGCGCAGTCGATGGTCAAGGACGACGGCCAGCGGCGCATGCTGTACGAACTCGATCTCGCGATCATCGAGATCCGCAAGCAACTGGGCGATGACCAGGACGCCGTGCTGGCCCTCGTCAATCACTATCACAACCTGCTGCGTCGCTGGGCCGAGCTGTGACGCGCTGGCAAATCCCTGCCGATACCGTCTCGCTGCTCGACTACGAGCGGTGCTTCCACGAACGGATGGAGCCCGGCATTCGCGCCTATGTCGCCGGGGCCGCCGCGGATGGCATCACCCAGCACGAGAACGGTGCCGCCTTCGAGCGGCTGCGGCTGATGCCGAGGGCGCTGGCCGACATGTCGCAGGCATCGGCACGCCGCACGCTGTTCGGCGAGGTGCTGGACTATCCGATCCTGATCGCGCCGACGGCATTCCATCGACTGGTGCATCCGGACGGCGAGCTGGCCACCGTGCAGGCGGCGTCGCTGACGCGCACGTGGATGACGGTCAGCACGCAGTCCAGCGTCACGCTCGAGGAGATTGCCCGTGCATCGACGGTGCCGCTGTGGTTCCAGCTGTATTTCCAGCCGCGGCCGCAGGACACGCTCGATCTGGTGCGCCGCGCGGAGGAGGCCGGCTACAAGGCCATCGTCGTGACGATCGACGCCGCCGTCAGCGGCGTGCGCAACATCGAACAGCGCGCGGGATTCCGCTTGCCGGACGACATCAGCGCCGTGAATCTGGCCGGCTATCCGCCGGTCGCGCCGGTCAGTGCGAGCAACGGCAGCCCCGTGTTTCGCGGCATGCTGAAGCATGCGCCGACATGGCGCGATATCGAGGCCCTGTGCCGGCAGACGTCGCTGCCGGTGCTGGTCAAGGGGCTGCTCAACCCGCAGGATGTCGAGCCCGCACTGCGCGCCGGGGTCGCCGGCATCGTCGTATCGAACCATGGCGGACGTACGCTGGACACCGTACCGGCGACGATCGATTGCCTGCCCGCCGTTGCGGCGCAAGTGGGCGGCCGGGTGCCGATATTGCTGGATGGCGGCATCCGACGCGGCACGGATGTCGTCAAGGCGATCGCCTCGGGTGCGACGGCGGTGCTGCTCGGACAACCGGTGCTCCACGCGTTGGCGGTGGGCGGCATGCCGGGGGTTGCGCATATGCTGACGCTGCTGCAGACCGAGCTGGAGATCGCGATGGCGCTGACGGGCTGCCCCACGTTGGACGCGATCGATGCGTCCGTTCTGGCGCCGTCGCGATAGCGGTGTGGGCCGGCGCCATGCGCCGGGCCTCTACTGATAATAAGTTATCATTTACCGATCTTGCACGCCGCCAGGTGTGCTGTCTTTGATCCTGTCCCGTGAGCGGGCAGCCTTCGCAGAAGGACGATCGACACATGTATTCGCTTCCCTCGCGCCCTCTGTTTGCCATCGCTGTCTTCGCGGCTTCGATTGCCTGTCAAGCGCACGCCGCCGAACCGCATGTTCATGGGCAGGCCACGCTCGATGTCGCCGTAGAAGGGCAGGTGCTGGCCATCGCGCTGGCATCGCCGCTCGACAATGTGTTCGGCTTCGAGCGCCTGCCGCGCACCGACGCGGAGCGAGCGAGAGTCCGTCAGGCGATCGCGAGCCTGCGCGACGGCGCGGCGTTGTTCCTGCCTTCGCCCGATGCGGACTGTCGCCTGGAGGCCGCGCAGGTGCATTTCGGCGCGCTGCACCACGGCCTGACCGGCGAGGGCGAAGCGCCGCGCGGCAAGCCGCAGGCCGAGCACCAGCATGCGGATCTCGATGCGGACTACCGCTTCCGCTGCGCGCGGCCCGAGGCATTGCGCTCGCTGGAGGTGCGCGTGTTCCGGGTGTTCCCCGGCGTGAACCGGATCGCCGCCCAGCTCGCGACCGACAAGCGCCAAGCCGGCGCGACATTGACACCGGCGCAGCCGCGCCTGCGCTGGTGAGTGCCATGGCGGAGGCGATGCCACAGCCGGAGCGTGGCGAGCCGCTGATCGCGGCCGAGAATCTCGCCTTTCGCTGGCCCGGGCGCGATGGCGGCGCGCTGGCGCTGCCTTCCTTTGCACTGGCCCGCGGCGAGCATCTGTTCGTGTCGGGCCCCAGCGGCAGCGGCAAGACCACGCTGCTGGCGCTGCTCGCCGGCGTGGTGGCGCCGAACCGCGGCACCATCCGCGTGGCCGGTACGGACCTGACGGCGCTTGCGCCGGCCCGGCGCGATCGCTTTCGCGCCGACCACATCGGCATCATCTTCCAGCAGCTGAACCTGCTGCCCTATCTGTCGGTGCTGGACAACGTGCTGCTGCCGTGCCGCTTCTCCGCGAGCCGCAAGGCCCGTGCGTGCGAGCGAGCCGGTGGAGCGGCCGAGGCGGCCGGCATGCTGCTCGAACGGCTCGATATGCCGGCCAGCTTGTGGCAGCGCCCCGCGGCACAGCTGTCGGTGGGACAACAGCAGCGCGTTGCCGCGGCGCGTGCGCTGCTGGGGCGGCCCGCGTTGATCCTGGCCGACGAGCCTACATCGGCGCTCGATGCCGCCCGGCAGGCTGCCTTCATGACGCTGCTGCAGCGCGAGTGCCGCGCGTCGGGCGCGGGACTGGTGATGGTCAGTCACGATGACCGGCTGGCGGCCGGTTTCGACCGGCGCTTCACGATGCCGGCCGCCGAGCAAGAGGAACCCGCATGACGGCGCTGATTTCGATCGCCGCGCGCAGCGCGTGGAACCGCCGCGCCAATCTGGTCTGGATGGTGCTCGCGATCGCGCTGTCGACGGCGCTGCTGCTGGGCATCGAGCGGGTCCGGCATCAGGTCCGCGCCAGCTTCGCGCAGTCGGTGTCGGGCACGGACCTGATCGTCGGCGCCCGCACCAGCCCAATTCAGCTGGTGCTGTATGCCGTGTTCCGGCTCGGCGGCGCGACCAACAACATCGGTTGGGACAGCGTGCAACGGCTGGCCGCCCATCCGCAGGTCGCATGGACGATCCCGCTTTCGCTCGGCGATTCGCATCGCGGCTTTCCGGTGCTGGCCACCACGGCCGGGTATTTCGAGCATTTTCGTTATGGCGGCGACCGCGCGCTGCGGCTGGTGCAGGGCAGGCCCTTCGGCGGCAAGGTCGATGGCATGTTCGACGCGGTGCTGGGCGCCGAAGTCGCCCGGCGCCTGGGCTATCGCATCGGACAACAGATCGTGCTGACCCATGGCGATGCGGCGGCACCGGGCGCGCTGCGCGTCGAGCATCAGGACAAGCCCTTTACCGTGGTCGGCATCCTGGCGCCGACCGGTACGCCGGTCGATCGGACCATCCATATCGGGCTGGAGGCGATGCAGGCCATCCATCTCGATTTCCAGGGCGGCACACGCGTGCCGGGCGCGGCGATCGCGCCCGAGCATCTGCGCCGCTTCGACCTGACGCCCACCAGCGTTACCGCGGTGCTGGTCGGCCTGAAGCTGCGTTCGCGCGTCTTCGCGCTGCAGCGGGAGATCGCGCAGGACACGCGGGAGCCCTTGATGGCGGTGCTGCCCGGCGTGGCGCTCGACGCGCTGTGGGACGTGGTCGATATCGCCGAGAACGCGCTGCGCGCCGTGTCGGCGATGGTCGCGGTGATCGGCCTGGCGGGCCTGGCCTCGTCGATCCTGGCCGCGCTCGGCGAGCGGCGCCGCGAACTGGCGATCCTGCGAGCGGCGGGGGCGCGGCCGCGCGATATCCTGGCACTGCTGGCCATCGAAGGCATGATGCTGATGCTGACCGGCGTCGTCGCGGGCGTGGCACTGCTGTCGCTGACCAGCGCGCTGCTGGCGGGTTGGCTCGAAGCGCGGCTGGGCGTGGCGTTGCCGGTGTCCTGGCCCGGCGTGGCGGAACTGCCGATCCTGGCGGCGCTGGTGCTGGCCGGGTTTGCAGCGAGCTTGCTGCCGGCATGGCGGGCCTACCGTCTGAGCCTGGCCGACGGGCTCAATCCGAGGACATAAGGCATGACAAGGCAATCGGGAACCGAAACGCGAACCAACTTGCAGCGCCGCAAATGGCTGCTCGGCGCAGGCGGCGTGGCGGGGCTGACCGCTGCGGGCCTCTGGTGGATACGCCGCAATGGTGGATCGGGCCAGCCCTCATCGGCGGCGCCGCGCAAGTACGCGATAGGCGAAACGCTGGAACGCCAAGCGGCTTCCGCCGCCCCCGCGCCCGCCACCTATCGCGAAATCGAGTGGGACGCCTTGCTGCCGAAGGGATGGGATCCGCTGGCGCCGCTGAAGGGCCTCGATCTGGCGCAGATGGAAGATGGGGATCCACGGGCACAGGCAGCGCTGGAGAAGGCAAAGCAATACTGGCAGGAAGCGCCCGTCGAACCATCTCTCGACGGTTCGCCGGTGCGGCTGCCGGGCTTTGTGGTGTCGCTGGGGGGCGAGGGCGAGGCGCTCAGCGAATTCCTGCTGGTGCCCTACTTCGGCGCCTGCATCCACGTGCCGCCGCCGCCGGCCAATCAGGTCGTCCACGTCAAGACGAAGGCCCCGCTGCAGGGATTCCGCACGATGGATACCGTGTGGATCGAGGGCGTGCTGCGCGTCGAGCGCGCCGAAACGGCGATGGGCGACAGCGGCTATGCGATGCGCGAGGCGCGGGTCGAGCCGTATGTGGAGCCGAGGCGCGAGCGGCCCTGATCGACCTTGATCGCCCGGGCGGCGTGCGCGGCGGTTCCCGCTCCGGGCGCTAGTGCGCGCCGGTTTTCAGCCCCAGCGCATCGACCAATCCCTGCTCCAGCCATGCCGGCCCGTTGGTCGACAGGCGCGCCAGCAGCCCCGTATCGGCGCCCGTGCCGATCGCCAGCACGCCGCCCAGCACGGCCGCACCCAGCGCGCGGCGCAGCCATTCACTAGCGCCCATCGATCGCTTCATCGCCGCCAGCACGCGGCCGCCGATGCCCAAGGCAGCCGCCAGCGAGGTGGCCGCCCCGGCGGCATAGGCCAGCAGCGCCAGCGAGGTCGACACGCTGGCGCCGTTCAGCGCCGCACCGGTCAGCACTAGGCCGAGGATAGGGCCGGCGCACGGGGCCCACAGCATGCCGGTGGCGGCGCCCAGTCCCAGCGAGCCCCACACGGTCGCGTTGCCGGCGCCGCGCCCGCCTGCGAGGCGGTTGCCGAGCACCACCAGCGGATGGGCCAGCGCATCGGCAAGCCGGGGCAACAGCAGCGACAGCCCGAACAGCGCCAGCAGCGCCAGCGCGGCGATGCGGCCGTATTCATTCGCCTGAACCACCCAGGCGCCGCCGACCGAGGCCAGCGTCACGACGCCGGCGAAGGTCAGCGCCATGCCGGCCAGCATCGGCAGCGTGCCGCGCAGGAAGGGCTGCCCGGTACGGCTCAGCACGAAGGGCAGCACCGGCAGGATGCAGGGGCTCAGGATGGTCAGCGCGCCGCCGAGGTAGGCGAGAATCAGCAAGGTCATGATCGTGTCTCCAGAAAGGGGTTGGCTTGCCCTCGATCAGACCCGGCCGGCGTCGCTGCGATGTGTCGCGAAGGGGCGAGTTTGTACCGCAATGTGGGGCTTCGCTGGCCGGATACATTGCGATACACGCGGATTTGCCATCCCCATACAATGCCGGGGCGGCAGGCATCTCGGGACGCCTGTCGCCCCCAGCTCGCTCTCCTTCAACTTGCCGGTGACAACACGGTGACAACCATGGACGCCCACGTCGACCACATCCTCATCGTCGATGACGACCGGGAAATCCGGGAACTGGTCTCGACCTATCTGACCAGGAACGGTCTGCGCGTGACGGCGGCGCCCGATGGCCGCCATATGCGCGCCTTCCTGGAAGCCAATACCGTCGACCTGATCGTGCTCGACGTGATGCTGCCCGGCGACGATGGCCTGGTGCTGTGCCGCGAGCTGCGCGCCGGCAAGCACAGGGCCACGCCGGTGCTGATGCTGACCGCGCGCGACGACGAGACCGACCGCATCGTCGGCCTGGAAATGGGCGCCGACGACTACCTTGCCAAGCCCTTCGCGGCGCGCGAACTGCTGGCCCGCATCAAGGCCGTGCTGCGCCGTACCCGCATGCTGCCGCCGAACCTGCAGATCACCGAGGCCGGACAGATCCTGGCCTTCGGCAGCTGGCAGCTCGATACCACCGCGCGCCACCTGATCGATGCCGAGGGCACCATCGTCGCGCTGAGCGGCGCGGAGTACCGGCTGCTGCGCGTGTTCGTCGATCATCCGCAGCGCGTGCTCAATCGCGACCAGCTGCTCAATCTGACGCAGGGCCGGGAGGCCGAGATGTTCGAGCGCTCGATCGACCTGCTGGTCAGCCGCCTGCGCCAGCGCCTGAACGACGATGCGCGCGAGCCGAGCTATATCAAGACGGTGCGCAGCGAAGGCTATGTGTTTGCGTCGCCGGTGGAGATCCGCGAGGCCCGGCTGTGAACGCCCTGGGCTGGGCATGGCCCCGCACGCTGCGATCGCGGCTGTTCCTGATCCTGCTGACGGGCCTGGTCGTTGCGCATGGCCTGTCGTTCGCGGTGCTGTTTTCCGAGCGCTATATGTCGGCCCGGCAGGTGATGCTCGGCACGCTGGAAACCGATGTGGCCACGTCGATCGCCATCCTCGACCGCTTGCCGGCGGCAGAGCGGCCGCAGTGGCTGCCGCGCGTGAATCGGGGCAACTATCAGTACATCCTCGGCACCGGCCTGCCCGGCGTGCCCGAGATGACGGCGCGCGGCAGGGACATCGCCGAGCGGATCACCGAAGCGAGCGGAGGGCGCTTTCCGGTGCGGGTGGAGTCGATCCCCGGCGACGGCAAGCGCGTGCAGGCCCATCTGACGCTCAGCGATGGCAGTCCGCTGACCATCGATGTGCATCCGCGCATGACGCCGATCGCGCAGTGGCTGCCGTATGTGCTGGTGCTGCAACTGCTGTTGCTGATCCTGTGCTGCTGGTTTGCCGTGCGCCTGGCGATCCGGCCGCTGGTCGCGCTTGGCGATGCCGCGGACGCGCTCGACCCGAACACCCGATCGGCGCCGCTGGACGAGACCGGCCCCACCGAGCTGGCCCGCGCGGCGCGGGCGTTCAATGCGATGCGCGGCCGCATTGCCCGCTTTGTCGAGGAGCGGGTGCAGATCCTCGCCGCCATCTCGCATGATCTGCAGACGCCTATCACGCGGATGAAGCTGCGCGCCGAAATGGCCGACGACTCGGACGAGAAGCGCAAGATGCTCAACGATCTGACCGAGATCCAGACGCTGGTCCAGGAAGGGCTCGCCTACGCCCGCAGCGCGCACGGCGACGGCGAGAAGCCGTCGCGCATCGATCTGGGCTCGTTTGTCGAGAGCCTGGCCTACGATTACCAGGACACCGGCAAGGCGGTCACCGTGCTGCAGAACGCCGGCGGGGCCATCGTCACGCGGCCGCATGCGCTGCGGCGCGTGCTGACCAATCTGATCGACAACGCGCTCAAGTTCGGCGGATCGGCCGAGTTGACCGTGCGCCGCGACGGCGACAGGGTGGCCATCGACGTGCTCGATCGCGGCACCGGCATCCCTGACGACCAGCTCGAGGCCGTGCTCAAGCCCTTCGTGCGCCTGGAGGCATCGCGCAGCCGGGAAACCGGCGGCACCGGCCTGGGCCTGGCGATCGCGCACGAGCTGACGGCGGCCATCGGCGGCACGCTGACGCTGCGCAATCGAGAGGGCGGCGGGCTGGCGGCCGAGGTCAGGCTGGGCTGACGCACTGGCCTGGCGGCCCGTCATTCCCGCGAATGCGGGAATCCAGTGTCTGCGAAAGCCGCTGGGTCCCCGCATTCGCGGGGACGACAAGAAAACGATAGGCAATCTGATCGGCCCCGAGGGGCCGATTTTTTTTGCCCGCTTTGTATGCCTTTGTATCGCGCGTCCGCCGCGATACGCACCCAGACAAAAACGCCCCCCGCCCGCTACGGGCGCGATACGTCGGTCTCCTTAAATGGCATCCGTGGCCCGGCGCTGAACACCAACGAAGCGATCCGGACCGCGCAATACCCAACAACCGGCAACGCCATCTCTCTTTCAAGGAACCGATCATGACCGCCCAATTCGCCAAGCGCTTCCTTTTTGCCCTGTCGCTCGCCGCCGCTGCCGCCGGCGCGCACGCCGCCGGCTTCGCCCAGCCCGGTGCACGCGACCCGTACACCGAGGGCGCCCGCTCGGTGGCCGACGCGCGCGACCCGTACAGCAGCGGCGCCCGTTCGGCCCAGGAGCCGCGCAGCGTCTACAGCGACGGCGCGCGCCAGACCGATCCGTTCAGCGACGGTGCCCGCCAGTTCGACCCGTACAGCGACGGTGCCCGTACGCTGGCCGGCCAGGACCGCACCGGCGTCTCGGCCGAGCCTGCGCGCAGCGTCGATCCGTATCTCGACGGCGCCTACGCCTGATTTCCCGATCACCGAAGCCAACATCATCGAATCCATCCACTTCATCGAATCAGCGAGGAAATCCACATGACCCAGATCGACAAGGTGCTGTACACGGGCAAGGTCCACACCACCGGGGGACGCGACGGCGAGGCGCACAGCGACGACGGCCGGCTCAGCATCAAGCTCTCGCCGCCGGGAAGCAAGGGCGTCGGCACCAACCCGGAGCAGTTGTTCGCCGCGGGCTGGTCCGCCTGTTTCATCGGTGCACTGGGCAGGGCGGCCAGCAAGCTGAACGTGGCGCTGCCGTCGGCGCCGTCGGTGGACGCCGAGGTCGATCTCGCGATGGCGGGCGAAGCCTTCCTGCTGCAAGCCCGGCTGCGTGTCCATATGTCGGGCGTCGACGGCGAAGTGGCCCGCGCACTGATCGAAGCGGCGCATGGCATCTGCCCGTACTCGAAGGCAACCCGCGGAAATATCCACGTACAGACCGTGCTGGTCTGAGCGTGTGGCGGCCCTGCGCCGGTCGATCGACCGGTACGGGGCAGCCTCTCCGGTCCTCTGACCCGCATCCCACTACCCAAATCGCCCTGCCCGACATCATGCGCACCCTTATCGCCTCCACCTTGGCCGCCGCCGGCATCGCTGCGGTCTGTTTCATCGGCAATGGCGCCAACGCCGTTGTTTCCGCCGGTGGTTCCGCCGCTGGTTCCGCCGCTGGTTCCGCCGTTGGTTCCGCCATCCCCAATTCAACCGCGGCACCCGAATTCGCCGGCATCGAGCGCTGGTTGAACTCCGAGCCGCTGTCGATGGAGGGCCTGCGCGGCAAGGTGGTGCTTGTGGATTTCTGGACCTATTCCTGCATCAACTGCATCAACACGCTGCCGTACATCAAGCAGTGGCACGAGAAATACAAGGACAAGGGGCTGGTGGTGGTCGGCGTGCATACACCAGAGTTCCCGTTCGAAAAGTCGACCGCCAACGTGCAGGCCGCCATCAAGCGTTTCGATATTCGCTATCCGGTGGCGCAGGACAATCGCTATGCGACATGGTCCGCCTACCACAATCGATACTGGCCTGCGCTCTACCTGATGGATGCGGAAGGCAAGATCGTCTACCAGCATTTCGGGGAGGGGCAGTACGCGGAAACGGAGGCGGCGATTCGCAATGCGCTGGCACGGCGCAAGTAGGGCAAGTCATGTCTGCGACCGGGGCGTGCAGCGGCGCCCCGGGGAAATGCCCGGATGGCGCCAGACGGCACGATGTGGCCCAATGGAATCGAACTCGCCGGTCCCCGTAGGGATCGACCGGGCTTCGGATAACCACATCCCAGGAGACTTCGAATGAAGCCAAGCCGCGCCCTGCTCACCATGCTGTTGTTCGCATCCGCGACCACCGCTTTCGCACAGAACAAGCCGGTGGTGCAGTTCATCGCCACGGGCGGCACCATCGCCATGAAGATCGACCCCGTCAAGAACGCGCCGGTGCCGGCGATATCGGGCGACGACCTGCTGGCCACGGTGCCCGATATCGGCAAGTACGCGACCATCCAGGTCAACAATCTGTCCAACGTGCCGTCGGACTACATGGATCCGCCGCGCTGGATCCAATTGACCAAGGCGGTGCAGGCGTCGCTGGATCGCCCCGACGTGGCTGGGGTCATCGTGTCGCATGGCACCGATACGCTGGAAGAAACCGCGTACTGGCTCGACCTGACGGTGCGCTCGGACAAGCCCGTCGTGCTGATCGGCGCGCAACGCAACGCGTCCTCGCCGGACTTCGACGGCCCGCGCAATCTGCTCAACGCCGCGCGCATCGCCGTCGACGAGCAATCGAAAGGCAAGGGCGTGATGCTGGCCATGAACAACCAGATCAATGCGGCCCGCTACGTCACCAAGACCCACACCGCCAATGTCGAGACGTTCCACTCGGGCGACTTCGGCTTTATCGGCGAGGTGTATCCGGACAAGGTGATCTACACCAGCACGCCTTCGCGCCGCCAGCATATTCCGATCCAGACCGACAAGATGCCGGAGGTCGAAATCGTGGCGATGTACGGCGGGGCGGATGGCGCGGCGTTGCGCAACGCCGTCGACCGTGGCGTCAAGGGCATCGTGGTGCAGGCGCTCGGCATGGGCAACATGAATCAGCCGATGTTCGAAGCCGTCAAATATGCACTGTCCAGGAAGGTGCCCGTCGTGATCTCGACGCGCGTGCACAACGGACGCGTCCTGCCGAACTATGGGTTCGTCGGCGGCGGCAAGACCACGTTCGACGCCGGCGCCGTGATGGCGGACGACCTGAAGCCCGCCAAGGCGCGCATCCTGCTGATGCTGCTGTTGCAGCGGGGCGTGACCAGCCAGGCCGACCTGCAGGCGGCGTTCAGCCGCTAGGGCGCTGCCGCGGCCCCTGCGGCAGCGAAGCTATGCGGCCGGTGGCCAGATCCAGCCTGGCCACCGCCGCTTCAGCCGGTCGGCCACGATGCCGACCTCGACCATCGCTTGCGCCGCGATCTCCGACGGCGGCGACGTCTTGCGGCTGACGAGGCCGACGGACCGCACCGGTCCATCGACGATCTCGGCCACGCGCATGCCCTTCAGCGACAGCAGCGGCATGATGCCCAGATAGGGCAGTACCGCGATGCCCAGTCCCTCCTTGACGAAACCGGCGATCGTGCCGATCTGGTCCAGCTGCAGCTTGGGCCGGAACTGCACGCCGCGCTGCAGGAATGCCGCGCTCATGTACTTCATCGCGGTGCTGCGGTCCGTCATGCTGATCAGCGGAAGGTCGGCGAGTTCGTCCATATGCATCCGCTTGCGCAGGGGCTTGCGCCACTCGGCCGGGGCGAGCAGCACGAACCGATCGCGCAGGATTTCCTGGAACCGCAGGTCGGGGTTCGACGGCGAGGCCGACGCCAGCGCGAAGTCGACCTGGTAGTCGATCACGCGCTGTACCGCGGCCTGGTCCGCGCAGTCGTGCACCGCGATCTGCGCGTGCGGATAGCGGTGCTCCAGCGCCGCGCAGACGCCGGGCAACAGCACATTGGCCAGCGACGGCAGGGCCGCGATCGACAGCCGCTGCGCCTCCTGTTCCGCGCGGCTCTGCAGATGCCGCAGGCCGGAATCGAATTCGCCGACGATGCGGCTGGCCATCGGCACCAGCTGCTCGCCCGCGGGCGTCAGGCGCACGCTGCGCGTCGACCGTTCGAACAGCGCGATGCCCAGTTCCTCCTCCATCTCCTTGACCGCCTTGCTCAACGACGGTTGCGTGACGAAAAACTGCTCGGCGGTGCGGCTGAAGTTCAGCGATTGCGCCAGCGCGAGGAAGATCCGGAGTTGGCGGGGCGTGATATTCATTCTTGTGGTCTATCAATCTATAGACAAAGGGAATTTCCGCAATAAATGTAGTCTCCCTAGAATGGGCCGCGCAAGCTTTTGCGGGACGTCATTGCAGAAACGGACAACGGAGACGAGATGCTGGATCTGAACGGCAAGGTGGCGCTGATCATGGGGTGCGGCGCCGTCGCCGAAGGGTGGGGAAACGGGCGTGCCACCGCCATGTTGATGGCGCGGCAGGGGGCGCGGGTTTTCGGCACGGACCTGCATCTGGAGCATGGGATGCGCACCCGCGAAGTGATCGTCGCGGAAGGCTTCGACGCCGATGTCGTTGCGTGCGACAGCACCAGCGCCGAGCAGGTGGAGCGCGCGGTGCAGGCCTGCCTGTCGCGCCACGGCCGGATCGACATCCTGGTCAACAACGTCGGCCTGTCGCAGCCCGGCGGCCCGATCGACATGGAAGAAGCCGTTTGGGACGCGCAGATGCAGGTGAACCTGAAAGGCACGTTCCTCGCCTGCAAGCACGTGCTGCCGATCATGAAGAAGCAGGGTGGCGGTGCGGTGGTCAATATCGCTTCGGTGGCCGGGCTGCGTTATGTGGGCAAGCCGCAGGTCGCCTATGCCGCCGCCAAGGCGGGACTGATGCATTTCACGCGGACCACCGCGGTGATTCACGCGCCGGACAACATCCGCCTGAACTGCGTGGTGCCCGGGCTGATGCATACGCCGCTGATCGAAGGTTTGGCCGCGAAGTATGCGGGCGGCGATACCGAGGCGTTCATCGCCCACCGGCATGGCCAGGTCCCGATGCAGCGCATGGGCGATGGCTGGGATACCGCGCACGCCGTGCTGTTTCTGGCCGCCAACGAGAGCCGCTATATCACCGGCACCGAGATCGTCGTCGACGGCGGGCTGGTCGCCGCGACGCGGTAGATCCATAGCGATAGCGGCTGCATTGCCATTCATCGCGCTTGGCATGGGCAAGGCTCTCGCCAGTCTTGCCATCGATAACGACAGGAGACAACGATGACAAACCGATTCCGGCGCCGGCTCGGCGCCGCGGCGCTGGCCGCCGCCGCCATCTCGCATGCCGTTCCCGCCTGGAGCCAGGCGTATCCGAGCCAGCCGATCCGCCTGATCGTGCCGTTCGCGCCCGGCGGCGCGGTGGACCAGACCGCGCGCACGATTTCCGGCGCGCTGGGCCGGGAGCTGGGCCAGCCGATTGTCATCGAGAACAAGCCCGGCGCCAGCGGTTCGCTCGGCGCAGCCGATCTGGCCCGTGCGAAGCCCGACGGCTATACGCTGATGCTGGCGCTGGATTCGCATGCGGTGAACCACTACACGGTCAAGAACCTGCGCTTCGATACCTTCAAGTCGTTCGACTACCTGAGCCTGCTGGTCACCACGCCGCAGGTGCTGGTCGTCAACAATGCGCTGCCGGCGAACAATCTGGATCAACTGGTGGCCTATCTGAAGGCCAATCCCAATACCTCGTATGGCTCGGCGGGAACGGCGTCGGCAGGGCATGTCAACAGCGCGCAGCTGTCCATCTCCAGGCAGCTCGTGACGACCCATATCCCCTACAAGGGTGCGGCGCCGCTGCTGACCGATCTGCTCGGCGGCCATGTCCAGTATGCGTTTGCCGGCCTGTCGGTGATGCTGCCGCATATCAAGGCGGGCAAGGTTCGCGCGCTCGCCGTCAGCTCGCCAAAGCGTTCGGCGATGCTGGCCGATGTGCCAACGATGAGCGAATCGATTCCCGGCTTCGAATATCCGACCTGGATCGGCCTGGTGGCGCCGCACGGTTTGCCGCCGGAGGTCCGCGCGAAATTGCTGGCCGCGACCCAAAAGGTCATGCACGATCCCGAGGTCTCGAAGCGATTCGCGGACAATGCCTTCGATATCGTCAACAGCAGTCCCGAGGCCTTCGCGGCCCGGGTCAGCAAGGACGCGGGCGCCATGGGCGACCTCGTGCGCCGCAAGGTGATCGTCGGCGAATAGACGACGCCGTTCCATTCATCCCACTACGGACCTCGACATGGCCGCCATTCCCTACGCCGATCTTTCGGCGCCCGACATCCAGCCGCTGGCCGAGCGGATCGCCGCCGAGCGCGGCAGCGTGCTGCATCTCTACCAGATGCTGCTGCACGCGCCGCCCGTTGCGGAAGGCTGGCTGAGCTATCTGACGGCCATCCGCCAGAAGTCCAGCCTGCCCGGCGCGCTGCGCGAAATGGTGATCATGCGCGTGGCGATCCTGAACGGCGCGTCGTACGAGGCCGACCAGCACGCCCCGATCGCGCTGAAGGAAGGGATGACGCAGGCCCAGCTCGATGCCTTGCCCGCCTGGCGCGACAGCGCGCTGTTCACCGACGTCGAGCGGGCGGTACTGGCCTACACCGATGCGATGACGCGCGACATCCGCGTCGAGCCGGCAGTGTTTGCCGAGATCGCACGGCATTTCTCGCAACGGCATGTGGTCGAGCTCACCGCGACGATTGCGGCGTACAACATGGTGTCGCGCTTTCTGGAGGCGCTGCAGGTGCATTCGCACGACGCGAGGTAGTGTTGGGCCGGGGGTTGCCCTCTCCCCAACCCTCTCCCGCAAGCGGGAGAGGGAGGCCGCGCATCGCGGGACGAGACACCCCGGTCAAAGCGAACGCTCGAGCTTGACTCCCCTCACCCGCTTGCGGGAGAGGGGCCGGGGGAGAGGGCAGGAGGGATCAACGCCTCCGGCCGGTCAGCGCACCGACGTGCCGCCCGAAGGCGATGCCTGGTCGGACTCGAAGTCCATCGTGTCCATGTCGACGTCGGACGCCACCGGCTTGCCGAACAGCTTGAGCCAGACGAAGCCCAGCAGGCCGGCGGTCAGCGACGCCAGCAGGATCGCCATCTTCGACGCATTGATGACGGCCGGCTCGTCGGTAAAGGCCAGGTTCGTGATGAAGATGGACATGGTGAAGCCGATGCCGCCCAGCAGGCCCGCGCCGAACACATGCCGCCAGCGCAGATCCAGCGGCAGCTTGCAGATGCCGACGGCCACCGCCAGCATGCTCAGCACCGTGATGCCCAGCGGTTTGCCGACCACCAGCCCGGCCAGGATGCCCAGGCTGTTCGACGAGGCCAGCTCCTGCGCCCAACCGCTGCCAATCACAATGCCGGTATTCGCCAGCGCGAAGATCGGCAGGATCACGAACGCCACCGGGCGGTGCAGCACATGTTCGAGCCGATGCGACGGCGATGCCCCGTCGTCCTGCCTGGCGGAGAAAGGAATCGCGAAGGCCAGCAGCACGCCCGCGATGGTCGCGTGCACGCCGGACTTCAGCATCAGGAACCACATCAGCGCGCCGCCCAGCAGATAGGGGATCAGCGACATCACGCGCAGCACGCGGTTCATCAATAGCAGCGCGCCGAATACGGCCAGTGCGCCTGCCAGATAGACGAACGCCAGTTCGGCCGTGTAGAACAGCGCGATCACGATGATGGCGCCGAGGTCGTCCATCACCGCAAGCGCGGTCAGAAAGACCTTCAGCGAGGCGGGCACGCGGCTGCCGAGCAGCGCCAGAACGCCCAGCGCAAAGGCGATGTCCGTCGCCATCGGAATGCCGATGCCCGGCTGCGTCGGTGTGCCGCCGTTGAATCCGAAGTGGATCAGTGCGGGGATCGCAATGCCGCCGGCCGCCGCAACGATGGGCAGCAGGGCGTTCCTGAAGCTGGACAGTTCGCCGTTGTGCAGCTCGCGTTCGAGTTCGAGGCCGATCAGCAGGAAGAAGATCGCCATCAGCGCATCGTTGATCCAGTGCTCGACGCTAAGGCCAGCCACTTTCAGATGCCAGAAATGAAGGTACTGATCGCCGAGCGGCGAATTGGCCAATATCAGCGAGATGATGGTGCAGACGATCAGCAGGACGCCGCCCGCCTTCTCGGACTGGAAAAAGCGCTGAAAGGTATTGGATAGTCTTCTTTCTACGATTGCCATTAGGGCCTCTCATGCATGAGACATCCCGCGAGACATACCGGGCGATATGCCAGGAGATATGCCGGGGTGAAAACGAATGGAATTCCGCGCGCGCAGGCGCCGGCGCTCCCGTGGGCGGGAGGCGCGGAAGGCGGCGTTGCGTGACAGCGCGTGGAAGCGGAGAGTCGACCAGCTGAGTGGTCTGGATGAGGGTGGTGCATGCATCGGTCGCGGAAAAGCCGCGTGGCGGCCCGACCGACGCTAATCCTGCCACCCCGTGGGGTGAGCACCCGCGCGGCAGTATACCGGAACGGGGAGGCAGGAAGGTTGAGGCGTCGCTGTGCGGGGTCAGCTCTTGGCCGCGGCAGCGCCGGGCCGGCGCGCGAACGGCAGCCGCCATCCCAGCGTCATGCCGGCCGCCGCGAGCAAGATCGCCGCGGCGCCGGCCCACTGCGCCCAATCGAGTCGAAGGCCGAACGCGACCATGTCGACGACGATCGCCACCACCGGATAGATGAAGGACAGCGCCGCCGTCATCGCCGTCGACAGCTTCTGGATCGCGCCATACAGCAGGATATAGACGAGCCCGGTATGGACCACGCCGATCGTCACCAGCATCGGCCACGAACCGTCATAGGCGGCCAGGTCCGACAGATTCGCGAAGGGCGCCAGCATCGCCATGCCGACGCAAGCCTGGATCAGCGCGATCAGATGCGGCGGCACGCCCGATAGCCGCTTGGTGATGATCGCCGCGACCGCATAGAAGAACGCCGCACCGAGGGCCAGCGCGATGCCGCCGAGATAGTCGGTGGCGCCATGGCCGTGATCCGGCTTGGCCTGCACGATCATCAGCACGCCGGCGAACGCGATCAGCAGCCAGGCCAGCTTGGTCAGCGTGATGCGCTCGGAAAACAGCAGCGCGCCCAATGCCACCAGCATGAAGGGCTGCGTGTTGTAGACCGCCGTCGCGATCGAGATGGACGCGCGCGGATAGGCCGCAAACAGCAACAGCCAGTTCATCACGATGGCGACGCCGCCCAGTGCCGCCAGGCCCAGCGTGCGCCAGGTCAGCTGCCGCAGCATGCCCAGCGCCGCGCAGACCGCGAGCAAGGTCAGGGCGCCGAACAGGCAGCGCCAGAACACCACGTCGTGGATTGGCTGTCCGGACTTGACCACGAACCAGCCGATGGTGCCGGACAACACCATCGAGGCCGTCATTTCGGCAGTGCCGCGTAGGGAATTCACCGTCTTTCTCCTGAAGGCTGAATGGTGTTTAGAATCGCATGTCGTGGGCCGCGATTCTATATGCTTTATTAGGACCGATCCCGACGCTGCCTTTATTTGGAAGGCATATCGCTTTCATTCCTAAGGAATAAAAAATGCTCGACGATGTCGATCGGCGCATCCTTGCCGTGCTTGCCGAGGACGCCCGGATTTCACTGAAGGAATTGGCCGCCCGCGTCGGCCTGTCTTCGCCGAGCACGTCGGAACGGCTCAAACGCCTGGAAGAACGCAAGGTGATCCGCGCCTTCACCATCGATATCGATCCGGCCGCCTTGGGTTATCCGCTGCAGGCCATCGTTCGTATCCGCCCGCTGCCGGGCAAGCTCCATATCGTGCAGAAGCTGATTGCCGAGATTCCGGAGATCGGCGAATGCGACAAGGTGACCGGCGAGGATTGCTTTGTCGCGCGGCTGTATGTGCGCTCGATCGAGGAGCTGGACGGGTTGCTGGATCGCGTCGCGCAGCTCGCGGAGACCAATACCTCGGTGGTCAAGGCCAAGGTCGTGCCCAAGCGCGGCGCGCCGATCGGGGAGGGCGCCGGCTAGCGCCATGCTGCTTGCCATCGCGGACTGCATGGTGGAACAAGCGCGGAATGCCTTGCCAAAAACGCGGGCGGCGGTACATTGTTGCGAAAGAACCGGCCGGCGCGGTCGGTCGGCAGAATCACCATCCGAGGTGGAGACAAGCAATGCGTAACGTCAACGCGCAGTTCCTGTTTGATTTTGGCAGTCCCAACGCCTATCTCGCGCACAAGGTCATTCCGGGCATCGAAGCGCGCACCGGCGTGACATTCGAATACGTTCCGATCCTGCTTGGTGGACTCTTTCGTCTGACCGGCAATCGCTCGCCGGTGGAGGCGTTTGCCGGGATCAAGAACAAGCCGGAATACGGCCGGCTGGAAATGGAACGCTTTGTCAGGCGGCATGGATTGACCGCGTTTCGAATGAATCCGCACTTTCCGGTCAACACGCTGCAGATCATGCGGGGCGCGATTGCCGCGAGTCAGGATGGCAGCTTCGCGCGTTATGTCGATGCGGTCTTTGGCGCGATGTGGGAGCGCGGGTTGAAGATGGACGATCCGGTCGTGATCGAGTCAGCCCTGAACGAAGCAGGACTCGATGGCGCCCGCCTGCTCGAGGCGATCAATCAGCCGGCCGTCAAGGAAACGCTGCTGGGCAATACGCAGCGTGCATTCGAGCGCGGGGCGTTCGGCGCGCCAACCTTCTTCGTCGGCCACGAGATTTTCTTCGGCAAGGACAGCCTGCGCGACGTCGAAGAGGAAATCGTGCGGGCGCGCGCCGCCTGAGCCCACTTCGTCTTTTCACCCGTTCGGAGCCTTCCTGCCCATGAAAACACGCATCACTGAACTGTTCGCGATCCGCTATCCGATCATCCAGGGCGGCATGCATTTCGTCGGTCTCGCCGATCTGGTCGCGGCTGTCTCCAATGCCGGCGGCCTGGGCATCATCACCGCGCTGACGCAGCGCACGCCCGAGCTGCTGGCCAGGGAAATCGCGCGTTGCCGCGACATGACGGACCAGCCGTTCGGCGTCAACCTGACCTTTCTGCCGACGTTTTCCGAGCCGCCCTATGCGGAGTACATCGCGGCCATCGCCGAAGGCGGCGTGCGCATCGTCGAGACGGCCGGCCGCAGCCCCGAGCAGTACATGCCGGCATTGAAGGCGGCCGGCATCAAGGTGATCCACAAATGCACCTCGGTGCGCCACGCGCTGAAGGCGGAGAGAATCGGCTGCGATGCGGCCAGCGTCGACGGATTCGAGTGCGGCGGCCATCCGGGCGAGGACGACGTGCCCAACATGATCCTGCTGCCGCGGGCCGCCGAAACGCTGAAGATTCCGTTCGTCGCGTCCGGCGGCATGGCAGACGGCCGCAGCCTGGTGGCCGCGCTGGCACTGGGCGCCGACGGCATCAATATGGGCACGCGCTTCCTGGCCACCGAAGAGGCGCCGGTGCATGTCAACGTCAAGCAGGCGATCGTCGAGGCGAGCGAGCTCGATACGCGGCTGATCATGCGGGCGCTGCGCAATACCGAGCGGGTGCTGAACAATGGCGGCGTCGAGCGGCTGCTGCAGATCGAGCGCGAGAAGGGCGCCGATCTGAAGATCGCCGATATCTACGATCAGGTCGCGGGCATCTATCCCAAGGTGATGGTAGAGGGCGATGTCGAGGCGGGGGCGTGGAGCTGCGGCATGGTCGCCGGCCTGATCCACGATATTCCGAGCGTCAGGACCCTGATCGACCGCATCGTCAACGAGGCCGAGCAGTTGACGTTCCAGCGGTTGGCGGGGATGTTTGACGCGGGACGTTGAGCGGTATGGGGCTGTGCAATTCGCTGGGTCCCCGCGTAGGCGGGGACCCAGTGACTCAGCCAGTCACCACGCCTCGATCCACGGCCGCAGATCGAGCTCGTGCGTCCAGGTGTCGCGCGGCTGCTGGTGCAGCATCCAGTAAGCATCGGCGATATGCTCGGGATTCAGGATGCCGTCGCGATCCTTCAATGCATAGCGCTCGGGGAAGTTCTCGCGGATAAAGGCCGTGTCGATGGCGCCGTCGATGATCGGATGGGCGACGTGGATGCCCTGCGGCCCCAGCTCCTTCGCCATTGACTGCGCCAACGCGCGCAGGCCGTGCTTGGCCCCGGCAAACGCCGCGAATCCGGCGCGGCCGCGCAGGCTGGCCGTCGCCCCCGTGAAGAAGATCGAGCCGCGGCCGCGCGGCACCATCACGCGGGCCGTCTCGCGGCCCATCAGGAAGCCCGCGAAGCAGGCCATCTCCCACACCTTGAAGTAGACCCGGGCCGTCGTGTCCAGGACGTCGAAGCGGACATTCGCGCCGATATTGAACACCGCCACCTCGATCGGCGCGATCTCCGATTCGATTCGCTGGATCAGGCTCGTCATCTCCTCTTCCTTGCGCGCGTCCGAACCAAAGGCATGCGCAATGCCGCCCTCGGCCTCGATCTGCTGAACCAGCGGCGCCAGCTTGTCGGCATTGCGCCGGGTCACGCAGGCGATATAGCCCTCGCGCGCAAAGCGTCGGGCGATCGCACCGCCGGTCGCGTCGCCGGCGCCGATGACAAGGATGGCCTTCTTTTGGGTCATGGTGTCTCCTTCGAATGGGGCGCTGCCGCGCCGGTCGTCCGGCGGTAAGCCGATTGAGAATTCGTGTGGCGCCGGATAGTGTCTGCGATTTCGCCGGCGGCTGCTGACGGCGGCACAAAGGGGCTGCCGGTAGGACGATTCTCAATGTTGGGCGGCGGCGGCATGAAACGCAAAATGCGTGTCCTTATGTGAAGCATCGAGAGTGCATGCGCAGGATGCTGTCGACCTCGACACTTCTCCGATTCCTGCCATGGTTCAACTCGAAGACGCCAGCTACAAACAGTTGTATTCATCGCCCGCGATGGTCCGCAATCTGGTCTCGGGATTTATCCCCGACGGATGGCTGCATGGGCTGGATTTCGGCACACTGGAATGCATCCCTTGCCACTACGTCTCCGACGATCTGCGACAGCGGGCCAACGACATGGTGTGGCGGGTCCGCGCCGATGACGAATGGCTCTACCTCTATCTGATGATGGAGTTTCAGAGCACCGTCGATCACGGCATGCCGGTACGGATCCTGTCCTATCTCGGGCTGCTCTATCAAAGCTTGATCCGCAAGGAGTACGTCAAGCCTCGACGAGGCATTCCGCCGGTGCTGCCCATCGTCCTTTACAACGGCGAAGGGCCATGGGATGCGCCCACCGATATCGCCGCGATGCTGCCGGACGTGCCCGGACTTGTCGGTGACTACCTGCCCAAGCTTAAATATCTGTTGTTGGACAGCGGGCGCATCAGCAAGGAACAGCTGCGCGCGATGCGCAATCCGGTTGCGGTGCTGATGCAGCTGGAAGAGGCGGAAACCCAGCAGGAGGTCGGCGAGTTGATCGACAAGCTCGCGGACATCGTCAAAGGCGACGAGGAACTGAAGCGAATCTTCCTCAATGTGTTGCCGGGACTGATCGGCAGGCGCAGCGGCAACACCTTGGACGTACCGGTGGCCAATGATCTTGTGGAGATGAAGATGAAGCTAAGTCAGAGTTTCAAGGTGTGGGAGCACGAATATAGGGCGGCCGGAAGGCTGGAAGGCGAGGCCCGAATACTGCAGCGGCAGCTTACGACTCGCTTCGGACCGTTGCCGGAATATGCGTTAACCAGGATTCAGGGGGCAACGGAAGAGCAGCTCGATCACTGGTCAACGCGATTGCTTCGCGCCGAAACCCTGGCCGAGGTATTCGAAGACAACCCGGCATGAGCGCCCGGCTTTTTCACACAGCCAACGTCCAAAACGGCGCCGCCGTCCACCTGACTCGAAAGACGGCGCCGATACCTCGCTGAAGATCAATCCGCCTGAATCCCGAACTCCTTGACGATCCGCGCGTAGCGGTTCGCATCGGCCGCGATCAGCTTGCCAAGGCTGGCCGCATCGCCGCCGACTGGGCTGATGCCGAAGGTCGCCATCTTTTCGACGATGTCCGGCATCTTCAGGATCTCGTTGATATGCCCGTTCAGCGTGCGCACCACGTCCGCCGGCATGCCCTTCGGACCGAGGATCGCCTGCCACGCGCCGACTTCGACGTCCTTGTAGCCCAGCTCGGCCAGCGTCGGCACGTTGGGCGCGAACGGCGAGCGCTTGGGATCGGCCACGGCGATCGGCAGCAGGCGGCCGTTGGTCACGTACTGGAACACGGCGCCATAGGTGGAATAGGTCATCGGCACCTGGCCGCCGAGCACGTCGACCACCGCCGGCGCGGTGCCGCGATACGGGACCTGCGCGATCCGCACGCCGGCCGCCTTGTTGAACAGCTCGCCCAGGATATGCATCGGCGAGCCGTTGCCCGGCGAGGCATAGGTCTGCACCGTGCCGGCCTTGGCGCGCGCGACCAGGTCGCTCATCTTGCTGATGCCGGTCGACTTGTTGACGACCACAAACAGCGACTGGCTGCCGGTCTGGATCACCGGCGTGAAATCGCGCTGCACGTCATAAGCCGCGCCGGAGCCGGGTTTGAGAACGAGCGGGGCGAGCGCCACGGTGTTCGGCGCGGCCAGCAGCGTGTAGCCGTCCGGCGCCGCCTTGGCGACGTAGGCGCTGCCGATCGTGCCGGCGGCGCCGGTCCGGTTCTCGACGACGACCGACTGGTTCAGCCGGATCGCCAGCTTCTCCGCGATCATGCGGGCCAGCACGTCGGTGTCCCCGCCGGCCGGATAGGCGACCACGATCGTGATCGGCTTGCTCGGATAGCCTTGCGCCTGCGCGGCGCCCGGGCCGAGCAGCGCGCCGGCCGCCGCAACGGCCGCGATCAGTTTGCGGGTGGTGGACTGCTTCATGGTTCCTCCAGTTGTCTGCGCTCGAGAGCGATGGATGGCGATCAGAACACGTGCTTGATGCCCAGCATCGCGCCGAGCTGCGAGCCGCCGGGACGCGTGTTCGAGCCCGGCGATCCGCCGCTGACCGAGGTGGCCAGCGTGCCGTCGTTATCGATGAAGCCCGCCGTCGCATAGACCATGGTCCGCTTCGAGAAGGCATACGAGCCGCGCAGCGCGTAGAGCATCTGGTCGTTGTCGCTGTGGCGATACTTCAGGTAGTAGACCTGCCCGGCGAGCTGGAAGGCGGGCGTGATGTCATAGGCCAGGCCGGCGTACCACATGTCGCTGCGCGGGGTGGGGCTGGCCTCGTTGTCGCGGCGGATCAGGCCGGCGCCGGCCTTGACGCGGTCGAGCAGCACATAGCCGCCGAGCGACAGGCGATCGTCGGTCAGGCTGCTGGTGGTCAGCCCGGCGAATGCGCCGGGGCCGCCGCGCAGCGAATCGTAGGCGGCATGCACACCCCAGGTCTTGGTCGCGTACTGGACCAGCGCGGACCAGGCGCGGCAGGCGCGCGCGTCGGCCGGGTTCTCGCCCGCGCAGTTGGTGCCCGACGGGCTGGGGCCGGCGTTGACCGCATCGCGGCCGAAGCTGTACGAGGCGCCGACGGTCAGGCCGCCTAACGTCCCCTTGTAGACCACCGAATTGTCGTGGCGGGTGTTGGGGATATAGCTGTCGAGGGAACCCGATCCGTAGACGTTCGGACCGAGGATGTCCGAGTCGAGGATCGCCCAGAACAGCATGGTGTACTGGCGGCCCAGCGAGATCTGGCCCCACGGGCCCGACACGCCGACCCAGGCCTGTCGCCCAAACAGCCGGCCGCCCTGATTGGCGTTGCCGGTATCCGGCCCGAAGCCCGATTCCAGCACGAACAGGCCCTTGAGCCCCCCGCCAAGATCCTCGGTGCCGCGAATGCCCCAGCGCGACGGCACCGTCGCGGTCAGGTTGGGCATGCGGACAACGCTGTCCTTGTCGGGGCCGACGTTGTTCACGTATTCGATCCCGGTATCGACCACGCCGTACAGCGTGACCGATTGTGCGGCCGCCATCATCGGCGCGGCGGCAAGCACAGCCAGTGCGATCCGTCCAAATTTCATTGCGATTCCTTCCCGATTCCGTCTCGTGGTGGTTCCTGGCCGCCGCGTCGTCTCTGTGGCCGATCGCTTCCGTCCCGTTGTTGTGGTGGCAGTCCTGATGTTCGGTTTCGTTTCATATATAAAACGACGAATTACATAGGAAACGACAAGCGCAATATAGCGGGGGTTTTCGCGTCCGGCGGGCAGGGAATTCCCTAGCGCGGGGCTAGGTGTTTACGCCGATCTTCACCACGATTTCCGGGCGATATAGTCGGAAAGTTTTTACATAAGGACGTGAGTTTCATATATGGAACATAACTCCCGAACCGAGGCGCCTTCGATGCTGGCCCGACTCGCGGATACGTTTGTGGAAGCGGTGGCGACGGTCGATGCCGACGGGGCGCAGGTGGCCTACCGCAGCGGCGGCAGCCAAGGGCCTGTGGTGTTGCTGTTGCACGGCATCAGCTCGGGCGCAGCGTCATGGCTGCCCTGCGCGAGCCTGCTCGCCGCCCATGCGCGGGTAATCGCGTGGGACGCGCCCGGCTATGGCGCGTCGAGCCCCCTTGCCGAGAAGGCGAGGCGCGCCGCCGACTACGCCGTCCGATTGCAGGGCCTGGTGCGGGCACTCGACCTGCGGCCGGCCGTGATCGTCGGTCATTCGCTCGGCGCATTGATGGCGGCGGCCTACCTGGCACAGGCCGAGCCGGACCGGCGGCCGGCCCGTGTGCTGCTGGCCAGTCCGGCACAAGGCTATGGCGCCGCAGGCAAGGAACAGAAGGCGGCGGACGTTGCGCGGCAGCGCCTCGACGCGCTGGCAACGCTCGGCGTCACCGGCTTGGCGGAACGCGGCCCCGCGCGGCTATTGGGTCCGAGCGCGGATGCCGGTGCGCGTGAATGGGTGCGCTGGAACATGAGCCGCCTGAATCCGGACGGCTACCGCCAGGCGGTAGCGATGCTGTGCGGCGACGACATCGACGCCTACCTGGCGCGCCGGCCGGAGGGCGTCGCGGTCGAGATCGGCTGCGGCACGCTGGACGTGGTGACGCCGCCGATCGGCGCCGAAGCGCTGGCCCAGCGGTTCGGTCTGCCATTCACGCCGATCCCCGATGCCGGCCATGCCTGCTACATCGAGCAGGCGGCCGCGGTGGCGCGATGGATTCGCGCGGCGTTGGACAAGCGTCCCGCACGCTAGCCGGACGTCGTCGTCGTCCCCGCACGCGCTGGGACGACAGCATCACCTCTTTCCTCTCCAACGCCCAATTCCCGGGTAAACCCCAGTCCAATCCCGCAACGCCGAGGTCTATAGTTCAACCGTGTTCAATACATGGATCGCTGTTCCATATATAAAACATGCAGCGAGACACCGGCCGATCGGAAAAAGGAGCAAGCGCAATGGAAATCGTCGACTACAACCCGCAGCTCGCGCCCTGGGACAAGCCCGCGCCGAACAACGTGGCGGGCAAGGGCTATATCGAGCGGCCGGGCAAGGTGCCCAACATCGTCTGGCAGACGCGCTCGGCGTTGCCGACGGCCTACGAGAACGCGCTCGGCGACGCGCTCGAAGCCGCCTTCGAGGCAGGCGCGACGACGCCCGAAGACGTGGTGCGCGCCTTCAACCGCGCGGGCTTCCTGACCGCCGACGGCCAGCCCTGGACAGAGGCGCGCTTTCTGGCCGAGATGCAGCGCCTCGGCGCCTGACCCAGACGACCCCCGACGACACCCAGCGGTCCCGCAAGAGAGAACAACGATGGAATCGAACAAGCAAGCCCGCATCGAAGAACGGCTCAATACCGGCCTGCGCAACTACTGGTATCCGGTGGCCGCGTCGTGGTCGGTCACCCATTCGCCGATCGGCATCACTCGCCTGAGCCAGAACATCGTGCTGTGGCGCGACGGCGCCGGCCAGGTCCATGCGCTGGAAGACCGCTGCCCGCACCGCGGCGCGCGTCTGTCGATGGGCTGGAACCTCGGCGATCGCGTCGCCTGCTGGTATCACGGCGTCGAGGTCGGCGGCGACGGCCAGGTCAAGAGCGTGCCGGCGGTCGAGAGCTGCCCGCTCGAAGGCAAGACCTGCGTGCGCAGCTATCCGGTCCAGGAGAAGGCCGGCGCGATCTTCCTGTGGTTCGGCGACCGCGCTCCGGTCGAGGGCCCCGACAGCGCCGACACGCTGCGCCTGCCCGAAGAGCTGGAGAACCCGGAGCACAGCCACTTTCTGTGCGTCGCGCACTGGGACTGCAACTACCGCTACGCCATCGACAACGTCATGGACCCGATGCACGGCGCCTATCTGCATGCGGTCTCGCATTCGATGGCCAGCGGCGAGAAGCAGGCGGTCATGGCGGTGCGCGAGACCGAGCACGGCCTGATGTTCGAGAAGACCGGCCAGCGGGGCGTCAATTTCGACTGGGTCGAGTTCGGCGAGACCGGCACGATGTGGCTGCGCCTGGCGATTCCGTATCGCCCGAAGGTCGGCCCCGGCGGTCCGTTCGGCATCGTCGGCGTCGCCACGCCGGTCGATGAGGAGCACTGCATGGTGTTCTTCTGGCGCACCCGACATGTCCAGGGCTGGGAGCGCGATGTCTGGCGCTTCCTCTACCGCAACCGGCTGGAAAAGCTGCACTGGGACGTGCTGGAGCAGGACCGCGTGGTGCTCGAGTCGATGGCGCCCAACGCCCGCGACCATGAAATGCTGTACCAGCACGATGTCGGCATCACACGCGTGCGCCGCCTGCTGCGCCGCCGCGCCGAGCAGGAGCTGGCCGATGCGCCGGTGGCGATGCTGCAGCCGGCCACGGGAGTTGCCAGCCATGCCTGAGTTCCAGCCTCCCGGCGACTCGTCGTCGATGCTCGCCGGTCGCAAGGTGCTGGTCACCGGCGCCGCGCGCGGCCTGGGCCTGGCCTTTGCCACCGCGATCGCCGAAGCCGGCGCTTCGGTCGCGATGACCGACGTCCTCGCCGAGCGCCTGCACCAGGAGGCCGACGCGCTGACCTCGCGCGGCCTGCACGCGGTGGCGCTGCCGTTGGACCTGGCCGATCCGGCCTCGGTACGGGCCTGCGCCGCCGAGGCGGTGCGAGAACTGGGCGGCCTCGACGGCCTGGTCAATAACGCCGCAGTGACCGACTCCGGCGGGCGCGATGCCAGCGCCATCGATATCGCCACCTGGGACCGCGTGATGAACGTGAACGTGCGCGGCACCTGGCTGATGACCACGGCCTGCCTTCCGGCGCTGCGCGACAGCGGCCGCGGCGCCATCGTCAATCTGGCGTCCGACACGCCGCTGTGGGGCGCGCCGAACCTGCTGGCCTACGTGGCGAGCAAGAGCGCCATCATGGGCATGACCCGATCGCTGGCGCGCGAGCTCGGTCCCGACAACATCACGGTCAATGCCGTGGCGCCGGGCCTGACGCTGGTCGAGGCGACCGAGTACGTCCCGCAGAAGCGGCATGAGCTCTATCGCGAGCAGCGCGCGATCTCGCGCGAGCAGCTGCCCGCCGATGTCTGCGGCGCCGTGCTGTTCGCGCTGTCCGATCTTTCCCGCTTCGTGACCGGCCAGACTCTGGCGGTGAACGGCGGCTTTGTCATGCATTGACGCATCGATGTACCGACGTACCGACGCACCGAAGACCCTCAAGACCCTGAAGACAACGAAAGACCGAAGGAAATCCAAATGAGCGATCTCTCCGAACAACAAGACCTCAAGCGCAGCTGGGACCGTCCCGAGGGCGCCTCGTTCGAACAGTGGATGGAGGGCCGGGTCGCGCGCTTCGCCACGCGCCGCTATGACTGGAACGCGCTGAAGTTCCAGGCCGACTACGACCCGAAGTACCGCCGGGCGCAGATGCGCTATCTGGGCACCGGCGGCACCGGCGTGGCCGCGGACAGCAATACCGTGCCGTCGGAGCACTTCACCTTCTCGACGATGATCATTCCGGCCGGTCATGAAGGCCCGTCGCACCTGCACACCGACGTCGAGGAAGTGTTCTTCATCCTGCGCGGCAAGATCAAGCTGGTGCTGGAGAAGGACGGCGAGCGCTACGAGACCATCCTGACCGATCGCGACCTGGTGTCGGTGCCGCCGGGCGTCTATCGCGAGGAAATCAATATCGGCGAGGAAGACGCGCTGATGTGCGTGATGCTCGGTGCGAAGAAGCCGATCACGCCGACCTATCCGCCCGATCACCCGCTGTCGAAGATCAAGCGCTGACATCCCGCGGCGGCCGCCGACCGAAGCATCACGACGCGATGCGACCACACGACGCAAGCGGCCGCCCCGCCCGACCCCGGATTCCCATGACCCAACCTCTGCCGCCGGACACCGTCCAGGACAAGTACATCGTGCCCGGCCTCGAACGCGGCCTGCGGCTGCTCGGCGAATTCAGCCGCGCGGAACGCACGCTGAGCGCGGCCGAACTGGCCCGGCGCCTGCAGGCGCCGCGCTCGACGGTGTTCCGCCTGCTCGCCACGCTGGAGATGCTGGGCTTCGTCGAACGCACCGACAACGGACGCGAATACCGCCTCGGCATGGCGGTGCTGCGGCTGGGCTTCGAGTACCTGGCCTCGCTGGAGCTGACCGAGCTCGGCGCGCCGCTGCTCGACCGCCTGCGCGACGAGACCGGCTATCCGTGCAACCTGGTCGTGCGCGACGGCCGCTCGATCGTCTATGTCGCCAAGTCGGTGGCGCCGCGGCCGTTCGCCAGCAGCGTCAACGTCGGCACGCGGCTGCCCGCGCATGCCACGGTGCTGGGGCGCGTGCTGCTGGAGGACCTGACGCTGGCCGAGCTGCGCGAGCTCTATCCCGAGCCGCATCTGGAAGCCTTCTCCGAAGGCACGCCGCGCACGGTCGACGCGCTGTTCGAGATGGTGCAGACCGACCGCGAGCGCGGCTACGTGCTGCAGGAGGGCTTCTACGAAGCGAGCATCTCGACGATTGCGGCGCCGGTGCGCGACCGCAGCGCGCGCGTGGTGGCGGCGATGGGCGTGACGATCCCAGCCTCGCATATCGATCCCGACGAACTGGGCGGCATGGTCGAGAAAGTCAGAAGCACCGCGGGCGAGCTGTCGCGCCTGCTCGACTACCGGCCGAAGCTCGGCCGCAAGGTGGTCAACCTGTGAACGGAGCAAGCAAGATGTCCATGATTGAACTCGGCGGCAAGGTTGCCGTCGTGACCGGCGGCTCCTCCGGCATCGGCCTGGCCACGGTCGAGCTGCTGCTGGAGGCCGGCGCCGCGGTGGCGCTGTGCGGCCGCGACGCCGACCGCCTGGCCACCGCCGAGGCGCAGCTGCGCGACGCGCATCCGGGCTGCCGCCTGCACGCGGCGACCTGCGACGTGCTGCAGCCCCAGCAGGTGCGTGCCTTCGCCGCCGAGGTCGAAGCGAACCTCGGCCCCGCCAACATGCTGATCAACAACGCGGGGCAGGGCAGGGTCTCGACCTTCGCCGATACCGAGGACCAGGCCTGGCTGGAGGAACTGCAGCTGAAGTTCTTCTCGGTGATTCACGCCACCCGCGCCTTCCTGCCGCAGCTCGAACGATCGCCGAGCGCGTCGATCGTTTGCGTCAACTCGCTGCTCGCGGTCCAGCCCGAGCCGCATATGGTCGCCACCTCGGCGGCCCGCGCCGGCGTGCACAACCTGGTGCGCTCGCTCGCCACCGAGTTCGCGCCGAAGGGCATTCGCGTCAACGGCATCCTGCTGGGCCTGGTCGAATCCGGCCAATGGCGCCGCCGTTTCGAGGCGCGTCCCGAAGCCGACCGCCATCTGGACTGGGCCGCGTGGACCGCGCGCCTGGCGCAGCATAAACATATTCAACTCGGCCGTCTCGGCCTGCCGCAGGAGGCCGCGCGCGCCATCCTGTTCCTTGCCTCGCCGTTGTCTTCGTACACCACGGGCAGCCACATCGATGTTTCCGGAGGACTCTCCCGTCATGCGTAACGAACAACCCCAACAAGATCAACAAGCCGCGCGCGAGCAGCAGGTCACCGTCGGCTGGGCCATTGCGGCCTTCCTCGAGCAGTGCGGCGTCAAGGCGGCGTTCGGCGTGATCTCGATCCACAACATGCCGATCCTCGACGCGATCGGCGAACGCGGCAAGATCCGCTTCGTGCCGGCGCGCGGCGAGGCCGGCGGCGCCAATATGGCCGATGCGTGCGCGCGCACCACCGGCGGGCTGGGTGTTTGCCTGACCAGCACCGGCACCGCCGCCGGCAATGCGGCCGGTGCGATGGTCGAGGCGCTGACCGCGGGCACGCCGCTGCTGCATATCACCGGGCAGATCGAGACGCCGTATCTGGACCAGAGCCTGGCCTACATCCACGAGGCGCCGGACCAGCTGACGATGCTGAAGGCCGTGTCCAAGGCCGCCTTCCGCGTGCGCAGCGCCGATACCGCGATCAGCACCATCAAGCTGGCGGTGCAGACTGCGCTGACGGCGCCGACGGGCCCCGTCAGCGTCGAGATTCCGATCGACATCCAGGCCGCGCTGATTCCGCTGCCAACCGACCTGCGCCCGCTGCCGGTGCCGACCCACGTGCCGTCGGCACACGCGCTGGACGCGCTGGCCGAGCGCCTGATCCAGGCCCGCCGCCCGCTGCTGTGGCTGGGCGGAGGCGCCCGCCATGCCGGCGCGCAGGTCAAGCGGCTGCTGGACCTGGGTTTTGGCGTGGTGACCAGCACGCAGGGCCGCGGCATCGTGCCCGAGGACGATCCGCGTTCGCTGGGCGCGTTCAATCTGCACAAGCCCGTCGAGCAGTTCTATCAGACCTGCGATGCGATGGTGGTGGTCGGCTCGCGGCTGCGCGGCAACGAGACGCTGAAGTACGAGCTGAAGCTGCCGCGTCCGCTGTTCCGCGTCGACGCCGATCCGGCCGCCGAGGGCCGCTGCTATCAGAGCGACTACTTTGTCAGCGGCGACGCCGCGTTGGTGCTCGACGGCCTGGCCGATCGACTGGAAGCCCGGATGCAGATCGACCCGGCGTTCGCCGGCGACCTGCGCCGCGCCCACGAGATCGCGATCAAGGGGCTGGTCGACGGCCTCGGTCCGTACTCGGCGCTGGTCGAGGCGCTGCAGGGCGCGGTGGGCCGCCACTTCAACTGGGTGCGCGACGTCACCGTGTCGAACAGCACCTGGGGCAACCGCCAGCTGCGCATCTTCGATTCGCGCGCCGGCGTGCATGCGCTCGGCGGCGGCATCGGCCAGGGCCTGGCGATGGGCATCGGCGCCGCGGTCGGCGCGGCGGCCACAGGCTCCGGCAAGAAGACCTTCTGCCTGGCCGGCGACGGCGGCTTCATCCTGAACCTGGGCGAACTGGCCACCGCGGTGCAGGAGCGTGCCGATCTGGTCATCGTGCTGATGAACGACAAGGGCTACGGCGTCATCAAGAACATCCAGGACGCGCAGTACGGCGGGCGCCGCCACTACGTTGACCTGCATACGCCGGACTACGCGGCGCTGTCGAAGGCGCTGGCGCTGCGCCATCGCCGCGTCAGCCACCTCGACGAGATCGGTGCCGCGCTCGATCAGGCCACCGCGGAGCCGGGCCCGTTCCTGCTGGAGATCGACATGCTGTCGATCGGCAGCTTCAAGACCGCGTTTGCCGGCCCGCCGGTTAACGTCGCAGAGTCTGCCGCCGAGTCCGCGGAAGAACCGGCGCAGGGTGCGGCCGAACGCGCCGCCGAACGCGCCACGCTGACGGCCTGAAGGAGAACGGCGATGCTGCATGTGTCGATGGTGGGCTGCGGCGCGATCGGGCGCGGCGTGCTGGAGCTGCTCAAGTCCGATCCCGACGTGGTGTTCGACCTGGTGATCGTGCCGGAAGGCACGATGGACGAGGCGCGCAGCGCGGTGTCCGCGCTGGCGCCCCAAGCCCGCGTCGCCACGCACCTGAGCGAGGCGGACGGCCGTCCCGACCTGCTGGTCGAATGCGCCGGCCATCGCGCGCTGGAGGAACACATCGTGCCCGCGCTCGAACGCGGCATTCCGTGCATGGTGGTGTCGGTTGGCGCGCTGTCCGAGCCGGGCCTGGCCGATCGGCTGGAAGCGGCGGCACGGCGCGGCGGCACCCAGGTGCAGCTGCTGTCGGGCGCGATCGGCGCGATCGACGCGCTGGCCGCCGCCCGGGTCGGCGGCCTCGATGAAGTCATCTATACCGGCCGCAAGCCGCCGCGCGCGTGGAAGGACACGCCGGCCGAACAGCGGGTCGACCTCGACGCGCTGGACGGGCCGACCGTGATCTTCGAGGGCAGCGCGCGCGATGCTGCACGGCTCTATCCGAAGAATGCCAACGTCGCCGCGACGCTGTCGCTGGCCGGCCTGGGCCTGGACCGCACCGCTGTCAAGCTGCTCGCCGACCCGGGCGTCGAAGAGAACGTCCATCACGTGGAAGCGCGCGGCGCCTTCGGCGGCTTCGAGCTGACCATGCGCGGCAAGCCGCTTGCCGCCAACCCCAAGACCTCGGCGCTGACCGTGTTCAGCGTGGTGCGCGCGCTGGGCAACCGCGCGCATGCGGTGTCGATCTGAACAGCCGAATCAAGACGCGAACATGAAGACGCAAGACCTTCTCCCCATCTGCATCGCCGGCCAATGGCGCCTGGGCGGCGGCGACCGCTATGCCACGCGCTATCCCGCCACCGGCGAGGTGGTCGCGGAGCTTCACGCGGCGAGCCTCGCCGACGTCGAGGAAGCGGTGCAGGGCGCGCAGCGCGCCTTCGAGACCAGCGGCTGGGCCCAGCGCAAGCCGCACGAGCGCGCCGCGGTGCTGTATCGCGTCGCCGAGTTGATCCGCGCTCGCGCCGAGCCCTTGGCCCAACGCCAGCGGCTGGACAACGGCAAGCCGATCAGCGAGACGCGCGCGCTGGTCGCCAGCGCCGCCGGCACCTTCCAGTTCTTTGCCGCCGCCTGCGAGACGCTGGAGGAAACGCTGACGCCGCCGCGCGGCGACTTCCTGACCATGAGCGTGCACGAGCCGATGGGCGTGGTCGCGGCGATCACGCCGTGGAACTCGCCGATCGCCAGCGAGGCGCAGAAGCTGGCGCCCGCGCTGGCTGCCGGCAATGCGGTGGTGGTCAAGCCGGCCGAGGTCACGCCGCTGATGGCGCTGGAACTGGCCGCGATCTGCGAGGAAGCCGGCGTGCCCAGGGGCCTGATCAGCGTGCTGCCGGGCAAGGGCTCGGTGATCGGCGATGCGATCACGCAGCATCCGCTGGTGCGGCGCGTGTCGTTCACCGGCGGCACCACCACCGGCAAGCACATCGCGCATATCGCCGCCGACAAGATGATGCCGGTGTCGCTGGAGCTGGGCGGCAAGTCGCCGACCATGGTGTTCGACGACGCCGACCTCGACCACGCGGTCAACGGCGTGCTGTATGGCATTTTCAGCTCGTCGGGCGAATCGTGCATCGCCGGCTCGCGGCTGTTCGTCGCGCGTTCGCTGTACGAGCCGTTCATGGACCGCCTGGCCGCGGGCGCCGCACGGCTGCGCGTCGGCGACCCGGCCGACGAGCGCACCCAGATGGGGCCGCTGATCACGGACCGCCATCGCGATTCGATCGAATCCTTCGTCGCGATGGGCGTCGAGGAGGGCGGGCAGCTGCGCACCGGCGGCGTGCGGCCGAGCGTGCCGGGGCTGGAAAACGGCTACTTCTATACGCCCACCATCATCGAGGGGCTGGATAACCGCGCCCGCATCTGCCAGGAAGAAATCTTCGGGCCGGTGCTGGTGGCGATGCCGTTCGACGACGAGGACGACCTGATCGCGCAGGCCAACGACAGCGTCTATGCGTTGGCGGCCGGCGTCTGGACGCGCGACTACAAGCGCGCCTGGCGCGTGGCGCGCGCGGTGCAGGCGGGCAACGTCTGGATCAACACCTACAAGCAGTTCTCGATCTCGACGCCGTTCGGCGGTTGGCGCGACAGCGGCCTGGGGCGCGAGAAGGGACGACTGGGAATCCTGCAGTACATGGAGCAGAAGAGCGTGTACTGGGGCCTGCATCAACAACCGCTGCCGTGGGCCAACTGAAATTGAGCCGGCGGCGGCCGCTGGAGACCGACATGAATCAAGTACTGGGCATCGACGAGATCGTCTACGGCGCCGACGATTTCGACGCCTGCCGCGGCTTCTTCAACGATTGGGGTTTGATCCTGAAGCGCGACGATGCGCAAGGGCTGGACTTCGAGACGCTGAACGGCTGCCGCGTGCTGGTGCGCCGCATCGACGATCCCGCGCTGCCGCCGGCGATCGAGGCCGGCCCGACGCTGCGCGAGGTGGTCTGGGGCGTCGATACGCCTGCCGCGCTGGAGCGCATCGCCGGGGCGATTGCCGGCGAAGACGGCTTCGTCCGCCAGGGCAGCGGCGACGAGACGCGCATCGGCTGCACCGACCCGAACGGCCTGGCCGTGCGTTTCCAGCTGACCCGCAAGCGCGACGTCGAGGTCGAATGCGCGGCGATGAACACCTGGAGCGCGAAGCCGCGCGTGAACCAGCGCGGGCCGATCTACGAGCGCGCCACGCCGATCGAAGTCGGCCACGTGGTGTTCTTCGTCAAGGACGTCGATGCCACCGAGCGCTTCTACACCGAGAAATTCGGCTTCGTCGCGTCGGACCGCTATCCGGGCCGCGGCGCCTTCCTGCGCTGCGCCGACGAGGGCGGTCATCACGACCTGTTCCTGCTGCAACTGCCGCAGCCCAAGAGCGGGCTGAACCATGTCGCGTTCACCGTGCGCGACATCCACGAGGTGTTCGGCGGCGGCATGCACATGTCCCGCACCGGCTGGGAGACGCAGCTCGGCCCGGGCCGCCATCCGATCTCGTCGGCCTACTTCTGGTACTTCAGGAACCCGGCCGGCGGCCTGATCGAGTACTACGCGGACGAGGATCACTGCGATGCCCACTGGGAGCCGCGCGAATTCGAGCCGGGGCCGACGATGTTTGCCGAATGGGCCATCGAAGGCGGCATCGACGGCAATACCCGCCGCCAGAAGAATGCCGGCGGCCCGGAAGGGAAGTTCCTGACCGAGAAACGTTGAAGACGGCGCCTTCCGGCGCGAATGGATTCAGAAGGAAGTGTGATGAGTGCCAGCCCCACCCTGACGATGCGCGTGCAGGCCATGCGCTACGAAGCCCGCGGCGTCGTCAGCATCGAACTGCAGGACCCCGCGGGGGCCGCCTTGCCGGAATTCAGCCCCGGCGCCCATATCGACCTGCATCTGGGCAACGGCCTGGTGCGCAGCTATTCGCTGTGCGGCGCGCCGGAAGCACGGCACAGCTATACCGTCGGCGTGCTGCTCGATCGCGGCAGCCGGGGCGGCTCGCGCTATATCCATGAGCAGCTGCGCGTCGGCGCCACGCTGCCGGTCGGCGCGCCGCGCAACAACTTCGGACTCGACGAGACCGCCTCGCATACGGTGCTGGTCGCCGGCGGCATCGGCGTGACGCCGATCGTCTGCATGGCCCGCCGCCTGCATCAGCTCGGCCGCCCCTTTACGCTGCTCTACTGCGCGCGTTCCCGCGAGGAGGCGGCCTTCGTCGCCGAACTGCAGGCCTATGGCGATGCGGTGCGCCTGCATTTCGACGCCGAGGCCGGTGGCCCGCCCGACCTGGCCGGCATGCTGGCCGGACAGGACCCGGGCACGCACTTCTACTGCTGCGGCCCCGGCCCGATGCTGCAGGCCTTCGAGTCCGCCTGCGAGGCGCACGGCTATCCGAACGTCCATATCGAGCGCTTCGCCGCGGACCCGTCGGTGGAGGCGGTGCAGGAAGGCGAATACGCGGTGTCGCTCGCGCAGTCGGGTATGGAGGTCAAGGTGCCGGCCGGCAAGTCGCTGCTCGACGCGCTGCTCGAAGCGGGCATCGCGGTCGACTACAGCTGCCGCGAAGGCGTCTGCGGTTCCTGCGAGACGCGCGTGCTGGAGGGGGAGCCAGACCATCGCGACGGCGTGCTCAGCAAGGCCGAACGCGCCGCCAACCAGTCGATGATGGTCTGCGTGTCGGGCTGCAAGGGCAAGCGGCTGGTGCTGGATCTGTAGCCGGGCAGCCCGGTAGGCGGGTTCAAACCGCATCGCTTCGTGGCGCGCCGTGTCCCGCGGCGCCGCCGGTTTCGTCCCCTCACCGTCCCTTCCCACAACAGGTCCGCGCCACGGCCGCGGACCGGCCATGGCAATTTCAGGAAGCAAGCATCGTGTTGACAGAAAGACAAGAGCTGGCCCCCGCCAGTGTTCCAGGGCCGGCCACGGCCATGTTTCGCGGCGGCGCGGACGGTGAGGCCACCGGCGCTGGTGCTGGCACGTCCGCCACGAACGCCACGAACGCCACGAGCGCCACGAACGCCACGGCCGCCGAAGCCGCGGGTGGCGTGACCCGCGGCCAGATTGTCGCCCGCATCGAGCGTCTGCCGAACAACCTGATGCACGTGAAGGCGCGGCTGCTGATCGGGCTGGCGACCTTCTTCGACGGCTTCGACGTGATCGCGATCGCGGCCACGCTGCCGCTGCTGATCGCGCAGTGGTCACTGACGCCGGGCCAGATCGGCTTCCTGATCGCCGCGCCCTCGGTCGGGCAACTGGTCGGCGCGCTGTTCTTCCCGTGGCTGGCCGAGCGCTATGGCCGGCTGCACTCGATCGCCTGGAGCGCCGGCATCATCGGCCTGATGAGCATCGCCTGCGGCTTTGCGCCGTCGTTCGAGCTCTTCGCGCTGCTGCGGATCGTGCAGGGCCTGGGCCTCGGCGGCGAGCTCCCGGTCGCGGCGACTTATATCAACGAGGTCACGCGCGCGCATGGCCGCGGGCGTTTCGTGCTGCTGTACGAGGTGGTGTTCCCGATCGGCCTGCTGGTATCGAACGGTGCCGGTGCGTGGCTGGTGCCGCGCTACGGCTGGGAGGTGATGTACTTCATCGGCGGCGTGCCGATCGTGCTGTTCTTCGTGCTGCGCAAGATCATTCCCGAGTCGCCGCGCTGGCTGGCCGAGAAGAATCGCATGGCCGAGGCGGACCGCGCGGTGCGCGCCTTCGAATCGCATGCGCGCACGCCGCTGCCGCCGGTCGGCGATGTCGCCGCGTTCGATGCGATGGCCGCCCGGCACCCGAAGCGGCGCGTGCGCGATCTGCTCAGCGGTCCCTACCGGGGCCGCACGCTGGCGGTGTGGATGCTGTGGGCGACCTGCGGCTTCATCCAGTACGGCCTGTCGACCTGGCTGCCGACGATCTACAAGACGGTCTATCATGCGCCGCTGCAACTGGCGCTGAACCTGGCGGCCGGGGCTTCGGTGCTGGGCGTGGTCGGCTCGCTGGTCTGCGCGATGGTGGTCGACAAGGTCGGCCGCAAGCCGGTGATCAACGTGTCGTTCGTGCTGTGCGCGCTGTCGCTGGCGCTGGCCGGGCTGCTGCATGCGCAGTCGGTCTATGTGGTGGCGACCCTGTGCGCGTTCGCGATGGGTTTCCTCGCCAGCGGCTTCATCACCGCCTATGTCTATACGCCGGAGCTGTATCCGACCAGCGTGCGGGCGATGGGCTGCGGATTCGGCGGCGCCTGGCTGAAGATCGCGGCGATCTTCGCGCCGACGCTGATCGCCAGCACCATCGGCAGCGGCGACCTGAGCAGCGCCTTCTATGCGCTCGCGCTGGTGCCGTTCGCGGCGGCGCTGACGGTGCACTGGCTCGGCATCGAGACCAAGGGCAAGGTGCTGGAGCAGCTCGAGGCGTGAAAGCGCTGTCCCATCTCGTCGTTCCCGCGCAGGCGGAAATCCGGCGACTTGCTCGGCGGCCAGGTGCCAAAGCCGCTGGGCCCTCGCATGCACGGTGACGACGCCGTGTCCTACTTTGCGATCGCGCTACTCGGGTCCACCCCCGGGCCCATCACGCATTGCACATGCAATTTCCGCAGCGCCCGATACAGCGCCTCGCGCTCCCCGGTGTCCAGCAAGCGGAGTACCGCGGCCTGATGGCGCCGCGCCAGCGGAATGACCTGGTCGTGCAGGGCCATGCCGGCGCACGTGATGCTGCAGAACAGCTTCTTGCGGGGCGTATTGCCTGCGCTGGTCAGCTTCACCAGCCCGCGCTGTTCGAGCAGGCGCAGCGTGCGGCTGACCAGGGCCTTGTCCGAGGTCGACTGCACCACCAGTTCGGCGAACGGCAGTTCCCCCGCATGCGCCAGCAGCGCCAGCAGGCGCCATTCCGGCACGGTCAGGTCGAACTGTTCGGCATAGGGCTGGGTCACGGTCCGCCGCAACGCGTTGACCAGTTGACTCAGCATCGTGGTCAGGAAATCGTCGACCGTCAGGCCGGTTCCCTGTTCATCGAGCCCGGTCCAGGGCGTGCGCGCCTCGCGTGTTTCGGCGGCGCCCTGGCGGCTGACCTCTGCAGATGTCTTCATCGTATCGGCCTGGATCCAAGGGGAGATGGGCGGCGATTGTCGCACAGGGATCGGCGGCTACAGATCGGATGCGGCGCGGCGAAGGCAGCGATTCTGAAGTCGCGCGCCATTCCACAAAGGAGACGGGGCCGCTCGGTGCTTTCCGTTCCCCGCGTCGGCGTGTTATATGAGTGTCGATTATCTGGATGGAACGCACCCGAGAATTCGAGAACCGATCATGAACAACGCTTCCTTGCCTGACGATTCCCAGGAACGGTACATCGTGCCCGGCCTGGAGCGCGGCCTGCGGCTGCTCGGCGAGTTCAGCCGTACCGACCGCACGCTGTCGGCGGCCGAACTGGCGCGGCGCCTGCAGATTCCGCGCTCGACCGTGTTCCGCCTGCTGGCCACGCTGGAGATGATGGGCTTCGTCGAGCGCACCGATGGCGGGCGCGAATTCAGGCTCGGCATGGCCGTGTTGCGGCTGGGCTTCGAATACCTGGCCTCGCTGGAGCTGACCGAACTGGGCCGGCCGCTGCTGGAGCGGCTGCGCGACGACATCCAGCTGCCCTGCAATCTGGTGGTGCGCGACGGCCGCTCAATCGTCTATGTGGCCAAGTCGGCGGCGCCGACGCCGTTCGCCAGCACCGTCAACGTCGGCACACGGCTGCCGGCGCACGCCACCGTGCTGGGACGCGTGCTGCTCGAGGACCTGACCATGGCCGAGTTGCGGCAGCTCTATCCGGAGCCGCAGCTCGAAGTGTTCTCCGACAGCACGCCGAGGACGGTCGAGGAATTGTTCGACATGGTGCAGCGCGACCGCGAGCGCGGCTATGTGCTGCAGGAAGGCTTCTTCGAGGCCAGCATTTCGAGCATCGCCGCGCCGGTGCGCGATCGCAGCGGCAAGGTGGTGGCGGCGATGGGCGTGACCATTCCGGCGGCGAAGATCGATCCGACCAGGCTCGATACGCTGGTCGAGAAGGTACGGGGCGCGGCGCTCGAGCTGTCGCGCCTGCTCGACTATCGGCCGCAGGACGAGGGCAAGGTGGTGCCGCTGCATCGCGGCTAGCCGCCAATCGGAAAGAGCGGCCGACTGGCCGCGGACGCAGGAGAGCACGATGAAGCGGGGCATGCCCCAGGCGGGGACGGTGGCTGCGATAGTCGCGGCGACAGTGGAGGCAACGACGGCGGCGGCGAACCATCGGCCAATGCAGCCGCGCCGCACCTTCGCCCCGACCTTTGCCGCGACCGTTGTCGCAACCTCTGTCCTGACGGCCGCCATCGCGGCCGGCACGCCGCCGGCCCATGCCGCCACGGCCTGCGCGACGACCCGCATCGTGGTGCCGTTCCCCGCCGGCGGCCCGGCCGATCTGCTGGCCCGCACGCTGGCCCACGGCATGCAGCGCGGCCAGGGCCGCACCGTGATCGTCGACAACAAGCCGGGCGCGAACGGCAATATCGGCATCGACGCGGTGCGGCGCGCGGCCGGCGACGGTTGTACGGTGTTGATCGCGCCCGCCGGCAATCTGACGATCTATCCGACGCTGATGCCGCAGCTGCCCTACCGCGTCGAGCGCGACTTCCGGCCGGTGTCGCTGCTGGCCAGTTCGCCGAACGTGCTGGCGGTCCATCCGTCGGTCAAGGCGAACTCGGTCGCCGACCTGGTCGCGCTGGCGAGGACTGCCCAGCGCGACGGCACGCCGCTCGGCTATGCCAGCCCCGGCGTCGGCAGCGGACTGCATCTGGCCGGCGAGCTGTTTCGCCAGAAGGCCGGCGTGGCACTGCTGCATGTTCCGTACAAGGGCACGACGCAGGCGCTGAACGATGTGGTCGGCGGCCAGGTGCCGATCCTGCTCGGCACGCTGCCGACGCTGGCGCCGTTCATCCAGTCGGGCGCGCTGCGCGCGCTCGCCGTGACGCAGGCCAGGCGCTCGCCTGCCGCGCCGAACATCCCATCGATGGCGGAGCAGGGCATGGCCGGTATCGAGGTCAGTTCGTGGTACGCGATGCTGGCTCCGCGCGCGACGCCGGCCGAGACGGTCGCGCGGTTGCACGAGGCGGTGCGCACCGTTCTCGCGACGCCGGCGGTGCGGGCGGACTTGCAGCGCCAGGGCATGGAGCCGCAGGCGAGCACGCCGGAAGCGCTGGCGACACGAATCCGGGAAGAAACCGCGAGCTGGGCCGAGCTGATCCGCGCGAACGGCATCAAGGCCGAATAGAGACAAGACACCGCGCGCCCGACGCGCGTTCTCAACCCGCCTGCTCGGGCTCGCGATCGCGCGGGCGGACCACCAGCGAACGGCGCGGCAATTCCGAATCGAGCACCAGTCGCCCGTGCACGCGCCCGTTCATCCGCGTGACATGGCGCGTGCAGTCCTGCATATGCGCGGCCATCAGCTTGCGCACCTGCTCGGCGTCGCGGGCGCGGGCCGCCGCCACGATCTTCTTGTGGAAGCGGACGTTGGACGCACCGAACTTCTCGTGCTCGCAGGCCGGCGTGTCGTTGCCGAACACCACCAGCTGCCGCAGCATCTCGTTGATCAGCTCGCAGCAGAAACGCAGCATCGGATTCGGATTGGCCGCGGCCAGGATGTCGTGGAAGCTCAGGTCCTCCTGGCGCTGGTCCAGCGGCGCCGCGGCCGAGGCGGAGGTGGGGTCGCACAGGTCGATCGTGTGTTCCAGCGCGCGGAAGTCGTCCTCGGTCAGATGCGGCACCGCGCCGGCGGCCAGCTCCGGCTCCAGCAGCCGGCGCACCGTATAGACGTCCGCGATGCCGACGTCCTTGAAGAACAGATAGTTCTGCATCAGCTGGAAGGTGCGGTCCAGCGGCACCTCGACGATGGTGCCGCCGCCCGCCGGGCCGGTGCTGACGCTGATCAGCCCCTGCACCTCGAGCGACTTGAGCGCTTCGCGGATCGTGCTCTTGCTGACGCCGAAGGTCTGCTGCAGCTTGATCTCCTGCGGCAGCTTGTCGCCCGGCTTCAGATCGCGCTCGGTGATCAGGCGCTTCAGTTCCTCCGCCACCAGGTCGGCGCGCTTCTGCTTGCGGATCGCCAGAGCCGGCGCCTTCGCGCCGCGGAACGTCACCATGGATTGTCCTTCCTTTCGTTTGATCGCCATGCCGGTGCGGCATGCGCCTTGCCGGCTCCCCGCGGTCCCGCAGTGATCCATGCAGCGGTCCATCGCGGTGCGCATCGCACCGCCATCGCGCATCCGGTGCGCGTCCGCGGGCGCAGGTAAACCCTGACCGGCGCTTCATTGACAGTCGCGCAAACCGGCTCCTATGATGCCTTCAACCAGTTTATACGTATAAATAGAATAAACGGGTTCGATTCTTGCTGTAGCGCTGTTGCGATCCTGTCGCGTGCCGGACCTTCCCTTTCGATGGACCCCACAGATCCAAGGAGTGAGCTTTGAATCGTCGTGACGCGCTCAAACTCGGCGCGCTGGCCGCCGTCCCCGCCTCCCTGCTGCGCGCCGGTGCCGTGCTGGCCGCCGACGATGCGATCGAACTCGGTTGCCCGGTGCCGATGTCCGGTCCGTTCGCCGCCAACGGCAAGTTCGCCGATCTCGGCATGAAGTTGATCGTCGAGCAGTACGGCAAGGTGCTCGGCAAGCCGTTGCGCTACAGCGTGCTGGATACCGAAGGCAAGCCCGCCACCGCGGTGCGCAAGATGCAGGAGCTGGCGCAGCAGAAGAACGCGCGCTACTTCGCCGGCGGCATCCTGTCGTCGGAATCGCTGGCGATGGGCAAGGAGGCCGAGAAATTCGGCGGGGTCTTCGTCACCACCGCCGGCGCCGACGAGATCACCGGCAAGGATTGCAACCGCGCGACCTTCCGCTGGTCGGTGCCGACCTACGGCGCGATCGAGCGCACCGTGCGGCCGCTGATCGAGTCGATGCCCAAGGCGAAGCGCTGGTACACCATCACGCCGCAATACGTGTTCGGCGAAGGCTTGCTGTCGGCGGCGAAGAACGTCTTCAAGGAGAAGGGCATCGAGCACGTGGGCAACAGCTACCACGCGCTCAACGAGAAGGAATTCAGCGGCTATCTGACCAACGCGATCGCGGCCAAGCCCGACGTGCTGCTGATCCTGAACTTCGGCTCGCAATCGGCCGACACGCTGCGCCAGGCAGTCAGCTTCGGCATGAAGAAGAACACGACGATCCTGCTGGCCTGGGCCTCCGGGCTGGAGCAATTCGAATCGCTGGGCGCGGACCTGTGCGACGGCGTCTATTTCGGCGCGCAATACTGGCACGGTGTCGACACGCCGCTGAACCGCGATCTGGTGCAGCGCTGCAAGGCCACCTTCAAGTCCAACCCGAACTACAGCCTGGCCGGCTCGTACATCTGCACCAAGCTGATGCTCGACGCGATGATCAAGGCCGGCAGCGCCGACCCCAAGGCCGTGATCGCGGCGATGGAAGGGCTCAAGTACGAGGGGCTGACCGGCCCCGAGGAAATCCGCGCGGCCGACCACCAGGTGCTGAAGAACTACTACCTGCTCAAGGGCAAGGCCAAGGGCAAGATGAAGGACAAGGACGACTACGCCGACGTGATCAGCGTCGGCAAGGCCTTCCTGCCGCCCGAGCAGACCCAGTGCAAGATGGCATAAGCGACCCTGCCGGTCTTCTCCCCTCTCCCGCTTGCGGGAGAGGGGCGGGGGAGAGGGCAAGGGGCGATTGCAGGACTACCGCGCTTCGCAACCACCCCTCTCCCCAACCCTCTCCCCCTGAGGGGGAGAGGGAGAACGTTGCGCCTTTCAGTGGTCAGAGGGCGCTATCCAACGCGACAGCAAAAGCGAAAAGCGCTTCATGAACGTCTACCTGTTGCAGGTCATCAACGGCATCGGTATCGGCATGCTGTATTTCCTGCTGGCCGTCGGCCTGTCGATCGTCTTCGGCCTGCTGCGCTTCGTCAATTTCGCGCACGGCGCCTTCTATGCGCTCGGCGCCTATCTGTGCTTCCAGGCGCTGCAGCTGGGCATGAACTTCTGGGCCGCGCTGGTGCTGGCGCCGCTGGTGATCGGCGCGCTCGCCTGGCTGATCGAGCGCGTGATGCTGCGCCACGTCTACGCCCAGCCCCATGAATTCCACATCCTGGTGACGGTCGGGCTGGCGCTCGCCGTGCAGGAGCTGATCATCGTCGGCTGGGGTCCGCTCGGCGTCGACGTGCCGCCGCCCGACGCGCTGCAGGGCGTGGTGATGTGGGGCGACTTCATCTACCCGAAGTACCGGCTGTTCGTGATCGCCTTCACCGCGCTGCTCGCGGTGGCGCTGTGGTGGCTGCTGGAGGGCACGCGGCTCGGGAGCGCGGTGCGCGCCGGCAGCGAATCGACCGAGATGGTGTCGCTGCTCGGCATCAACGTGTTCCGGTTGTTCAGCCTGATGTTCGCGCTCGGCGCGGCCACGGCCGCGATCGCCGGCGTGCTGGCCGCGCCGATCCGCGGCGCCGAACCGTTCATGGGCGTCGAAGCGCTGGGCGTCGCCTTTATCGTCGTGGTGGTCGGCGGCATGGGCAGCTTCACCGGCGCGCTGATCGGCGGCCTGCTGGTCGGCGTGGTGCAAAGCCTGATGAGCACGCTGTGGCCCGAGGGCGCGCGGCTGATGATCTATGTCGCGATGGCCGCGGTGCTGCTGCTGCGGCCGCACGGCCTGCTTGGGAGGGGATGATGGCGTATCGATTCTGGTGGCTCGCGCTGGCCGTCACGCTGCTGCTGCCGCTGACGCTGCGCTCCGGCACGCTGGCGACCGAGGTGCTGATCTACGCGATGGCGGTGATGGCCTGCAATCTGCTGCTCGGCTATACCGGCCTGCTGTCGTTCGGCCAGGGGATCTTCTTCGGCCTGGGCAGCTATTCGCTGGGGCTGGCGCTGACCCGCATCGCGCTGCCGGTGCCGCTGTCGCTCGCGCTGGCGATCGCCATCGGCGCGGTTGCGGCGGCGCTGGTCGGCTGGTTTTCGATCCGGCAGCGCGGCACCTACTTCGTGATGCTGACGCTGGCGTTCTCGCAGATGTTCTATTTCCTGGCCTATTCGGTGCCGTCGCTGACTGGCGGCGACAACGGCCTGCTCGACATCCCGCGGCCCGCGCTGTCGATCGCCGGGCGCGAACTGGTCTCGCTGGCCTCGCCATGGCAGTTCTACGGTTTCGTCGCGGTGCTGTTCCTGGTGGTGTTCTTCCTGGTGCTGCGCGTTACCGATTCGGTGTTCGGCCGCACGCTGCAGGCAATCCGCGACAACGAGGAGCGCGCGCTGGCGGTTGGCTACAACATCAAGGCGTTCAAGCTGCTGGCCTTCGTGATTTCGGGGGCGGTGACGGGGCTGGCCGGCGGCCTGCACGCGATGCTGACCGGCATCGCCCCGCTGGCCAATATCGACTACCACGTCAGCGAGATGATCCTGATCATGACGGTGATCGGCGGCACGGCGAACGTGTTCGCCTCGGTGCTGGGCGCGGCGTTCTATGTGCTGCTGGCCGACTGGCTGTCGACGCTGTGGCCGCGCTGGCTGATGCTGCTCGGCTTCCTGCTGATCGCCGTCAGCCTGTTCATGCAGCGCGGCCTGTGGGGCCTGGGCACGACGATCTGGCTGCGGCTGCGCGGCATCCGCCGCGAGCCGGCCGCGATCGGCCCCGACACGGAAGCCGCCGCGGAAGCCGCCGCGGAAGTCGTCACCACGCGGGAGGAGCGCGCATGACCGCCCCGATCCTGGAGGCCACTGGCGTGGTCAAGCAGTACGGCAAGTTCATGGCGCTCGGTGGCGTGGATTTGCGCGTGATGCCGGGCACGGTGCATTCGGTGATCGGGCCGAACGGCGCCGGCAAGACCACGCTGTTCCATATGCTGACCGGCACGCGCAACGTGACCAGCGGGCGCATCGTCTTCGATGGTCACGACGTGACCGGCGAGACCGACTACCAGCGTGTGCAGCGCGGCATCGCGCGCTCGTTCCAGGTCACCAGCCTGTTTCCCAGCCTGCCGGTGCGCGAGAACCTGCGGCTGGCCGCGCTCGGCACGCAGCCGCGGCGTGCGATGAACTGCTGGCGCCGCCCGGTCGGCGAGCTGGCTTGTACGGACACCGTCGAGCGGGTGCTGGAGCGGCTGGAGCTGACCCGCGTCGCCGATGCCGTGGCCGGTGCGCTGTCGCACGGCCAGCAGCGCCGGCTCGAAGTCGGCATGGCGCTCGCCGCCCGGCCGCGCGCGATCTTCCTCGACGAGCCGACCTCCGGCATGGGCGTGGACGATCTCGGCGCGATGAAGCGGCTGATCCGCGGACTGGCCGAGGACCATACCGTCGTGCTGATCGAGCACAACATGGACATCGTGATGGACATCTCCGACACCATCACCGTGATGCAGCAGGGCAAGGTGCTGATGGAAGGCCCGCCCGACAGCGTGCGCGGCGATCCGCGCGTGCGGGCCGCCTATCTCGGCAACATGATCACCGGAGGCCAGCGATGACGATGCTCGATGTGCAAGCGATCCACGGCTATTACGGCAAGAGCCACGTGCTGCAGGGCGTGTCGCTGACGGTGCGCGAGGGCGAACTGGTCACGCTGCTCGGGCGCAACGGCGCCGGCAAGTCGACCACGCTGAAGGCGATCGCCGGCGTGGTGCCGCCGCGCGGCGGGCGCGTGCTGTTTCGCGGCAACGAGATTGCCGGGATGCCGCCGCATCGCATCGCCGCGCAGGGGCTGTGCTTCGTTCCCGAGCATCGCGGCATCTTCAAGCTGCTGACCGTCGAGGAGAACCTGAAGCTCGGCGCCCGGCGCGATTCGCCGTGGCAACTCGACGACGTGTACCAGATCTTCCCGCGCCTGCGCGAGCGCCGCCGCAACAGCGGCGCGAATCTCTCCGGCGGCGAGCAGCAGATGCTGGCGATTGCCCGCGCGCTGATGAATCATCCGCGTCTGCTGATGCTGGACGAGCCGGTGGAAGGGCTGGCGCCGGTGATCGTCGAGGAGATCGTCGCGCAGTTGAAGGCGATCCGCGCGGCCGGCGTGCCGATCCTGCTGGTGGAACAGAACCTGGAGGTCTGCACGCAACTGGCAGACCGACACGTGATCATCGAGCAGGGCGCGGTGGTCTATACCGGAACCAATGCGCAATTCATCGCCGACGAGGCGGTCAAGGACCGCTACCTCGGCGTCGGCCTGGCGGCCTGAGTGGAACGACGTAGCGGACGCGAGTCGACGGACATGGCAGAAGACACCACCACCAACACACAGGCCGGCAACACGCAGGCCAGCAACACGCAGGCGGGCATCGCGCAGGCCGGCACCGCGGGGCTGCGCATCGACGGCGCCCGGCTGTGGGACGCGCTGATGCGCCTCGCGCAGATCGGTGCGACCCCCAAGGGCGGCGTCTGCCGGCTGGCATTGACGGACCTTGACCGGCAGGGCCGCGATTTCTTCGTCGCCGAGGCCGAGGCGATCGGCTGCTCGATCCGCGTCGATGCGATCGGCAATATCTTCGCGCGCCGGCCCGGCCGCGACGACACGCTGCCGCCCGTGATGACCGGCAGCCATATCGACACGCAGCCCACCGGCGGCAAGTTCGACGGCAACTACGGCGTGCTGGCCGGGCTGGAGGTGTTGCGCACGCTGGCCGACGCCGGCATCGTCACCGACGCGCCGCTCGAGGTCGCGGTGTGGACCAATGAGGAAGGCTCGCGCTTCGTGCCGGTCATGATGGGCTCGGGCGCCTTCATCGGCGAGTTCGCGCTCGACCATGTGCTGGCGCAGACGGACCGCGATGGCGTCCACGTCGGCGATGCGCTGCGCGAAATCGGTTATGCCGGCGCCGAGCCGGTCGGCGGCCGCGCCGTCGGCGCCTATTTCGAGGCCCATATCGAACAGGGGCCGGTGCTGGAGGCGAACGACACCGTGATCGGCGTGGTCACCGGCGCGCTCGGACAACGCTGGTACGACGTGGTGCTGACCGGCATGGAGGCGCACGCCGGGCCGACGCCGATGGCGCTGCGGCGCGACGCGCTGCTGGCCGCGTCCGAACTGGTCGGCATCGTCAATCGCATCGCGCTGGACCACCCTCCGCACGGGCGGGGCACGGTCGGCTGCCTGTCGGTCCATCCCGACTCGCGCAACGTGATTCCGGGCCGCGTGACGATGACGGTGGACCTGCGCGCGGCCGACGACACCGTGCTGTCCGCGATGGACGCCGCCCTGCATCGGGCCTGCACCGCGCTGTCCGAACGCTCGGGCATCGACATCGACGTCAGGCAGGTGGTCTACTTCCCGCCGCAGCCTTTCGAGCCGCGCCTGGTGCAGGCAGTGCGCGACGGCGCGGCGCAACTCGGGCTGTCGGCGATGGAGGTGGTCAGCGGCGCCGGACACGACGCCGTGTATCTGGCCCGCGTCGCGCCGACCGCGATGATCTTCGTGCCCTGCAAGGACGGCATCAGCCATAACGAGATCGAGGACGCGCGTCCCGAGCATCTGGAAGCGGGCGCCAACGTGCTGCTGCACGCGATGCTCGACGCCGCGCGCCGGGGCTGACGCTCCGCCCACGCTGCTACCAATGGCCTCCGACCCACACCGCACCGACCGGACCCACGCGATGAAAATCCTGATCGCCCGCCTCAATCACGAGACCAATACCTTCTCGCCGGTGCCCACGCCGCTGGCGTCGTTCGACCCGCGTTATGGCCAGGACGGCTATCGGGCCGCGCGCGGCACGCGCACCGCAGCCGGCGCCTTCATCGAACTGGCCGAAGCAGCGGGCGCCGAGATCGTGGTGCCGGTGATCGCGGGCGCCAATCCCAGCGGCCGCGTCGCAGCGCAGGCCTATACCGCGCTGTGCGACGCGATCGTCGCCGCCGCGCCGGGCTGCGATGCGGTGATGCTGGACCTGCACGGCGCGATGGTGGCGGAGAACAGCGACGACGGCGAGGGCGACCTGCTCGAGCGCCTGCGCGCGGTGCTGCCCGACGCGCCGATCGCGGTCGCGCTGGACCTGCACGGCAATATCACGCAGAAGCTGATCGACCACGTCGACGTGGCGGTCAGCTTCAAGACCTATCCGCACGTCGACATGTACGAGACCGGCGAGCATGCGGGCCGGCTGCTGCTGGACCAGATCGCCGGTCGCACCAGGCCGGTGGTGGCCTGGCGGCGCTTGCCGCTGCTGACGCATACGCTGTGCAGCCGCACCGATCAGGGCGCGATGCAGCGGGCGGTGGCGCTGGCAAAGCAGGCGGAGGCGGAAGGCATGCTGGCGGTGTCGGTGCTGGCTGGTTTCGGCCTGGCCGATATCGCGGCACCATGCCTGAGCGTGATCGTCGTCGGCGACGGTGACGCAGCGGCGGCCGATGCGGACGCACAGCGCATTGCCCAACAGATCTGGGATGATCGCGCCGGCTTCGTCTATCGCAGCGAGCCGCTGGCGCAGTCGATCGCGCACGCCGCTGAACTCGCTAGCGCGCCGGGCGAGGGCCCGGTGCTGTTGCTCGACCACGGCGACAACTGCATGTCCGGCGGCACTTGCGACAATATGGCCGTGCTGCACGAAGCGCTGGCGCAGGGCCTGACCGGCATCGCGGTCGGGCCGGTATGCGATCCGGAGGCGGTGGCCGCGCTGGTCGCGGCCGGGGTCGGCGCCACGGTGACGCTGCCGATCGGCGACAAGGTGGCCCTGACCCAGCTTGGCGTCTATCCGCAATCGAAGCCGCTGACCGGCAAGGTCGTCGCGCTCGGCGATGGCGAGTACGTGATCAGCGGTCCCACCTATACCGGCCAGCGCATCCGCATGGGGCGCAGCGCCCTGCTCGATATCGGCGCGGCGCAGATCGTGATCGTCGAAACGCCGCAGGAGCATTGGGACCTCGGCATCTTCACGCATATCGGCGTGGACCCGCATCGCGCGCGTTTCCTGCTGCTCAAGTCGCGCATGTACTGCCGGCCGGTGTTCGTGCCGATCGCGCGCGCCGTGGTGGAGTGCGACGGCGAGGGCGTGACCAGCTCGCGCTACGAGCGCTTCCCGTTCCAGCGCGTGGCGCGGCCGGTCTATCCGCTCGATCCGGACACGCGCTGGCCGTAGGTCGTATGGGCCGACGGAGCGGCCCTTCTGCCCGTCGATCGCGACACGCCTTCAATCGCGCAATTCCGGCGGCAACTTGCCGCCGTTCCGTGCCAGTTCCTGCATCACACGCTTGTGCAGCCACGTGTTCATGGCGGCCGAGTCGTTCATGTCGCCGTTGAATTGCAGCTCGCGCGCCAGTTCCTTGCGATGCTCCAGGCTGCTGTCCAGCCCCAGCGCCTTCATCGTGTCGACGATCGATGTGCGCCAGTTCAGCTTCTGACCGCTCTGCTGGGCAAGGTCGTCGAGGATCTTCTCCACGTCGACCTCCGACAGCGGCGCCTGCGCGGCCCCGGTCGCGGTGCCGCCGACCGTCGCGCCGGACGTCGTGTTGCCGCCGCCGACGCCCGCCGTCACCGGTGCGGTGGCCGGTGGCGCTGCACTCTGCGTCTGACCGGCAGCGCTGGTCTGCGGCTGTCCCGCAGTACCGGTTTGCGGCTGCTGGGCCTGGGTGGATGCCTGGGTGGACGGCTCGGGTCGCGCCTTGCCGCGCAGCCTGTTCAGGATTTCGCCAAAGATGCTCATTGCTGGTCCTCCGGTTGCGATGTGCTGCCAAGTACTGAAATGTGGGCCCGTTGTGCAGCCAGAAGTTGGTGGCTGCGTCACGCGGGCACGCACAATCCGCGCCACGGCGCCGCAGCCGATGCCATCGCGAAGGCGTTTTGGCGAGGCTGGTAGTTTTGACAAGGATTGGCGCTTTGGGCGCGCGCCAAAGCAAGACGGGCCGCATTTGCGGCCCGTTTCATGGGTCCTTCCGGCGCGTTACGCCGCCAATTGCGCCGCGCCGAGGCGGAACGTCGACACCGCCTGCTTCAACCGCTGCGCCTGCTCCTCCAGCGAGCCGGCCGCGGCGGCGGCCTGCTCGACCAGCGCGGCGTTCTGCTGCGTCACGGTGTCCATCTGCGTGACGGCCTGGTTCACCTGCTCGATGCCCGCGCTCTGCTCGGCCGACGCGGCGCTGATCTCGCCCATGATGTCGGTGACGCGCTTGACCGCGCCGACGATCTCTTCCATGGTCTGGCCGGCTTCCGACACCAGCTGCGAACCCTTCTCGACGCGCTCGGCCGAATCGTCGATCAGCGACTTGATCTCCTTGGCCGCGGTGGCGCTGCGCTGCGCGAGGCTGCGCACCTCGCCGGCGACTACCGCGAAGCCGCGGCCCTGTTCCCCGGCACGCGCGGCTTCCACCGCGGCGTTCAGCGCCAGGATATTGGTCTGGAAGGCGATGCTTTCGATTACCGCGATGATGTCGGTGACCTTCTTCGATGCGCCGTGGATCTCGTCCATGGTGTTGACCACCTGGCCGACCACATTGCCGCCCTTGACGGCGATGTCGGAGGCGTCGACCGCGAGGCGGCTGGCCTGCTTGGCGTTGTCGGCGTTCTGGCGGACGATGCTGGTCAGCTGCTCCATGCTGGAGGCGGTCTCTTGCAGCGAGGCAGCCTGTTCCTCGGTGCGCTGCGACAGGTCGGTATTGCCCACGGCGATCTGGCTGGTGCCGGTGGCGATGGCCTCGGTGCCGAGGCGAACCTCGTTGACGATGCGCAGCAGATTGCCGTTCATCTCGGCCAGCGCCTGCAGCAGCTGGCCGGTCTCGTCCTTGCTGTCGACGTCGATGCGGGCGCTCAGGTCACCGGCGGCGACGGTGCGTGCGATATGGACAGCGCGATGCAGCGGACGCGTGATGCCGCGGGTCAGCCAGACCGCGAAAGCGATGCCGATGCCCAGCACCAGCACGCCCAGCCCGATCAGGCGGTTGCGCGCGGTCTGGTAGACCGCGTTGATATCGCGCGCGGTCGCGTCGATGCTGGCGCGCTGGATGTCGAGCAGCTTCTGGATCTCGCCCAGGTAAGCGTCGCCGGCCGGCACGAATTCCTTCTCCAGCACGGTGTTCGCCTCGTCGGTCAGCCCTTCCTGCTTGAGCTTGGTGATCTTGTCGCGCGAGGCGTTGTACGGGTCGCGCACGCGCAGGATGGTCTGGAACGCCTGCTTCTCGGCGTCCGTGCTCAGCATCGGCTCGATCTTGTCGCGCAGATCGGCGATCGCCTTGACCGAGTTCTTTGTCTCGTTGGCGAAGAACGCGCCGAGCGTCGGGTCGGAGCTCTTGGCCACCGCGGTGGTCCGGCGCACGCTGGTATGCATGTAGCGATACCAGTCGCTGACCAGCCGCTCCTTGGCCAGCGGCTGCTGCATCATGTCATGCGTGCGTTCCGCAACCTGCTGCAGCCGCAGGATGCCCAGTCCGGTCATCAGCGTGGACAGCAGCAATACCACGCCAAAGCCGATGCCAAGGCGCGCACCTATTCCCAAGTTTTTCATTTCTTCTACCTGATGGACATTGAATCGCGGCGAACAACGCCACGCGCGCGGAGGTCCCGCGCACGTGGTCCGTATTCGCTCTTCGCTCTTGTGTTGCCGCCCGTTTGCTGACGATTGCTTCGGGGGTCGATGTCAGACAACGGCAGTTGGTAGAAAAACTTGAGGATAGGGAGGCCAGACGGTAGAAAGCCGGTACCTTCAAAACGGCGTCACGGCCAGCGTTCGGCGCCGGGCCCTTCACCGACCCCTCATTCCTCGGCAAAACACCTCGCCAGGAAATCCACCACCGCCCGTACCGCCGGCAGTTGTCCGCGCCGATGCGGCATCACCACCGACGTCATCACGTGGCCGGCGGTCCAGTCGGGCAGCACGCGAACGATGTCGCCGCGCTGCAGGGCCGCGCGGCAGACCGACAAGGGCAGGCAGGCCACTCCCAGGCCGGCCGCTGCCGCGCTCAGCAGCGCGGTCGATTCGTTGGCGGTCATGCGCGGGCGCGGAGCGACGGTCAGGGTTTCGCCATCGCGGCTCAGTCGCCAGCTCGTCGCCAGCGGACGCGTCAGCAGTCCGTCATGGCCCGCCAGCGCCTCGGGCGTCTGCAGCGGATCGGCCGCGTCGAGATAGCGGGGCGAGGCGACCAGGATGATCGGCTCGGTCGACAGCAGCCGCTGCACCAGCTCGGAATCGGGCAGCGGCGCGAAATGGCTGCGGATCGCGAGGTCGTAGCCCTCCTGGGCGACATCGACGAAGCGGTCCGACACGTCCAGCTGGAGATGCAGCTTCGGGTAGGCGAGGGCGAGTTCGGGCAGGCGCGGCGCCAGGGTCTGCTGCGCGACCGGTACCGAGGTGGTCAGCCGGACCGTGCCGCTCGGCTCGGCGGCGCGCTGGCGCACCACGTCGTGGGCGGCCTCGGCCTCGATCAGCGCGGCGCGGGCGTGCTCGTGGAAGGCGCGGCCGACGTCGGTCAGCGTGAAGCCGCGCGAGCTGCGGTGGATCAGCCGGGCGCCGAGGCGCTGCTCGAGTTCGGCGACGCGCTTGCTGAGTGTCGATTTTGGAATGCCGGACTGGCGCGAGGCCGCGGCAAAGCCGCCGTGTTCGACGGCGGCGACAAATAGCGAAAGGTCGTTCAGGTTCAGCATTGGCGTCGGCGGCAACGAAGCAAAGTCCACGTACATGGACATTGCGTTGAATTTTTGCCGACTACCGCTTCAAAGTCCACAAATTTATAGTCTCTCCATCGACCCGATGCCCGGGTCCTTCACTCGGAGAAACAACATGACCCCCATCCTCTTCTATGGCGTTCCGTCGGGATGCTCGTTCGGCTCCATCGTCGCCCTCGAATGGCTCGGCCAGCCGTACCGGCTGTCCCGCATCGAGATGCCGAGGGTCGTCACCAGCGAAGCCTTCCGGCGCATCAACCCGGTGGGAGAAACGCCGGCCTTGGCAACCGATCGCGGGGCGATCGTGGCCGAAAGCATGGCGATCATGAACTGGATCGGCGCGCGCGGCATCGACGGCGGGCTTGGCTTTGCGCAGGGCACGCCGGAGTTCGACCGGCTCAACCAGATGCTGGCCTACCTGAATACGACCTTCTTCAATGCCTTCGTGCCGCTGTGGCATCTGTACGAGCACGCCAGCGACGACACCACCAAGGCGGTGCTGCGCGAGTTCGGTCGGGTCAAGGTGGAAAAGGCGCATGCGCAGCTGGACGCGATGCTGGGCGATCGTCCGTGGCTGCTGGGCGATCGGCGCACGGTGGCCGACGCGTATTTCGCCGGGATTGCGCGCTGGACCGACTATCACGGCGTGGTGAACCGCGCGGACTACCCGAACCTGGATCGGCTCTATCGGCAGTTGCAGGACGATCCGGCGGTGCGCTTCGCACACGCGATCGAGGCGGAAGCAGAGGCGAAGTCGGTCGGCGGCTTCGTCGGTCATGTCGGCCTGGAGCAGGCCTGGGCCGAGATCGTCGCCAAGCGCGAGCAGCGCCTGGCAGCCTGACGATCCCGCCGCGACCGGCGGCGCGCGCTGCCGGTCGCTTGTTGCAGCTCGAGTGTCGCTTTATTCGTCGTCGCTATACAGGACGCGGCCGACCACGCCGGCCAGGATGGCACCGACGATCGGCGCGATCCAGAACAGCCACAGTTGATGCAGCGCCATGCCGCCGACCATCAGCGCCGGTCCGGTCGAGCGGGCCGGGTTGACCGAGGTGTTCGACACCGGGATCGTGACCAGGTGGATCAGCGTCAGGCACAGGCCGATCGCCAGCGGCGCCAGCGCGCCGTGCGCGCGCTTTGCGGTCGCGCCCAGGATGATCAGCACGAAGAAGAAGGTGGCCAGCACCTCGGTGGCGAACACCGGCATCATGCCGAAGCCCGACGGCGAGCCGGCGTCGAAGCCGTTGGCGGCCAGGCCGCTGACGGTCACGTCGAAGCCGGGCTTGGCGTCCATCAGTTGCAGCAGCGCCAGTGCGGCCAGCGCGCCGCCGATCACCTGCGCCACGATATAGACCGGCGCTTCCTTCCACGGGAAGCGGCCCGCGGTGGCCAGGCCGACCGTCACGGCCGGGTTCAGATGGCAGCCCGACACCGGACCCACCGCATAGGCCATCGTCAGCACGGTCAGGCCGAAGGCCAACGAGACGCCGGCGAAGCCGATGCCCAGGTGCGGAAAGGCGGCGGCCAGGACGGCCGAGCCGCAGCCGCCGAATACGAGCCAGAACGTGCCGAAAGCCTCGGCAAGGGGGCGCTTGAAGTGCATGGATCCTTCTCCCGATTTGAATGTGGCGTGCCGCACGGACACGCGAGGGCGACGTCCGATAGGTCGCCGCGCGCGGGAGGATTCTAGGTGCCGGTTACGGCAATGTCATGACTCAAGGCGCACTCTTTGCAGTCGTTCACAATTCCTTCGCTTTTCGGCCGGCTCTCGACGCATCGCAAGGTGACAGCGGCGATGTCGGCGGCCAACATGGCGGCAGTCACGGCGACCGGCGGCGGCGCCGCTTCTGTTCACCATGGGGCTGCAAATGTACAAAGTCTATTGGACCACCTACGACGAGCAGGGCGTCCCCACGGCGCACGCGGAGGACTACGGTTCCGATCAGCTGGCCGCCGTGCTGGCGCGTTGCGAGGCGCTGCGGGCGCGGCAGCGCGCCGGGGAGCCAGTCGGGTTCGTGACGATGGTGTCGGAGAATCCGTATAGCGTCGGGCATCCGGGGGCGGCCGATGTCGAGCCAGGCTATGCCTGGTACAAGCGGCGGCCGCCGCCGCGCTAGGTCGCGGCAGTAAGCTTGGGGCTGCGCCGCCTTACTGCACGGCTCCGATATCGCCCATCCACGGACCGAGCTCCCGCCGCAACGTCGACAGGTCGATCGGCTTGCCCAGCACGCGGGCGCCGGCAATCGGCTCCTGCAGGTCCGCACCGGCGCCATAGCCGGTCATCAGCACCACATCGATATGCGGTTGCTGGGCGCGCAGCGCCACGGCCAGCGCGTCGCCGGCCATGCCGGGCAGCGTGATATCGGTCAGCAGCACGTCGAACCGCCGGGCGTCGGCCATTTGCAGCGCCTCCTCGGCCGAGCCCGCCGCGGCGCAATCCAGCCCGAAGCCCAGCAGCACTTCCTGCAGTGCCTCGCGCGACGGGACGTCGTCCTCCACCAGCAGTACGGCGGCGGCCACGCCGTCGCGACGGGGCTGCGGCAACTCCGCGGGCGCCGGGCTGCTCTTGCGCCGGTGCGCGTCCAGCACGGCCCGGACCGCACGCGCCAGATCATCGCGCCGATAGGGTTTGTTCAGCAGCGTCACGCCGTGGTCGAGCTTGCCAAGGTGGAAGATCTCGTCGCGGGTGTAGCCCGAAGCGAACAGCACCGGAATCGGCGGCCGGCGCTCCCCGGCACGCCGCGCCAGTTCGCCGCCCTTGATCGTGCCGGGCATGATCACGTCGGTGAACAGCAGATCGATGCCGATGCCGCTGTCTATCAGAGACCAGGCGGCGTCGCCGTTGGGGGCGATGCGCACGCGATAGCCCAGCTGGGCCAGCATCTCGACCGCGGTGATGCGCACATCGGGATCGTCCTCGACCACCAGGATGGTCTCGCCGCCGCCGACCGGCGCCGGCTCCTGTTCCGCGGCCTCCGGCGTTTCCGCCTCGACGCAGCGGGGGAAGAACATCTGCACCGTGGTGCCGCGGCCGACCGTGCTCTGGATGGCGATATGCCCGCCGCTCTGCTTGACGAAGCCGAACACCATGCTCAGGCCCAGGCCGGTGCCGTGGCCGTCGGCCTTGGTGGTGAAAAACGGTTCGAAGGCGTGTTCCAGCACATCGGCGGTCATGCCGGTGCCGGTGTCGCCCACACGGAAGACCACGTAGTCGCCGTCCGGCCGTTCCGCGTTGGCGGTCCAGGTGTCGGCGTCGGACGCCGGCACGCCGTCGAGCACGATATTGGCGGCGGAGATGGTCAGCGTACCGCCGCCGCGCATCGCGTCGCGACTGTTGATGGCCAGGTTCAGCAGCGCGTTCTCGAGCTGGTTGCGGTCGGCCTTGATGTTCCACACGTCGTCGGACGTCTGCGTCTCGACCTTGATCGCCTCGCCCAGGGCCCGGTGCAGGATCTCGGCCATGCCGCCGATCAGTCGGCCGGGGTTGACCACCGCCGGCGACAGGGGCTGGCGGCGCGCGAAGGCCAGCAGGTGCGAGGCCAGCTTGGCGCCGCGGCGTACCGCGTTGGCCGCGGTGGCAATGCGGCCCTGTGCGATCGGGTTGTCGCCGGCTTCGGCGGCGAGCATCTGCAGATTACCGCTGATGACCTGCAGCACGTTGTTGAAGTCGTGCGCGATGCCGCCGGTCAGGTTGCCGATCGCCTCCATTTTCTGCGCCTGCCGCAGCTGGCCCTCGGCCAGCGCGCGCGCCGCGATCGCGTCGGCGACGCGCTTTTCCAGCGTCTCGGTCAGCTGCCGCAGCGCCTGCTCGGCGAGCTTGCGCTCGTCGATGTCGATCAGCACGCCGGGAAAGCGGTAGGGCTCGCCATGCGAGTCGAACTCGCACTGGCCGTTGGCCTGGACCCATAGATAGCTGTCGTGAGCGCGCCGGATCCGGTATTCGGCACGGAAGGGCGCGCCGGTGCGGATGGCTTCGTCGGTCAGCCGGGCCAGTTCGTCGATGTCGTCCGGATGGATCACCGCGTTGATGATCGTGCGCGGCACACCCTGCACCGCCTGCGCCAGTCCGACGGAGAAGGTGCGGGCAAAGCGTTCGTCGCCGGTCAGGGTGTCGGAAGCGATGTCCCAGACCCAGGTGCCCAGCACCGCGCCGGTGTTGAGCGCCAGTTGCAGCCGTTCGTTCGCCTGCTGCAGCGCGCTCTCGGCCTCCTGCCGCCAGCGCTCGGTCAGCACGCGCTCGGTGGTCTCGACCACCACCGCCAGCACGCCGGCCGGGGCGCCGTCGTCGTTGGCCACCGGGCTGTAGTAGAGGTCCATCCAGACGTCCTCGGGACGTCCATTGCGCAGCAGCATGAGCTCCTTGTCGCGGAAGGACAGCGTGCCGCCGGCCAGGCAGGTCTGCATCACGTGCCGGTTGAAGTCGGCCACCTCGGGCCAGCCCAGTTCGACCGGGCAGCCCAGCAGATATGGATGCCGCCCGCCCGCGAAGACGGCGTAGGCATCGTTGTAGATCATGTGGCCAAGCCGGCCCCACAACATCACCATCGGCACCGGCGAGGCCAGCAGCAGCCGGACCGCGGCACCCAGGCTGGGCGGCCAGCGATCGATCGGGCCCAGCTCGGTGGTGGACCAGTCGAACGCGCGGATGCGCTCGGCCATTTCGCCGTGCCAGCCGGAACAGTCGTGGTGTTCTGCCAGGAATGGCATGGTGTGAAGCGAGAGTGACGACAGGGAGATTGTGCTGGCGGAGCGGGCGTTTGCCAATGCCGGCGCCCGTGCAGGGCGGCGCCGCGGCCCGTCGCTATATATATAGAGGCAATGTCAGGGGCGAAAGCGGGACTGCGGCGCCCGATCCCGGCAGACCGGCCGCGGGACGGGCTGGAGGCGGGGACGCGGCGGCCGCAGCCGCCGCGCCGCTCTCAATGGCGGGTGGTCAGTCGCGTGTTTCCAGCGCGCGGTTGATGCGCAGCGCCAGTACCGTGCACGCGACACCGGACAGCAGGTAGATGCTGACCGCGACCAGTCCGAACTTGACCGACAGGCCGAGCGCGACCAGCGGGGCGAAGGCGGCGCCGAACAGCCAGGCGAAGTCCGAGGTCAGCGCCGCGCCGGTATAGCGGAAACGCCGTTCGAAGTTCGAGGTCACGGTGCCGGAAGCCTGGCCATACGACAGGCCGAGCAGCAGGAAGCCGATCAGGATGAACAGGTCCTGCGCCGCCTCGCCGCCGCCGAGCAGCATCGGCGTGAACAGGCTGAACACGCCGATCAGCGTGGCCAGCAGGCCCAGGGTGGTGCGCCGGCCGATGCGGTCGGCGATCCAGCCCGACAGGATGGTGCCGACGATGCCGACCAGCGCGCCGGCGATCTGCACCTTCAGCACGCTGTTGACGCTCTGGGTCGCCTGCAGCGCCAGCCAGGACAGCGGGAATACCGTCACCAGGTGGAACAGCGCATAGCTGGCCAGCGCGGCAAAGGCGCCGATGAAGATGTTGTAGCCCTGGCCGCGCACCATCTCCCGGGTGCTGATCGGCTCGAGCTCGCCTTCCTCCAGCAGCCGGGTATATTCCTCGGTCACTACCAGGCGCAGGCGGGCGAACAGCGCGACCACGTTGATGGCGAAGGCCACGTAGAACGGATAGCGCCAGCCCCACGAGAGGAAGTCGTCCGCCGCCAGGTTGGCGTGCAGGTACAGGAACAGCCCGCTGGCAACCAGGAAGCCGATCGGCGCGCCGAGCTGGCCCAGCATCGCGTACCAGCCGCGGCGGTCGGGCGGCGCGTTCAGCGCCAGCAACGACGGCAGGCCGTCCCAGGAGCCGCCGAAGGCAACGCCCTGCAGGAAGCGGAACACCGCCAGCATCACGATCGCGTTCTGGCCCAGCGAGGCGTAGCCCGGCAGGAAGGCGATGCCGACCGTCGAGCAGCCGAGCAGGAACAGCGCGGCGGTCAGCTTGACGCCGCGGCCCCAGCGCCGCTGGATCGCCATGAACAGCGCGGTGCCCAGCGGGCGCCCGAAAAAGGCGATCGCAAAGATGGTGAAGGCGTAGAGCGTCCCTTCCAGCCGCCCGACGAACGGGAAGAACACCGACGGGAAGACCAGCACCGAGGCGATGCCGTAGACGAAGAAGTCGAAGTACTCGGAGGCCCGGCCGATGACGACGCCGGTGGCGATCTCACCCGGGGCGACCGGCGAGTGCGGTCGGTCGTCGCTGGCGGCGAGTGAAGGAAAAGGCGCTTGCGAATCGTGCGTGATACTCGACATGCTTCCTCGCTAAATCAGGATAGCGCTACGCCGGACGGATCGCGCCCGCCAGGCGCCGCGACCATTGGGACAAAATGTCCAATTCTCCGCGCTTGCCGAATAGAGTACATTTCGCCTCGGTTGTAAAAGCTGCGTCCGTCGCACCCGAAGCATTCGTAGTACCAGTCTCCCCAAAGACGGCTACGCTATTTCCTCTGCCGGCAATGCCCCTCATTAATACCATTCGCGGGTTGATTTTGCTGCCCGCCATTACCCTATTGACAGGTTGTAATGCTGTGTTGTTGTCTCCTTCGGGTGACATTGCGGTACAGCAACGTAACCTAATATACATCTCCACGGCGCTGATGCTGCTGATCATCGTCCCGGTGATCGCGCTGACGCTGTTCTTCGCCTGGAAGTATCGGGAGTCGAACAAGAACGCCACCTATTCGCCCGACTGGGACCATTCCACGGTGCTGGAACTGGTGATCTGGTCGGCGCCGCTGCTGATCATCATCGCGCTGGGCGCGATCACCTGGGTCAGCACCCATGCGCTTGACCCGTACCGGCCGCTGGAGCGGATCGATGCCAAGCGCTCGCTGCCGACCAACGTCAAGCCGTTGACGGTGGAAGTCGTGGCGCTGGACTGGAAGTGGCTGTTCTTCTATCCGGAGCACGGCATTGCCACCGTCAATGAAATGGCGGCACCGGTGGACCGCCCGATCCAGTTCAAGATCACCGCCTCGACGGTCATGAACTCGTTCTTCGTGCCGGCGCTGGCAGGGCAGATCTACGCCATGCCGGGCATGGAGACCAAGCTGCACGCCGTGATCAACCACCCGGGCGAGTACGAGGGCCTGTCGGCGAACTACAGCGGCGCGGGCTTCTCGGGCATGCGCTTCAAGTTCCACGGCCTGGACGAGCAAGGTTTCGACCAATGGATCGCCAAGGCCAAGGCCAGCGGCCAGACCCTGACGCGCGAGGACTACCTGAAGCTGGAGCAGCCCAGCGAACGCGAGCCGGTGCGCTACTACGCCAGCGTCGACAAGGGCCTGTACGACAAGATCCTGAACCGCTGCGTCGAAGCGAACCGGATGTGCATGAACGAAATGATGGCGATCGACGAGCAGGGCGGCCAGGGCAAGCCCGGCGCCTTCAACATCGCCACGCTCGACCCCGCCACGCGCGCGCGCCTTGGCCTGCAGGATGCGCCGGTGCGCAGCTATGTCGGCGGCATGTGCACGGTCGCCGATCCGGACGGTTCCGGCGTCTTCGGCCCGGCGGCGTCCACCTTTGCGCCGGCCGGCGAATCCGCCGCCGTGACGCTTCCCCAGCTTCCTCTTACACAACGCGCTGTAGCCGGCGTTGACCAGCATGCTTGACAGTTTCGATCTCACCAAGCTCATTTTCGGCCGTCTCTCCTGGGAGGCGATCCCGCTGCACGAGCCCATCCTGATCGCCACCTTCGCGGCGGTCGTGCTCGGCGGGCTGACTCTTGTCGGCGCGCTGACGTACTTCCGCGCCTGGGGCTACCTGTGGCGTGACTGGTTCACCAGCATCGACCACAAGAAGATCGGCATCATGTACATGGTGCTCGGCCTCGTGATGCTGCTGCGCGGCTTCGCCGACGCGATCATGATGCGTCTGCAGCAGGCGATCGCCTTCGGCGACAACATGGGCTACCTGCCGCCGCATCACTACGATCAGATCTTCACCGCCCACGGCGTGATCATGATCTTCTTCGTGGCGATGCCGCTGGTCACCGGCCTGATGAACTACGTGGTGCCGCTGCAGATCGGCGCGCGCGACGTGGCCTTCCCGTTCCTGAACAACTTCAGCTTCTGGATGACCACCGCCGGCGCCGTGCTGGTGATGGTGTCGCTGTTCGTCG
>JAPSLC010000047.1 GCA_031181345.1 Cupriavidus sp. | reverse complement strand
TGGTTTGGCTCCAGGGCAACTTCGTCCTCCCGCTGACTAGGCGGGAAAAGTGTTACCCATGTCCTGGCACACCTGTTACCCATGTCTCCGGTCCATACAGCAAGCGGGAGAGGGGAGCGACCCCACGGCCGATCAGGCGCGTCGCAGCCAGTTACTCCCTCTTCCGCGCGGGAGAGCGGAGCCATTGACGGGATGCGAGGCGGCAGCGGTCGATTGTCTGCCAGGGTTCTCCCTCTCCCGCTCGCGGGAGAGGGTCGGGGAGAGGGCAACGGCGCCCGCATCCCTGCCGTCGTCCCTTGCCGCGTCTTGGCGGGACCCATTCCCGAAGCGGGTATAGTTGTGCGCGCTGTCGTTTTGCGTCCATGACCGAGCCCGAATCCCCATCGTCCCGCCGTCCGGATCCGCCGCCTGAATCGAACGAGGCGGCATCCGCCGCAGCCTCGCAGGCGGAGCGCCTGCGCCGCCGCGCCCGCATGGCTGCCTGGCGCAAGTCGCGCCAGGTGGGGCGCATCTCCCGCACCACCATCCGCTACACCGTCTTCATGTGCGGCGCCGGCGGCGTCGCGCTGTTCTCGCTGGTGTTCGCATGGATCGCCGAGACCGCGCTGCACTGGAACCACCGCCTGACCAGCGCGACGCCGTGGCTCGCCTTCGTGATGCTGCCGTTCGGGCTGGCCGCGCTGCGCTGGCTGACCATCCGGCTGGCGCCGCAGGCGCGCGGCAGCGGCATCCCGCAGGTGATCGCCGCCGTCACGCTGCCGCCGGCCGGGCCGGCGCAGTCGGTGCTGGTGTCGCTGCGGCAGGCGTTGTGGAAGGTGCTGCTGACGGCCGGCGGGCTGGTGGCGGGCGCCTCGATCGGCCGGGAAGGGCCGTCGGTGCAGGTCGGCGCGGCGGCGATGCTGGCCTGGGGCCAGTGGTGCCATCGGCGGCTGCGTTTCCGCATCGGCTTTCATCCGAACGCGCTGATCGCCGCCGGGGCCGCCGGCGGGCTGGCGGCCGCCTTCAATACGCCGCTGGCCGGCGTCGTCTTCGCGATCGAGGAGCTGGGCCGCGGCACCGCGGTGCGCTGGGACCGGCTGGTGCTGTCGGGCGTGCTGACCGCCGGCTTCGTCTCGCTGGCGCTGTTCGGCAACAACCCCTACTTCAACGTCAGGACGCCGATCCTGGCGCTGGACGACGCCTGGGGGCCGGTGCTGCTGTGCGCGCTGATCAATGGCGTGCTCGGCGGCCTGTTCGCCAAGGCGCTGATCCGCGGCGTGCCGGGCATGCTGCCGGCGCGCTGGCGCGGCTGGCCGGCGGCGCATCCGATCCGGGTGGCCTTTGTCTGCGGGCTGATCGCCGCGGCGATCGGCTGGGCCACCGATGGCGCCACCTTCGGCACCGGCTACGAGCAGGCGGCCGGGCTGATCAACGGGGAGCCGGTGACCGGCCTGTGGTTCGGCATCGCCAAGCTGGCCGCCACCGTGGTGTCATACTTCGCCGGCGTGCCGGGCGGCATCTTTACGCCCGCGCTGGCGATCGGGGCCGGATTGGGCGAGAACGTCGCCCATCTGGTCGGCGGCATCGGCGAGCCGCGCGTGCTGGCGCTGGTGTCGATGGCCGCCTTCCTGGCGGCGGCGACCCAGGCACCGATCACGGCCAGCGTGATCGTGATGGAAATGACGCGTTCGCAGGATCTGACGCTGTTCCTGCTGGCCGCGTCGCTGCTGGCCTCGTTCGTGTCGCGCCAGTTCAGCCCGCGGCCGTTCTATCACCATGTCGGCCATGCGTTCCGCCGCGAGGCCGTGCAGATCGAGCGCAGGGCGGCGCCGGCGACGCCTTAGACTCGCGGTTTGCCACGCGGCGCTCTCGGCAGCGTCACATCCGGAACATCGGGCGGCCGGGTCGCTCCAACGCCCGACCCCAAAACCAGGAGTTTGAATGCGATTCCATCTTGCCGGCCTGGCCATGGCCGGTTTTACCGCGGCCGGTGTGCTGGCCGCGGCGCCTGCAGTCCATGCGGCCAGCGCGGCCGCCGCCCAGTCGGCGAATGCCGCGAAGCCGGCTTCCACCCCCGCCACCGCCTCGGCCTCCGGGTCTTCGGCATCGCCCGAAGCCGACCTGCTGGCGCCGATGCTCGGCGCGCTCAAGATCGGCAATCCGATGCCGGACCTGCCCGACTGCGCGGACAAGCGCACGCCCGACGGCACCGATGTGACCGCCTTCTGCGTGGAAGTGCGTGGCGATGGCGCGATGCGCCAGGTCGGCGTGCCCCGCAAGCAGCGGCCCGCCTTCATGGACGGTCCGCATGCCTTGGCCGTGGTCGACCGCAATGCGCTGGTGGGCCTGATCGTGCCGACCGACGGCGTGCGGTCGGAACCCTCGACGCTGCGCACGCTGACCGCGCGCTATGGCAAGCCGTTCCGCGAGGAGCAGGTCGCGCTGCTGGACAAGGACGGCAAGACGGTCAACAGCGTCCATGCCGGCTGGATGCAGGCGCCGCTGACGGTCGAGGTCTATTCGATTCCCGACGACCCCGACACCGGCAGCATCGAGCTGTTGCTGCCGCGGGCCCGCACGGTGATGGCGCAGAAGGATGCGGCCATCACGGAGCAGCTGAACCCGGGCGCCGCCTCGGCGCCGAGCGCGCCCAAGGCCGTGGTGCAGAAGCCGAAGAAGGGCGAGGGCGACGGCAAGCCGGGCAGCTGGTAAGCGCCATCCCGTAGCGGGAAAGCGTCATCCCGTCGTTCCCGCGCAAGCGGGAACCCAGCGACTTCGGTCGGCTAGCAGACGCTGGGCCCCCGCGTTTGCGGGGGCGACGAAAGTGTAGGTCCGCATTCTGTCGCCTACAGCCCCTCCATCACCTTGTCCAAGCCCCGCACGACGCCGCGCAGCGTATGCACCTTGCGGATCGCCAGCAGCGCGCCGGACACATAGGGCTTCGAGCCGTCGCCGGCCTCGTGCTTCAGATGCAGGCGCTGGCCGTCGGCGCCGAAGATCACCTCGACACCGAGCTGATAGCCGGGCAGCCGCACGGCATGCACCTGCGTGCCGGACATCGTCGCGCCGCGCGTCTGAACCGGTCCCTTGACCTGGTCCAGCGGCACCGTCTGCGTGGCCGCCTTGACCTGTCCGAGCCGGTAGGCCAGCTCGCGCACGGTGCCTGACGGCACATCGACCTTGCCGGCCTTCGCATAGTCGATGATTTCCCACTGGTCCAGATGGCGCGCCGCCATCTCGGCGAACTTCTGCAGCAGCACCACCGTGATGGCGAAATTGCCGCAGGCGAGCACGCCGCGGTCGGCCGCGCGCGCGGCGGCGTCGATCTCGGCATAGTCCTCGTCGGACAGCCCCGAGGTGCCCACCACCACGTGGGCGCCCTGCGCCAGCGCCTGCAGGATGTTGTGCCTGGCGATGTCCGGCTTGGTGTATTCGACGTAGACGTCGTACGGCGTGCCGGCCAGTTCCGCGATGCTGGCGACCGCCTTGCCCGGCGTGCCGGCGTGGCCGGTCAGCTGGGCCAGCGTCTGGCCGGCCGCGCCGCGCGAGAGCCCCGCCACCAGCGTCATGTCCTCGGCATGCGCGACGCCGCGCGCCAGTTCGCCGCCGGCCCAGCCGGTCACGCCGCCCACGGCGACACGGATTGGTGTGGTCATCGGCAAATTCCTCCAGTTCAGATATGGCGATGTTGCGCTCCTGCGTTGCTGCATTCGCGCGAACGGCCCGCCAGTTTGCCGCGTTTGCGCAATGTGCGCAGGCGGGCGCGCAAGGGACCGTGGAGCGCGCGGCGAAGCGGCCCGTCACCCCACCGGCCGCCGCCGATCGATCTTGCGCGCCAGCACGATCGACGTGCTGGTGTGGTTCACGCCATCGAGCGCGCCGATCTCGTCGAGCAGCCTGTCCAGGCGCGCGTGCGTATCGCAGCGGATCACCGCCATATAGTCGACCGGCCCGCTGACCGAATCGAGCTCCACCACCTCGGGGAAGCGCTGCAGCGCGCGCAATACCGCCGGCGCGGTCTTGGGCTGCACCGACAGCCCGCAGAAGGCCAGGATCGCGTTGTCCTCCATCTGCTGGCCCAGGCGCACGCCATAGCCGGCGATCACGCCGAGCCGCTCCAGCCGGGCGATGCGGGCGACCACGGTGGTGCGGGCGATACCGAGCTTGCGCGCCAGGTTGGCGGCGCTGTCGCGCGCGTTGGCCTGCAGCAGCGACAGCAGATGGCGGTCGGTCTGGTCGAGGTCGGTCATGCGGATTTCTCGTCAGGTGAGATGTTCGAGCCTCGTCGTTTTGACGATATGGGTTGTCGGATCGACCGATTATGGAGGTTTTTCGTCAATGTTGTCTGTTCAATCCGACAGCGCTCGACACCATACTTCAGCCAGGGATGGCCGAACGAGACGTCGCGCCCCATCCCCTCGCGACACTTGCGCGCTTCCCCTTTTCCGCGTCGGAGGACCGTCATGAACAACAACTTTTCCTTCCCTTCGGCTCGTAGCGGTACGGCGCTGCCCGTCACCGTGCTCGGTGCCGGCAAGATCGGCCGCATCATCGCCGGCATGCTGCAGGACAGCGGCGACTATGCGGTGACCGTGGTCGACCGCTACCGCGACGCCCTGGACGCGCTGCCATCGGGGATATCCACCCGTCTGGCCGATCCCTCCGAGCGGCAGGCCTGCATCGAGGCGCTGGACGGCGCGGTCGCCGTGATCAACGCCTTGCCTTTCCATGCCGCGGTGCCGGTCGCGACCGTCGCCGCCGAACTGGGCGTGCACTATTTCGACCTGACCGAAGATGTCGCGGCCACGCGGGCGATCCGCGCACTGGCCAGCGAGGCGCGTGCGGTACTGATGCCGCAGTGCGGATTGGCGCCGGGCTTTATCGGCGTGGTCGGCCACGACCTGGCGCAGCGCTTCCTGCGCGGCGGCGGCCAGTTGCTCGACCTGCGCATGCGAGTCGGGGCGCTGCCGCGCTATCCGAACAATGCGCTGAAGTACAACCTGACCTGGAGCACCGAAGGGCTGATCAACGAATACTGCAATCCCTGCGAGGCCATCGTCGATGGCCGCCGCGTCGAGGTGCCGGCGCTCGAGGGGCTGGAGAGCTTTGCGCTGGACGGCATCGAATACGAAGCCTTCCATACGTCGGGCGGGCTCGGTACGCTGCCCGAAACGCTGGCCGGGCGCGCCCGCCACGTCGACTACAAGTCGATCCGCTATCCTGGGCATTGCGCGGTGATCAAGCTGCTGCTCGACGATCTGCGGCTGCGCGAGCGGCGCGACTGGCTGCGCGAGATCTTCGACAGCGCGATTCCGTTGACCGAGCAGGACGTGGTGGTGGTGTTCGCCAGCGCCACGGGGCGGATGGCTGGCGACGACGGGCGCCTGGGCCCGCTGACGCAGGCGTCCTTCTCCGCGCGCATCGGCGGTGCCGAGGGCGAGCACGGCCATCTGAACGCGATCCAGCTGACCACCGCCGCCGGCGTCTGCGCCGCGCTCGACATGGTGATCGCCGGCCAACTGCCGCAACGGGGCTTCGTCCGCCAGGAGGACATGCGGCTCGAGGCCTTCCTCGCCAACCGTTTCGGCAGGCACTACACCTGCCATCCGCTACAGGAGGCACTCGCATGAAAGCCGACGCATTCGAGCGCTGCTGGCGCGCCATCGGCCAGCCCATTCCCTGGCGCGACGGTGCCGGGGGCCCCGGCGCGCTGCCGGCACGCTCGCCGATCGACGGCGAGGTGTTCGGGCATATTGCCGCTTGCAGTGCCGACGAGGCGGACGCCCGCATCGCCCAGGCGCACGCGGCCCAGAGCGGCTGGGCGCTGGTGCCCGCGCCGGTGCGCGGCGAGGTGGTGCGGCGCTTCGGCGAGGTGCTGCGCGAACATCGCGGCGCGCTCGGTGAACTGGTCTCGCTCGAGACCGGCAAGATCCTGCAGGAAGGGCTGGGCGAGGTGCAGGAGATGATCGACATCTGCGACTTCGCGGTCGGCCTGTCGCGCCAGTTGCATGGGCTGACGATCGCCAGCGAGCGGCCGCAGCATGCGATGCGCGAGACCTGGCATCCGTTCGGCGTCTGCGGCGTGATCTCGGCGTTCAACTTCCCCGTCGCGGTGTGGGCGTGGAACGCCGCGCTGGCGCTGGTGTGCGGCAACGCGGTGGTGTGGAAGCCGTCGGAGAAGACGCCGCAATGCGCGCTGGCGGTGCAGGCGCTGCTCGATCGCGTGATCGAGGCCGCGGCGCCCGAGCACGCGGGCATCGCCGCCGTGCTGTGCGGCGGCCGGCAACTGGGCGAACGGCTGGTCGCGCATCCCGATGTGCGGCTGGTCAGCGCGACCGGTTCGACGCGGATGGGGCGCGAGGTCGGCATCGCCTGCGCGGGCCAGTTCAAGCGCACCATCCTCGAACTGGGCGGCAACAACGCCGCGATCGTCGCGCCGTCGGCCGACCTTTCGCTGACGCTGCGCGCCATGACCTTCGCCGCGGCCGGCACTGCCGGACAGCGCTGCACCACGCTGCGCCGCGCCTTCGTCCATGTCGATCTGTTCGACACGGTGCGCGAGCAGCTGACGCAGATCTTCGCGCGCCTGCCGGTCGGCGATCCGCTCGAGGCGGGCACGCTGGTCGGCCCACTGATCGACCGCGCCGCCGGCGACAACATGGCCAACGCGCTGGCCAGCTGCCGCGCCCAGGGCAATGCGGTGCATGGCGGCGAACGGCTGCTGGCCGACCGCTATCCGCATGCCTGCTATAGGCGGCCGGCGCTGGTGGTCACCGATACGCAGCACGACACCATGCTGACCGAGACCTTCGCGCCGATCCTGTACCTGATGCCGTACACCTCGCTGGAGGAAGCCATCGCGCTGAACAACGCGGCGGCGCACGGCCTGTCGTCGTGCATCTTCACCGAGTCGCTGCGCGAGGCCGAGCGCTTCGTGTCGTCGGCCGGCAGCGACTGCGGCATCGCCAACGTCAATATCGGCACCAGCGGCGCGGAGATCGGCGGCGCCTTCGGCGGCGAGAAGGCGACCGGCGGCGGCCGCGAATCGGGCTCGGATGCGTGGAAGGGCTATATGCGGCGCGCGACCAATACGATCAACTACGGCGACGCCCTGCCGCTGGCACAGGGCATCCGCTTCGACCTGTGAGGCCAGGGTATACGCGACGGTCCGACCCGGCCGCCCGGCCTTGGCCGCCGGCTTGTAGGCAACGGTAACGTGGGTTACAGGGCACTGACCCTGTATTACCGTGCCGCCCCGTATAACGGGCTCATCAATTCCGTATAACAGGGGCAAAAAATGAAAGCGTGGTTGGCGGGTCTGGGGGCAGTGGCGGTGGCAGGCTTGTCCGGCTGCGCGGTCTACCCGGCGCCGGTCGATGCCGGCGTCACGGTCGGAGTTGGGGCGCCGGTGTATGTCGCGCCGCAGCCTTACTACTACGGCTACCCGTATCGCGGCGGTTATGGTCGCCACTGGCATGGGCGGGGCGACGGTCACGGCCATGGGCACGGCCACGGTCATGGTCGCGGCCATGGCCGCGGGCACTGGCGATAAAGCGTGGCGTTCAGCGCGACGTTGAACCGTGACGTTGAACCGTGAAGGCGGCTGTCGTGGCGGGCGCGCCGCGGTGCGAGCGGCATAGCCGGCAACCCGGCGCCCGGCTCAGATCTGCCCGTTCAGGCCGGCCCAGCTCGGCGCCAGCGTCTGCGGCACGTCGATCAGGTCGAGCACGCGGCCGATCGTATGGTCGACCAGCTGCGCGATGGTATCGGGCTTCTGATAGAAGCCGGGTACCGGCGGAAAGACGATGCCGCCCATTTCGGTGACGGCCGTCATATTGCGCAGGTGCGCCAGATTCAGCGGCGTCTCGCGCACCATCAGCACCAGCTTGCGGCGCTCCTTCAGCGTGACGTCGGCCGCGCGGGTGATCAGGTTGTCGGACAGGCCATGCGCGATCGCGGCGAGCGTGCGCATCGAGCACGGCGCGATCACCATCGCATGCGCGCGGAACGAACCGCTGGCGATGGTCGCGCCGATATCGCGTACGTTGTGAACCACGTCGGCCAGCGCCTCGGCCTCGGCCTTGCCAATGTCCAACTCGTGCTGCAGGTTCATCACGCCCGCCGGCGAGATCAGCAGATGCGTCTCGACATCGGCGACCGCGCGCAGTACCTGCAACAGTCGCACGCCATAGACGGCACCGGTGGCACCGGTGATCGCGACGATCACGCGCCGCGGCGCGGCGGCGGGCCCGGCGCTCATCGCGGGCTCCAGGGCTTTAGCCCTTCAGCAGGGTTTGCAGCTCGCCGCTCTGGTACATCTCCATCATGATGTCCGAGCCGCCGACGAATTCGCCGTTGACGTAGAGCTGGGGAATGGTGGGCCAGTTGGCGTATTCCTTGATGCCCTGGCGGATGCCGTCGTCTTCCAGCACGTTGACCGTCATGGGCGCGTCGACGCCGCAGGCCTTCAGGATCTGGATCGCGCGACCGGAGAAACCGCACATCGGAAACTGCGCCGTGCCCTTCATGAACAGCACGACGGGATGGCCCTTGACGATCTGGTCGATCTTTTGTTGCACGTCACTCATGATTTTCGCTTCGGAAGATTGGCGCTGAGGCGAGCCGCGCGCCATGGAGTCGGAGACGCGCGCCGGCCGATGGTGTGAAAAAGCCGAAGGGTGGCGCGCGGGAACGGGTCGATTCTACCGGATTCGGACCGTCGCTTCAGGGCTCGGACCCGGCCGTGGGGCCCTGAACGCCGGCCTTCCCGCCCGGCCAGCGACCGCCGCTGCAGCGTTCGTTGCCGCCCAGGTCGCGCTCGGTAAAGACGTCGGCAAAGCCGGCATCGCGCAGCAATTGCCGGGCCGCCCCGCCTTGGTCGAAGCCGTGTTCCATCAGCAGCCATCCGCCTTCTTCCAGATGCGCACCCGCGCCGGCGACGATGGTCGCAAGGTCGGACAGCCCGTCGCCATGGTCGGTCAACGCGTCGACCGGTTCGAAGCGCAGGTCGCCGCTGGACAGATGCGGATCGCCGGCGGCGATATAGGGCGGGTTGCTGACGATCAGCGCGAAGCGGGCCTCGGTAGGCAGCGCCGCATACCAATCGGATTCGAGGAAGCGAATGTTGTCGGCGCCGAGCGCCGCCGCATTGGCGCGCGCCATGTCGAGCGCGGCCGGCGAGATGTCCGTTGCCCACACCTGCGCATCGGGCCGTTCGCAGGCCAGCGTGACGGCGAGGATGCCCGAGCCGGTACCGAGATCGAGCACCCGCGGCGCCTGGGTGCCCGCCAGGCGGGCCAGGGCCGCCTGCACCGCGATCTCGGTGTCCGGACGCGGGATCAGCACCGCGGGACTGACGCGGAACGGACGGCCGTAGAACTCGCGCTCCCCGACCAGATAGGCCATCGGTTCGCCCGCCAGCCGCCGATTCAATAGCGTCAGCAGCCTGCCATGCTGGCCGGCATCGAGCGGCTGCGTGTCGCGCGTGATCAGCTGCGTGCGGCTGAGGCCGGTCACATGGGTCAGCAGCATGCGGGCCTCCAGCGCCGGCAGCCCGGCCTGCGTCATGGCGGCGAGCGCCTCGCGCAGCGTCGCTTGCACGGGCAGTGCGCCCGGCGGCAGCGATGCGAAGGACGGGGAATCGGTCATCGGAGCTCTGGAACGTTGGGCGGGCGGCAACTGCCACTTCGCCATGCGCCTTCAAAAAAGAGAAGAGCCCCGCCGGCGCACTGCCGTGGCGGGGCTCGGTACGGCGCGGGCGACGGCTTAGTTCTTGGTCGCTTCCTTGGCCTTGTCGGCGGTCTCGTTGACCGCGTTGCTGGCAGCGTCCTTGGCGTTGGCCATGGCCGAGGCGGCTTCGTCCTTGGCGCGCTCGGCGGCGGCGGACACGTCCGAAGCTGCGTTGCTGGCCGCGGCCTTGGCGGCGTCGGCAGCGGATTCGGCAGCCGCCGCGGCGTCGCTGGCCGCCGACTTGGCCGATTCGGCCGCGCTGGCCATCGCGCTTTCGACGTTCGACGAGGCGGGGGCTTCATCCTTCTTGCCGCAAGCAGCCACTGCAGCGGTGACCATCAACAACGCAAGCAGTTTCTTCATGATTTCGTCCTTTTGTCCGTTTTCGAGAAAAGACTTGCCCGGTATTTGTGCCGGGTTAGCCGTTTCCGATTATAGCGACCAACCATGTCGTTACCATGGCTGTTTCAGGCAATTACAAGAAATACAAGTATTTTGCCGGCGGAAAACAACCGTAGCGAATATCGCGCCCGGATTTACACGTCTTCGCCCAGCGCCGCCAGTTGATCGGCCTGATGCTCCGCCGCCAACGCGCCAATCAATTCGTCGAGATCGCCGTCCATGATCATGTCGATCTTGTACAGCGTCAGATTGATGCGGTGGTCGGTCACCCGGCCCTGCGGGAAGTTGTACGTGCGAATGCGGTCGCTGCGATCGCCCGAGCCGATCAGATTACGGCGCGTGTGGGCTTCCTTCGCCTGTGCCGCGCGCAACTGCATGTCCTTGAGGCGCGCGGCCAGCACCTTCATCGCCTTGTCCTTGTTGCGGTGCTGGCTGCGGTCGTCCTGGCATTCGACGACGATGCCGGTCGGCAGGTGGGTCAGCCGCACGGCCGAGTCGGTCTTGTTGATGTGCTGACCGCCGGCGCCCGAGGCGCGGAAGGTATCGACGCGCAGATCGCCCGGATTGATCTCGATCTCGCCAAGCTCGTCGGCTTCCGGCATCACCGCCACCGTGCAGGCCGAGGTATGGATGCGGCCCTGCGCCTCGGTGGCCGGCACGCGCTGCACGCGGTGGCCGCCCGATTCGAACTTCAGCTTGGAGAAGGCCGCATCGCCGGCGATGCGCACGATCACTTCCTTGTAGCCGCCCAGGTCCGAAGGCGATTCGCTCATGATCTCGACCTGCCAGCGCTGACGCTCGGCATAGCGCGTGTACATCCGCAGCAGATCGCCGGCGAACAGCGCGCTCTCCTCGCCGCCGGTGCCGGCGCGGATTTCGAGGATCAGGTTGCGGTCGTCGTTGGGATCCTTGGGCAGCAGCAGCGTCTGCAGGCTGGCCTCCAGTTCTTCGAGCCTGGCGCGCGCGTCATCGATCTCGTCGCTGGCGAAGGCCTTCATCTCCGGATCGTCGAGCAGCGCCTGCGCCGTGGCCAGATCGTCCTGGGCCTGGCGGTAGAAGGCATATTGCTCGGCCACCGGCGACAGCTCGGCATGCTCGCGCGTCAGCTTGCGGTACTGGTCCATGTTCGCGGTCGCGTCTTCGCGCGCGAGCAGGGAGTTGACTTCGTCGAGGCGCTCGGCCAATTGGTCGAGCTTGGTCTGCATGCTGGCTTTCATCGGAATCCGGGTTGCGTCTTGGAGCGGGCGTCTTTGGTGCGGGGCGCCTGGCGCAGACGGATGCTGCAGGGGCGGGGCGCGGTGGGGGCGACGACGTCGGCGCGAAGGCGCCTACGCTCGCGGCGAGCGCGGCTAGCGCTCGGAGTGGCTGCTGTGGCGGAACAGGCCGGGTACCAGGCGCAGCAGCGCCTCGCGGTCCTCGCCCTGGGTGTGGTTCAGCGCGTGGGTCGGGCCGTGCAGGAACTTGCGCGTCAGCGCGCCGGACAGCGCCTCGAGCACGGCCTCGGGATCGTCGCCGCGCGCCAGCATCTTGCGGGCGCGCTCCAGCTCGGCCTGGCGCATCGCCTCGCCGTTGGCCTGCAGTTCGCGGATCACCGGCACCACGCTGCGCGTCTCCAGCCAGTGCATGAAATGCTGCACGCGCGTTTCGATGATCGCCTCGGCCTGCGCGACCGCAGCCTGCCGCATCGCGTTGCCCTCGCGCACGATCGCGCCGAGGTCGTCGACGGTGTAGAGGAAGACGTCGTCGAGCCGCGCCACTTCGGGCTCGACATCGCGCGGCACGGCCAGGTCGACCATCATGATCGGCCGGTGCTTGCGCTGCTTGACCGCGCGTTCGACCGCGCCCAGCCCGATGATCGGCAACGAGCTGGCGGTGCTGGAGACGACGATGTCGAACTCGTGCAGCCGCGAGCCCAGCTCGGACAGGCGGATCGCTTCGGTATTGAGCCCCTGCGCGGCCAGCTGCTCGGCGAGCTTCTCGCCGCGCTCGACCGTGCGGTTGGCGACGACGATCTGGCGCGGGCTCTGCGCGGCGAAATGCGTGGCGCACAGCTCGATCATCTCGCCCGCGCCGATGAACAGCACGCGCTGGCCCGAGATGCTTTCGAAGATCCGTTGCCCCAGCCTTACCGCGGCGGCGGCCATCGACACCGAATGCGCGCCGATCTCGGTCTGGCCGCGCACTTCCTTGGCCACGGCGAAGGTGCGCTGGAACAGCTGGTTCAGATAGGTGCCGAGCGTGCCGGCCTCGCCCGCGGTGCGCACCGCGTCCTTCATCTGGCCGAGGATCTGGGTCTCGCCCAGCACCATCGAATCGAGGCCGCTGGCGACGCGGAACGCGTGGCGGACCGCCTCGGATTGCGGCAGCGCGTACAGGTGCGGGGCGAGTTCGCCGGCGGGGATGTTGTGGTGCTGCGCCAGCCAGCGCAGCGTGTGGTCGAAGCCTTCGGAGCCGGACAGCACCAGGTCGGTGGCGCAGTAGATCTCGGTCCGGTTGCAGGTCGACAGGATCGCCGCCTCGGTCCCGCGCTTGCCGGCCAGCTGCGTGCGCAGCGTGCCCAGCGCCGGCTTGATCTGCTCGAGCGGAAACGCCACCCGTTCGCGTAGCGAGACGGGCGCCGTGTTGTGATTGATTCCGATCGCGAGCAGTTGCATGGTTTGGGGACTTTTCGCTGTCCGGCTGGCGGGCCATTCCGGCCGCGCGGCAGCGTTGCCTGCGCTGGGCATGGCGGCGCACATCGCTTCGCTGGATCCGCGCGCTGGATCTGCCTGTTGCTGCGCGGGACTGCGGAGCTTCTGTTTCGGCCCGGGCCGAGCGCCGCCGGGACGGCTTGCATTATACCGTCCGGGCGCGATCCTTGCGTTCGCGAGCCGGCCGGGGCTGTCGGGTATCGGCCGGCGCTCCGAGTTGAGTTATCGTTACGCCGCTGCCGCAGGAGGCGGGGGGCTGGTCGAACAACGGAAGCGGGCGATGCTGGGGACGTTCTTGGTGGGCATGGTGGTCGGACTGGTGGCGCGGGCGATGCATCCGCGCGGACCGGTGCTGACCGTCGCGATGGCGCTGCTGCTCGGCAGCGTCGGCGCGCTCGCCAGCTTCTATCTCGGCCGCGCGCTGCGCTGGTTCATCGACGGCCAGCTGAGCGGCTGGACCGCCGCGATCCTTGGCGCGGCGCTGCTGGTCGGCGTGGCAGGACTGTTTGCGCGGCGCGGGCACTAAGCAAAGGCCCGGCCTCGCTTGATCCCGTCGTCCCCGCACAAGCGGGGACCCAGCGTCTTCAACAGCTCTTTGCGAGGCCGAACGTCACTGGGTCCCCGCGTTCGCGGGGACGACATGGGTTCGCTACTTCAGTGCCGCCAGCAGGCGCCGGATCACACCCTCCGAGTAGTGGCTGGCCACCTCGGCCAGGAAAGCCGGGAAATCGACATGGGCGCTGTCGTCCGCGCGGTCCGACACGGTTCGCATGACCGCGTGCGGCACGCCGTATTCGTGGCAGACCTGGCCGACCGCCGCACCTTCCATTTCCACCGCCAGCAGACCAGGCAGCCGCGCCCGCAATTCCGCCACGGTGGTCGGCGCGCCGATGAACTGGTCCCCGCTGGCGATCATGCCCAGGTGCAGGTTCGGCGCGGTAACGCCGAAACGGGCACGCACCGCGGCCGGGACGGCGCCGGGCAAATCTTCCATCAGGAACGCCTGCGCCGCCTCGCGCAGCGCGGCCGTCAGCGCCGGATCGGTCGGGAAGGCCTCCAGACCGAGCAGCGGCACCTGATGGCGCGGAAACAGCGGACGCGCGTCCATGTCGTGCTGCACGGTGCGATCGGCGATCACCAGATCCCCAACCTGCACGCCCGCGCCGATGCCGCCCGCCAGGCCGGTGAAGACGATGCCGTCGACACCGAACTCGCGGATCAGCGTCACCGTGGTCGCCGCGGCCGCCACCTTGCCGACCCGGGCCAGCACCACCACACAGCGCTGCCCGTACAGCTCGCCGACGTAGTAGTCGCGCATGCCGATCCGATGCACGGTGGCGCGGGCATGGTCGTGGCGCATCGCGGCGATCAGGCCGTCGATTTCGTCGTGCAGGGCGGCGAGGATACCAAGGGTCATGGTGGATTCGGGGATCGAAACGGGACGGCACGGCCTGGCAAACGGGGCCGGCCTGAGCCGGAAAAGCCGACAGCATACCGGCAGCGCCGCGTGCGGCGCCGGTTCGTGTCGCACCGCCTTGACCGTGCGGCCGCCACGGCGCTTTGCTAGAGTGCAGCCAACGCCTTTCCGGAGCGCTGCCCCTTCCATGCCCAACGATCGCCAAGCTTTCCGTCTGAACATCCGGCATGCACAGCGGCGCGCGCTGGCGGACTGGTGCGCACAGGGCCGGCTGGCGATGCAGCCGGCGCGGCAAGCCTGGGCCGATACCGAGGCCCGGCTTGCCGACTGGCATCGCTCGCTGCAACGGGCGCTGCTGGCGCTCGGCGTGGCGCTGCTGTGCGCCGGCGTGATCGTCTTCTTCGCCTTCAACTGGCAGGCCCTGCACAAGTTCACTCGCTTCGGCGTGCTGGCCCTGCTGATCAGCGCGCCGGCGGCCGTCGCCTGGCGCCGGCCCGACGGCGACGCTGCCGGCCGGGCGGCGCTGTTCGGCGCGCAAATGATCACCGGTGCGTTGCTCGCCGTGATCGGACAGGTCTACCAGACCGGCGCCGACCCCTGGCAACTGTTCGCCTGGTGGACGCTGCTGGCCGTGCCGTGGGCGCTTGCCGCCCACGCCCCGCCGCATTGGTGGCTGGTCGTGGTGCTGGCCAATGTCGCGCTGCTGCGCTTCTTCAGCGTCGAACTGGGCGCCGGCCTGCCGTTCACGCTGCTGTTCGGCGTGGAGGGCGGCAAGCTGGTCGGCCTGTGGCTGCTGGCCGCCGCCTTGTCGCAACTGGCGCTGTGGCTCGTCCTTGCCGCGCACGCGCCGCGTGTCGGCGTGCGCGGCCAGGGCGGCGTGCGGCTGCTGGCGGCGCTCGCTTGCGCGCATGCGCTCTGGCTCGGTCTCGCCGCCTTGTTCGGCGACCGCTTCGATGGCGCGATGCTGATCATCGCGCTTGTCGCCCTGCTCGGACTGGGCGCCTGGTTCCGGCGGCGCAACGTCGATCTGCTGGTGCTGAGCTTGATTGCGCTGTCCCTGATCGCACTGACCGTCGCGGGGCTCGGGCGCCTGCTGTTCGAGGCGGGCGCGGAATTCGGCGGCTTCCTGCTGCTCGGCTTGCTGACGCTTGGGCTGTCGGCCGTGTCGGCGACGTGGTTGATGCGCTTGCATCGCGGTCATGCCGAAACGTCTGCCGAGGGGCCGCTGTCGCGTCAACGGATCGAGACGGTGCGACCGGCGGCGGCGGTGCAGGCGCTATGGCGCAAGCTGGCTGACGAGGGCTCGGTCGAAGACGAGGCGCCGGCGGAGACCGACGCCCCATGGTCGGTGCGTCTATTGACGGGCATGGCCGGCTGGCTCGGCGCGGTGTTCTTCCAGCTGTTCCTGCTCGGCACCGTGTTCGTGGCGGCGCGCGAGAACAGCGGCGCGATCCTCGGCTGCGGGCTGGCATTGATCGCGCTGGCTGCCCTGCTGTACCGGCGCCGCGTCGGCCATACCGGCTTCGAGCAATTCGCCTTGGCCAGCAGCCTGACCGGGCAAGGGCTCGTGTTCTATGCCGCCGCCGATCTGCTCGGCCGCGCGCGGGCAGTGGAAACCGCGGCGTTCTGGTGCGGGGTCGCCGCCTGCGAGATGCTGCTCTATGCGGCAATCGGCAACCGGCTGCATCGCTTGTTGTCCGCGCTCGCGGCGATGGTTTCCGTTGCGATGGCCCTGACCATCGCCATCGCGATGGGACCGTCCACGCCGTGGCAGGCGATGGGCTGGGCGCTGGTCTGGCTGGCGCCGGTGGCGGCGCTGAAGGCCGCGCTGTTCGCCGGCCTCGAGGGACGGCTCGCCGCAAGCGCGGTCCATCCCTGGTTCGGCCCTGCCGCCGACGCCTTGCTGTTCTGCAGCCTGCTCGGCGCCCTGATCGTGACCGGCATCGGGCATCCCCTTGGCCTCTTCGCAGAGCCGGCCGCTCCCGGCGTGCCGCATTGGCTGGCGGGCGCGCTGTTTGCCGTGCTGCTGGTCGGCTTTGGCGTCGTCGAAGCGGCTCGGCTGGGGCTTCCGATTCGCCTGCGTGCCGGCGTCGCGGCCGTGCTCGCCCTCTGCGCAGCGTTGATGGCCGGTGCCCCGGCCGTGGGCGCCGGCGTGCTCGCGGCCGGACTGGCCTTGCGGCGCGCTTCGCTGGCGTGGCTCGGGCTGGGTCTGGCGGCGATCGGCTTCGGCTTTATCTGGTACTACAGCGCGCTGCACTGGACGCTGGCGATCAAGTCGGCCACGCTGGCCGCAGCGGGCATCGTCGTGCTGGCGGCACGCGCGTGGCTGTCGCGGCCCCGGGCCGCGCTCGCCACGGCCGACATCGCGGAGGAGGGCGGCCGATGAAACGCTGGATCCTGATTGCCTGGGCGGTGACGCTCGCGGTCGCCGGCGCCGGCGTGATCGGCAAGGAAAGGCTGCTCGCGCGCGGTGATGTGGTGCTGTTGCGGCTGGCGCCGGTCGACCCGCGCTCGCTGATGCAGGGCGACTATATGGCGCTGAACTTCGCCATCGGCGCGCCGATCCTGCGCGCGCTGGAGACCAATGACGACCGGATCCGCACGGCCGTGGTTCGGCTCGATGCGCACGGGGAGGCCAGCTTCGTACGGCTGCATCGGGGCGAGCCGCTCGTCGCCGGCGAACATCTGCTGCGCTTCCAGCTCAGACCGTCGCGCTGGGGGACGAACCAGGTCCAGGTGTCGACCGACGCGTTCTTCTTCCAGGAAGGCCAGGCGCGCCGCTACGAGGGCGCGCAATTCGGCGCCTTCCGCGTCGGCGCCGACGGTCAGGCGCTGCTGGTGGAGCTGCGCGACGCGGCCGGCCATCCGCTGTGAACACCAGGAGCAGAACGCCTTCGACGGCCCTGGTGCTCGGCAGCACCGCGCTGTCGATGCTCGCCTTCGCCGGCAACTCGCTGCTGTGCCGGCTCGCGCTGCGGGACACCACTATCGATGCGGCGAGCTTCACGACCGTGCGGCTGTTGTCGGGCGCCATCACGCTGTGGGTGCTGGTCAGCCTGCGTCATCGTGCATCGCACGGCTTGGGATCGACGACCGACTCATCGAGCGGCAACTGGCGCTCGGCACTGGCGCTGTTCGCCTACGCGGTCTTTTTCTCGTACGCCTACGTGCAACTGTCGGCTGCCACCGGGGCGCTGCTGCTGTTCGGCGCGGTGCAGGTCACCATGATCGGCCGCGGCCTATGGCTCGGCGAACGGCCCCATGCCGTGCAGTCGGCCGGCTATCTGATCGCCGTCGCCGGACTGATCGGCATGCTGCTGCCCGGCCTGTCCGCGCCGCCGCTGCTCGGTGCGCTGCTGATGCTGGCATCCGGCGCGGCGTGGGGCATCTATTCGATCCGCGCGAAGGGCGCGCGCGATCCGGTACGCGCCAATGCCGGCAACTTCCTGCGCGCCGCGCTCTGCTGCGTGCCGCTCTATCTCGCAGCGTTGCCGTGGGCCAGCCACGACGCCGAAGGGATGCTGTACGCGGTCCTGTCCGGCGCGATCGCCTCGGCGCTCGGATATGCCGTCTGGTATGTCGCGCTGCGGGGTTTGACGGTGACCACGGCGGGACTGGTGCAGCTGAGCGTGCCGGTGATCGCGGCGGCGGGTGGGGTGGTGCTGCTAGGCGAGGCGGTGACGTCGCGGTTGGTGGTGGCGTCGGTGGCCGTGCTCGGTGGTGTCGGCGTGGCGATGGCCTTTCGCCGATCCGAGCGAACTCGATGAGCGATCGCATTACCGGCATCACACCGGACGCAACGCCTCCAGCATGATGTCCCCCAGCCGCTGCGATACCTCGGACGCGGGACCGGGCGCCCGCAACAGCATCAGCGGCATCTTGCCCAGCGGCGGCAGGCCATCGGCAGGTCCGAATTGACGCAGCGGTGCGGGCAAGCCGTAGGGTGTACGCACGACCAGGCCGAGGCCGGCCGCGGCGGCGGCCCACAGGCCGCCAAGGTTCGGACTGGTGAACGAAATGCGCCACGGAATGCCGGCGCGATCGAGGGTGGCGGTAGCGGCGTCGTGGAAATGGCAGGGCCGGTCGAACACGGCCAGCGGTACGGGCTCGCCGGGCGCGAGGCGCCAGGGCAGCGTCGCCGGTCCAACCCAGCACATCTGCGGTTCGCCGACCAGCGTGATATCGGCGCCGGGCGCCCTTGCCGCGGCAGCGCCATTCGGACCGCCCCACACCAGCGCCAGATCCAGCGTCCGCGCCTGGATGCGGGCGAACAGATCGTGATTGCGCGCCACCATCGCTTCGACACGCACCTTCGGATGCGCGCGCGCAAAGCGGCCCAACACCTCGGGCAGCGTCGCCTCGCCGAATTCTTCCTGCAGTCCCAATCGCACCCCGCCTGAAAGGTCGACGCCACGCACTGCTGCGGCGGCCTCGTCGTTCAGCGCGACGATCCGGCGCGCATAGCCCAGCAGCAGGTTTCCGGCTTCGGTCAGTTCCAGCGTTCTGCCGGCCTTGCGAAACAGCGGCGTGCCGGCCATGTCCTCGAGCTTGTGGATCTGCGCGCTAACCGCCGAGGTGGAGCGGCCGACCTGATCGGCCGCGCGCGCAAAGCTGCCGAGGTCGATGCCCGCCACCAGGCTGCGCAGCGCGGCGATATCGAGATTCACTGCCATGGGAATCGTCCGGAAATTCAAAACAATCGGTTCAAAACTTTCCGATTTTCACGACGAATGGTCGTTGGAATACTGGCGCTCCGTCAACTGCCCTATCGGAGAGCCGTCGTGGCCGAATCCGTCTGCTTGTCTCGTCCCTCCCGCCCTTCGTGTGCTGGTGTCGAACCGATTGCCACCTTCGCCGCTTCGCATCGCTGGAAAGTGCTCGGCGTCGGCGTGGCCGCCAACGCGAGCTTCATCGCCGCGGCCAACGGACTGCCCGCCACCGCGGTATGGCTGCGCAGCGCCTATCGGCTCGATAACGCGGGGCTGGGACTGCTGCTCGGTGCTCTCGGCGTCGGCGCCGCACTGTCGGAATTGCCCTGGGGCGCGGCGGCCGATCGTTGGGGCGACCGCCGCGTGCTGTTGTACGGGCTGGGCGCCACCGCGCTGACGCTGGCGGCCATGGCGCTGTTTCTGGCACCGGCGGCGGGGCGCGTGCCGCCGCTTTGGATGGCGATGACCTGCATGGCGCTGCTGGGACTGGCCGGCGGCAGTGTCAACGGCGCCAGCGGGCGCGCGGTGATGCGGTGGTTCGCCGAGGGTGAGCGCGGTCTGGCGATGAGCATTCGTCAGACCGCGGTACCGCTCGGTGGCGGGCTGGGGGCGCTCGTACTGCCGTGGCTCGCGGTCGCCGCGGGCTTTCGCTGGGTTTACGCGGTGCTCGCGGCCTTCTGTGTGGTATCGGTCTGGCTGACCTGGCGGTGGCTGCACGAACCGCCGCAGGCCACCGCGCCCGCGACCGTGCGCCACCTTGCGCACGGCGATCGCGGCCCGCTGCGCAGCATGCGAGTCTGGCGCATAGCAGTAGCGATCGGCATCCTGTGCGCGCCGCAATTCGCCATCCTCAGCTTTGCCTCGGTATTCCTGCACGATGCCGCTCATGTCGGCGTGTCCGGCATCGCCGCGACCTTGTGCGCCGTGCAGGTCGGCGCGATGGCGATGCGGATCTGGAGCGGCCGCCATACCGATCGGCGCGGCAACCGTCGTGCGTGGCTGCGTCATTGCACGCTGGTCGCCGCCCTGATGTTTATCCCGCTGGCGCTGTGCGCGGCAATGGGAAGCAGCGTGCCCGCGGCGGTGACGATGATCGTGGTCGTGCTCGCTGGCATCGCCGTGTCGGCGTGGCATGGGGTCGCCTACACCGAGCTCGCCACGCAGGCCGGCGCCGAGCGTGCCGGCACGGCGCTGGGGCTGGCCAATACGCTGGTCTTTGTTGCTTACTTCGTTGCGCCTTCGGCAATCCCGCAACTACTCGATCGCAGTGGCTGGACGGGTGTGTGGCTCGTTGCGGGCGCCTGTGCGGCGATGGCCTGGCCGTTGTTTCCGCGGGCGGGGAAGGTCGCGCAAGCCTGAGCGTCGAACGCTATTCCATCCGCTTCGGCAGCTCGGCGGCGAGCGCATCGACGGCAAGCCGTACCTTGCGCGCAAGATGCGGCGTGCGCAGCCAAAGCGCATAAGCGTCGTACAGGAACGCCGGTTCATTCGGCAACAGCTGAACCAGTGCACCGGCGTCGATCCGTTCGCGGACCAGCCAGTAAGGCAGCCATGCGATGCCCATGGCTTCGGTCGCCGCGTCGGCAATCGCGTCGAGGTCGTCGAGCAGCAGTCGGCCGGTGGGCTGTAGTTCCACCGGCGGCCCATCCTCGCGCGGAAACAGCCATGGCGCGACGGGCCCCGAGCGGCGATAGACGATCGCATGATGCTGGCGCAAGTCATCGATCCGATGCGGCTCGCCGTGTCGATCAAGGTAGGCGGGCGATGCGCAGATGATCATGCGCTGACGTCCCACCCGCCGCGCGACAGTGTCCGCCCGGTCCTGCAGGCTTCCGGTGCGGATCGCGAGGTCGTAGCCGTCCTCGGCCAGGTCGATCAGCCGGTCGCTGAACGACAGTTCGAGTTCCAGGGCGGGAAATTGCCTTGCAAGGTCGAGCAGGATCGGCATCACGCAATGGCGGCCGAAATGCACCGGCATCGTGACCCGCAGCTTGCCGCGCGGCTCGGCTAGTTGATCCGCGGCCAAGGCGTCGGCCGCCTCGGCCTCGGCCAGGATCAGGCGGCAACGTTCGTAATAGGCCCGTCCGAAGTCGGTCAGGCTCTGGCGGCGCGTGGTCCGGTTCAGCAGCCGGGTGCCGAGCCGCTCTTCCAGGAAGCGGACGTGCTTGCCGACCATCGGACCCGTGATGCCCAGCGCGTCCGCCGCAGCAGCAAACGAGCCCAGGTCGACGGCTTTGACGAACACGGCCATGCTGGTCAGGCGGTCCATGATTCGAAAGTGATGGTTTCTATTGTTGTGCCGGAGGGGCGATTTATCGGTTTAGTGCTGCGGATCATACTGGATTCATCACAATTCATTCGGAGTGAATCCTGCCATGCAAACCGCTCGCGTCGTCCGTTTTCACCAGGTTGGCGGCCCTGAAGTCCTGCGCATCGAACCAGTCGAAGTGCCCGAGCCCGCGGCCGGCGAGGTCCGGATCCGCGTCAAGGCGCTCGGGCTGAATCGCGCCGAGGCGCTGCTGCGGACCGGCCGCTATATCGAGACGCCGACCTTTCCTTCGGGGCTCGGGCTCGAAGCGGCGGGCGTGATCGAAGCCGTCGGCCCCGGTGTGGACGGCTTGGCGCGGGGCGACGCCGTCAGCATCGTGCCGCCGAAGTCCATGGTTCAGTGGCCGGCATATGGGGAGTTGGTCCGCTTTCCAGCCGAGCTCGTCGTCAAGCATCCGCCGTCGCTGAGCTGGGAAGCCGCCGCCGCGCTGTGGATGCCGTATCTGACCGCGTATGGCGCGCTGATCGATATCGCCGGACTCGCCAAGGGCGACGTCGTGGCGATCACGGCAGCATCCAGCAGCGTCGGCCTCGCCGCGATCCAGATCGCCAATCTGGTCGGCGCCATGCCGATCGCGATCACCCGATCGTCGGCAAAGCGGGCGGCCTTGCTCGACGCCGGTGCCCGTCATGTGGTCGCTTCGGAGGAGGAAGACCTCGAAGCACGACTAAACGAGATCGCGGGCGAGCAGGGCGTGCGCGTGGTGCTCGACGCGATCGGCGGCCCCATCTTCGAACCGCTCACGGCAGCGATGTCGCGCGGCGGCATGCTGATCGAATACGGTGGCCTCAGCCCATCGCCGACGCCTTTCCCGCTGTTCACCGTGCTGAGCAAGTCGCTGACGCTGCGGGGGTATCTGGTGCACGAGACCATTGGCGATCCGGCGCGGCTTGCTGCGGCGAAGGCGTTCATCTTGCGGGGGGTGGAGCGGGGGCAACTCCGACCGACCATTGCAAGGACGTTTGCGTTCGACCAGATCGTCGACGCCCATCGGTTTCTGGAGTCGAACGAGCAGTTTGGGAAGGTGGTGGTGAGGGTTTGAAGGGGGCTTTTTTTCGGAAGAGTGGCGCAGCGCGTTGAGGCAACCTCCTGCGCTTCGATTCGCTCTCATCCCACCAAGGGAAACACACCATGCGCCTGCACAATCCCCCGCATCCTGGCGAGATCCTGCGTCAACTCTGGCTGGAACCGCTGAAGCTGACCATCACCGAGGCGGCCGCTGCCTTGGACGTGTCCCGTAAAACGCTGTCCGAGATCGTCAACGGCCGTGCCTCCATCACGCCCGAAATGGCGGTACGGCTTGAAATGGCTTTCGGCAAGAGCGCGGAATCGTGGTTGGCGCATCAGGCCGCGTATGACCTGTGGCAGCTCGATCAGCGGCGCGATGGACTGCATGTGCGGCGCTTGAAGTCGGCTGCATGACGGACGCCGCCGCCAAGCCACCGATTTTCACCCTCCCGCTATAATCCGACCTTCGTTATTCCCCGCCGAGGTATTCGTCCCATGCGCCATTGATGCCGCCGTCGATTTGACGGCCAGTCTCCACCAGCCCCTGCAGCAGGGGGAGTAATTGGCATCCATGGAATCAAGCATGACGAATCCCTATCTCACGCTGGAAAGCGTGTCCTACGCTCTGCCGGATGGCAGGACGCTTTTTTCCCAACTCAGCGAAACCTTCGACCAGCGCCCCACCGGCCTGGTCGGGCGCAATGGCGTTGGCAAGACCATGCTGGCGCGCCTGCTTGCCGGGCAGCTGGAGCCGACCGGCGGACGTTGCCTGCGCTCCGGCAGCGTGTATTACCTTGCCCAGCAGGTGTCTCCGCCTCGCCATGCCACCGTGGCCAGCCTGGCGGGCGTACACCACACCCTGGAGGCGCTGCTGCGCATCGAGTCGGGCAGCAGCGCGCCCGAAGACTTCGACGCGGTTGGCGAGCGCTGGGACATTCGCCAGCGCCTGCGGCATGAACTGGAACGCCATGGCCTGAGCCATCTCGATGGCAACACGCCAGCGAGCCGTCTCAGCGGTGGAGAAGCGATGCGCGTCGCGCTGCTGGGCGCCATGCTGTCGGACGCGGACTTTCTGATCCTGGACGAGCCCAGCAATCATCTGGATCGTCCCAACCGGCAAGCGCTGATCGAACAATTGCGGCGTTGGCCGCGCGGACTGCTGATCGTCAGCCATGATCGGCAACTGCTCGACGCCATGGAGCGCATCGTGGAGCTGTCCTCGCTCGGTCTGCGCAGCTACGGCGGCAATTATTCGTTCTATGCCGAAGCGAAGGTGCAGGAGCGGCTGAACGCCGTGCAGCAGCTGGAGCGACGCAAGCTGGACCGCCATCGCGAGGAGCACGCCATGCGCGAACAGCGCGAGCGGCAGCAGCGAAGGCAGGCACGCGGCGAGCGGCGCGGGAAGGAAGCGAACCAGGCGAAGATCCTGCTCGGCCGCCAGAAGGAGCGCAGCGAGAGTTCCGCCGGCAAATTGCGCCAACAGCAGGCCGACACGCGGCAGCAGCTCACCGAGCGCATTCGGGAAGCCGCGCAGGAAGTCGAAAACGAGGCGCCAATCAGCCTGCATTCGCTGCCGATCATGCAGGCCGCGCAACGGCGTGTGGCGGAACTCGATGCGGTGGAGCTACTGTTCGTTTCGGAAGCCGCGCGCCGGATCAGCCTGATCCTGACGGGACAACAGCGCGTGGGCGTGATTGGCCCGAACGGTTGTGGCAAATCGACGCTGCTCAAGGTGATGGCCGGCCATCTCGCCCCGTTGACCGGGACCTGCAAGGTCGCTGCGGAAAGCGCCTACCTCGATCAGCGGTTGGCCAACCTTCATCCCGAGCGGTCGGTGCTGGAACAGTTGACGGCGGTCAACCGCAGCGCCAGTGAAGGCGATCTGCGCACGCGGTTGGCGCAGCTGGGTCTCGACGCCCAGAAGATCGCCGCGCCGACAGGATCTCTGAGCGGCGGGGAACGGCTGAAGGCGGCACTGGCGTGCCTGCTTTATGCCGAAGCGCCTCCACAGTTGCTGTTGCTCGATGAGCCCAGCAATCACCTCGACCTGCCTTCGATCCAGGCACTGGAGGCCATGTTGCGCAGCTATCGGGGCGCGCTGATGGTGGTGTCGCATGACGATGCCTTCATGGACAACCTCGCGCTGACGGACCGGCTGGCCGTCAACGAAAAGGGCTGGCTGATGGAACCGTGGTGATTCCATCGAGCGCAGCCCTTTGAGCAGAGTCGGAACTGAGGTCGGAAGATCAGACGTTGAACAGGAAGTTCATCACATCCCCATCCTTGACCACATATTCCTTCCCTTCCGCCCGCATCTTGCCCGCTTCCTTGGCGCCCTGTTCGCCCTTGAAGGCGATGAAGTCCTCGAAGGCGATGGTCTGGGCGCGGATGAAGCCGCGTTCGAAGTCGGTGTGGATCACGCCGGCCGCCTTGGGGGCGGTGTCGCCGACGTGGATGGTCCAGGCGCGCACTTCCTTGATGCCCGCGGTGAAGTAGGTCTGCAGGCCAAGCAGGCTGAAGCCGGCGCGGATCACGCGGTCCAGGCCGGGTTCCTCCATGCCGAGGTCGGCCAGGAACACGGCCTTGTCCTCGTCCTCGAGGTCGGCGATCTCGGCTTCGATCGCGGCGCAGACGGCGACGACCGGCGACTTGGTGGTCTCGGCGTACTTGCGCACGGCGTCCAGGTGCGGATTGTTCTCGAAGCCGTCCTCGCGCACGTTCGCGACGTACATGGTCGGCTTCGCGGTGATCAGGCAGAAGGGGCGCAGCGCATCCCATTCCTCGGGCGCCAGGTCGAGCGTGCGCACGGCCTTGGCCTGGTCGAGCACGGCCTGGGCCTTCTCCAGCACGGCGACCAGGCGCTGTGCTTCCTTGTCGCCGGCGCGGGCTGGCTTGACGTAGCGGGCCAGCGCCTTGTCGACGGTGGCGAGGTCCGCCAGCGCCAGTTCAGTATTGATGACCTCGATGTCCGACAGCGGATCGACCTTGCCGGCCACGTGGATCACGTTGGGATCCTCGAAGCAGCGCACCACGTGCGTGATGGCGTCGGTCTCGCGGATATTGGCCAGGAACTGGTTGCCCAGGCCTTCGCCCTTGGACGCGCCGGCAACCAGGCCGGCGATGTCGACGAACTCGACCGTCGCCGGCACCACGCGCTCGGGTTTGACGATGTCGGCGAGGGCCTTAAGCCTCGGATCCGGCACTTCCACCACGCCGACATTGGGCTCGATGGTGCAGAACGGATAATTTTCGGCGGCGATGCCGGCCTTGGTCAGGGCGTTGAACAGCGTGGACTTGCCGACGTTGGGCAGGCCGACGATGCCGCATTTGAGGCTCATGCTAAACCTTTATGAATCAGTGGGTTTCGGCCGGGCTACCGCCGCCTTGCGTGGTCCGCCGGCGGGACAAGGGCGTTCCGAAGGCCGCCTACGGTGCCGGAATTCCGAAGCGTTGGTCGGCGCTTGTGGACCGGCCCGCAGAAAAACCGCCATTGTAACCTTGGCCCTCGCGGCCCATCCATTGCCTCGAGGCTAGCTGGCCGTGCCCAGGCACCGCTTCATCGATCCGAACACCCGTTCATCGTGTCGCGCGGTACCAGACGATTTTAGCTTCAGAGCCATGTATATACGCGTCAATAATCGGTGCGATGTCGCAGTGTAATATCGGGCTTTCTTGTATGCGCCGAAGTCGCGTGCAAGCGAATTGAAATTCAAAAAAGATCACGAGGGCGGGGTACAGCTATGACGCGCATGTGGATGATTCGGGCCGAGGGTGGAAGTCTTTACGAGGAGTTCCGTGAGCGCGGAATTGCCGCCATCGGATGGACACAGCTGGCGCCTCAAGCTAGGGTCGGAATGAGTCGGAAGGAGCTGGTCGAGCTATATCTTGCCGTTGAGCCCGGGACCAAAGAGAAGACTGCAATTTCTGGAGCATCTCAGGTATGGCGATTCATGAACGAGATGAAGGTGGACGATTGGGTCGTCACCTATTCACCAGCGAACCGCACGTATCTGATCGGCAAGGTGACCGGCGACTGCGAATATCGGCCGGACCTGGTAGATGCCGGAATGGCGCTTGCTCGCGCTGTCGCTTGGCAGGAAAAGGAAGTCGAGCGCGACAGCCTGACGGACGCCACCAAAACCAGCCTTGGGTCCACCCTGACGGTGTTTGTGGTCGCCGAATTCGCCATGCAAGAGCTTGTTGGCGAAGCTTCTGGCAAGCCGATGCAGCCTGCACCGGAAGTTCTCGATGAACAGGTTGATGCTGACCCCCTTTCAGGTATGGAAGCGTTGGCGCTTGAACGGATCAAGGACCTGATCAGCAAACTGGACTGGGCGGAGATGCAGGAGCTCGTGGCCGGGATACTGCGGGCGATGGGATACAAGACTCAGGTATCGCCGGCCGGCAGCGACCGAGGCAAGGACATCATCGCATCACCTGACGGCTTCGGATTCGAACATCCGCGCATCATCGTCGAGGTGAAGCATCGCAAGGGCCAGATGGGGACGAGCCAGATCCGGAGCTTCCTCGGAGGACGCCATCCCGATGACCGCGGACTATTCGTCAGCACGGGCGGATTCAGCAAGGAGGCGTATTACGAAGCCGATCGCGCTTCTGTGCCACTGACCCTTTGGACCTCGGACCATATCGTCCGTGCGCTGATCGATCACTACGAAGATACGGACGCGGAAACGAAACGCCTTGTTCCCCTTAAGCGTACGTATCTGCCGGCCTGAGTAGAAATACACCGCTCGTGGCAATACTGAGCGCCATTGGAATTCCGAGGGTGGTGAACTTTTTTCGGTCTTGCCGGCTAAGTATTCAGGGGCGCAAAACGACGCCGGATGCCCGGAGCATGATGTTGTCAGCGTTAGTGCCATCTCCAAAAAAGTCTTTACCGGCGGATAGCCAGGATTGAAGGAGATGTGATGGGCTGCTTTTCGATGTCGCACCGAGGACACCTGCAATCGCTCGCTCGGGATATAGCCTCCGGGTCGGTGGTGTGCTGCGCCGCGTCGGGTCCCCATCAAAGCCGCTGGCTATAATCGCCCCATGACCAGAGCCAGCGCGTCCACGCGGACCTCGTTTTCCCATTTCCAGATTGCCGTGGTCGGCGGCGGCATCGTCGGCAAGACTTGCGCGTTGCTGCTGGCGCAGCAGGGCATGCAGGTGGCGCTGATCGCGCCGCGGCCCGGAAACGCCTCGGCCCCGGCATCGGCGCCCGCGTCGGCGTCAGGCCAAGGCGAGTGGGACAGCCGCGTCTACGCGTTCTCGGCCAGCTCGCAGGCGCTGCTGAGCCGGCTGCGCATCTGGGAGGCGCTGGATCCGGCGCGAATGCAACCGGTGCGCGACATGCGCGTGTTCGGCGACGATACCGCCGCGCGCGACGATGCCGGGCTGACCGGCGATCTGCATTTCTCGGCCTACGCGGCCGCCGTGCCGGAGCTGGCCTGGATCATCGAATCGAGCCATGTCGAGCGCGTGCTCGACACCGCGCTGCGATTCCAGCATCAGGTCCATTGGTATCAGCAGGCCGCCACCGGCTTCGATCGCGACGAGCTGGGTGTCACGCTGACGCTGGCCGATGGCGCGCGGGTGCGCGCCAATTGCGTGGTGGGTGCCGACGGCGCCCGTTCCTGGGTGCGGACCCAGTGCCATATCGGCGTCAGCACGCGGCGCTACCGGCAATCGGGCGTGGTCGCCAACTTCGCCTGCGAGCTGCCGCATCACGCGACCGCGTGGCAGTGGTTCCTGGGCGCGCCGCCCAAGCTGCTGGCCGACGAGGAGTCGTGCAACTGCGAGATCCTGGCGATGCTGCCGCTGCCCGGCAATCACCTGTCGATGGTGTGGTCGGCCGACGAGGCCCATGCGCGCGAGCTGACCGCTTTGACGCCGGAGCAGCTGGCGCAGGCGGCGATGGACGCGGCCAGCGGTGCGGTCGGCCGCCAGTTCGGCGCGCTGCGTTGCGTGACGCCGCCGCAGGCCTTCCCGCTGGTGCTGCAGCATGCCGACTGCGTAGTGCAGCCGCATGTGGTGCTGGTCGGCGACGCCGCCCACGTGGTGCACCCGCTGGCCGGCCAGGGCATGAACCTGGGCTTGCGCGATGTCGCGGAACTTGGCCGCGTGATGGCCGCCAAAGAGTCGTTCCGCGACGAAGGCGATCTGCGGCTGCTGCGCCGCTACGAGCGCGCGCGCGCCACCGATCTGCTGTCGCTGACGGCGGCGACCGATGGCCTGCATCGGCTGTTTTCGCTGCAGGGCGGGCTGGCGAAGATGGTCCGCAATACCGGCATGCGCGCCGTGGGCGGGCAGGCGCTGCTCAAGCGCTTCCTGATCGGACGGGCGCTCGGCTGAGCGCCGGCGTCACCGTACGGTCCCGTCCGCGCAGCGAGCTCAGCCCAGGCACCCGACGCACAGAACCCAAGCGCGGCCGATCCGCCCCGTCCACCCACATCCGAGCCAACCAGAACCCGGAGTCACCATGTCGTATTCCCTCGGGCGCTTCGCCCGCCCGAACCTTCCGCGAGCCAACCCGCTGTCCAACGTGCTCGCCCAACGCGCCTCGCGCGCGATGGCCGCACTGACGCTGGCATTGGCCACTGCCGCCTTTGCGCATCCGGCGCTGGCCGCCAGCGATCCGACCGCGGAACGCATCAAGGCCAATGTGCAGAAGATGCTGGGCGGGCGCGCGGAGATCAAGAGCGTCGAGAAGACGCCGATCGCCGGCCTCTACGAAGTCAATATCGGCGGCCAGCTGGTCTACGCCGACGCCAGCGGGCGCTACATCCTCAATGGCGAGCTGCTCGACACGCGCAGCGGCACCAACCTGACCGAGCAGCGCCTGGCCGAGGTCAATCGCATCAAGTGGTCGGACCTGCCGCTGTCGCGGGCGATCAAATGGAGCAAGGGCGACGGCAGCCGCCAGGTCGCGGTGTTCTCCGATCCGAACTGCGGTTACTGCAAGCAGATCGAGCAGACCTTCCAGCAGATGGACAACATCACGGTCTACACCTTCCTCTATCCGGTGCTGTCGCCGGATTCGACCGCCAAGGCCAGGCAGGTCTGGTGCGCGGCCGATCGGACCAAGGCGTGGCGCGACTGGATGCTGTCGAAGGTTGCGCCGAGCGGTGCCGGCAATTGCAAGACGCCGCTGGAAGAGAACCTGGCGCTGGGCCACAGCCTCAATGTCACCGGGACGCCCGCAGTGTTCTTCACCGACGGTACGCGCATTCCGGGCGCCGCCGACGTCGCCACGCTGGAGCGCAAGCTGTCGAGCCTGAAGAAGTAAGGAAAAGAAGTAGGAAACGCATAACGAGGAGACACCACCATGACCTTCCGCGCGCTGCTGCTGACCCAGAGCGACGGCGACAAGCCGTCGACCCGCGCCGAGATCGCGACGCTGCAGGACGAGCAGTTGCCCGCCGACGGCGACGTGCTGGTCGAGATCGACTATTCGACGATCAACTTCAAGGACGGCCTGGCGATCACGGGTCGCAGTCCGGTCGTGCGCAAGTGGCCGATGGTGGCCGGCATCGATGGCGCCGGCACCGTGCTGGAGTCGACGAACCCGCGCTGGCGCGCAGGCGACAAGGTGGTGCTGAACGGCTACGGCGTCGGCGAGACGCACTGGGGTTGCCTGGCGCAGCGCGCGCGCCTGAAGGGCGATTGGCTCGTGCGCCTGCCCCAGTCGCTGACGACGAAGCAGGCGATGGCGATCGGCACCGCGGGCTATACCGCGATGCTGTCGGTACTGGCGCTCGAAGCGTCGGGCGTGCGGCCGGAGCAGGGCGAGGTGCTGGTGACCGGCGCCTCGGGCGGCGTGGGCACCGTCGCGATCGCGCTGCTGGGCAAGCTCGGCTATCGCGTGGTGGCCTCGACCGGCAAGACCGGCGAAGCGGACTTCCTGAAGGCGCTCGGCGCGGCCGACGTCATCGACCGCGCCGAACTGTCGGCGCCGGGCAAGCCGCTGCAGAAGGAGCGCTGGGCCGCGGTAGTCGACGCCGTCGGTTCGCACACGCTGGTCAATGCCATCGCGCAGGTCCGTTACGGCGGCGTGGTGACCGCCTGCGGACTGGCGCAGGGCATGGACTTCCCCGGCTCGGTGGCCCCGTTCATTCTGCGCGGCGTGACGCTGCACGGCATCGACAGCGTGATGGCGCCGATGGCGCGGCGCGAGCAGGCCTGGGCGCGGCTGGCGCAGGACCTCGAGCCCGACCGGCTGGCGGCGATCACGCAGGAGATCGGTCTGGCCGAGGCCATCGAAGCGGGCCAGCGCATCATCGCGGGGGGCATGCGCGGACGGGTGGTGGTCGACGTCAATCGCTGATGTCGACGGCGGTGCCGCGCGCAGGGATGACACCACGGCGGCACCAACGCGCACCAGCGCGCCACCGAAGCAGCGCCGGGGCCCGCGTGCCCGTGACGCTACAATCGTGGCCATGAAGCCGATCCACTACGCCATTGCCCCGCTTCAGCCCGAAGCGCATCTGTTCGCGGTCACCGTCACGGTGGACGATCCCGATCCCGCCGGCCAACGTTTCTCCCTGCCGGCGTGGATTCCCGGCAGCTACATGATTCGCGAGTTCGCACGGAACATCGTGCGCATCCGTGCGGACGTCGGTGCCGATGTCGAGCGGGAGCCGGTGGCGCTGACCAAGCTCGACAAGCACACCTGGCAGGCCGAACCGATCGATGCGGCGCGCGGCCCGCTGACGCTGTCGTACGAAGTCTATGCCTGGGACCTCTCGGTGCGCGCGGCGCATCTGGACCGGACCCACGGCTTCTTCAACGGCACCTCGGTGTTCCTGTGCGTTGACGGCAAGGCCGACCGCCCCTGCACCGTCGACATCCATCCGCCGCAGGGCGAGGCCTATCGCAACTGGCGCGTGGCCACGGCGCTGCCCGAGGCGCCGGGCCGCGGCGGTGCCAAGCGCTATGGCTTCGGCCGCTATCTCGCCGCCGACTACGACGAGCTGATCGACCATCCGGTCGAGATGGGCGAGTTCACGATGGGCACGTTCAAGGCCTGCGGCGCGCAGCACGACGTGGTGTTCACCGGCCGCGTGCCGCAGCTGGACATCGAACGCGTCTGCCGCGACCTGAAGCGCATCTGCGAGGCGCAGATCCGGCTGTTCGAGCCGCGCAGCGAGCGCGCGCCCTTCCTCGACAGCAATCGCCGCTATGTCTTCATGACGATGGTGACCGGCGACGGCTATGGCGGGCTCGAACATCGCGCCAGCACCGCGCTGATGTGTGCGCGCGGGGATCTGCCGGTGCGGGGCAATCCGGAAAGCAGCGAGGGCTATCGCGGCTTCCTGGGCCTGTGCAGCCACGAGTATTTCCATACCTGGAACGTCAAGCGCATCAAGCCGGCGGCCTTCGTGCCGTACCGGCTGCAGGCCGAAACCCATACGCCGCTGCTGTGGTTGTTCGAGGGCTTCACCAGCTATTACGACGACCTGATCCTGGTGCGCAGCGGATGCATTACCGAGCAGCAATACGTCGAGCTGCTGGCCAAGACCTGGAACGGCGTGCTGCGCGGCAGCGGCCGCACCAAGCAGAGCGTGGCCGACAGCTCGTTCGATGCCTGGACCAAGTACTACCGCCAGGACGAGAACGCGCCCAACGCGATCGTCAGCTACTACACCAAGGGCTCGCTGATCGGGCTGGCGCTTGACCTGACCATCCGCAACCGTACCAACGGCCGCCGCTCGCTCGACGACGTGATGCGGATGCTGTGGCGGCGCTATGGACGCGATTTCTACGCACCCGGCGCGGTGCAGCGGGGCGTCACCGAGGACGAGGTGCATGCGCTGATCGACGAGGTGGCCGGCGTACGCGTGTCCACGCAGCTGCGGGCCTGGACGGAGGGCACCGGCGAGCTGCCGCTGCCGGCGCTGTTCAAGCCCTTCGGCATCCGGGCCGAACCGCGCAAGCCCGCGCGCGGCGCGGCGTTGGGCATCAAGACCAGGAGCGAGGATGGCTGGGTGCGCGTCACGCAGGTGCTCGACGGCGGCGCGGCGCAGGCGGCCGGCTGGTCGGCAGGCGACCTGCTGGCCGCGGTGGACGGGCTGCGCGTCACGCCCAACGGGGCGGGGCAGCTCGACAAGCTGCTGGCGCGCTATCGCGCCAGCGACACGGTGCCTTGCCATCTGTTCCGCCGCGACGAGCTGCACGTGCTGCCAGTGACCTTCGCGCCGGAGCCGGCGACGGAATATCGGCTGCAACTGGAGGAAGGCGACGATCGGCGCCAGCGCGGCCGTCATCCATTGCGCGCGCGCTGGCTGGGCCAGTAAGCTACCGGCCCGCCGTTCGCCGTAACCGGTCCGCCGCAGTTCGTCCGCAGTCGCCGCCCGCCGCGCCCGCATGCAATACGCCCACGATCCCCGCACCTTCGTTTTTTCGCACTACGTCTATCGCGGCCTGCGATCGGCGACGGGCGTCATCGGCGCGACGCTGATCGCGCTGCAGCTGGCCGACCTGCCGACCGCGATGGTGGTGTCGATGGGCGCGCTGTGCACCAGCCTGATGGACCTGCCCAGCCCGGTGAACCACAAGTTCAACGAGATGCTGGCCAGCGTGCTGCTGTGCACCGCGGTGACGCTGATCGTCGCGCTGGTCACGCCGTTCCCGCGCGTGCTGCCGGTCGTGCTGGTGCTGGTCACCTTCCTGGCCGGCATGATGACGGTCTACGGCAACAAGACCATGCCGTTGCAGTTCTCGACGCTGTTCGTGATGACGCTGACGTTGAGCGAGGACTTCGTCGTGCGGCGCGCGATCGAGCATGCGCTGCTGTTCGGCGCCGGCGCGGCGGCGTACATGGCGTACGCGATGGCCGTCAGCTGGCTGATGGAGCGGCGCACCAAGCAGCAGATCCTGGCCGAGTCGCTGTACGAGCTGGCCGGCTACCTCGAGATCAAGGCCGGCTTCTACGATGCCGGCAACGACTACGACGAGCAGTTCAACGCGCTGGTGCGACAGCAGATCGTGGTGGCGGAGCGGCAGCAGGCGGCGCGCGACCTGGTGCTGCGCGGCAATCGCACGCCGCATGACGGGCTGCTGGTGCAGGTCCATCTGCGGATGCTCGACCTGTACGAATACATCCTGTCGACCAATACCGATTACCCGCTGCTGCGCCAGACCTTCGGCGGCACGCCGGTGCTCGACGGGCTGCGCCGGCTGATCCGGCTGATGTGCCAGGACGTCGAGGCGATCGCCTACGACGTGACGCGCGGCCGGCCCTCGTATGCTGAGGTCGACTATCGCGAGGCGCTGCGCGCGGTTGCCGACGAGATCGCGATGCTGCGGCACCACCATATCGACCCGGCCGCGATGACCGCGCTGGGCGAGACGCTCGACATGATCAAAGGCGCGATCGCGCTGGTCGCACAGCTGCACGTGGCCTCGCGCACGCCGGTCGAGCCGCGCCAGGTGCTGCCGGGGCCCGACATGACGCCGTTCCTGACGCGCCAGCGCTACGAATGGCGGGTGCTGCGCGACAACCTGCACTGGCGCGCGCCGGTGTTCCGCTTCTCGCTGCGGGTCACGATGGCGGTGGCCGCGGGCCTGGTGGTGGCGGGCTATCTGCCCTACGCCTCGCACAGTTACTGGATCCTGCTGACCATCATCGTCATCCTGAAGCCGAACTTCAGCATGACCAAGCAGCGCTACAACGACCGCCTGATCGGCACGCTGATCGGCTGCCTCATCGCGCTGGCGATCCTGCGCGTGGTGCACGAACCGCTGGTGCTGCTGGCGGTGCTGTTCGTCTCGCTGGTGGCCAGCGCGACCTTCGTGACCATCAAATACCGCTACACCGCGATCGCGGCCTGTGTGCAGGTACTGGTGCAGATCAACCTGCTGATGCCGGGCTCGACGGTGGTCGGCGAGCGGCTGGTCGATACCGTGATCGGCGGCGTGATCGCCTCCATCTTCAGCTTCGTGCTGCCGAGCTGGGAATATCGGGCGATTCCGGCGCTGGTCGAGAACGTGCTGAACGCCAACCGGCGCTATATCGCCGCCACGCGGGACCTGCTGCTGGGCCTGACGCGCGACGACTTCGCCTATCGCGTCGAGCGCAAGCAGTTCATGGACAGTCTGTCGGCGCTGATCGGCTCGTTCCAGCGCATGCTCGACGAGCCCAAGAGCCGGCACCGCGCGGTCGACAACCTGAGCCGCTTCATCGTGCAGAACTATCTGGTCGCGGCCCATGTCGCGGCGGCGCGGATCCAGGTGCGCCAGCACGCCGACGAGCTGGACCTGCCCGCCGCCCGCGCGGCGATCGAGGAGGCGACCGAGGCGGCGAACCGCAGCCTGCGGCTGGCCAGCGAACGGTTGCTGGAAGGCGACCGCGGCGAGGGCAGGGGCGCGGGATTCATCCGCCGGCGGGCGGCACCGGCGGAGCAGCCGGCCGCGGCCGTGGCGGGTGAGGGCGCCGCTGGGGAGACGGCCCCGGCGGCGGGCAAGCATGCTCAAACAGCGGAAGCACCGGAAGCACCGGAAGCAGCGGACTCGCATGCCGAGGCGATGGAGCCAAGGCAGGCGACGGTGACCGCCGAGGCAAAGCAGGCCGCGGAAGGGCAAGAAGCCGCGGAAGCCGCCGTGGCCGCCGACACGGCTGCCGATGCCGCGCTCGCCGAAGCTACCGAGCGCCGCGCCCGGCTGGCCGATTCGGCCGACCGCTGGCATACCGAAACGCTGGTGCAGACCGCTGGCGCACCGGAGCCGGGCGGCACCGCCAGCTCGACCGGCCGCGCTGCCAATGCCGTGCTCGAGCGCCGGCTGCGCGCGCTGCGCGCCGACGCCGCCAAGATCGCGCTGCGCACCGGCGCGATCGGCCGCGCGATCCGGCAGCGGGCCTAGGGACCGTCTCGCCCCGCGCGGGGGTGGTCATGCCCGCGTCATCGCACTAGTCTAGGGTTGTACGGATGTGCGGACTCGCAAGGAGGAACGGCGATGGAAACCTGGCACATGGTGGCGCACGGCAAGGTGCAGGGGGTCGGCTATCGCGCGGCCTGCGAGGATCTGGCAATCCAGCTGGGCCTGGGCGGCTGGGTACGCAACCGCGACGACGGCACGGTCGAGGTGATGGCGTACGGGCCGCCGGAGCGGCTGGCCCAGCTGCGCGAATGGATGGAGCAGGGACCGCCGGGGGCAAAGGTGGAAAAGCTCGAGGTCGAGCCCGGCGAGGGCGAGTTCGAGCTGTTCGAGTGGCGCTCGACGTAGTCGCCTGCTTGTCGTTCCCGCGCAGGCGGGAACCCAGTGGCTTTCCCCATCGCGCAAGAGCCGCTGCGCCCCCGCGTTCGCAGGGGCGACGATACTTTGGCGCCTAGTGCGCGCTCCAGTCGATCGGCGCGCGCTGGTGCTGCACCAGCCAATCGTTGGCGAGGCGGAAATGCCCGCAGCCCAGGAAGCCGCGATGCGCCGACAGCGGCGACGGGTGCGGCGCCTCCAGGATGCAGTGCTCGCCGGCCAGCAGGCCCTTCTTGGCCTGCGCGTGGCTGCCCCAGAGCAAGAACACCAGATGCGGGCGGCTGGCCGCCAGCGCCCCGATCAGGCAATCGGTGACCGCTTCCCAGCCGCGTTTGGCGTGGCTGGCCGCCTGTCCTTGCTCGACCGTCAGCACGGTGTTCAGCAGCAGCACGCCCTGGCGCGCCCAGCCTTCCAGATTGCCGGAGGCCGTGGGCCGCGCCACCGCCGGGTCGCCGTATTCGGCGGCGATCTCCTTGAAGATGTTGCGCAGGCTCGGCGGTACCCGCACGCCGTCCGGTACCGAGAAGGCGAGCCCATGCGCCTGCGGCACCTCGGCGCCATCGACCACGCCGACGCCGTGGTAGGGATCCTGGCCCAGGATTACCACCTTGACCGCCTCGGGCGGCGTCAGATGCAGCGCGTGGAAGACGTCGCGCGGAAACACCGGCTTGCCCGCCGCGCGCTCGCCGTCGACGAAGTCGGCGAGCCGCTGCCATGCGGGCGTGGCCAGGCACGGCGCCAGCAGTTGGCGCCAGGCCGGGGGCAGGGCTTCGGCCTGCGTCGCGAGCGGGGTCCATTGGGGCCGCGGCGCGCGGGCGTCAGTGGCGGCATCGGTCGATGCCCTGGCTCGCGCTTCAGCCCCCGCTTCAGAGGCTTGCGCGCCTGTTCCGGTCGTGACGTCGGCAAACAGCTGGCCTTGACCCATGTCGGCCGCGGATCGGCTCGGACGGCGGCCCATCATGCGACTCCCGCCGGCGAGCCGGCCTGACCGGCCTGCCTGGCCAGTGCATAACCGCGCGCGGCCTTGCTGCGGTCCGACGGCGTCAGCGCGGCCACCGTGCCGAGCCGCTCGCCGAGCGCGCGCAGCGTCGCGGCAGCGTAAGACGGGTCGCCTGACAGCCATTCGAGTTCGAGCTCGTGGATGGTCTCGCGCGCGGACGTACGGGTAGTGCCATCCTGCGTGACCGCGGCGATCTCGCCGGCGTCCAGCGCCGCTTCGATCTCGGCTTCGATCTCCGTCTCGAGCTGCCCTTCACCGCCGCCCGTCAGCGGACAGCGCAGCCGCCACGTCCGCCGCACGAAATCGGTGCGGAATACCGGTTGCAACCGGCCCGCCAGCCGGTCCAGCAGCGCACGCGCCTCGGCCGGCAGCCGCTCCGGCTCCAGGGCTTCGCCGGCGACTTCGGTTTCCCATTCATTGCGCGTGGCCAGCCCGGCCTCGCTGCGTCCCGCGGTCTTCAGCGTCTGCAGCCAGCGCGCGCCGTCGCGGCGCAGCCGCAGCGCGGCGCGCGCCTGCGCCAGCTCATGGGCCGGCGTGTCGAAATAGACGTTGAGCAGATGCGATTCGCCGACCGCCTGTGCATTCGCGTCGAGCCAGGCGATCAGGGCGGCCGCGGCGGCGGGATCGGGTACTGCCAGTTTCAGTTCGATTTCCTGGGCCATCGGAGCGGTCGGTGCGCGGAGGTAGGTGGCCGTGGACTTCAGGCGAACAGCCGGGCCAGCTCGGCGCCCGGGTCCTTGGCGCGCATGAACGCTTCGCCGACCAGGAAGGCGTGCACATTGGCCTCGCGCATGCGGGCCACGTCCTCCGGTCCCAGGATGCCCGACTCGGTGACCACCAGCCGGTCCGCCGGCATCGCCGGCAGCAGGTCCAGCGTGTTCTGCAGCGAGACCTCGAAGGTGCGCAGGTTGCGGTTGTTGACGCCGACCAGCGGCGTCTTCAGCCGCAGCGCGGCTTCCAGCTCGGCGCCGTCGTGGACCTCGACCAGCACGTCCATGCCCAGCTCGTGCGCGCAGGCCTCGAGCTCGGCCATCAGGCCCGGATCGAGCGCGGCGACGATCAGCAGGATCGCATCGGCGCCCCAGGTGCGCGCCTCGTAGACCTGGTACAGGTCCACCATGAAGTCCTTGCGCAGCGCCGGCAGCGGGCAGGCGCCGCGCGCGCGCCGCAGGTAGTCGGCATGGCCCTGGAAGAAGTGTTCGTCGGTCAGCACCGACAGGCAGGCCGCGCCGTGGCCGGCATAGCTCTCGGCGATCGCCTCGGGCACGAAATGCTCGCGCAGCACGCCCTTGGACGGCGACGCCTTCTTGATCTCGGCGATCACGCCGGCCTGGCCGGCATCGATCTTGGCGCGCAGCGCCGCGCCGAAACCGCGCGGCGCCAGGCCGGGTTCTTCGCGCAGGCTTTCCGCTTCGGCGCGCAGGCTGGGCAGATCGCGGCGCTTGCGCGCGGCGCTGACTTCGTCGGCCTTGACGGCCAGGATCTTCTGCAGGATGTCGGACATACTTGCTTGCCTCTGATTACTGGAACTGCCGCGTCGCCTGCACGAACTCGTCGAGCTTGGCGCGCGCCGCGCCGCTGGCGATCGCCTCGCGCGCGCGGGCGATGCCGTCCTCGATCGACGAGGCGAGATTGGCCGCGTACAGCGCGGTGCCGGCGTTCAGCGACACGATTTCGCGCGGGGTGCCCGGCACGTTGGACAGTGCCTCGAGCAGCATCTCCTTCGATTCGGCCGCGTCGGCCACCTTCAGGCCGCGGTTGGAGATCATCGACAGGCCGAAGTCCTCCGGATGGATCTCGTACTCGCGCACCTCGCCGTCCTTGAGCTCGCCCACCAGCGTGGCGGCGCCCAGCGACACCTCGTCCATGCCGTCCTTGCCGTAGACCACCAGCGCATGGCGCGCGCCCAGGCGCTGCATCACGCGCACCTGGATGCCGACCAGATCCGGGTGGAACACGCCCATCAGGATGTTGGGCGCATCGGCCGGATTGGTCAGCGGGCCGAGGATGTTGAAGATCGTGCGAACGCCCATCTCCTTGCGGATGGGCGCGACGTTCTTCATCGCGGGATGGTGGGTTGGCGCGAACATGAAGCCGATGCCGGTCTGCGCGATGCACTGGCCGACCTGCTCGGGCGTCAGCATGATGTTGACGCCGAGCGCCTCCAGCACGTCGGCGCTGCCCGACTTGGAGCTGACGCCGCGGTTGCCGTGCTTGGCGATGCGCGCGCCGGCCGCGGCGGCGACGAACATCGACGCGGTGGAGATATTGAACGTATGCGAGCCGTCGCCGCCGGTGCCGACGATGTCGACGAAATGCTCGCGCTCGGACACCGTGACCTTGTTGGCGAATTCGCGCATCACCTGCGCGGCGGCGGTGATCTCGCCGATGGTCTCTTTCTTGACGCGCAGGCCGGTCAGGATCGCGGCGGCCATCACCGGCGAGATCTGCGCCTGCATGATCTGCCGCATCAGATGCAGCATCTCGTCGTGGAAGATCTCGCGGTGTTCGATGCAGCGCGTCAGCGCTTCCTGGGGCGTGATGGGCATGGCGGTCTCGCAGGCGTGGGGTGGGTTCGATCGGTCGCGTGAGGGGGCAGGATCAAGGGCAGGGGCGAGCGGGGCATCGAGCCGTTTCATCGCGCCACCTTCAGGAAATTCTGCAGCAGCGTGTGTCCGTGTTCGGACAGGATCGACTCGGGGTGGAACTGCACGCCCTCGATCGCAAACTGCTTGTGCCGCACGCCCATGATCTCGCCGTCGGGCGTCCAGGCGGTGACCTCGAGGCAGTCGGGCAGCGTCTCGCGCTCGATCGCCAGCGAATGATAGCGCGTCACGTCGAACGCCTTCGGCAGGCCGGCGAACACGCCCTGCTGCGTGGTCTCGATGCGGCTGACCTTGCCGTGCATCACCTGCTTGGCGCGGATCACCTTGCCGCCGAACGCCTCGCCGATCGCCTGATGGCCCAGGCATACGCCCAGGATCGGCAGCTTGCCGGCGAAGTGCTTGAGCACGGCCACCGAGATGCCGGCCTCGGCCGGGCTGCACGGGCCGGGCGAGATGCAGATGCGCTCGGGCGAGAGCGCCTCGATCTCCTCGATCGAGATCTCGTCGTTGCGGTGGGTCCGCACGTCGGCGCCCAGTTCGCCGAAGTACTGCACCAGGTTGTAGGTGAACGAGTCGTAGTTGTCGATCATCAGCAGCATGATTCACCCGGCTTGGATAGTGGTGGTGCGTTGTTGGAAGGCGATGGCGCAGGCGAGCGTCGCCGGCCGCGCGCGCGCGCGGCGGTATTCGGATCGGGCAGAACGGGGGGAGGAATTCGACGGCATCGGCAGATCTCCTGGGTATCTAGGAGCCGCCGCACCGGTGAGCTGTCGGACCGCACGTTTGCCAACCGGAACGGCGGCAAGGTGCGAACAAGAACGCAACGACGTGCCGCTTCCTAGTGGAAGCGCCACCAACGGGACGGATGCGACGAAACGGTCGGAGCCCGGAAGGTCATCGTGGTTCTGCGTCAGGCGATTGGGTGATCAGGTGATCGGGTGATTCGGATGGGTGTTCGACGTTACACGGAAAGCGACGCTCTGTGGGACACCGCGCATCCGCAACGAAGTCGCTACTTTAACTTGCCTCGCGTGCCGGTGTCGAGCGTGAGCGCCGCCCGGCCACCGGCCCGCTCCGCAATCCCCAACCACGGTTGGGTCCCGTGGAAGCGGAATTTGGCGTGTTTTCGATCGTTCACAATCGATTTTCAGCTTCTTCACTACACTTTGCGAAGTTTTGCGGCACCGCATCTTGCGAATCAGCATCGATTGCGGTTGCACGACGCCATCCCTGCTGCGGATGGCCATCCGGCGCGGTTCTTCGGTGCCCGCCGGATCCCGTAGGTCCTCCCCCGTCGATCTCCGCAGGCGGGACAGACCCGATCGGGTTCCGTGCCCTCGTGCCGCCCTTCCCTAGCCGATAACGGACTCGCGCGCGCGTCTTCGATGGCACGCCGCGGGTGCTTGACCATCACAGCGAGACAGGCTGCGGAGTCCCCATGGAGTCATTGATGACGCGTCATTCGCGCTCTCCTGCCCGCGTTCCGGCCGATCCCCGCCGTATGCACACGTTGCGGCGGCGTACCCCGGTGCAGCTGGCCGTCGGGCTGGCGGCGGCGATGTCCTGCCTGGCGTTGCCGGCGCATGCCGCACCGGCGCAGGCCGACCAGCAATACGATGCGCTGATCCAGCGCGCCCGCGCCGGCGACCACGAACCGGCCCTGATCGCGCTGCGCGAACGGCTGGCGCAGGCGCCGACCGATCGCCGCGCGGCCTACGACCGCATGATCATCGCCGGCTGGGCGGGCCGCCCGGCCGAGGTCCTGGACACCTACCGTGCCCTCGGCGCGGACGCCAGCACCCTGCCGGCCGACGTGCTCGCCGCCGTGGCACGCGCACAACGCGACGAACGCCAGTGGGACGCGTCGCTGGCGCTGTACCGCGAAGGCCGCCAGCGCTTCCCGGGGCGCC
>JAPSLC010000104.1 GCA_031181345.1 Cupriavidus sp. | reverse complement strand
GTCTCGGTATCCGGGTATCCGTTCAATGAAGGCCGGTCGGGGCGCCACTACCGCGCGGTGGCACGCCCGGCGGGCGTCACGTGCGGGGAAGCGTGATCCGGACGCTCACTCGAGCGTCTCGATGACGAAATTGGTATTGGTGTAGATGCAGAGTTCGCCGGCGATGCCCAGCGATTTCTCGACGACGTCCTTGGGCGAGAGCTCGGTGTTCTCCACCAGCGCCTTGGCCGCCGATTGCGCATAGGCGCCGCCCGAGCCGATCGCCGCGATGCCGCCTTCGGGATCGAGCACGTCGCCGTTGCCGGTGATCACCAGCGTGGTGTCGCGGTCGGCGGTGATCAGCATCGCTTCGAGCCGGCGCAGCGCGCGATCGGAACGCCAGTCCTTGGCCAGATCGACCGCGGCGCGCGTCAGATTGCCCTGGTACTTCTCCAGCTTGGCCTCGAAGCGGTCCAGCAGCGAGAACGCATCGGCCGTGCTGCCGGCGAAGCCCACCAGGACCTTGCCGTTGTAGATGCGGCGCACCTTGCGCGCGGTGCCCTTCATCACGATATTGCCGAGAGTGACCTGGCCGTCACCGCCCAGGGCAACCTGGTTGCCGCGGCGGACGCTGACGATGGTAGTGCCGTGATACTGTTCCATGGTGGCTTCTGAGTTGGTTTCAGGCAGCTACTTGGCGGCGGCCCGACGGAATTCAAGAGCGGCGGCCGACGGGCCGGCGAGGCGCATCCGTCCCCCGCTCCGCCCGCGTCTCCCCAATATAGACGGCCGCAGCGGCGCCCTGCCCGCCCCTTGCCGAGCCCCGCCGCACCGAAGGACGACGCTTTCCACCATGCAAAAAACAAAAAGGCCACGCGTTGCCGCGTGGCCTTGGAGCGGTTCCGTCCGCCGCGCTGCGTCCGGCACAGCGGCGGCGAATCGGTCAGCGTCGCCTCGACTCAGTCCGCATAGACGCCGGCCTTGCGAATCACCGGGGTCCACTTGTTGATTTCGTTGCCGAGGAAGGTCTTCAGCGACTCCGGCGTGGCGCGCTGGGCCGGTACCGCTTCGGCGCCCAGTTCGGCCATCTTGGCGCGGAAGCCCGGGTCGGTCACCGACTTCTGCAGCGCCGCCGACAGCTTCTCGATCACCGGCTGCGGCGTGCCCTTCGGCGCGTACATCGCGTGCCAGATCTTGACCTCGATGTTCGACAGGCCCTGCTCGGCGGCGGTCGGGATGTCCTTGAACGCCTCGACGCGGCGCGGCTGCATCGCGGCATACGGCTTGAGCGCATTGGCCTTGAGCTGGCCGGCGATATTGGTGGTCTGGTCGCACATCAGGTTGACCTGGCCGCCCAGGATATCGGTCAGCGCCGGCGCGGTGCCCTTGTACGGAACCGTGGTCAGTTCGGTCTGGATCGCGCTCTGGAACAGCAGGCCGCACAGGTGCGAGGCCGAGCCGATGCCGGCGTTGGCGAGCGAGAGCTTGCTGGCGTTGGCCTTGATGTACGGCAGCAGATCCTTCAGCGTGTTCGGCGGCAGGTTCTTGTTGCCGACCAGCACCATCGGCACGTCGGCGATCTCGCCGATGTACTCGAAGTCCTTCAGCGGATCGAAGCCGAGATTGCGGTACAGCGCCGGCGCGGTGGACATGCCGATATGGTGGATCAGCACGGTGTGGCCGTCGTTCTTGGACTGGGCCACCTTCTTCGCGCCGATCGTGCCGCCGGCGCCGCCGAGGTTCTCGATCACGATGGTCGCGCCTAGATGCTTGGTCATGACCTGCGCCAGCTCGCGCGCGACCTTGTCGGTCGGGCCGCCCGCGGCGAACGGCACCACGGCCGAGACCGGCCGGCTGCCCGGGTAGTCCTGCGCCTGTACCACGCCAGGCAGACCCAGTGCGGCGGCCGCGAGGGCGGCGGCCACGGTTTTTGCAACGTGTTTCATTATTTCTCCTGATTTCCCCGACTTCCCGTCGTGCAGACTGCCATGCCGCCCAGCCACCGTGGCGGCGTGGGCCGCCTCACCGGAGGCCGCGGCTTGGAGCCGCCATGCTATCAACGGCGACTTGCCTGAAATATCAGGAAATACCCGGGCAGAAGCGGGTCGCATGCCACCGCGGATCTGGCTCGGGATGGGGCGGCGGAGCGGCCCCCATAGATGTCATTGGCTGTCCTTGCCCGGTTCGGCCTCCTCCGTCAATACACCTTCGAGTCGCTTGAACACCCGCCGCGTCGAGCCGCGCGCCTCGAGGGCGAACAGCAGCACCGAGCGTCCCGTGACCTGGTAGACGTCGCCGGACGAGAACTCCGGCAGCTCCTCGCGCACCGGCATGTTGGTGTCGATCAGGCAGGTCCACTGGTCGCTGCCGGGGATCTGCGGCAAGGTGAACTCGACCATGTCGTGATAGGCGTTGAACACCAGCAGCAGCGTCGCGTCCGAGGCCGGACGGCGGATGCCGGTGGCGCGTGCGCGGCCGTCGATGACCAGGCCGAAGCAGCGCATCGAGGCGTCGTCCCAGTGCTCCGGCGTCAGCTCGTCGCCCGCGGCGCTGATCCACTTGACGTCGGCCACGCCCAGATCCTCGTCGACCTCGCCGGTCAGGAAGCGGCCCCGCCGCAGCACCGGCAGCGCACGCCGCAGCGTGGTCAGCTTGCGCACGAACTCCATCAGGGCGCGGCCGCGCTCATCGAGCTCCCAGTCGACCCAGCTGATCTCGTTGTCCTGGCAGTAGGCATTGTTGTTGCCCTGCTGGGTACGGCCGAACTCGTCGCCCGCCACCATCAGCGGCGTGCCTTGCGAGAACAGCAGCGTCGCCAGCAGATTGCGCTTCTGGCGCTCGCGCAGCTCGCCGATGTCCGGGTCGTCGGTCGGCCCTTCGGCGCCGCAGTTCCAGGAACGGTTGTCGCTGGTGCCGTCGTTGTTGTCCTCGCCGTTGGCTTCGTTGTGCTTGTCGTTGTACGAGACCAGGTCGTGCAGCGTGAAGCCGTCGTGGGCGGTGATGAAGTTGACGCTGCCCCATGGCCGGCGCCCGCCGCGGTTGAACTTGTCGCCGGACGCGGTGATGCGCGCGGCCAGTTCCGATGCCACGCCTTCCTCGCCGCGCCAGAAGTCCCGCACCGTGTCGCGGAACTTGTCGTTCCATTCGGCCCATCCGGCCGGAAAGCCGCCGACCTGGTAGCCGCCGGGGCCGCAGTCCCACGGCTCGGCGATCAGCTTGACGCTGGACAGGATCGGATCCTGGCGGCAGGCCTTCAGGAAGCCGCTGCCATAGTCGAAGCCGCCGGGCTCGCGGGCGAGGATGGTAGCCAGGTCGAAGCGGAAGCCGTCGACCTGCATCTCGGTGACCCAGTAGCGCAGGCTGTCCATCACCATCTGCAGCACGCGCGGATGCGACAGGTTCAGCGTGTTGCCGGTGCCGGTGTCGTTGATGTAGTAGCGCTTCTCGTCCGGCATCAGCCGGTAATAGGACAGGTTGTCGATGCCGCGGAACGACAGCGTCGCGCCCAGCTCGCTGCCCTCGGCGGTGTGGTTGTAGACCACGTCGAGGATGATCTCGAGCCCGGCCTCGTGGAAGCGGTCGATCATCTGCTTGAGCTCGGCCACGGCGCCCGGCCCGCGGGCGAAGTAGCGCGGATCGGGCGCGAAGAAGCCGATCGTGTTGTAGCCCCAGTAGTTGGTCAGGCCCTTGTCGAGCAGGTGGCTGTCGTTCAGGAAGACATGGATCGGCAGCAGCTCGACCGAGGTCACGCCCAGCGCCTTGATGTGGTCGATCACCGCGCGCTGGCCCAGCCCCTCGAAGGTGCCGCGCATCGCCTCGGGCACGGCCGGATGGCGCTTGGTATAGCCGCGCACGTGGGTCTCGTAGAAGATGGTCCGCTCCCACGGTACGCGCACGCCGAGCGGGTGCTCCCAGGTGAAGGTCTGGTCCACGACCTGGCACTTGGGCATGAAGGGCGCGCTGTCGGCCTCGCTGAAGCTCAGGTCATCCTCCCCCATTCGATAGCCGAACACCGCCGGGTCCCAGCGCAGTTCGCCCACGTAGGCTTTCGCATACGGGTCGAGCAGCAGCTTGTTCGGATTGAAGCGATGGCCGTTGGCTGGATCGTAGGGCCCGTGCACGCGGTAGCCATAGACGGCTCCCGGCGCCAGCCCCTGCACGCGGACGTGCCAGACCTCGTCGGTGTACTCGGGCAGCGCGATGCGCTCGATCTCCCGTTCGCCGTTCTGGTCGAACAGGCACAGCTGGACCCTGGTGGCATGGGCGCTGAACAGCGCGAAGTTGACGCCGTCGCCGTCCCAGGTGGCGCCCAGGGGAAACGGCAAGCCTTCGCTGATGGTGTAGTTGGACATGGCGTGCGGCACTCCCGTGTGGAAACGATGGTGCGGAGCACGGCGCATGCCTGGGCGCCGGCCATGGGACGCAGGCCGTTGCTTCCCATATTTCCCGCCGCTGGTCCGGCAGCGTTGTCAAAACTACAGGCGGGGACGAGCCGCCCGGAGCAAAGGCCATGGGCCCCCAGGCGGCCCGCTCTCGCAACTGAATTGCATCTCCGTGGGCACTATGGTTAAATCGCGCCCATGTCTTCGCCCACTCCCAGCCTGCCGGCCGCCGTCGATGCGGCACAGGAACGCCTCCGGGCGCTGGGTGCGCGCGTCACGCAACCGCGCGTCTGCATCCTGGCATGCCTGATCGGCAGCGACATCCCGCTGACCCACCAGGCCGTGATCGACCGTCTTCCGGGCGGCGCCGAGGCGATCGACCGCGTCACCGTCTATCGGGTGCTGGACTGGCTGGTCGAGCAGGGGCTGGCGCAAAAGCGCGCCGGCAACGACCGCGTGTTCCGCTTCAGCCTGATCGAGCATGAGGCGGCGCGCGCCGAGGTCCATCGCCGCCACAGCCATTTCCATTGCAGCCGGTGCGACCGCACCTTCTGCCTCGACGCCGAAAGCGCGCCGCCGCGGCAGGCCGCGCCGCGCGTACCGAGCGGCTTTGCGGTCGAACACGTCGAATTGACCGTCAACGGCATCTGCGCCGAATGCGGCGCGCGCACCGTGGCCAACGCGCCCGCCGCGGGTGCCACTGAAGGTGCGACTGAAGGTGCCGCTGACGCTTCCCCCAATCCCGGAGAACCAACATGTCCAAACTGATCCCGGTCACGATCCTGACGGGCTTTCTCGGCAGCGGCAAAACCACGCTGCTCAAGCGCATCCTCAACGAACAGCACGGCATGAAGATCGCCGTGATCGAAAACGAGTTCGGCGAGGAAAACATCGATAACGAGATCCTGGTGCAGGACGGCCGCGAACAGATCGTGCAGATGAGCAACGGCTGCATCTGCTGCACCATCCGCGGCGATCTGGTGCAGGCGCTGTCGGACCTGATCGGCCGCCGCGACGCCGGCGAGATCGATTTCGACCGGGTCGTGATCGAGACCACGGGCGTGGCCAACCCCGGCCCGGTGGCGCAGACCTTCTTCATGGACGACGAGATCGCCTCGCGCTATCTGCTCGACGCGGTGGTCACGCTGGTCGATGCCAAGCACGGCAACCAGCAGCTGGACAAGCAGGAGGAGGCGCAGCGCCAGGTAGGCTTCGCCGATGCGATCTTCATCACGAAGGCCGACCTTGTCTCCGAGGAGGAGCTGGCCGACCTGCGCCATCGCGTGCTGCAGATGAACCCGCGCGCGCCGATCGGCAGCGCCCATTTCGGCGAGGCGCCGATCGACTCGATCTTCGACCTGCGCGGCTTCAACCTGAACGCCAAGCTGGAGATCGACCCCGACTTCCTGCGCGCCGAGGAACACGACCACGACCATGACCATGACCACGAGCATGGCGAGCATTGCGGCGCCGATTGCGGCCATGACCATGACCACGGCCACGAAGACCGCCACGGCCACGGCCACAACCACCACCATCACCACCACCACACCGACCGCATCGGCTCGTTCGTCTTTCGCAGCGACAAGCCCTTCCACTACGGCAAGCTCGAGGAATTCCTGTCGGGGATCCTGACCGTCTACGGCGAGAAGCTGCTGCGCTACAAGGGCGTGCTCTATATGGAAGGGGTCGACCGCAAGGTGGTATTCCAGGGCGTGCACCAGCTGATGGGCAGCGACATCGGCGGCAAATGGGAAGACGAAACCCCGAGCACCAAAATGGTGTTTATCGGCGTCGACCTGCCCAAGGACGCCATCCTCAAGGGCCTGGCCAACTGCCTCGCCTGATTATCGGCGGCGGGCCGAGGCCGGCTCCGCGCCTCGGTTGCGGCGTCGCTGCCGGCGTCCAGATCCCGCCTCGCAGGCGCCCTCCCGGGCGCTGTACGGCACCCGTCCGGGTGAAACGCGGCGCTGCCGCACGGTTATACGCGGCGTGCGCCGCTCCGTGAAACACCGAATATCCGGTCCGGTTTTCCACCGTATCTCCTGGTAATTTGTTCAAGTACAATAAGCCGGATGTGATGCGGGCAGCGCGGTCTTGCCGCCGCCCGTGTCGTATGCAGGGCGGCGGT
>JAPSLC010000103.1 GCA_031181345.1 Cupriavidus sp. | reverse complement strand
TTCGCCTATCTCGACCCCTGGCGCGAGGAATACGCGCTGGGCAAGGCCTATCAGCTGACCCATTCGCTGATCGCCTTCGGCCGCGGCGAATGGGCCGGGGTCGGGCTGGGCGGCAGCATCGAGAAGCTGCACTACCTGCCCGAGGCGCATACCGACTTCATCCTGGCCGTGATCGGCGAGGAGCTGGGCTTTATCGGCGTGCTGACCGCGATCGTGCTGTTCTACTGGCTGGTGCGCCGCGCCTTCTCGATCGGCCGCACCGCGCTGCAGCTGGACCGCACCTTCGCCGGACTGGTCGCCAAAGGCATCGGCATCTGGATCGGCTGGCAGGCCTTCATCAACATGGGCGTGAACCTCGGCCTGCTGCCGACCAAGGGGCTGACGCTGCCGATGGTCAGCTATGGCGGTTCGGGGATCCTGATGAATTGCGTCGCCCTGGCGCTGCTGCTTCGCATCGATTACGAAAATCGGGTGTTGATGCGCGGGGGCAAGGTATGACGCAGCGCACCCTGCTCGTGATGGCGGGCGGCACCGGGGGCCATGTGTTCCCGGGGCTCGCCGTCGCGCATGCGCTGCGCGCGCAGGGCTGGCGCGTGGTCTGGCTCGGCAACCGTACCGGCATGGAAGCGACGCTGGTGCCGAGGCACGACATCCCGATGGAGTTCATCCAGTTCGGCGGGCTGCGCGGCAAGGGGCTGCTGACCAAGCTGCTGCTGCCGATGAACCTGCTGCGCGCGTTCTGGCAGAGCATCGGCGCGCTGCGCCGGGTGCGCCCGAGCGTGGTGCTGGGCATGGGCGGCTATATCACCTTTCCGGCCGGCATGATGGCCTCGCTGCTGGGCCGCCCGCTGGTGCTGCACGAGCAGAACTCGATCGCCGGGCTGGCCAACAAGGTACTGGCCAAGGTCGCCGACCGCGTGCTGTGCGCGTTCCCGCAGACCCTGCCCGGCGCCGAGTGGACCGGCAATCCGGTGCGCGAGGAAGTCGCGGCGCTGGCCGAACCGGCCGCGCGCTACGACGGCCGCCAGGGTCCGCTGCGGCTGCTGGTGGTCGGCGGCAGCCTCGGCGCGGCGGCGCTCAATGCGGTGGTGCCGCAGGCGCTGGCGCTGCTGCCCGAAGGCGAGCGGCCGCTGGTGCGGCACCAGGCCGGCGTCAAGCAGATCGACACGCTGCGCGCCAACTACGCCGCGGCCGGGGTCGCGGCCGAGGCCGTGCCCTTCATCGACGACATGGCGCAGGCCTATGCCGACGCCGATCTGGTGATCTGCCGCGCCGGCGCGATGACGGTATCGGAAGTCGCGGCGGCCGGCGTGGCCGCGCTGTTCGTGCCGTTCCCGCATGCGGTGGACGACCATCAGACCACCAACGCGCGCTTCCTGTCGGAACAGGGTGCGGCGCTGCTGGTGCAACAGAACGCTTTGACCGCGCAAGGGCTGGCGCAGACGCTGGCGCAGCTGACGCGGCCGCAATTGAAAGAGATGGCGCAGCGCGCGCGCGGATTGGCCAAGCCGGAAGCGACCCGGCGCGTGGCGCAGGTCTGCAGCGAACTGGCCAGGGATTAGGCACGGTGGACACGAGTCGACCGCAAGCAACGGATTCATGAAGCATATCGTCAAGAACATCCACTTCGTAGGCATCGGCGGCGCCGGCATGAGCGGCATCGCCGAGGTGCTGCTCAATCTCGGTTACCGGGTGTCCGGTTCCGACATGGGCAGCAACGCCGCGACGCGCCGCCTCGCCGCGCTGGGCGCGACGGTGATGCACGGCCATGACGCCGCGCATATCGCCGGCGCCAACGCGGTGGTGGTGTCGACCGCCGTCAGCGGCGACAACCCCGAGGTGCTGGCCGCGCGCGCCAAGCGCATTCCGGTGGTGCCGCGCGCGGTGATGCTGGCAGAGCTGATGCGCCTGAAGCAGGGCGTCGCGATCGCCGGCACGCACGGCAAGACCACCACCACCAGCCTGGTGGCGTCGGTGCTGGCCGAGGGCGGACTCGATCCGACCTTCGTGATCGGCGGCCGGCTGAACTCGGCCGGCGCCAATGCGCGGCTGGGCACCGGCGACTTCATCGTCGCCGAGGCGGACGAATCGGACGCGTCGTTCCTGAACCTGTTCCCGGTGATCGAGGTGATCACCAATATCGACGCCGACCATATGGACACCTACGGGCATGACTTTGCCCGTCTGAAGCAGGCCTTCGTCGAGTTCACGCAGCGGCTGCCGTTCTACGGCATCGCGGTGCTGTGCGTCGACGATCCGAACGTGCGCGAGATCCTGCCCTTCGTGTCCAAGCCGGTGGTGCGCTACGGCTTTGCAGAGGACGCCCAGGTGCGCGCCGTCAACGCCCGCGCGGTCGATGGCCAGATGCATTTCACGGTGCTGCGCCAGCTGAACAACCATGCCGAGCCGCCGCTGGACGTGGTGCTGAACCTGCCGGGCCTGCACAACGTGCAGAACGCGCTGGCGGCGATCGCCATCGCCACCGAGCTGGAGGTGCCCGATGCCGCCATCGTCAAGGCGCTGCGCGAATTCCACGGCGTCGGCCGGCGCTTCCAGCGCTACGGCGAGGTGGCCTGCGCGGACGGCAGCGGCACCTTCACGCTGGTCGACGACTACGGCCATCACCCGGTCGAGATGGCCGCGACGCTGGCCGCCGCGCGCGGCGCATTTCCCGGCCGGCGCCTGGTGCTGGCGTTCCAGCCGCATCGCTTCACGCGTACGCGCGACTGCTTCGAGGACTTCGTCAAGGTGCTGGGCACCGTCGACGCGCTGCTGCTGGCCGAGGTCTATCCGGCCGGCGAGGCCCCGATCGTGGCCGCCGACGGCCGCGCGCTGACGCGGGCGCTGCGCGTGGCCGGCAAGGTCGAGCCGGTCTTCGTCGAGCAGATCGACGACATGCCGCAGTCGATCCTGGACGCCGCGCGTCCGGGCGACGTGGTGGTGACGATGGGCGCCGGCACGATCGGCGCGGTGCCGGGCCTGCTGGTGTCGGGCCAGGCCGCGGCCGCGTCGTCGGCATCGTCGGCATCGTCATCCGCGGCATCCCCTTCGCAACCCGCTGCCCAGTCAGCGTCGCAACCACCATCGCAGGCCGGAGGCCAGGCATGAGCTTCGTCCCCAATCCCCAAATCGATCCGAAGGCGCTCGGCAAGGTGGGCGTGCTGATGGGCGGCCGTTCGGCCGAACGCGAAATCTCGCTGCTGTCGGGGCAGGGCGTGCTGGCCGCGCTGCAGTCGCGCGGCGTCGACGCGCATGCATTCGATCCCGGCGTGCGCAATGTCGCCGACCTGGCGACGGCCGGGTTCGACCGCGTCTTCATCGCGCTGCACGGCCGCTACGGCGAGGACGGCACCATGCAAGGCCTGCTCGAGCAGCTGGGCATTCCGTACACCGGCAGCGGCGTGCTGGCCTCCGCGCTGGCGATGGACAAGCCCGCCACCAAGCGGCTGTGGAGCACGCATGGTCTGCCGACGCCGCGCTTCGCGATGCTGACCGCCGACTGCACCGAGCGCGAGTTCGACGCGGTGGTGGCGGACCTGGGCCTGCCGCTGATCGTCAAGCCGGCGCGGGAAGGGTCGTCGATCGGCCTGACCAGGGTGACGGACGCCAGCCAGATGCGCGCCGCCTACGAGAAGGCTGCCGCGCTGGATAACGACGTCATCGCCGAAGCGTTCATCGACGGCGCCGAGCTGACCTGCCCGATCGTCGGCGAGGGCCGCGACGCGGTGGCGCTGCCGGTGATCCGCATCGTCGCGCCCGACGCCAACTACGACTATCAAAACAAGTACTTCACCGACGTTACCCAGTACCTGTGCCCCGCGAACCTGGGCGACGCGCTCGAGCAGCGCGTGCGCAGCCTCGCGGTCGAGGCCTTCCGCGTGCTGGGCTGCCGCGGCTGGGCGCGCGCCGACGTGATGCTGACCGCCGACGGCCAGCCCTACCTGCTCGAGATCAACACCTCGCCCGGCATGACCGGCCATTCGCTGGTGCCGATGTCGGCGCGCGCGGCCGGCATCAGCTACGAGGACTTCGTGCTGCAGGTGGTCGCCGCGGCGACGCTGGACCTGCATCCGAACGAGCACTGGAAACCCGAATAACCCGCACAACGAAGCCATCGCGCCTTCCGAACCGACATGTGGCACAACGCACGCCTGCTGAACCTGATCGCCACCACGCTCTACGCCGTGGTGGTGGTGATGGCGCTCGCGGCCGGCCTGATGTGGCTGGCGCAGCGGCCGGTGTTTGCCATCACCCATGTCGAGCTGGCGCCGATGTACGGCGGCGCGCTGCGCCACGTCAACGCGCCCGCGGTGCGGGCCAACGCGCTGGGCAAGCTGTCGGGCAACTTCTTCACGCTGGACCTGGACGCCGCGCGCCAGGCCTTCGAGTCGGTGCCCTGGGTGCGCAAGGCCAGCGTGCGGCGCGAGTGGCCGAGCGGCCTGACGGTCAAGATCGAGGAACACGAGGCGCTGGGCACCTGGGGCGCGCCCGATACCGGGCGGCTGATCAATACGTATGGCGAACTGTTCGTGGCCAATCCCGCCGAGGCGGAAGAGGATGCACGGCTGCTCGCGCTCGATGGCCCGCCCGGCAGCGAGGCGGATGTCGTCGACAAACTCGAGATCATGCGCGACTGGTTCCGGCCGTTGAACGCCGAGCCGCTCGCGGTGACGTTGTCCGGGCGTTACGCCTGGCGGGCCAGGCTGTCCAACGGCATGGTGGTCGAACTGGGACGGGAACAGACCGATCTTGACCGGATGGCGATGGATGAGCGCGTCAAGCGTTTCGTCATCGCCTGGCCGCAGGTGACGGAGCAGTGGGGCAAGCAGATCGAGTACGCGGATTTGCGCTATCCGAACGGGTTTGCCATCCGGGCAGCCAATGTGCGCTTCCTGACCGAGGCCCAGGCGGCAGCCGCCGCCAAGGCACGCGAGCAGGGGACAAGCCATGCGAACGGCGCCAACCGTGCCAATGCCAATGCCGGCGGCGCGAAGCGCGGCCCGGCTTCCAACAACAATCCGACGCGACTGAGAAAAGAGAACGCGGAGAAAACCCGATGAGCAAGGAATACAAGGACCTGTTGGTTGGTCTGGACATCGGCACCTCGAAGGTGGCGGCGGTGGTCGCGGAATTGCGCCCCGACGGCAGCTACGAAGTGATCGGGATGGGCCAATCCGAGTCCAAGGGGTTGAAGAAAGGGGTCGTGGTCAATATCGAGGCCACTGTGCAGTCGATCCAGAAGGCGCTCGAGGAAGCCGAGCTGATGGCCGACTGCAAGATTTCCGAAGTCTTCACCGGCATTGCCGGCAGCCACATCCGCTCGTTCAATTCGAGCGGCATGGTGGCGATCAAGGACAAGGAGGTGACCCAGACCGATGTGGCGCGGGTCATCGAAACGGCGAAGGCGGTCAATATCCCGACCGACCAGCAGATCCTGCACATCCTGACGCAGGAATTCATCATCGACGGCCAGGAGGACGTGCGCGAGCCGATCGGCATGAGCGGCATCCGCCTGGAGGTCAAGGTCCATATCGTGACCGGCGCGGTCAGCGCGGCGCAGAACATCGTCAAGTGCGTGCGCCGCTGCGGGCTGGAGGTGCACGACCTGATCCTGCAGCCGCTGGCGTCGAGCCTGGCGGTGCTGACCGAGGACGAGAAGGAGCTCGGCGTGGTGCTGGTCGACATCGGCGGGGGCACCACCGATATCGCGATCTTCAGCGAAGGCGCGATTCGCCATACCGCGGTGATCCCGATCGCCGGCGACCAGATCACCAACGACATCGCGATGGCGCTGCGCACGCCGACGCCCGATGCCGAGGACATCAAGATCCAGTACGGCATCGCCAAGCAGGCGATCGCCGATCCGGAGGAAATGATCGAGGTGCCGGGCGTGGGCGATCGCGGCACGCGCACGCTGTCGCGCCAGGCGCTGGCGGCGGTGATCGAGCCGCGCATCGAGGAGCTGTACTCGCTGGTGCATCAGGTCGTGCGCGAGTCCGGCTACGAGGAATTGCTGTCGTCCGGCATCGTGATCACCGGCGGCACCGCAATGATGCCCGGCATGGTGGAACTGGGAGAGGACATCTTCCTCAAACCGGTTCGGGTTGGCGTTCCCGAGTACCGCGGCAATCTGCACGAGGTGGTCAAGAGCCCGCGCTATTCGACGGTGATGGGCCTGCTGCTCGAAGGCCGCGTGCAACGGATGCGCGGACGCAAGGTCGCGGTGCAGAGTGGTTCGGTCAAGCAGATCTGGACGCGCATGAAGGAATGGTTCGTCGGCAATTTCTGATTGGCCGGCACGAATTGAATTGGCGATGCGCCGATCGCCGACTGTCCACCGTGACGGGCGTGGCGCGTTGATGGAGCAGTTTCTTTCTTTTGGTTCTTTGTTCAGGAACCAAGGGTTGCGGCGGGGAGGCCGCAGCGTTTGGCGACTGATTTTTTCTGGAGGCAGTGATGGACTTTGACATGATCGAATCGGAAATGCAGGACGGCACCATCATCAAGGTGGTCGGCGTGGGCGGCGCGGGCGGCAACGCCGTGCAGCACATGATCAACCGCGGGGTGCAGGGC
>JAPSLC010000046.1 GCA_031181345.1 Cupriavidus sp. | reverse complement strand
GACCGTGAAACGACTTCGCGCCGATGATAGTGCGGACTACCCGTGTGAAAGTAGGTCATCGCCAGGCTCTCCCTTGAAAACGCCCCAGATCCCAAAGATCTGGGGCGTTTTGCTTTGCGGCGGCGGCAGCAGCGGGAACCCCTCGCTCCGCACCGACGTAAAGCCATAAAAAAAGCGGCCATACGGGCCGCTTTTTCACCTTCCAACGCCTTATCAAGCGCCGCAGCCGTGTTCCGCGGCCTTGGCCAGTTCTTCCGGCGGTACGTCACGCACATGCGTGGCCACCGACCACCGATGCCCGTACGGGTCTTCGAGCTGGCCGTAGCGGTCACCCCAGAACATCTCCTGGACCGGCATCGTCACCTTGGCGCCCGCATCGACGGCGCGGGCCACCGCGGCGTCCACATCCTCGACATACAGATGCAACACCACCGGGGTTCCCTTCAACGCCTTGGGGCCCATGCTCTGCCATTCGGGCATTTCCTCCGCCATCATCACGGGCGAATTGCCGATGCGCAGCATCGCGTGCATCAGTTGGCCCTGCGGAGTGACCAGCTTGAATTCCTCGACCGCGCCGAACGCGCGCTGGTAGAACTCGATTGCCTCCAGCGCATTGGCGCAGACGATATGCGGGGTCAGCGTGGGCATGCCTTCGGGAATCGGCTTGACTTGCGTTTGTGCCATCTTGGTTCTCCTGTCTAATCGAACTAATCGAACTAATCGAACTAATCGAACTAATCGAACTGTCTTCGACGGTCTGTCTTGCGCGTGATCGCGTCGTTATTGCGACTGCTGTCGCTGCTGTATCGGTTCCAATTCGCGGAAGCGCTCGATGCCTTCGCTCGGCGGAAAGTCCTCCAGGTCATACAGCTGTCGCACCTCGATCTCGCAGTGGTCGTCGTCGGTCTGCGGATTCGGGAAGCGCCGGGTCCATTCCATCGCTTCCTCCCGCGACTTGACCTGGATGATGGTGTAGCCCGCGATCAGCTCCTTGGTCTCGGCGAACGGCCCGTCGATGACGGTCCGTTGCTGGCCGTGGTAGCGGATGCGCCAGCCCTTGGCGCTGGGTTGCAGGCCGGAAGCATCGACCAGTACGCCGGCCTTGGCGAGTTCCTCGTGAAAGGCAGCCATCTCGGTAAGGAGCGCCTCCTCGGGCATCACGCCGCTTTCGGTTTTCTGCGTGCCTCGGACCAGAATCATGAAACGCATTGCGGTATCTCCTGTCGGTAGATCAGTCTAGGCGATGCCAACGGCCGCTCAGGGCTGCAGTTCAAACAGCGCCTTGCCGCTCTCCATGTCGAACGGGGCGGAAAAATGATCGTGGGCAATCTTCCAGCCCTCGGGCGTCTTGCGCAGGCCGACCGTGACGCGCATCCACGATCCGCTCTCTTTGCCGTTCTCATCCTGGTGACCGCAGCGCAGCAGGTAATGGCCATAGCCGAACTGCTGGTCGACGGACAGCTGCAGGTCGTGCATCTCGAACACCATCGGCCCCGTGCACATCTCCATGCAGGCCGACCAGTGCTTGCCGTAGGCGTCGGCGCCCTTGAATTGCAACTGCATCACGGCGTCGAAGGCAACGATGTCTGGGGTGTAGTGCGACATGATGCGCGGCACGTCGCGGGCGATCGCCGCTTGGCGCCACGCTTCCAGCATGGTCCGGATTTCGTCGTGGGCGGCGGTTTGCGATTGAGGGGCGTTGCTCATCTTGAGTCTCCTGGATGGAAAAGGCGGATAGCGGATTGGACGATGCGAGGTCGAGGCCGGATCCGGCCGTCACAGCGCGGGCGGCGTACTGCCGACCGCCAGCGACATCACCGGCCGCACTTCAACGCTGCCCAGCCGCGCGGCGGGAATGCCCGCCGCCGCGTGCAGCGCCTCGTGCAGGCCTTCGGCCTCGATCAGATAGAAGCCCGCCAGCTGTTCCTTGGTCTCCGCGAAGGGCCCGTCGGTGAACGATACCTTGCCGGCGCGTACCCGCAGCGTGGTGGCCGTCGTCACGCTTTCGAGCGCCTCGCCGGCCAGGTACATGCCGTCGCGCTCGAGCCTGGCGCTGAAGCGCAGGCACTGTTCCACCAGGCTGCGCCATTCCGGCTCGGGCATCGCTTGCAGGACACGCTCGTCGGTATAGATCAGGCACAGGTATTTCATCGTCGCCGCTCCTCGGATTTCGGTGGCTGTTCGGACTTCCTGTTACCTAGTCGTGCGGCGAGCGCGCCGATCGACAATGCCCCGCAAAGAAATTTACGACTCGGTGTTTACGACCCGGTGCCTACGACCCGTTTGCGCCCGGCAATTCGCGGATCGGCCGGATCTCGACGCTGCCATGCCGCGCGGGCGGAATCTTCGAGGCGACCTGGATTGCCTCGTTCAGATCGGCGGCCTCCATCAGATAAAAGCCGGCCAACTGCTCCTTGGTCTCGGCGAACGGCCCGTCGGTGACGGTGACCTTGCCGTCGCGCACACGCAGCGTCTTGGCGGTCTCGACAGGCTGCAGTGCTTCGCCGCCGATGTAGTGGCCGCTGCTGCGCACCTTGTCGCCGAAGCGCAGGCATTCGCCGACCAGGGAATCCCATTCGTCGGGCGGCATGCTGTAGACCTGCTTCTCCTGGTAATAGATAAGGCAGAGATATTTCATCTGAGGCTCCTCGGTAATGGTGGCGTTGACGTGTCGGCGAGCGACTCGGCAACAAAACGGCAACGAAAGGGCACGGAAAAACAGCATAGACGGCGCCGGCGACGGCGCCATGACGCCGGCAGGGTGATCACCCTGTCAGTGATTAGTCGTTCGGGATCGGGTGAAATCGACAGCGGCGACCGACATCAGGCAAGGCCCGCCGCGCCGGCGAGGCCCGCTTTATTGCGGCAGTGCGGCAAGCCGTCGTTCGATAAAGCGCCGCTCGGGGCCCTGGCGGACCAGTTCGAGCACGGTTCGGTACGCGGCACGCGCTTCGCCGTAGCGACCCAGGCGCCGGCACAGATCGGCCCGGGTGGCGTGGGCCAGGTGGTAGTCGGACAGTTCGCCGCGGGCCAGGATCGCGTCGACCAGCAGCAGCCCGGCCTCGGGGCCGTCGCGCATAGCGACCGCGACCGCGCGGTTCAGTTCGACCACCGGGGAGGGCTGGAGCGCCAGCAACACGTCGTACAGCGCGACGATCTGCGGCCAGTCGGTCGACGCGGCGCTGTCGGCTTCGGCATGCACGGCGGAAATCGCGGCCTGCAGCGAGTACGGCCCGAAGCGGCGCGAGGACAGCGCGCGCTCGACCAGCGTCGTGCCCTCGGCGATCAGCGCGCGGTCCCAGCGGCTGCGGTCCTGTTCGTCCAGCAGCACCAGTTCGCCGTCCGCCGACGTGCGCGCAGCCCGGCGCGACTCGTGCAGCAGCATCAGCGCCAGCAGCCCCATGACCTCGGGCTCCGGCAGCAGTTCGAGCAGCAGCCGGGCCAGTCGGATCGCCTCGCCCGACAGGTCGTGCCGGGTCAGCTGATCGCCGGAGCTGGCCGAGTAGCCCTCGTTGAAGACCAGGTAGACCACCCGCAGCACGCTGTCGAGCCGCTCGGGCAGGTCCTTGCGGTCAGGCACCTGATAAGGAATGCGCGCGTCGCGGATTTTCGCCTTGGCGCGCACGATGCGCTGGGCCAGCGTCGACGGCGCGGTCAGGAAGGCGTGGGCGATGTCCTCGGTGGTCAGGCCGCAGACCTCGCGCAGCGTCAGCGCGACCTGGGCGTCGGGCGCCAGCGCGGGGTGGCAGCAGGTAAAGATCAGCCGCAGCCGGTCGTCTTCCAGACAGGTGTCGTCGAAGAGTTCGTCGAAGGCGCGCGTCGCGCTCTCGTCGACGATTGCTTCGACCTGTTCGGTGACGTCGTCGAGCGGGCGGAAGCGCGCATGGCGGCGGATGCCGTCGATCGCCTTGAAGCGTCCCGCCGAGATCAGCCATGCGCAAGGATTGGCCGGCACGCCGTCGCGCGGCCATTGCTCGAGGGCGGCCTTGAAGGCGTCGTGCAGGGCTTCCTCGGCCAGATCGAAGTCGCCCAGCAGGCGGATCAGCGTGGCCAGCACGCGGCGGGATTCGGCGCGGTAGACCGCGTCGACGGTGGCCTCCGACGTCGCGGGGGCGATGATGTCGGACGGTGCGGCGGGTGTTTCGGACGGTGCGGCGATGGGATCTGGCATCGGTCGTTGTCGGCGAGGCCGCCGCGAGCGCGGCTGGCGGGCGTGCGCTGGCGCACGGGCATGCCGATTCTGCGGCGGATGACTGCCGATGGCAAGGCAGGCAGGGCCGTTGTAACAACATGGCTGAACCCGAAGTGTCCCGGACCTCGAGGCAACCGGAATCAGACTCCAATCGGACACCTATAGTGTTCAAACTGCACGGGCATGGCTCGTGCTTGATATGGCGGCCGTGCGCCGAGCCGAGCGCGCGCGAAAACGAGGAGACGCGAAGCCATGGAACGAATCCGGCGCGATTGGCGTGACCATCCTGTGCGGCTGCTGCTCGGCCTGATCATCAATGGCGGCGGCATGGCGGTGCTGCTGGCGCGGATGCTGGCCGATGTCTGAGAGGCCAATGCCTGATCGGCCGATGCATGTCCTGCGGGGCAAGCGCCATGCCCCCTGACACGCCCCCGCCGCCGGACGCCGGCGCGCAGGCCGCGGGCCCGCTCGGCGCCTGGCGCCGCCCGCCGGGCGGCAAGCTGCATTGGCGCCGTCTGCTGGCCTTTCTCGGGCCCGGCTACCTGGTCGCGGTCGGCTACATGGACCCGGGCAACTGGGCCACCGACCTCGCCGCTGGCTCGGGCTACGGCTACGCGCTGTTGTGGATCGTGCTGATGTCCAGCCTGATCGCGATGCTGCTGCAAACGCTGGCGGCACGCCTTGGCGTGGTGTCCGGCATGGATCTGGCGCAGGCCTGCCGCCAGCACTCGAGCAAGCGCTCGGCGCTGGCGCAATGGCTGCTGTGCGAGCTGGCGATCTGTGCCACCGACCTGGCCGAGGTCATCGGTACCGCGATCGCGCTGAACCTGCTGTTCGGCATTCCGCTGACGTGGGGCGTGGCCGCGACCGTGCTCGACGTACTGCTGATCCTCGCGCTGCAGCAGCGCGGCTACCGGCAGCTGGAGGCGGTGGTCATCGCGCTGCTCGCCGTGGTGTTTCTCTGCTTCGCGGTCAACCTCGTACTGGTGCAGCCGCAATGGGGCGAGGTCGCGCGCGGCTTCGTGCCGAGCACGCGCGTGCTGACCGACACCAACATGCTGTACATCGCGATCGGCATCGTCGGCGCGACCGTGATGCCGCACAACCTGTATCTGCATTCGTCGATGGTGGGGCCGCAGCGCATCCGGCGCGGGCACGAGAGCATCGGTACCACGCTCGCGTATTACACGGTCGACATCATGCTGGCGCTGGTGATCGCCTTCTTCATCAACGCCGCGATCCTGGTGACCGCGGGCGCCGTGTTCCATGCCGGCGGCATGCACGAGGTCAACGATCTGCGCGCCGCCTACCAGCTGCTGGGGCCGCTGACCGGCACCGCGATCGCCAGCGTCCTGTTCGGCATCGCGCTGCTCGCGTCGGGGCAAAGCTCCGCGGTGACGGCCACGCTGGCCGGGCAGATCGTGATGGAAGGCTTCGTCAAGCTGCGGCTCCCGGCGTGGGCGCGGCGGCTGCTGACGCGCGGCATCGCGGTGGTACCGGCGATGTTCGTCGCGCTGGCCTACGGCGAAGCGGGCATCGGCGAATTGCTGGTACTCAGCCAGGTCATCCTGAGCCTGCAATTGCCGTTCGCGGTGGTGCCGCTGATCTGGCTGACCAGCCGCCGCTCCGTGATGGGAGCGTACGTCAACAAGCCATGGGTCACGGTGCTGGCGGTGATCGCGGTGACGCTGATCATCGGCATGAACGTGACGCTGGTGGCGACGACGGTGTTGCCGTAGCCGGTGCCACTGACAACATGGCAGCGCTCCAGGAAAAGAGGCGGCCGATGTGGCCGCCTCGTTCTTCATTGCCGGACATCGCGGCGAACAATCGATCAAGCCTTGCCCGGCGGCGTCGTGGGCGGAATCGATGCCGCGCCGCCCGCGCCCGGTGCCCCGGTGTCGGTCGGCAACTCGGCCTCGTCGACGCTGCCCAGGTCCGCGCCCGTCACCGGATCGCTGTTGACGTCGGACTCGGTGCGCATCGCCGCCGCTTCGACCGCGCTGGCCTGGGTGGGCTCGAGCTGAACTTCGGGCAGGCCGCTGCCGCCATCTACCGCCGGCGGCGGATTCTCGACGAATTCGAAGGTGGAGTCGGAATTCCAGGGACCGCGCAGCGCATCGCCCTGCGACATCTTGTAGTAGACGCTGGCGAACTCGGGCATCGGCGGGGCCTTGCCCGGCGGGAAGCTGGGCTGGATCGAATACAGCGCCTTCTCGAACGATTTCTGGTGCGACACCTCGCGGGTCATCAGAAAGCCCAGGGCCTCCTGCACGCCTGGGTCGTCGGTCACGTTGATCAGCCGCTCGTAGATGATCTTGGCGCGCGCCTCGGCCGCGATATTGGAGCGCAGGTCCGCGGTCGGCTCGCCGATCGTGTCGATATAGGCCGCGGTCCAGGGCACACCGCCCGAGTTGGTCAGCGGCGGGCCGCCGCCATACAGCAGCTGGGTCACGTGGCTGTCGTTGCCCGGGCCGGACAGCGAACGATAGAGCTCGGCTTCCTGTTCGACGCCCTCGGCAAGCTGGCCCTTGGCCCCCTTGTTCAGCATCGCGACGATCGAGCCGATCACCTCCAGATGGCTCAGCTCCTCGGTCGCGATATCGAGCAGCATGTCCTTGCGACCCGGGTCGTCCTCAGCCAGCGCCTGCGTGAAATAGCGCAGTGCGGCAGCGAGTTCGCCCTGGGGACCGCCGAATTGCTCCAGCAACAGATTGGCCAGACCGGGATCGGGCCGTGATACGCGTACGGTGTACTGCAATCGCTTGTTGTGAATGAACATGGGGATCCTCCGATCTCGGTCAACGGGAAATCATGCAGGGACTCATGCGGTACTTCACGCCACATGGGCGTGGGTTGCGCTGCAATGCCCATGCCCGGGAGCGGCAATCGGAGGGGAGGGGCGCCGTCGTGGGTGCCAGCCGCCGGGCCAGCCGGCGCGAGCTCGGGGAAGGGAGACCGCGCCTATCGTAGTTGCGGCGCGGTGAAATTAGGCAAACGTGTAAAACTTTCGCTTGTGGCGCGGAGGCGCTGGACGGTCGTCGGAGCGGGCAACGCGTATCGCATAGCGCTCGGCCCCAGACGCGCTCAACGCGCCGCCTGGGTCACCGGCAACGCCTTCAGATGGAGATAGAGCGCGGTCAGGTCGGTGTCGCTCATCTTGCTCAGGCTCTCGAACGGCATCACCTTGCTGACGGCGGTGCCGTCGGGCCGCACGCCGGTGCGCATCATCTCGATAAAGCGGTCCGGCGTGCGGTAGCGCAGCATCACGGCACCCGGCCGCAGGTCGGCGGCCGCGGGCCAGTCCGGCGGCGCGCCCGGAATCTTGCCGCCCGCCAGATCGGCGCCGTGACAGCCGATGCAGGCATGGGCGACATAGGCGCCATACGCGGCGGTGGGCGCGGGTTGCAGCGGTGGGGACGGCGGCCGGCTGTGGTCGATCTTGGCGGCGGCGTCCTGGATCATGCCGAAGCCGTAAAGCACGCGCACCATCAGCGGCAGGCGGATCTCGGTCATGCCGCTGAGCAGCGGCGGCAGGCTGCGCATATAGGCGACCAGCGCGGACAGGTCTTCGTCGCTGAGCTGGTTGTAGTCCTCGCTCGGCATGATCATCAGCGGCCGTCCCGATGGCGCGACGCCGTGACGGATCGCGAGGACCCAGTCGCGTTCGCGGTAGCGCGCGATGTCGGGGTTGCCGGCGGTCACGTTGGGCGTTCGCACGAACATGCCGCCCGGGTCGTTGATCATCACGCGGCCGCGGCCGTCGGCGCCGTGGCATTCCATGCAGCCGCGCGACTCGTAGAGATATTTGCCGCGCGCCAGGGCTTGCGCGTCATCGCGATAAGCGACGGGAACCGCGGGCACGTGCACCCGCCGTTGGGCTTTTCGTTCGCCGAGCAACATGCCCGTTGCCAGGACCAATCCCGCGGCGACCAACAGCCCGGCGATCGTCCACCCCGCAATACGAATCACGCGCTTCATCGTCGCCCCTGTCGATGCGGAAAAGGCGATATTGCAGCGATGCCGCTGATAGCGGTATGTGCGCGAGCGCACCGAGGGTGGGGCGGGCGCGATGGGGTGAGCGAAGGGAGGAGCGACGGGCCGCGCGATGCAAGGAATGAGACAAAAGCAAAAGCCAGTTCGTTTCCACGGTAGCGGCCCTGCGGTCATGGCGCAAAGATGGCAGCCCCCATGTCCTCAAGGAGAGTCGTCAATGTCGTCCATCTCGTCCATCCACGCCCAGCGGCCCATCGATATCCCGTCGATCCAGCCGCAGGCGAAGTCCCCCGACCAGCGGTTCTCGATGTCGCCGCAGGATGCCGCCAATGCACTGCTGATGAATCTGCTGCTCGCCAACCTGAACGTCAACGCGTTCGCGCCGCGGCCGGCGGCGCCTCTCCAGATCAATGCGATCGTGCTGGTCGACCAAGGCGGCAGGTTGTCGGCGGCCATCGTGGTGCTGTGGCCGGCGCGGGATCCCGAACCGGAACCGAAGCGCCGCGACGATCGGCAAAGCGAGCGCGCCCGGCAGCAGCGTCATCGGCCCGAACCCGCGCACAGCGCGCCGCCGCCACAGCGACCCGCCGCTCCCGTCAACCCCTACGCGCCCGACGGCTGGAGCCATGAGCGTCTGCCGCACGAAATCCTCGGGCTGAATCCCGGCGAGACCGACGTGGCGAAGATCGGCAAGGCCTTCCGGGCGGCGTCGCTCAAGGCCCATCCCGACAAGGGCGGCAGTCAGGAGGCGATGCAGGCCGTCGCCGCGGCCCGGGAGTTCATGCAGGCCCAGGCCGAACAGGCAGCGGCCGGCTCGGCCGCCCAGTAAGCGAGAGATAGCGTAGGCGCCGGCAGGCGCCAACTGGCCCGTCCAGCGCTACGCGCGGACGGGCCAGTTCCTTTTCAGTCCACCTGCGCGCCGGATGCCTTGACGATGCGCGCCCATTTGTCGATATCGCCCTTGAGCTGCGTGGCGAACTGCTGCGGCGTGGCCGACAGCGCCTCGGCACCTTGCGCACCGAGCTTTTCACGCAGCGCGGGGTCCGCCAGTGCGGCCTGCATGGTCTGGGCGAGCTTCTGCGTGATCTCCTTCGGTGTCCCCCTGACCGCGAACAGGCCGACCCACAGATCGCCGCTATAACCGGGCACGGTCTCGCCGATGGCCGGGATATCCGGTGCGAACGGCGAACGCCTGGCCGAGCTGACGCCCAGCGCGCGGACCTTGCCCGCCTTGATGTGCGGCAGCACCGACGGCAGGCTGGCGAACGCCATCGGCACCTGGTTGCCGAGCACATCGTTCAGGGCCGGTGCCACGCCCTTGTACGGGACATGCTCCAGCTGGATACCGGCCATGCTGTTCAACATCTCGCCGAGCAGATGGTTCAGCGTGCCATTGCCGGCGGATGCAAAGCGATACTGGCCGGGCTTGGCCTTCGCCATGGCGATCAATTCGGGCAGCGTCTTGGCGGGGAAGGCGGGATTGACCACCAGCACGTTCGGCACGGTCGCGACCGGCGCGATCGGCTCGAAGTCCTTGATCGGATCGAACGGAACCTGGCGGTATAGCGATGGGTTGATCGCCTGCGTGCTGCTGATCGTCATCAGCAGCGTATAGCCGTTCGGCGTCGCGCGTGCGGCGAACTGCGTGCCGATATTGCCGCCGGCGCCGGGCCGGTTCTCGACCACGACCTGCTGGCCGAGGCGTTGCGACAGGTCCGCGGCCACCAGGCGGGCGACGATATCGTTGGTGCCGCCCGGTGCCTGGGGCACGATCATCTGGATCGGCTTGCTGGGCCAGCCATCGGCCGGAGCCGCGGCCGGGGCGTGCGTGGCGCCGAGCAATGCCACCGCTGAAACGACGCAGGCCAGGGCCTGGCGAATGCCTTGCATGATGTCTCCTCCTTGTTGTCGCGCTTGGGCCGCGATGCGCGAGCGACTTTACCGAAGGAGAACCACGCCGGGAAATTCAATCTGCGACTACGGCCATAAGCGCGCCTTATCGCAGCCTCGTCGAAGATCCGTCGGCCGACTTGCCGCGGACCTTATTGCTCCAGGAACGGCAGCGCCCGCGCCAGCAGGGCATCGGGCGCTTCCTCGGCAATGTAGTGGCCGCATGGCAACGGACCGCCGTCGACGTCAAGCGCCACCCGCTGCCATTCCTGCAGCGGCTGGAAGCAGCGATGGACCACGCCTTGTTCGCCCCACAGCACCAGCAGCGGCATGGTCAGCCGCTTGCCGGCCTCGCGATCGGTGCGGTCATGTTCGAGATCGATGCCCGCGGCCGCGCGATAGTCCTCGCAGACGCCATGCGCGGCGCCGGGCAGGGCGGCGCAGCGCTCGTATTCGCGCAGCGCGCGCGGATCGAAGGGGCTCAGTCCGGCGCTGCGGCCGCCCATCAGGTCGCGGATATAGCGCGGCGGATCGGCCTCGATCAGCCGCTCGGGCAAGGGCGCCGGCTGGATCAGGAAGAACCAGTGCCAATACGCGCGCGCAAAGGCCTCGGTGGTCTGCTCGTACATCGCCAGCGTCGGCGCGATATCGAGCAGCACCATCCGCTCGACCGCGGCGGCATGGTCCATGCCGAGCCGATGCGCCACGCGCGCGCCGCGGTCGTGCGCCAGCACGCGAAAGCGCTCGAAGCCCAGCGACTGCATCACGCGCAGCGCGTCGCGCGCCATCGTGCGCTTGCTGTAGTTGCCATGATCAGCGGCGCCGGCCGGCTTGGACGAGTCGCCATAGCCGCGCAGATCGCAGGCCACCACGGTGAACCGTTGCGCCAGCGTCGGCGCGACCTTGTGCCAGATCGCATGCGTCTGCGGATGGCCGTGCAGCAGCAACAGCGGCGGCCCGTCGCCGCCGACGACGGCATGGATCCTGACCTCGCTGTCGGTTTCGACGTCGATGCTGCGGAATTGCGGAAAGAGGGAAAGGTCCACGGCGCGATCTCCGAACGGGAATCGCGCCATTCTAGTGCGTCAGCCGCGCAGGATTGGGCGCCTGCCAGGCAACACAAGGCTAACTGGCAGGAAATAACCGGCCGAGCGCAGCCGTGCCGCAGCCGCCGGATCAGGCGGCCAGCAGCTCCGAATTGACCAGCCGCAGCGTTTGCGGATTGGTCAGCGGAATCTCCGCCGCGCGCAGCCGCTTGAGGATGTCGAACAGCAGATCGCTCTTGGTGCCGCCGGCAATGCGCGGGCTGGAGACGAAGCCGGTCACGGTCAGCGTGATGCCGTTCGGCGCCAGTTGGCTGAAGGTCACCGACGGCGCGGGATGGTCAAGGATCGCCTGGTTGTCGGCGTAGGCGGCCAGCAGCATGTCGCGCACCTCTTCCGGGTCGATGTTCAGCGGGAAAGTCAGCGTCAGCGAGGCCACGCCGAGCGTGCTGTTGTTCATCGTCACGTTGCGCACGCTCTGCGAGATCAGCTGCGAATTCGGCACGATCATCGTCGAGCGGTCGCCCAGCTGGATCTCGGTGGCGCGCACGCTGATGCGCCGGATGTCGCCCTCGACGCCGCCGATATTGACCATGTCGCCGACCTTGACCGGCCGCTCGGTCAGCAGGATCAGCCCCGAGATGAAGTTCTTGACGATCTCCTGCAGGCCGAAACCGATGCCCACCGACAGCGCGCTGACGATCCAGGCCAGGTTGTCCCAGCGCACGCCCAGCAGCGACAGCGTCATCAGCACCAGCAGCACATAGCCGACATTGCTGAACAGCGTCACCAGCGAGGCCCGCATGCCCGGCTCCATGCCGGTCTTGGGCAGCAGGTCCGCATCGAGCCAGCGGCGCACCGAGCGCAGGATATAGACGCCCACGCCGGTGGCGATCACCGCGTTCAGGATGCGCTCGGGCATGATGTTCATCGCCCGCAGCCGCTCGCCGCCCAGCACCATCAGCAGGCTGTCGAGCAGGTCCTTGGGCGTGGTGCCGAAGCCCCCGGTCAGCAGCGCGATCACCGCCAGTAACAGCAGCAGGCTCGAGCCCAGCCCCGACAACACGGTCGACACCTGGTCCAGATGGCTGTCGCCGAGCCCGAACAGCTGCTTGATGATGCGGCCGCTCGAATAGTTGACCGAGAACAGGCTCTCGCAGGCATCGCGCGTCAGCTTGGTCAGCAGATACAGGCTGCACAGCACGATGTCGAACCAGACGATCTCGTAGGTCAGGAAGCGCGCGAAGGTGATATAGCCGGTCAGCAGGGCGAGCAGCGTCACCACGATGGTGGCGGTCAGGCCGGCCAGCACGATGCCGGTCAGCGTCGAGCCGCTGCCCGGCCGCTCGCCGGCGGCGACCAGCGCGGCGCGCACGCGGTTGGCACGCAGCAGTGCGGCGCCGATCGTCAACGTCACCACCAGCGAGACCAGGCCGCGGCCGAACAGCGTGACCTGGACGCTGGTATCGATGGTGCGGTTCAGCTGCTCGATGGTGCCCGCCAGCAACAGCAGGCCCGCCAGCACGATGGGGAAGGGCCGCAGCGCGCGGGCGATGTCGTCGTGCAGCGACGGCAGGCGCCAGGTCGGATGCCGCGTGCACAGCAGCGCCCGGCCCAGGCCGGCGATCAGCGCGCTGGTCATCGTCAGCTTGATCAGCTCGTCGGCCAGGTCGCGCATCGGCTCGGACGGCTCGTAGTCGCGCGTGAAGGCGAACAGCACGATACGCACCGCCAGCGCGGTCGTCAGCACCGTGGCCAGTGCGGTCGACAGCGCCAGCGCGCTGCGCCGCAGCCGGTGCTCCGGCAGCCGGTGCAGGCAAACCCAGGCCATGCCGCGCTCGATCAGCCGGCGGCCCAGCGACCAGATGGCGAAGGCCAGCGCCAGCAGCATCACCGTGCCGGTCCTGTGCTCGGCGTCCCAGGCCTGTTTCGCCATCGGCGTGACCAGCGAACGCAGCGACGCGAAGCGCTGCCGGTCCTCGCGGCTCGGGTCCAGTGCCGGCATCCAGAATTCGCCGCCGAGGATGCTGTTGGAGCGCAGGGCGACCTGGTCCTTCAAGTGCCCGCGCTGCAGCTTGCCGATCTGATCGGCCAGATTGCCCAGGCTTTCCTTGTCCTCTTCGGCCTTCTTCAGCTGCTCGTCGAGCGCCTTGGCGCGGCCGTTCAGCTCGGCGCGCTGGCGGGCGACGGCGGGCGCCTCCGACGCGCTGCCGTCGGCGGGCGGCGGCCCCAGCAGATCGATCTGGGCCTGCACCTTGGCGCGCTCGGCCACCAGCGTGCCGCTCAGCGTGTCGACGTCGGTCAGCAGCCGGTGCACGGCGTCGTCGAGCTCGGTCAGCTGGTTGCCGGTAGTGTCCTTCGACGCCTGCTGCTTGATGCGGTCCTGCTCGGTCTGCAGCCGCTTCAGTTCGGCGCTGGCCGCGGCCGAGGAGAACGGAGCGGCGGTCTTGTCCTCGGTCCGGGACGGTTCGTCCGCGCCGAAGGCCGCGGGCGTCGCGGCAGGTAACAGATGCAAGAAGACGATCAGCAGCAGGCCGAACGCCATTCCGGGAAATCGACGCATGAGGGGAGCACCTTTCCAGCCGGCGCCTGCAGGCGCCGGACGTTGCCGTGGGGTCATCCGATGCGTGCCGGCGTCACGCCATGCCGCGGGGAAGTGGGCAAGGCGACGGCGGGCGTCGCAGCCAACGCGAGTGGACGCCGCCGGCACCGGAAAGCCGGGAATTATACATACGTCGGCGAACGCGAATGTAAAAGTGGCTAATTAGACGCTATCTCGCCGAGGCGGAAGGTGGATTGCCCTCGGCAATCGCCATGGCGCTAGCCCTGCCGGAAGCGCTCCACGACCTGTAGCAGGCGATCGCAGGAAACCGCGACCCGTTTCGGCGGCGCTGTCGCGACGCCGAGCAGCAGGCCAGAACGCGCGCGAGAGCGTGTGCCAGCTGACGGCGCATACCAGACTGACAACGGCGAGGGCGAGATGCCGAAGGCCGCCGCTTCCTTGACGATCGAACCGTCGGCCGTGCCGTCCGGCAGCCGCAACAGCACGGCCAGCCCGGTAGCCTCCACGTCGGTGCCGACACGGGGCCGCAGGCATGCCAGCAGCGCATCGCGTTGCGATGCATAGAGCCGCTTGGTACGCCGCAGGTGCCGCAGGTAGTGGCCGTCGTGCATGAACTCGGCGGTGGCGAGCTGGATGGACGGCGCCGGTGCGGGCGCGAGACACGCCGCCATCTCGGCGAAGCGCGCTACCAGCGACGACGGCGCCACCACGAAGCCCAGGCGCAATGCCGGGCTGATGGTCTTGCTGAACGAGCCGATATGGATCACGCGTCCGGCGCGGTCCAGCGAGGCGAGCGCGGGCGCGGCGCGGCCCTCGAGCCGCAGCTCGCTGAGGTAGTCATCTTCGATGACCCAGGCGCCTTGCGCCGCCGCCCAGTCGAGCAACTGCAGGCGCCGCGGCAGCGACAGCGTGCCGCCCAGTGGGGCCTGCTGGCCGGGCGTCAGCACGGCCAGCGCGGCATCCGGCGCATGCTCGAGGCCGTAGTCGACATCGATGCCGTCGGCGTCCACCGGCACCGGCACCAGCGACAGCCCCGCCAGCTCCAGTCCGCGACGCGTGTAAGGAAAGCCCGGATCCTCGGTCCAGACCTTGCGCCCGTCCAGGCCGAGCGCGCGCAATGCCAGGCCGAGGCCGCCGGCGAATCCGCCGGTGATCAGGATCTGCGAGGGCGAACACTGGATGCCGCGCGCGATGGCGAGGTAGGCCGCAATTTCGCGCCGCAGCGCCGGTTCGCCGCGCGGGTCGGGATAGAGCGATGCGGCCCCGAGTTCGGCGCGGGCCGCGTGGGCGCGCACCCGCGAGAACAGCTTCGCGGGAAGGCTCTCCTGCGCCGGCACGCCCATCTGGAAGACGGCCGGTCCGGCCATGAACTCCAGATACCTGTCCATGAACGAGCCGGGATCGGGCCGATCGTCGGCATTGGCCCGCAGCGCGGGCCGCTCGGCGACCCGGGTGCCGCTGGCGCGGGATGCCACCACCAGCTGCGCATCGGCCAGCTTTTCGTAGGCCGCCTTCACCGTGCCGCGCGCGACGCCGAGCTGGGTGGCCAGATCCTGCCAGGACGGCAGCCGCGCGCCGGGCGCTAGCACGCCGCTTTCGATAGCCGTGCTGATGCCTTGGCGGATCTGCTCGGCCAGCGGCGTCCTGGCGGATCGGTCCAGGGCGAGATGCAGGGGAGGGGTCATCGGCCGGGTCATCGCGCGTGGTACATAAAAATGGATCATTCTTGGTTCTTTTATTTGTACCAGCGCCAAACCAGAATGGGAACACCCATCTGGAGAGTGCCTCGTGAATATCCGATCCTTTATTGGCGTCGCTTGTGCCGCCACTTATGCCGCTGCCGCCGTGATCTGGGCCATGCCCGCCTTCGCCCACGGCGCCGGGGAGAAGGTCACCCCGAACTTCAATCAGCCGATCCCCAACATTCCGGGCAAATCGCTGGTTGCCGTGGTGGTCGACTACGCGCCCGGCGCCGCGTCGCCCTCGCATGTGCATGCGAAATCCGCCTTCATCTACGGCTACGTCGTCGCCGGCGCCATCGAGTCGCAGGTCAACGACGGACCGAAGCGCACCTACCGTGCGGGCGAGAGCTTCAGCGAGTCGCCGGGCTCGCGCCATCCGGTCAGCCGCAATGCGAGCGCGACGCAACCGGCGAAGCTGCTGGCCGTATTCGTCGTCGACACCGACGACAAGGTACTGACCACCCCGATCTCTTCCTCTACGAACAAGGAGTCGATGCAATGAGCAAACGCCTGGACTACAACCAGATCGCCCCGGCCGGGATGAAGGCCCTGGGCGGCGCCTACGGCTACGTGATGCAGACCGACCTGTCCCCGATCCTGGTCGACCTGGTCTACCTGCGCGTGTCGCAGATCAACAATTGCGCCTACTGTCTCGACATGCACACCCGCGACCTGCTGAAGAAGGGTGTGAAGGTCGAGAAGCTCGCGCTGGTACAGGCCTGGGCCGAGGCCGGCAATCTGTTCGACGAGCGCGAGCGCGCCGCGCTGGCATGGGCGGAGTCGGTGACGCGCGTGGCGCAGACCGGCGTGCCGGATGCCGACTATCAGGCCGCCCGGGCGGTATTCGACGAACGGGAACTGGTCGACCTGACCATCGCGATCGGCGTGATGAACCTGTACAACCGCATGGCGATCAGCTTCCGCAATACGCCGCAAGCCGCGCTGGCGCAGTAGCGGACAATCCTGTTGCAGGGTCCGGAGAAGGAGCCAGGGAGAGCGGGCGGTATTGCGCCCGCTCCGCCCGGCCACGCTGCCTTTACTCGACCTCGCCGTCGTCGGTGTCGCCCACCTTGGCGTCCTGCTCGTGGCGCATCGCCGCGGCGGCGAGCGTCGTGGCCACCGGCGGCGCGGCTTCCTTGCGCTCGCTGTAGCGGTCGGTCAGATAGTCGGAGCGGTCGCGCGTCAGCAGCGTGAACTTGACCAGTTCCTCCATGACGTCGACCACGCGGTCGTAATACGACGACGGCTTCATGCGGCCATTCGCATCGAATTCCTGATACGCCTTCGGTACCGACGACTGGTTCGGGATCGTGATCATTCGCATCCAGCGGCCCAGCACGCGCAGCGCATTGACGGCGTTGAAGGACTGCGAGCCGCCGCAGACCTGCATCACCGCCAGCGTGCGTCCCTGGGTCGGCCGAATGCCGCCGCTCTCCAGCGGCAGCCAGTCGATCTGGTTCTTGAAGACGGCGGTCAACGTGCCGTGGCGCTCCGGGCTGCACCAGACCTGTCCCTCCGACCATTCGGACAGCTTGCGCAGCTCGGCCACCCTGGGGTGGTCCGCCGGCACGCTGTCGGCAATCGGTAGTTCGTGCGCATCGAACACGCGCGTTTCCGCGCCGAGGCGCTTGAGAATGCGTTCGGCCTCCTGCGTCAGCAGCCGGCTGTACGAGGTTGCGCGCAGCGAGCCGTAAAGCAGCAAGATGCGCGGCGGGTGGGTGCTGGTCTTCGCCGGCTCCAGCTTGCGCGGGTCGGGAATGTCGAGCAGCGACGGCACGACGTTGGGCAGGTCGGCGCTCATCGGCCCACCCTCCGGCCTTCGGCGTCGATGACCAGCTCGCCGTCTTCCTTGGCAAACGGGCCTCGCTGCGGCGAGGGCAGGATGTCGAGCACCACCTCCGACGGCCGGCAGAGCCGCACGCCGAGCGCGGTGACGACGAAGGGGCGATTGATCAGGATCGGGTGAGCGATCATCGCGTCGAGCAGCTGGTCATCGGTCAGCGATGGATCGTCGAGGCCCAGCTCGGCGTAGGGCGTGCCTTTTTCGCGAATGGCTTCGCGCACGCTCAGGCCGGCCTGCCGGATCATGCCTTCGAGCTCGCCGCGGGTCGGCGGCGTCGTCAGGTACTCGATGACCGTCGGCTCGATGCCGGCGTTGCGAATCATCGCCAGCGTGTTGCGCGACGTGCCGCAGGCGGGGTTGTGATAGATCGTGACAGAGGATGTGACTGAGGACATGACAGGGGACATGACAGCGGGTATGGCGTTTCTCAAGAGGCTTCGTACCAACGTTGCGAGCGGTTCACCACGCCGACCACCAGCAGCATGACCGGCACCTCGATCAGCACGCCGACGACGGTGGCCAGCGCCGCGCCGGATTCGAAGCCGAACAGGCTGATCGCGGTGGCGACGGCCAGCTCGAAGAAGTTGCTGGCGCCGATCAGCGCGGACGGGCCGGCGACGCAATGCGCCACGCCCAGCTTGCGATTCAGGACATAAGCCAGGCCGGAATTGAGCACGACCTGGATCAGGATCGGCACCGCCAGCAGCAGGATGATCAACGGCTGTTCGACGATCGCATTGCCCTGGAAGCCGAACAGCAGCACCAGCGTCGCCAGCAGCGCGGCGATCGAATACGGGCCCAGCGCGCCGGTCACGCGCCGGTACGTCGCTTCGCCGCGCGCCAGCAGCAGCTTGCGGACGGCCTGCGCAATCCCCACCGGGATCACGATGTACAGCACTACCGAGACGATCAGCGTGTCCCACGGCACCGTGATCGACGACAGCCCGAGCAGCAGCCCGACCACCGGCGCGAAGGCCACCACCATGATGGCGTCGTTGACGGCCACCTGCGACAGCGTGAAATACGGATCGCCCTTGCACAGCTGCGACCAGACAAAGACCATCGCGGTGCAGGGCGCCGCCGCCAGCAGGATCAGGCCGGCCACATAGCTGTCCAGCTGTTCGGCCGGCAGCCACGGCGCAAACAGATGCCGCACGAAGATCCACGCCAGCAGCGCCATCGAGAACGGCTTGACCAGCCAGTTGACGAACAGGGTCACGCCGATGCCGCGCCAATGGCCCGCGACCTGGCCCATCGCGCCAAAGTCGATCTTGATCAGCATCGGGATGATCATCACCCAGATCAGCAGCCCGACCGGCAGATTGACCTGTGCGACTTCCATCGCGCCGATCGCCTGGAAGACGCCGGGGTACCATTGGCCGAGCACGATTCCGGCGACGATGCACAGCGCGACCCAGACCGTCAGATAGCGCTCGAAAAAGCCGATGCCGCCGGCTGGCGACATCGTTGCTTGTTTTACCGCCTGTTCCGCCGCCGTCATGCCTTCGGCTCCACGGCCTGCCCGCCGATCCCGCGCAGGCTCAACGGGGACGACGCCGATTCGGGGGAACAACCGGACACAGGGGAGCACGGATTGCCGCCGCAGCAGTTCTCGGTCAGATAGCCGAGCAACGCGTTCATGGTCTCGTAGCGGGCCATGTAGATGATCGAGCGGCCGTCCTGGCGACTGCGCAGCAAGCCGGCGCGATGCAGCTCCTTCAGGTGGAAGGACAGCGACGAGGCCGGCATCTCCATCAATTCGGCGATCCGCCCGGCCGGCAGGCCTTCCGGGCCGGCCTGGACCAGCATGCGGAAGACGGCTAGCCGCGCGGAATGGGCGAGGGCGGAGAGCGCTTCGAGAACGTGATCGGTTTCCATTTTTCGAATATAGTCGAAACATGAAAACGACGCAACATGCCGCGCTGACCGGATTCAGCCCCCGCGGCGTTGCGCCATCCGGTGGCCGATGGCGCGCAATGTCGGTTCGGAGAGCCGGGCCGCGAAGGAAAAGACGTCGCGCTCTTCCCGGTCGATGTGCGCGAGATAGCGGGCGGCGAACAGCGCCAGCGCTTCCGGTGCGGGCTCCGCGGATCCTTGCTGCACGCGTTCGAGCCAGGGCCGGGCCTGCTCCCACAGCGCATCCAGGGCGTCGTGATCGTGCTCGAGCGCCAGCATCGTGGCCGTCAGCGCCGGCTCCTGAAGTTCGCGCAGGGCAGGGAACAGGTCCTGTTCTTCATCCGCGTGATGCAAGGGCGCGGCAATCGTGAAGTACCGCACGATGCCGGCCGCCGCGGTCCGCGCCTGGTCGTCGGCGCCATGCCGGGCGGTGTGCTCGGCAAGCCGGCCGCACAGCGAGGCAAAACGCCGGACCTTGTCGTGGCAGGCGGTCAGCAGTTCGATCGGCGATTCGAAGGAGGCAATGGTGGGCGTATTGGGCAGCATGGCGCGCCCATTATCGCGCCGTCCGGCCAGCCCCGCGTTCGCGCGCCGTTTTTGCGGCGGGTCGGCAATCTTTACCGCCCGGTTCGGCTTGCACAACGCATGGCTCTGTATTCCAGCGGTGGCGCAGGGCTTGCTTGGCGTGAAGGGATTCGGCTTTGTTCGACCGCCTTGGCGACCTTCTTTAGCCGCCTTCTTTAGCCACCTTCGCTGGAGACCAACATGTCCGATGGAAAACTCGGCATCGCCGGGACGACGTTCATTGCATTTGCCGTGGCCGGGCTGGCGCTGGCCGCCTCGATGTACCTGGCGTATCTGGCGGCGCCGCCGAAGGGGCGCGCCCTGATCCGGGATGCGCTGGATCGCGACTCGGCGCCCGGCCCGCAAGGCTGAGGGGCCCGCGCGGCGGCCGGCTTCGAACTTTGGCAACGCCTGCAATGTCTACCTCCGACATTGCCGTACTACCGTACCTTTCCCGATGAAGGCGTTGCGCAACCCCAGGTGCCTGCTGCTTGAAAGCCGCTGGTTTGTCCCACGGCATTTCGACGGTATCTGTCTCGGCCCGATCGTGCTGCTTCGACCCGGCGTGTCGGCCGGGCTGATCGCGCACGAACTGGTTCACGTGCGCCAGTTCTGGCGCCGGCCGTTCACGCACGGGCCGCGCTATCTGCTGTCGAAGGCCTATCGGCAGGCCTGCGAGGTCGAGGCCTACCGGGCACAACTGCAGGCCGCGGGAAGGACGCCATCGCGCATTGCCAATCTGGCGCGCTACCTGGCCACGAAGTATCGGCTCGACATTGACCAGGAGACGGCCGTGCGGCTGCTTTCCGCCGAGGAGTCGCCGCGGTGACCGCTCGGTCAGCCCCGTTTCTCTTCCTCCGGGACACTGAATTGCGCCTTCATCGATTCGATGAAAGGCTGGATTTTCGCCATGCAGGCCTCGGCTTGCTCGCCTTCCATCGTCGATAGCCCCCAGTTACAGCCGGTCGCGTCGGGCGTCTGCACGCAGATATCGCCGAAGCACGCATCCTTGCACTCGGGCCATTTGGCCTGCTCGGCCCGGATCATGGCGCGGATTTCCGCCTTGTTCTTGATCTGCCTGGTCATCGCTGTCTCCGTCTCGTTTTCGATCGGCCGCCATTTGCGCGGGGCTCCGGCAAGGCGACGGACATGTTGCAGGCACTGCGGTCCTGTGGATCAGAGTACGTCGAAATCCGGACGCGCGCGTGACTTTCTGCACGCCTCGGGGCCGGAGAGCGCCCGATGCCGAGGCCGGACGCCGACGTTTCCGTCGCAGGGCGTTCAGCTGCCGAAGTAATTCAACCCCAGCGCTCCCTTGACCTCGCTCAGCGTCGCGCCCGCGGCTTCCCTGGCGCGCATCGTTCCTTGCCGCAGGATCTCGAACACGCCGGCGCGGTCGCGCTCGAACTCGAGGCGCCGTTCGCGAATCGGGGCGATCAACGCCTGCAAGCGCTCGTCGAGCCGACGCTTGACGACGCTGTCGCCGAGACCGCCACGGCGATAGTGCGCCTTGAGCTCGTCCACGGCGGCGGTGTCGGGCTCGAACGCATCGAGGAACATGAACACGACGTTCCCCTCCACCTGGCCCGGGTCGCTGACCCGCAGATGATTCGGGTCGGTGTACATGTCCTTGACCGCCTTCGAGATTTCGTCCGGCGTGGCGCCCAGCGTGATCGCGTTGCCCAGCGACTTGCTCATCTTCGCCTTGCCGTCGATGCCGGGCAGCCGCGGCACGTGCGACAGCACGGCTTCGCATTCGACCAGTACCTCGCGCCCGACCGTATGGTTGAAGCGGCGCACCAGCTCGTTGGTCTGCTCGATCATCGGTTGCTGGTCGTCGCCGACCGGCACGAGCGTCGCCTTGAACGCCGTGATGTCGGCCGCCTGGCTCACCGGATAGGTCAGGAAGCCGGCAGGGATGTCGCGCTCGAAGCCGCGCAGCCGGATTTCTTCCTTGATCGTCGGATTACGCTCCAGGCGGGATACCGTCACCAGGTTCAGCAGGTATTGCGTCAGTTCGGCGAGTTCCGGGACCTGCGACTGGATGAAGATGGTCGACTTGTCCGGGTCGATGCCGACGGCGAGATAGTCGAGCGCGACCTCGACCACGTTCTCGGTGACTTTCTGATGGCGGCCGACGTTGTCCGTCATGGCCTGCGTATCGGCGAGCAGCAAAAACTGCTTTGCTTCGTGCTGCAGCTGCACGCGCGAGCGCAGCGAGCCGATGTAGTGGCCGAGGTGAAGCGGACCGGTGGTGCGGTCGCCGGTCAGGATGATGGGTTGGGTAGCGGTGGTCATGGGCTGGTGCTTCAGGTTTTTGACACCACCAGCCACTGTGCGCAGATACGAAAATGCCGCCAGGAGGCTGGCGGCATCGCGTTTTCGAGTTGCGTGTGGAAACGGGCCGCCTGGATCAGGCGCGCCACCAATACTGCCGGCTCGGCGAGTTGGGCTTCGTATCCATGGGGGGCGAGTATAGCGCAAGCGGCTCCATCGCACCGTGCGGCCCGCACGGCATATTGTAGAGGTCGCTACCGTGTTGCAGCGATGAATACGACTACCTATGCTGCCGGCATGACTTCCGCCTGCGACTCCTGGCTTCTTCTGATCGTCAGCCTGCCGACCGCCGGGGCGACCATGCGCATGCGCGTCTGGCGCACGGTCAAGGCCCTGGGCTGCGCGGCGCTGCGCGATGGCGCCTATCTGCTGCCCGCGCATTGCGAGCAGGCCTCGCAGTTGCGGGAACTGGCCTACGACACCCGGCAGCAGGAGGGGCAGGCCTGGTTGCTCCACGTTCAGGCACCAAGCGCCGAAGAGGCGATGGCGTACCAGGCGCTGTTCGATCGTTCCTCCGACTACACCGACTGGCTGGCCGAACTTGCCGAAGCTCGCAAGACGCTGCCGACGCTGGCGGCGGCCGACCTCGCTCGGCTGCATCGGCGCCATGCTCGTGCCTACGAGGCGATTCGGCAGATCGATTTTTTTCCCAGTGAAGCGTCCATCCGGGCAGCCGCGCAATGGCGCGACTTTGCCTCAGCGATCGAGGCCATCCAGTCGCCGGGCGAGCCGCAACCGAGCCGCGGCAGCATCCCGCGGCGCGACCGTGCGCAGTACCAGGGACGGCTGTGGGCGACGCGCCGGCATCTGTGGGTGGACCGTGTGGCCAGCGCCTGGCTGATCCAGCGCTGGATCGATCCGCATGCACGGTTCGTCTGGTTGGAAAGCCCGGCCGATTGTCCGTCCGAGGCGCTGGGCTTTGACTTCGATGGGGCGACCTTCACCCATGTCGGCGACAAGGTGTCGTTCGAGGTGCTGTTGGCAAGCTTTGGGCTCGATGACGAGCGCGGGCTGGTGCGCCTCGGAACCATGGTGCACGCCCTCGATGTCGGCGGCTTGACGGTCCCGGAAGCCGCGGGCTTCGAGGCCGTCCTGGCCGGCGCGCGCAAGCGTCTGGCGGATGACGATGCCTTGCTGGCCGAGGTCGGCACGGTGCTCGACTCGCTGTACGCCCATTTCGGCGCCGGCCGCAAACCATGACTTCGCTTCAGGAACGCCCGATGACCACACCTCAATCGGTCGAAGCCGCCCCTGGCGTCAACGAACCCCGCTACACCCTCTGGCAACTGGTGCGCTATTTCCTGCGCCTCGGCACGCTCGGCTTCGGCGGCCCGGTCGCGTTAGCCGGCTATATGCACCGCGATCTTGTCGAAACGCGGCAATGGATTACCGAGGCGGATTACAAGGAAGGCCTCGCGCTGGCCCAATTGGCGCCGGGACCGCTCGCCGCGCAATTGGCGATCTATCTCGGCTACGTGCATTACCGCATTCGCGGCGCCACGCTGATCGGCATTGCCTTCGTGCTGCCGTCATTCTTGATGGTGGTAGCGCTGGGATGGGCGTACGTGCGCTTCGGCGGGCTGGCGTGGATGCAGTCCGTGTTTTACGGGGTCAGCGCGGCCGTGATCGGCATCATCGCCATCAGCGCCTACAAGCTCACCACCAAGAGCGTCGGCAAGGACAAGCTGCTGTGGGCCGTCTACCTGGTGCTGGCGGTGGTGACGGTCGTCACGGAATCCGAGATGGCGTGGCTGTTTCTCGCGGCGGGCGTGCTGGTCTGGTTCTGGCGCGCGCCGCCCCGGTGGATTCGATCGAACCGATTGAACGCCGTGGCTGCGGTGCCGATTCCCCTTGGCAGCGGCATCCTGAGTACGATCGACTGGCCGCTGCTTTCGCAGATCGGGCTGTTCTTCGCCAAGGCCGGGGCCTTCGTCTTCGGCTCGGGGCTGGCCATCGTGCCGTTTCTCTATGGCGGCGTGGTCACCGAACACCAGTGGCTCAACGAGAAGCAGTTCGTCGACGCGGTGGCCGTGGCGATGATCACGCCAGGGCCCGTTGTCATCACCGTCGGCTTTATTGGCTACCTGATTGCCGGATTGCCCGGCGCATGCGTCGCCGCGGTCGCCACCTTTCTGCCGTGCTACCTGTTCACCATCCTGCCGGCGCCGTACTTCAAGACGTACGGCCGCTTGCCCGCGATCCTGGCGTTCGTCGATGGCGTGACTGCCGCGGCGATCGGGGCCATTTCCGGCGCGGTGATTGTGCTCGCCAAGCGTTCGATCGTCGATGTGCCAACCGCCCTGGTGGCGCTGGTTGCCGTCGCCTTGCTGCTCAAGTTCAAGAGGCTGACCGAGCCGGTGATCGTCGCCGGCGCTGCCGTGATCGGCCTGGTGGTGTACCCGCTGTTGCATCACTGAGTTGGCACACGGTCATTGCCGATTCCTCGCCGTCAGCGAACCGTCTTGGAGGCTGTCATGAAATGGATTACCCGGGAACGCCCGAAGATCGACCGCATTGCCTGCCCCTGGCTGATCGCCCGCTTCATCGACGAGACGCCCGAGTTCCTGTACGTGCCGCCCGGCGACGTCGTGCGCCTCGCCCGCGAGACGGGCGCCATTCCGTACGACATCCCGGGCGTTGAGCTCTCGCACGTGGACGACCTGTGCAGCTTCGACGCGTTCCTGTCCAGGTACCAGCTCGGCGAAGACGCTGCCTTGCGGCAGCTGGCCCGCATCGTACGCGGCGCAGATACATCGCGGCTCGATCTGACGCCGCAATCGGGCGGGCTCTATGCCATTTCGCTGGGCTTGTCGCAGGTGTTCGCCGACGACCACGAGATGCTGGGGCACGGCCTGGTCATGTACGACGCCCTCTACGCATGGTGCAAGCACTGCCAGGGCGAGACGCACAACTGGCCGCCCCAGATGGTCATGCCGTAGGAGCGGGTTTCCGGGGTTATATATACGGATCTGTTATACCATCGGACCGGTTGCAGGCCGGGGACCACCCCGCACTTTGTCGTCGGTGACGTCCGCCCCGGCCTGCTTGTCTCTCCATTCGAAGTCCGTACCCCCTGGCATGAAGTTCAAGGAAATCAGTGCGTTCCAGGCCGTGATGCGCTCCGGCTCGATGACCGCGGCATCGGCCGAACTCTATACCTCTCAGCCCAACGTCAGCCGCATGATTGCGCAACTCGAGCACGCCACCGGGCTGACGCTGTTCGCCCGCAGTGCCGGCCGGCTGACGCCGACGGAGGAGGGCCTGGCCTTCCTGCGGGAAGTGGAGCGCGCGTTCGTCGGCCTCGATGCGTTGAAGGACGCCGCCCGCAATATTCGCCAGTTCGGCAAAGGGCGGCTGCGCATTGCCGCGGTGCCGTCGCTGGCAATGACCGTGCTGCCGCTGGTGCTGCAGCGGTTCCACGCCGAATTTCCCGACGTCAACGTCGCCATGGAAACGGGCAGCACGCAACTGGTTGCCGACCGTGTCGGCAGCCGCTACTGCGACCTGGGTCTGGTGTCCTTCCTGCCGCCGGCCGCGGTGACCGAAGCGCAGCCCATCGCCCAGCTCGCGGGATGCTGCGTGGTGCCGCCCGGGCACCGGCTCGCCGAACGGGAAGTCATCACGCCCGCGGACCTGGCCGGCGAGTCCTTTATCTCGATGAGCCACGGAGACGGCCTGCGTGCCGCCGTGGACGCGGCCTTCGCGGCCGATGACGAGCGCGTGATGCATTTCGAGACGCCCTACGGCGCCACCATCTGCAAGCTGGTCGGCCTCGGACTGGGCGTGGGCATCGTCAACCCGCTGGTCGCCCGCGAGCATGCCGCCGAAGTCGTGGTACGTCCGTTTCACCCGCAGATACCGTTCGTCAGTTACCTGCTGCTGGCGCGCAATCGGCCCGTCAACGTGCTGGTGGACCGGTTCACCGAGCGGATGGTGCAGGTCATCGACGCCGAAATGGCATCGCTGCCGCCGGGCCTATCAGGATTTCGCATGGGCGCCTGACGGACTCGTATTTGCCGCTGCGGCGCACGCGCCGCATACTCGCTCGAACCGACACACCGGGGCGCATGAAGCCGATCGACGATCAGGCGATCCCCCCTGTGGCATCACGATTCTTGCGAGACCCACATGAGATTCAGCAGGGCCCGAGGCCCGCATCTTTCGCTTCGGAGGCGCGCCTGATGGCCGCAGCCTCCACCTCCCGATATCCGTTGTTCGACGTCGCCGTGGTCGGCGGCGGCCTGGTCGGCTCGGCGCTGGCATACGGGCTGCGCCAGCATGCCGGCTCGGTCGCCGTGCTGGACGAGGGCGATGTCGCCCTGCGCGCGTCCCGCGGCAATTTCGGCCTGGTCTGGCTGCAGAGCAAGGGTCATGGCATGGGCGCCTACAGCCGCTGGACGCTCAAGTCCACGCGGCTGTGGCCGACGCTCGCGGCCGATCTGCTGCAGGAGACCGGCATCGACGTCGCGCTGGAGCAGAAGGGCGGGCTGACGCCGCTGATGGGCGACTACGAGATCGAGGCGAGACTGGCATGGGTCAACACCCTGATGTCGCAGCCGGACGTCGAGCCGTATGAATGGAAGCTGCTGGACCACCACCAGGCCGCCTCGCTGGTGCCGGGCCTCGGGCCGGATGTCACCGGCGCCATCTGGACGCCGCACGATGGCATCGTCAACCCGCTGAAGCTGCTGCGCGCGTTCCATACCGCGTTCAGCACCAGTGGGGTTCAATACCTGCCGCACCACGGCGTGACCGACATCGTGCGGCAGGCCAGCGGCGAATTCGTGCTGAGCACCGCCAACGGCGTAGTGCGGGCGCGCAAGGTCGTGCTGGCCGGCGGGCTGCGCAATGGCGATCTGGGCCGCATGGTCGGCATCGACCTGCCGATGGCCCCGCAACGCGGCCAGATCCTGGTCCTCGAACGCACGCGCCGGCTGCTCGACACGCCGATGGTCACGCTGCGCCAGAACGACGAAGGCAGCTGGCTGGTCGGCGACTCGCAGGAAGACGCCGGCTACAACGACCAGGTCACCACGCTGCCGGTGCTCGCCACGCTGGCCGACCGGGCCGTACGTACCTTGCCCGCGCTGCGCGACGTACGCGCGGTGCGCGCCTGGTCCGCGCTGCGCGTGCGGGCCAGGGACGGCTTTCCGGTCTACGAGCAATCGAGCACGCACCCCGGCGCGTTCGTCGTGACCTGCCACAGCGGTGTGACGCTCGCCGCAACGCATGCGCTGCATCTGGCCCCGATGATCGCCGCCGGGGCGCTGCCGCCCGAGCTGGCCACTTTCTCGACCCGGAGGTTTCATGTTCCGAAGAATTGATGCGGCTGTCTCGCAAGCGGCAGAGCGCAAGGTGCGGGTCACGGTCGATGGTGCCTCGCTGGAATGCCGCGAGGGCGACAGCGTCGCCGCGGCCCTGTTTGCCGCCGGCGTGCTCGCATGCCGCGACACCGCGGTCTCCGGCGCTGCGCGCGGGCCGTTCTGCATGATGGGCGTCTGTTATGACTGTCTGGTGCGCATCGATGGTCGGCCCAACCAGCAGGCATGCATGACCCCCGTGCGCGAGGGCATGAAGGTGGAGCGCCAGCTCGGCGCGCGCGAGGTGGCGGCATGAGCTCGGACATCACGACCTGCGACCTGCTGGTGGTCGGCGCAGGCCCTGCCGGCCTGGCCGCCGCGACGCGTGCGGCCGGGCTCGGCCTGTCGACCGTACTGATCGACGAGCAACCCGCACCGGGCGGACAGATCTACCGCGCCATCGGCAATACGCCGGTACGCAATCGCGCGATCCTGGGCGAAGACTACTGGCACGGCGAGAGTCTGCTCGAACCCTTTGCCGGAAGCGGGGCACGGCATCTCTGCGCCGCGACAGTGTGGTCGATCAATGCGCACGAAGGGCAGGGCGAGGACGGGCGCGCCGGCTTCGAGGTCGCCTATTCGGTGGCGCGTCCCGGCCAGGAGCCGCAGGCCGCGCTGCTGCATTGCCGCCATATCGTGCTGGCCACCGGCGCGCAGGAGCGGCCGTTCCCGATTCCCGGCTGGACATTGCCGGGCGTCATCACCGCCGGCGCGGCGCAGATCCTGCTGAAGACCTCGGGCGTCGTGCCGGAGGGCCGCACGGTGCTGGTTGGCGGCGGCCCGCTGCTCTACCTGCTGGCGTGGCAATACCTGAATGCGGGCGTCAAGCTCGAAGCCATTCTCGAAACCACCGACGCCGGCCAATGGCGCAAGGCGCTGCCGCATGCGTGGGGCTTCCTGCGTTCGCCTTATCTCGGCAAGGGGCTGAAGCTGCTGCGCAAGGTGCGCAAGGCCGTGCCGATCGTCAATGGCGTGACGGCGCTCGAAGCGCTGGCCGGTCCCGACGGCAAGGTCGCCGAACTGCGCTACCAGGCTGGAGACCAGCGCCGCACGATCGCGGTCGACCAGGTGCTGCTGCATCAGGGCGTCGTGCCCAATACCAACCTGTCGCGCGCGGTTGGCGCCGAGCATGCGTGGAACGAGCGGCAGGACTGCTGGGAACCCGTGGTGGATCGCTGGGGCGCGACCTCGGTGCCGCACCTGACCATCGCCGGCGATGGCGCCGGCATCGCGGGCGCGGTGGCCGCGGAGCATCGCGGCCGGATCGCGGCGCTGCATGCCGCCGCGGACCTCGGCCGGATCGACATCGCCGCGCGCGACAGGGAGGCACGGACGCATCTTGCCGCGCTGGCCAGGGCGACTCGCGGGCGCGAATTCTTCGAGATCCTGTACCGCCCGCTGGCGCAGTTCCGGCGTCCGGTGGGCGACACCATCGTCTGCCGCTGCGAGGAGGCTACGGCCGAACAGGTGCGGCACGCCGCGCGCATCGGCTGCCAGGGTCCCAACCAGCTCAAGGCGTTCCTGCGCTGCGGCATGGGTCCTTGCCAGGGACGCTTCTGCGGGCTGACCGTCACCGAGCTGATCGCCGACGAGCAGCAGCGTCATCCGCGCGACGTGGGCTACTACCGGCTGCGCTTTCCCACCAAGCCGGTGACGCTCGGCGAAATCGCGACGCTGCCGCAGACGCAGGCATCGCGCGAGGCCGTGGTGCGCTTCAAGAAATGAAGCGGGCATGGCGATGCAGATGACCGGCCCGCACGACGGGCCGGCGTGAACACGGCAACACCACAATAAACGAGCAAGGCCGGATCGCCCCGTGGCATGCCGCGTCTTGCCGATTGCACCAGCACAGCGACGAAACCTGAGAGCACTCCCCAACTATCTATCGAGGTTCAACCATGGCGTTTTCCAAGATTGTCCCGGCTCTCGCCCTCGCACTGGCCGCCACCCATGGCATCGCGCAGGACTTGCCCGCGGGCCCCATCCGGATGCTGGTCGGCTTTGCGCCCGGCGGCGGCAACGATGTGATTGCCCGCCTGATTTCGACACAGTTTCAGCTGAACACCAAGACCACCGTCGTGGTGGAAAACAAGCCCGGCGGCGGCAGCACGATCGCGACCGCCGAGATGACGCGCGGCAAGCCCGATGGATCGGTGCTGTTGCTCGGCTCGGTGGGCGGGCAGGCGATTGCGCCGTCGATCTACAGCAAGCTGCCGTACGATCCCGTCAAGGGCGTGCAGCCGGTCTCGCTGGTCGCCAAATCGGCCAACGCGCTGGTGGTGAACAACGATCTGCCGGTCAAGACCGTGCAGGAACTGGTGGCGTATGCCAAGGCCAATCCCGGCAAGCTGAACGTGACGTCGCCGGGCAACGGCACCATCTCGCACCTGTCCGCGGAGCTGTTCAAGAGCATGGCGGGCGTCTCGATCACGCATATTCCGTACCGTGGCGACGCACCGGCAATGCAGGACGTGATGGCCGGCCAGGCCCAGATGACGTTTGCCAGCCTGCCGTCGGCGAAGGCCGGGGCGGATTCCGGCAAGGTGCGCATTCTCGCGGTGACCAGCACCAAGCGCGTGGAAACCATGCCGAACGTACCGACGATCGCCGAGTCGGGCGTGCCGGGCTATGAGGTCGTGTCCTGGTACGGTGTGTTCACCACGGGCGGCACGCCGATGCCGACGGTCAATCGCCTCGCGCAGGAAATCGCCGCGGTGATCGCCCAGCCTGCCATCCGCGACTCGATCGCCAAGCAGGGCATGGAGCCGAGCGCGCTCGGTCCGGTCGAGTTCACGCAACTGGTCAATCACGACACGCAGAAGTGGGCCAAGGTCGTGAAGACGGTGGGCATCAAGCTGGACTGAACGGCTCGCGGTCCGCCGGCCGGGTTGCCGGTCCGGTAGCGCCTGGCGATGTATTCCGTGCCGGAATACATCGCCGAAAAAACTTCACGCCGCGCGCGGCACGCTGTTCCATACTCGCTTCATCATTGAACCGCAGCGATCGTGGAGGAGCACCGTGAGAATTGCCTTTGCATGGATGTGGATGGCGGGTGCGATCGGCATGTCCATGCCGTCGGCACAGGCGGCGTGGCCGGAAAAACCCATCAAGCTGATCGTGCCCACAGCGCCAGGGGGCGCGCCCGACATCGTGGCGCGCCTGTTCGGCGATGCCTTGTCCAAGCGGCTGGGCCAGGCCATCGTGGTGGAAAACCGGCCCGGCGCCGGCGGCAACATCGGCATGCAGGCATTGCTGCAGGCACCGGCGGACGGCTACACCATCGCCTACGGCAACAACGCCACGCTGGCGACCAACCGGTTTCTCTATAGCAAGCTGCCGTACGATCCCGACAAGCTGGTACCCATCGTCGGACTGGTGACCACCTTCAATATCCTCGCGGTCAACAACGCGCTGCCGGTGAAGTCCGTGCGCGAACTGATCGCCTATGCGCAGGCCAATCCCGGCAAGCTGTCGATGGGCTCGGCCGGCAACGGCACGACGAGCCATCTGGGCGGCGAATTGTTCAAGACCCTGGCTCATCTCAATATCGAACACGTGCCCTACAAGGGCAGCACCCCGGCGCTGCAGGACCTGGTCGGCAACAACGTGCATCTGATGTTCGACAACGTGCCGTCGATCGGGCCCTACGTCAGCAGCAACAAGGTCCGCGCGCTGGCCGTGACCTCGACCAAACGCTCGCCGCATTTCCCGCAGGTGCCGACGATGGACGAAGCCGGCATCAAGGGCTACGAATTGACCGCATGGGCCGGATTGGTCGGTGCGCCCGGCATGCCGGCCGAGGTGGTCGATAGGCTCAATCGCGAGGTCAATGCGGTGATCCGCGACCCCGGCTTCCGCGCGCAGCTGGACCGGCTCTCGTTCGAGCCGCTGGGCGGGTCGCCGCGCGATTTCCAGGCGCTGGTGACGTCGGAGACCGCGAAGTTCGGCGAGCTGGTGCGCAAGAGCGGCGCCAAGGTCGATTGAGGGCGAAGGCCATGCCATCTCATTACGACCTGATCATCCGCAACGGCGACCTGATCGACGGCAGCGGCGCACCGCGGCGCGCTGCCGACGTGGCGGTGCGCGACGGCATCATCGCTGCGATCGGCATCGGTCCCGAGGCTACCGCCGACGAGGTCCTCGATGCCGCCGGCATGGTCGTCGCGCCCGGATTCATCGACACCCATACGCACGACGACTGGATGGTCTTCCAGTCCCCGCAGATGCTGCCCAAGGTAACGCAGGGCGTCACCACGATCATTGCGGGCAACTGCGGCATCAGCCTGTTTCCTCTCGTCACCGACACGATCCCGCCCGCGCCGCTCGACATCATGCGCGGCGGCTTCGTATTCGAGTCGGTACGGGGCTACCGCGAGGCCTTCGCCGCCAGGCCCGCCGCGGTCAACGTGTCGGTGCTGGTCGGCCAATCGACGCTGCGCGCGCGCCGCGTTGCGCAGCTCGGCCTCCCGGCCAGCGACGAGGAGATCGAAAGCATGCGGCGCGACGTGGAGCAGGCCCTGCTGGAAGGGGCGATCGGCGTTTCCACCGGCACCTTCTATCCGCCCTCGGCGGCCGCTCCGGAGGAAGAGATCCTGCGCATGTGCGAGCCGATGCAGCGCCTGGGCGGCGTGCTGGTCTCGCATATGCGCGACGAAAGCGACAAGGTGGCCGAGGCGATCGACGAGACCGCACGTCTTGGCAAGGCGCTCAACGTGCCCACCGTGATTTCGCACCACAAGCTGGTCGGCAAGCGCAATCATGGCCGCAGCCGCGAGACGCTGGCGCAGGTGCGCGAGCTGTCGCGCACCATGCCGCTTTGCATGGATTGCTATCCGTACGCGGCGTCGTCGACCATGCTGCGCCCGGAACGCGTGGACCAGTGCGACCGGATCCTGATCACGTGGTCGGCCTCGCATCCCGACGTGGCCGGCCGCTATCTGGAGGACCTGGCGCAGGAGTGGCAACGCTCTCGGCGCGAGGTCGCCGAGGCATTGCTTCCCGGCGGCGCGGTGTACTTCATCATGAATGAAGGCGATGTGCGCGACATCCTCAGCTACCCGGACACGATGATCGGCTCCGACGGCATTCCGTCGGACGAAACGCCGCATCCGCGGCTGTGGGGCACCTTCCCGCGCGTGCTGGGGCTGTACTCGCGCGATCTCGGGCTGTTCCCGCTCGAGCGCGCCGTTCACAAGATGACCGGTCTGCCCGCTGCGCGCTTCGGACTCGAGGGGCGCGGACATCTGGCCGTGGGCAAGGTCGCGGACATCACGGTGTTCGACCCGGCGGCCATCCGCGATTGCGCCACCTTCGATGCGCCCACGCAGCCTTCGGTCGGCGTGCGCGACGTGTTCGTGGCGGGGCAGGCAACGCTGCGCGGCGGCACGCCTACCGACAACCGCCCCGGACGTTTCGTGACGTCGACCCTGGTCAGGCCGCGCGCGCCGGCGTGAGCCGATGCCCGCGTCAGTCCGCGTCGGCTCTTGCCGTCTGCAGCAGCCAGTCGAGGAAGGTGACCAGGGTAGGGTTGGCGCGCTTCTCGTCGAGGCAGACGAAGTAATACGACTTCGGCGACAGATAACTCGTGTCGGACAGCCGTATCAGCCGGCCGGCCCGCAGATCCTCGCCGGCCACAAATTCCGGCAGCAGCGCGACGCCCATGCCGCTGACCGCGGCCTGCAGGCCCATGGTCAGCAGGCCGTAGCGAGGACCGTCGCCGGGCCTGGCCACCTTGGCGCCGATTTGCGCGAGATAGGCCGGCCACGCATCCAGTGCGGTATGTTGGTGAAGCAGTGGCATTTGCCGCAGCGCCTGCGACAGCGACCCACCGCGCGGCATCCTGTCGGGGGCGCACACCGGGAACAGTTCGAGCGGCATGACCTCGACGCCGAAGTGTCCCGGCGGTGGCCCGCCGCAGTACATGATGGCCGCGTCCAGGTCGCTGTGGGGCAGGTCGACCGGGCCCACCTTGGTGGTGATGTTCAGCTGGATCTGCGGATGCTGCTTGGCAAACTGCAGCATGCGCGGCAGCAGCCAGATGTTGCCCAGCGAGACCGGCACCGACAGATCGAGCCGGCCGCCGGATCCGCGGCCCGTGAGGACTTCCAGCGTGGCTTCCTCGAGCAGGTTCAGTACCTGCCTGACGCGCTTCAGGTATTGCGCACCGGTCGCCGTCGCGACGACGCCGCCCTTGCGCCGGTCCAGCAGTCGCACGCCCAGAAAGGTCTCCAGCTCCGTCAGCTGCTTGCTGACGGCGCTCTGCGTCAGGCACAGTTCCTCGGCCGCTTCGGTCAGGCTTCCCTTGCGCACGGTCGCTTCCAGCGCGACCAGGTTGGCAAGGGCAGGCAGGTTCCGGCTGGTGGTGCTTTTCATCGGGACATCCTCGGGCGGTCGGCAGGCTTCGGTGCGATTGCTGCGGGCACGGCTCGCACATTGTCGTTCATGTATTCCGTGAAGGAAACCAACACGATGACCGATCGTTCCACGATGCCGGCCGGTCCGGCAGCCAGCGACGAGATGGCGGCGGCATGCGATGTCTTCCAGCTGCCGATCGCCGAACTGGCGCGCCGCATGGACGCCGGCACGCTGACGGCCGAAGAACTCGTGGCGAGGCATCTTGCGCGCATCGAGACGTTCGACCGCGCCGGCCCCTCGATCAACGCCATCAGCCGGTTGCATCCCGACGCGCTGCGCGACGCAGTGCGGCTCGACCACGAACGGCGGCTGCGTGGGGCGAGGGGCCCGCTGCATGGCATCCCGATGGTGGTCAAGGACAATATCGACACGGCGGGATTGCCGACCACCGCAGGTTGCGCGGCACTGCACGAAGCACTGCCCGCTGCCGACGCGCCCGTCGTGGCGCGCTTGCGCGCCGCCGGCGCGATCGTGCTGGGCAAGGCCAATATGTCCGAGTTGGCGGCTTCCAATGGACGCTTCGGCTACAGCTCGGCCAACGGTCTCACCTTGAATCCGTACCGGCTCTCGCGCAACGCCAGCGGCTCCAGCAGCGGCACGGGCGCGGCCGTCGCGGCCGGTTTCGCGGTGTTCGGACTGGGTACCGACACGTTCGGCTCGGTGCGTGGCCCGGCCTGCGTGCATGCACTGGTCGGTGTTCGCCCGACCCATGGCTTGCTGGAAGCGGACGGCGTGCTGCCTCTGGCGCCGTCGTTCGACACGGTCGGGCCCCTGGCGCGCACGGTGGACGACGCCGTGCTGGTGCTGGCGGCGTTGGCTCCGCAAGCGGGCATCGCGGGCACGCACCAACGTCTTGCCGGCCGGCGACTCGGCATCGTGATGGACTTCAAGGGCGGCAACGACGAGATTGACGCGCTGTTTTCGCGAGCCTGTGTGGACCTCGTCGACGCCGGTGCGCAGGCCGTGCCGGTCGCGTTGCCGGCCGATGCGCGCCACCTGTACGAGCGTGTGCTGGGCGATATCGCACGCAGCGAATGGGCTGTGCAGCTCGACCGCTATCTGGCCCGGATGCCATCGCCTTGCCCGCGGGATACGGCAGCGCTATTGGCGCGGATCGATTCGCCATCGGGCGAGGGATCACGGCGCTCACCGAATCCACTGACAATCGCGGCGCTGCGCCACGCGGTGGAAACCCGCGACGAGCCGCCACGCTCGGGCCTGTCCTCGGCTCGCGCTTTCGGCGCCGCGCTTGCGGGCCTGATGCAGTCGAATGGTTGTGCCGCGCTTGTCTTCCCCACGCTGGCATGCCCGGCGTCGCCGCGCTTCGACCTGGACGACCCGAGCTACTACTGCCGGGTTTCAAATCCGCTGGCGGCGATGCACATGGCCAGCGCGGCGGGCTTTCCGGAGATCAGCGTGCCGATGGGCTGGACCGAGGCCGGCGTGCCCGCGGGGCTGTCACTGCTGGGCCGGCCCGGTGACGAGCGCTTGCTGCTCGGCATCGCGCGCGATTACGAGGCGGCGACGCGGCATCGTCGAGCGCCGGACTTCGATCAGGGCGCCGTAGCAGCGGGGTGCTTCAAGAACAACGGCTAGGGGAGCGTTTGCGCGCCGAAACCCAGGCCGGGCGAGACCACGGAAGCGTCCTCGCCCTGCAGCGTGACAGTCGACACCTGACCGTGTCGCTGTGCTCGGGCCGCGAAGTCACCGAGCTTGCGCACCTTGGCGGCCGGTACGCCGTGCGCAGCCAAGCGTTCTTCCATCTCGTCGGCGTGGGACATACGCAGGCGTTCCGCGATCGCTGCCTTCAATCCGCCGGGATCGACCGAGCGCACAAACGACACGGGCGAGTCCGCGTTCAGCGGCTCCGCGAAATAGGCCGGGTCCACCGCGATGTCCGTGAGGCCCAGCACTTCCAGCAGACGCATCAGTTGGCGCGGCGTATTGGCGCCGAGCGCAATCCAGCCGTCGCGCGTGGCGAAGAAGTCGGCGGCCGGACTGCCCGAATAGCCCTGATTGCCGACCCGTGCGGGCGACGCGCCATTGGTCAGCGCCTCGCATGCGAACGAGTACATCAGCTGTAGCGCTGCGCCGGTCATCGACACGTCCAGCAATACTGCATGGCCCAGCCGGTCGCGCTCGCGCAGCCCCGCGAGAATCGCCAATGCCGCCTGCATGCCGGTCGCTGCGTCGACCACGGGGAAACCGGTCTTGATCGGCGGGTCGTCCTCGGTGCCGGCCATGAAGGCCATGCCCGTTGCGGCCTGGATGATGTGGTCGTAGGCGGGGCGCACGGCCACATCGGCGCTGCCGCGCCCATACCCGGAGATGGTGCAATAGACGACTCTCGAATTGACCGAGCGGATCGCCTCGAAGCCCAGCCCAAAACGTTCGAGCACGCCAGGGCGCAGGTTGTCGACTACGACATCGCAGCTGGCCGCCAGGTCGAGCGCCCGCTTGCGATCCGCTGGATCGCGCAGGTCGACGGCATGGCTTTCCTTGCCGGCATTCAAGGCGACGAAGCCCTGCCGGCCTTTTTCGGTGCGGCGCATGATATCGCCACCGTTGGCGTTTTCCATCTTCAGCACCGTCGCGCCGAGCTGCGACAAATAGAACGTCGCCAGGGGCCCGGCGATGACGTGCGAGAAATCGAGTACGCGCACGCCGGCCAGTGGGGCGAAGGGCAGCTGTGGGGTATTCATGTTCGATCGGTCGTTGAGGATTGGCACTTACTGAAGCGCGATACGGCTCTGCTCGACGATGCGGCGGTACTTCGCGGTCTCGTCTGCGATGAAGCGGGAAAAGGCCTCGGGCGTCGGGGTAGGGTCGACGACCGAACCGGCTTTCTCGTAGTAGTCGCGCACCCGCGGATCGGTGAGTGCTTTCAGGAGGACCGCATGCAGGCGCGCGACGACAGGCTTCGGCACGCCAGCGGGCGCCCAGATGCCGCTCCACGAGTCCAATACCAGGTCCTTGCGGCCGAGCGCCTCGTTCAGTGTCGGCACTTGCGGCAGGTTCGGCAGCCGACGCGCCGACGTCACCGCCAGTGCTCGTGCGGCGCCCGTTGCCAAGTTCGGTATCGCCGTCGAGGCAACCGGAAAACCGAACGTCGTATCGCCTCGAATCAGCGACGGAACGATCTCGACCGATCCCTTGTAGGGAATGTGTACCAGCTCGACGTGCGCGGCATTGGCGAAGGCTGCGCCGGCCAGATGCGCGGCGCTGCCGATTCCGCCCGATGCGTAGTTCAGCGTGCCGGGCGCGTTCTTCGCTGCCTGCACCACGTCCGAGACCGTGCGATACGGCGTGGCCGCCTTTACCAGCATCACCTGCGGGCTGAAGCCGGTGCGGATGACATGGGTGAACGTCGTCGCGGGATCGAACTTGACGGACGGCTGCAGTAACTTCTGCGTGAGGTGCGTCGATGCCCCAATCATCAGCGTGTAGCCATCGGCCGGCTGCTGCGCCACCACCTCCGCAGCCAGGATGCCGCCCGCGCCGACCTTGTTTTCGACGACGATGGGCTGCCCCAGGTCGCGCGAAACGACCTCGGCCGTCTTGCGCGCGAGAAGGTCCGGACCGCCGCCCGCAGCGTAAGGAACGATCAGCCGGATCGGTCGATTGGGAAAGGGCGCGTCGGTGGCCGTGGCCGTGCTCGAGAGCAGGGCGGCCACGGCCATCGCCAATCCGCGCCTCATCGGGAATCCGCCTGTCGTGCCCACTGCGTCGTCTCCTTTTTTTGTATCGCCATGGAGCACGATTGTGTAACCCTCGACCATGCCTGTAAATTATTGGTTTTTGATTCCGTCATCACAGTTTGTTATGACAAAGAATCCGGCCGGCATCGCCGCGCGCCTCGACCGCCTTCGCATCCGCCACCTACGTTTCCTGGAATTGATCGACCAGCATGGCTCGCTGTCGGCCGCTGCGGGACGTCTTTCGCTGAGCCAGCCGGCTGCGACCAAGATGCTTCAGGAAATCGAGTCGGTATTCGGCGCCGCGCTGGTCCAGCGTACGACGCGCGGTGCCGCGCTGACGTCGACGGGACTGCTCGCGCTCGGACGCCTGCGCATCGCATTGAACGCCTTGTCCGCCGCGATGGAGGCCATCCACGCAACGCCCGAACCGGTGCCGATCGTCCACCTCGGCATCCTTCCGTTGGTCGGGGTCGTGGCCATGCCCAAGCTGTTGGCAAGAATGGCGGCGCGGCCTGGCTTCCCGCATCTCGTCATCCATGAGTCGACGGTCGGCGGCTTGCTCGGGATGCTCGACCGCGGCGAAATCGACTGCATGATCGGCCGGATCGGCCCGGGCAAGGAAGGGAATGCGACGAGCGCGATGCGAGTGATGCCGCTTTGGGAAGAACGCCTTACCGTCGCTTGCGCGCTAGACCACCCGCTCGCGCGCAAACGCTCGGTGGCGCTGTCGCACCTGTGCGAGTACGACTGGGTCACCACGCCGCGGGGCGCGAGCACACGCACGCTGTTTGAAGCGCCGTTCCTGGATGCCGGAATCGTGCCGCCGCAGCCCAAGGTCGAGTCGTTGTCGTTCCACACCAATCTGTGCATGGTGGCCAGCAGCAGACTGCTGACGGTCGCACCCGAAAGCGCGGTGCGACACTACGCGGGCCTTGGGATGGTTCGGCAGGTCCGGCATGAAAGCTGGTTCGCTGGCGGACGTACGGTATTTGTGACCCGCGACGACACGGCGGATACGCCGGGCGTCGTGGCCGTTGGCGACGCGTTGGCCGGGTTGATGGGCGATGGGGAGTTGGGCGGGGAGGGGAGTCGGTGATCCGCATTGGCGGGCCCGTGCTCCGATGAATCTCCCGGACGGCGCCTGGCGCGATGACGCCATCAGGCTTGCACAGCCGCCGGCACCGCCGCCTCCCGCGCATTGCGGGCCAGCATCGCCATCGCCGCCGCCACCAGGCACATGGCGCCTGCGGCGTACAGCGCCGGCGTGTAGGTCAACAGCAGCGTCCGTGTCATGCCCGCCCCATAGGCGGCAACCGCCGCGCCCACCTGGTGGGCGGCAAACACCCAGCCAAATACCATCGCCGCACGCTCCTTGCCGAACGCGCTGCCCGCCAGCTTGACGGTGGGCGGCACCGTCGCGATCCAGTCCAGGCCGTAGAACATCGCGAACACGGACAGGCCCACCAGCGTGAAGGTGGAGTGGGGCAGCCAGAACAGCGACAGCCCGCGCAGCGCGTAATACCAGAACAGCAGCTTGCGGTTGTCATAGCGGTCCGACAGCCATCCGGACAGAATCGTGCCGACGAAGTCGAAGGCGCCCATCATGGCGAGCGCCGACGCGGCGGGCACCGGCCCCATGCCAAAGTCGCCGCACAGCGCGATGAAATGCGTCTGGATCAGGCCGTTGGTGCTCAGGCCGCAGATGAAGAACGTTCCGGCCAGGACCCAGAAGGTGCGGTCCCGGATCGCCTCCCGCAATACCAGGAACGGGCCGTACCAACGCATCGGCGCGGCGGGCGCTGCCGTGGCGACGGTGCCCGGGTCCTCGCCAAATGGGAGCAGGCCGATGTCCGACGGACGATTGCGCATCAGCGCGGCGACCATCAGCGCCAGCAGCGCGCAGGCCAGCAATACCGGCAACACCGCGGTGCGCCAGCTGACATGCTCGATCAGCCAGGCGGCCAACGGCAGGAAGGCGAGCTGGCCGGTCGCTGCGCTGGCGGTCAGGATGCCGATCACGAGCCCCCGCCGCTGGCTGAACCAGCGGTTCGCAATGACGGCGCCCAGCACCAGGGCCGTCATGCCGGAACCGGCGCCGAGCATCAGGCCCCATGCGATGAACAGCTGCCACAGCGAGCTGGCCACCATGCCATAACCCATGCCGCCGGCGATCAGCGCCAGCGCGGTAAAGACAATGCGGCGCACGCCGTAGCGGTCGATCAGCATGGCCGCGAACGGCGCCATCAGGCCAAACAGCGCAAAGCGAATGGCGAGGACGGTGGAGATCCGGTCGGTGTTCCAGCCATGTTCGTTCGACAGCGGTACCAGCAAGGCCCCCGGCAGGCCGAGCGCCGCCGCGGTGGTCAGCATGACGAGGAAGCCCAACGCTGCAACGATCCAGGCGTAGTGGATGCCGTGTCGTTCCAGTCGGCGCGCAAGCAGTTCAGCAAACATGTTCGAGATCGGGGAGAAGAGGGTGGATACGCGCCGGTGGAAAAACGGGCAAAAGGGGGCCCGCGCTCCCGATGACAGGGAACGAAACGACAGGTCACAACGGATAAGACCGCACGCCGCATGGCGGGCGGCGGCGGGTCAGTCTTCGGGGGCTGCTGGGCGCGCGGTTCGCTTCTTCCGTGGCGTCTTCGCGCTGACGTGGGCCGCGTTCGGGTTGGGCGGCGTACTTTCCCCGGCAACGGGCCGGGTCAACGTGGCAAGGGCCGCCGACAGGATTTGCTCGGACAGCGGCGCGCCGTGCGTGGCGCGGGCCAGCATCACGGCGCCCATCATCATTGCCATCTCGGCCAGCGCTCTGTCACGCCGCGCGTCAGCCGGACCCGGCAGCGTGCGCTCCCACTGCGCGATCAGGCCTTCCAGGCCGTGCAGATAAGACTGGCGCACCGGTTTGTCGATGCTCTCGCGTGCGACGTCGGCGGCCAGCGCCACGCCGGCGCATCCGGCCCCTGGCGCATCGCGATGCCGCTCCGACAAATAGGGCACGGCCACGGCGGCACGCGCGGCGTCGGCATCCTCTGGATGGGTGTCGATGCGTTGCCGCCATCGGTCCAACGCCTCGGCAAACGCGCGATCAACCGCGGTGGCGGCCAGCGCGTCCTTGGAGGCGAAGTGGCTGTAGAAACCGCCATGGGTCATGCCCGCGGCGCCCATCACATCGGCCACGCTGATGCCCGTCAAGCCGCGCTCGCGGAACAGGCGCGACGACGCTTGCTCGATCGCTTCGCGGTTCTGGCCGGCTTTTTCCCGGGAGGATCGCGGCATGGTGCCCTCAAGGCCAAGTCAATGGACTGCATCATAGATGATGAGTGTCATGTATTCAAGGGGCCGTATTGGGACGCCGTACTGGGACGTCGAAAGGAGGTCCCGACGTCCGTCGAACCGCCGGCCACGCTCGCTCGGCGTTCTTACAGACGCCGTTGCCGGCGAACGCCACCCGACGTCGCCAGTAGCATCTGCGGCCGCTGGCGCAATGGTTCTCCGTCCAATGGAGCCGCGACGACGCCGACGCGTTGCGCCCCGCATGCGATATAGAAGGATTCGGCATACGGCTCCGCATCGATGGTCAGGTGCGTCACCCCGTGATCCGCGGCGAGGGCCGCCGCATGCCGCAGAAGAGCCCGCCCGACACCACGTCGCATGAAGTCCGGTGCAACCCACAGATGCTCGAGCGCCCATGCGGACACTGAGTCCGCTGGAAATAACGAATGGAATCCGGCGATCGATCCATCGACTTCCGCAACGTAGGTGAACGATTGCGCGACGTACGAGCCCGTGACTGTCAAATCCTCACGCCACGCTTCAAGCTGGGCCTCGGTATATGGCCAGTGCGCCTTGGCTTGATTGGCAATTTCCGTGAGCAAGGGCGCCTCGCATTCAAGGCCGCGTCGGATATTCATCGGTAGAGCATTCTTCAAAACGCGTATTTTGTCCGCAAATCGACTTGGGAATTCACCAATGGGAGCTTCGGCTCCTTTTTTATCGCACGGGGCCCAATGCGAGGTGACCGAGCAGTATGTGAATCGGAGATAGGGCGGTGCGGGACGACTGGCGATTTCGTGGCCCGGCAAGGGATACATCCCGAAAGGCTCCGGTTATAAGCCGCGCCTTTCACGTTGTTCCTGAATTTAACATAACAAACATTATCGGCGACACGGATGTTAGGCATGAATAGAAATGTCACCTTCTGGATAAATAGATGGAATGGTCGCCTCCCGCCTACCAGGACTACGCGGTCGCTACTGCAATCTCGTGCCTATGACCGCCTGTCAATGTGCCACAGTGGGATGCTCCCTCGAAATCTGCCAAGGAGACCCGAAT